>JAKYXN010000064.1 GCA_022538095.1 Puniceicoccaceae bacterium K14 | reverse complement strand
TCGTTGAAGGACTCGAAGGTGACTTGCGTCGCACTCGCTGCGAAAGGGTTGATTGATCCGTTAACCAATAGATCGATGACGGTGACCGAACCTTCAGGGTCGATCGTGTATTCATCGTTTGGCTCGCCTTCGTTGGCAACCACTACCTTCGTCCCGTCAGGCGAGAATGCCACCGAGTCTGGAAGCGCTCCCGCTTCGAAGGTCGCGTAGAGGTTACCGTCCGCGTCCATCAAGGCGACCGAACCAGCGGCTTGCGAATCTTCGTTTTCGATCGCTACCGCCACGATGCCGTTCTTAACGGCAACGCTGTTGATGCCGGCGCCTTCGAAGGCGTGCGATGCAAGCAAGACGGGATCCGCTGGATCGCTGGCGTCGAGCACATCGATTTGGGAGGAGTTCGCGTTTACGACGAAGAGGCGGTGAGTGTCAGGATCGTAGGCTACTATCTCAGCCGCGCTCTCGTCGAAGACACCACTGTGATAAGTGGCCAGAACTCTTGGCTCTGTACTTTCTTCCGTACCGGACCCCACAGAGTGTAATAGCAAAAGCGGGGTTAAAGCGGCAACCGCCCCTACTCGTCTTAGTAGGCCACGGACATTGGCTGAAGGCTCAAACCTGAACCCAAAGTTTTCTTTTTTCATTATTTGATTTCTTTGTTGGAGGAAAAAACCGCCCAACAGAAACACTTGCTATTATTGTATCTCTTTATGAGATACACTAAAAGCCAAGACTTTGCAGGACGGATCAGCCCTCTTTATTCTTAAGTGATTTATCAAAATCAAGAAATCAGAAGCAGTTAACACAGTCTTAACACGTGTGTTTCATGCATGTAACAAAGGCAAGGGTTGCCCCTAGCACAAAATGTTACATTTTGGATACACTGCCTCGAGGCAAATTTTTCTAACCCTTTTCTCGCACTACCCACGATCGTTCGTTTCGTGTTTATGCCAAAGGCAAACAGCAGCCAAGCACTTCTTGCTAGGATGACAATCGGAGTCGGTCTAATCGATGGAGCTCATGCCTTTCAACTCGTAGCCACATCGCATTCACCCCGACCTACTCAAAAAAAGACCTTCTCTTACAACGATGAAAATGCGGAACGAATAGGACTAAGCAATCTACAGAAAAGAGACACATTGACTCTATTCTAACACTGACTGCAGAGCTGTTTGGGACTGCTGGAGTAATCGTGCTATTTTTTGTTCTGCTATTAGCAGGATTCGGTATTCTCTCATCCATTCAACGTCATGAACAGCTAGCTATTCAATGAACCCTAGGCTATCCTTGATCCTTAGCATTCTGAATCGCTGAATTGAGAAAATTCTCTAGCACTCGCTTCCCGTCTGGAAATTCATCGTTGTACTCCTCCGCGTGAAATTGCACTCCGCACAGGGGCAATCGCTTGTGCACCAATCCCTGTATCGGGCAAACCTCGCTTTGACCAATTAGAACAAACTCATTCGGAATATCCTTCACCTCCCAGTAATGATTTTGTCGCACCTTTATCGAATTTGGCAACCCACAGAAAAGGTCCGAATTTTCCTCAACCGATACCTTCAAATATCCGATTTCATGCTTGTTACATAACATCTTCGCCATCCCGGGCGAAACATCAGCATCCGCTTCCGCTTTCGCTTTCGCTTTCGTATCCACTGGGATAGGTCCCATTGGCCCGATACGAGAACCCCAGATTTGCCCCATTAACTGAAAACTGCCACAAATCGTCAAGGTGGGAACAGGCACCTCTCGCAATAACCAGGCAAGACCTTTTAGACTTTCTTCCGAGTATTCATCGAGATCTGTATAGTAGCCACTGCAAATAACTGCATCTGGTTTGAGTGTTGCTACCAAATCTGCGCTCAAACGATCGAATCGGACAATTAAACAAGGCTTTCCTGATATGTTTTCAATCCGGTACTTCGCTCGCAAATGCTTGGCTGCAACCTTCCCCGCTAGTTCCGGATCCTTCAAATACAAGTCGGGACTTTCGCAATCAATATAGAGTATCATTTAGGTTTATTCTCCTCAATGTGGGCATTTACCAAAGGCCGCCAAACAGCTACAGAAGTCAAAAAATGGCTGTAGCCTTTTAAGTTTAAAAATGTCGAAACAACGAATTGCATCCATTTTTCAATGGTGCATCATCCCTTGCTCCAGTAGTGATGATAAAAGTCATTTCCAGAAGTAAAAATCGTCACCGCCGCAATACGGATTTATCACAAAGCCAATTAGATATAACTCTACTTAAAACAAACAATGAAAAAGACAGTACATAGCGATTTAAATTACAACGGTAGTCCTCGTCATTTGTTAGTCTTCATGGATGGCACCTGGAATGATGAAAATGGTAAGGACAATGATGGAATTACTACAAACATCTATAAACTATTTCGATCTTTAGAAGGAAGCCTTTCTGATAAAAGCATCCCTCACACAATCACCCACGATAAACACGTTGCTCTTTACTATAGAGGCATCGGCAATGATGACGACAACAATATGGTTGGCTCTTGGTTTAAAGGGGCCTTTGGCGGAAGTGAAAAACGGATTAGAGACAGTGCATACTGTGGAATCGTTGAGCACTATCGCAAAGGAGACACCATAAGTATTTTTGGGTTTAGCAGAGGATCGGCATCAGCAAGAATGCTGGCTTCCGATTTAAGAAAGGAAGGTATCGTAGCTTCGATAGAAGTGCATACCAAAAAAGAAAAAAACGAATCAACTGGAAAAACTGAAGACGTTTACAAGAAATACGACAACAAGAGCAGTACAACCTTAATGGATATCGAAGTAAGCTTTTTAGGCATTTTCGACACTGTCGGAGCATTCGGAATTCCAGTCGATATCGGATTTGGATTTCAGAAATTGAATTTATTTAAAGATCTCGATGTTTCATCTAACGTAAAGAATGTAGTTCATTGTCTTGGTATTGATGAAAGCAGGACACCATTTACGCCAACACTATGCAACAAGGCGGATCATGTAGATGAAGTCTGGTTCTCAGGCGTACATTCAGATATCGGAGGCGGCTACCGCCACAATCAATTGAGTAAAATACCAATGAATTATATGGTCAAAAAGCTGAAGGCAACATTCAGCAATAATCCGATTCCTTTTGACTCTGCGAAACTAAGAGAGATCACAGAATACACCTTAACCGATCAGTTTCAACTACACCATCATGGTGATGGAGCCATCAAAGAAAGAAGGAAGATCGAAGTTCTACGAAAAGGTGAGCCTAGCGGTAATAAACCCAAAATTCACGATTCGGTATTTAAACTTATGAAGTCTCAGAATATTTACCTGAGCATTCCATGTGAATCGTTTTCTAGACTAGAACAAATTTGCTACTTACCCAAGTCAGTTAACGGATTGATGGGGAAATACAGTATCGTCACATAAGTCTCGTTAACATCCGGATTCCTATTTAATTAGGAATCAAAATCAAAATAGAACGAGTCAAACGCGTTCTGACAAATAGACATCGAACCTCGGGTAAACGTTGCCTCGATACTTAAATCGGTCCATCTCAATCATATGCCTTTAAAGATCTATATCGACTTTGAGCTTTCTCCGGAATTGCTCGAGCGCCTCAAGGAAGGTGCGTCCGAACACGAATTGATTTTTCCCAAAAAGCCAGCATCGGTTCTCTCTCTTGGAGCGCTTGAGCCTTCATTTTACGAAGCCGATGTTGTTTTTGGGCAGCCGATTTCGAGTGAAGTAGAAAAAGCTGAGTCCTTGAAGTGGATACACGTTAGCTCTTCAGGCATCACCCGATACGATACACCTGAGTTTAGAGCATCCATGAAAAAACGGGGCACGTTCGTATCAAATAGTGCTCACGTTTACGATGAAGCCTGTGCGGATCACGCCCTCAGCTTTATGTTGGCCCAATCCCGCAAGCTACCTCAGGCTCTGGTGTGCAACACGCCAAATGGATCTGTCGAATGGAATAGACTCCGCCAAGGCAGTGTTCCACTGAAGGGACAAAAAGCGATTATCGTGGGCTTTGGGGCTATTGGCCGCCAACTTAACAAGCTCCTCGCTCCCTTCGAAATGGAGATCACCGCGTATCGCCGCACCCCTCGAGGCAACGAAGGAATTCCTATTGTAAGCGAAGCCACACTCCCTTCCGCCCTCTCCCAAGCAGATCACGTAATCAATATCCTGCCTGACAGCGCTGCTACACAAAATTTCTTTAACGCAGAGCGCTTCAAGCAATTTAAACCCGGGGCTGTTTTCTACAACATTGGCCGCGGAACAACAGTCGACCAGGCTTCACTTATAGACGCATTAGATGTCAATCAAGTAAGCGAAGCCTGGCTCGACGTTACGGTGCCTGAACCTCTAGATGAGAGTCATCCTCTCTGGAAGCACCCACGCTGTTTTATTACCCCCCATACAGCTGGCGGCTTTAACAATGAGACCAGAGCTTGCGTCGAGCACTTTCTGGAAAACCTGAAACGTTTTACCGCAGGTGACACTCTGGATAACAGAGTTATCTAGAGAAATTTCTTCAAAACGAAGCGATCCAGGATCATTTTAGTTTTCTAATTTTTCAAAATAGCTTCCATTTTAAATCATGACGATAACTGAATTACTCCAAAAACATGTTGATACAGAATGGCAGGGTCAGTCGGAACTATGGACAGACCCGCTTGGAAATGATGTTAGTATCAGCGAATGTAAACTAAAATTCACTACAGAGGCTCTGCACTATACCTGGTCCTTTGAAGACAAAGAAGAGAATGGCCTGTTTACGTTCTCAAATGGCCAAATAAAGTGGCACGATTCGTGGCATCAACCGGAAACAGTGGACTGTCGCAAATTCGATACAAAATGGGGAATTATCGTATTCGAATATAAATACCCCGCTTCTCCCGGCCCTGACTGGGGCTGGAGAATCAAGTTATCCCAAAGACCAGACGAAAGCCTTGTAATCCAAATGACAAATATTGCTCCGTGGGGCGAGGAAGGCCGAGCCGTCCGAATGATTTTAAAAAAATTATAGTTTCGAAATCCAATGTTTAACCCCGTTACCGACCCTACCCTATGGCAAAAATTGGAGCGATTTCAGCTCGATGAACCCGACGCTCAGCTCCCCTTTTCAAAGCGCTTAGCCAAAGAAAAAAACTGGTCGGACGATTTTACGCTAAAGGCAATTGATGAATACAAGCGCTTCCTCTACCTTGCTGTTGTAGCAGACCATCCTGTTACGCCTTCTGAAACAGTCGATGCAGTTTGGCATTTGCACCTATGTTATACTCGATCCTATTGGGGAGAACTTTGTCCGAAAATACTAGGCCGAAACTTACACCACAATCCATCTCAAGGAGGAGCCGATCAATCGACTTTATTTCGCAATCAATACCAACGTACTTTAGAAAGTTATCGAAGGGAATTCGGAACACCTCCACCAGCAGAAATTTGGTTGAAAATTGAAAACCAGGTTCGTGTAAACCCAGGTCTAAGAAATTCATCTTCCGAGTACAACATTTCTATATCAAAGAAATGGACACATGTCAGTTTTTCGAGCCTAATCGCAGGCTTACTAGTTGTCGGGTGCTCCAAAGAATTGAGCAAGGAAGATGCCTCGCTCACGCTCTTTATCGGCGGTGTCGTACTTTTCCTTATACTGCTCACGCTCTTTAAGAAAGGCGGAAAAGGTGGCGGAGGAAACTCAGGTGGCAACTGTACTGCTGGCTGCGATTCTGGGTGCGGCAGCAACTGTGGTGGCGGTGATTAACGTGATGAGCCTTTGTTTCTCACTCAACGAAGTAGCCTCTTCCTCGAACGGTTTTGATAGAGTCTTTTCCCAGTTTCTTACGTATGTTAAATATATGCACATTCAAACTATTCGACATACTATCGTCATTCTCATCCAAAACAGCATCCAACAATTCTTGCGTCGAAATAATCTTCCCGAGTTCTGAACTCAGTTTTAAAAGAATCGAGTATTCCATGCTTGTAAGCGCTACCTCTTCGTCCCCTCGAAAAACCTTACCCGTATTCATATTTATCTGAATATCTCCTATCGTAATGTTGGGTGACGTCGAATTTCTCGAGCGTCGCAAAATGGAGCGAATTCGAGCCAACAGCTCATTCATCTCAAATGGCTTACCCAAAAAATCGTCTGCTCCAAAATCCAAGCCATTCACTCGATCATAGACTTCATCGCGTGCGGTTAAGAGTATTACGGGTGTTTCCTTTGTTTTTCGCAAACGTCGCAAAACCTCAAATCCATCTATCCCTGGTAAATTGACATCGAGTACAACTAAGTCGTAAGGCCAATTTTCCAGCTTATAGATCCCTTCCTCTCCATCATTCGCAGTATCAACGGCATACGCTTGTTCTCTCAACGAGCGCTTGAGTTGCTTTTGTAAAACGGGGTTATCTTCTACAACCAGTATTCTCATGCTTACGGAAGTATAAGCGAGTGAAGATTAATTTTCGATTAGGACGAGGTAATTTTATAACTTTTGCCGCACGCTAAGTTCAGTGTTTGCTCACTCAGTGTAATCCAGAGCAAGAGAAAAGCCTAGGAGTTTCAGCGAACGGGCCCAGAAAGAACTTTAACGGGCTTTGCGCCTGCGGTGAAACCAAATCATTAGTACGAGGGCTCCAGCAATTCCAGCAATCGTAGATGGCTCTGGAACAGCTGTAAGATTCGTAGAAAACGTAGAATTGGATATTCCATCGACATCGGTAAAAGCAAATAGGCTTATGATTGAACCAGAGTTCGGCAATTCCCAGGAGGAGTCAGCAAGTGAAAGAGTATCATCTGTTCTAAAGAACCCATAGTTCGATCCAGCAGTTACCACATCTCCACTAGTCAGTGTTTCGAAAAAGAAAAAGCCGATTAAATCCCCATCGTCGATTCCGTCGTTAAACTCTAGGTTTGGTAGCACAAAATCAAAATTCGTCCCAAAATCTGGAGAAAAATCTATACTATCAGAAATAGCTACAATCTCATCATCATTCCCCCCGAGCGTGTTACCTACACTCAGCGTCGAACCAAGGATAGAACCGCTGTCGGCAAACAAATCATCATCCTTACTAATGACCAAGGCTCCGGCGACCCCTTCGTTCAATGCGGTTATCTCGTCGCTTTGAAAAAAGTCTCCTAATGAAACTTGGATAGTAACGTTTCCATAAGCAGTATGCAGTAACGCAAATGCTAAAGAGCCAATAACGAGTGCCTTTAAGCTTTTCATGAGAATAACCCTACCAAATTGGTGATTAAGTTTAGATTAAGATTTATTAATATTCTGAGGAATTCTCCCCTAGAGAGCTTTTAGCAAGCTTCCCCTATTCGCCACTACTCAGATACGTCTTAGCAAAGTGAGTGTTTCCTCCATCTCTCCACTTTCTTATTATGAAACAATCACTAGGCATCAAAAGAAAATCATCGGCAACGCTTCTATCCGCTGAACTGTACCAGGTCCCGTTTATTGTATAAAAGATTTTGCTGGGTGATTTGTTTATAGTCTGAGATTCATTATCGAAGAGGAGTAGCTCGTCTCTTCTGCCTCTACCACTGAAGCTCGTTGAATCAGTAAAACCAGATGCGATACCACTGTCTTTGAGCGACACTGGGTTAGGCCGGTTCAAAGAAACGTAGTTATCCTGTTTCGACGACGCATCAGTGTGAAACATCAGCGTTAATACTTCGTCATTCACTGCCCCACGGAATAGCATCTTAGCATCTGCTAAAGAACTCGGTTGACGCACTATCACGTAGGAATCGGGATAGAGGATCACATTGCTGGCATCGGAAAAGCCTGACGTCGCATCCAGCCAACCTGTCGCGGAAGTAAAAAAGAATATTCGAGACGGAGCGAGGTTGATTCCTTCACCCGTTAAGCTTGGATAAAGTATCTGACTTCGGCGAACCCGTCCACTCAATCCAAATGAAGCAGTCAGCCCCGTATCCGAAGAAGATGGAAACAGGGTTTCTAAAGTCCAGTAAGGAGCCAATTCAAAAAGCGTCCCTGAGGTCACAGTTGAGAAATCGATGCCTTGGTCATCTACGATTAGGTTATCGTCTGAATTAGAGCGCACAGTGAAATAGAGGCCTTCCAAATCACCATCGAGTATTCGGACATAGTATAGATCCTTAAACTCGTCTTCCTCCCAAGAAACATCGGCCGCAGCGATCGCCAAAGCAACAAGCCCCTCTTGCGCATTCATTATAGGCGCTGATTTCAATACACCTTTGGCGGCAATATCATTGTTGAAGGGAATGGAGATGTAAGTATCCGAACCAGCCGGTAAATCCACTTCGAGGTAACCATACCTTGAAATGCTGGTCGCTTCCACAGACGCCGCTAAGTTCACCATGAATACAATAGTTACTAGCACAAATCTGAATCTTCTTAAGTTCTTCATAAGTCTTCTTTGTCTAAATTTCTTCTTGTCTGCTGCTATTAAAAAGAACCAAACCACTCGTTGTCGTAGTTCACGAAAACCGTAATAAATCCGCTTGGGTTCTCGGAAATTGGAACGGTTAACCTGAAACTGCGATACTCCCAGTCAGTCCCGGCTATGCCATCAAAACTTCCTAGAGCAGGCAGACCATCGCTTGCGACTTCGCGTTCTATTACTTCTAAATCATAGGTTTCAACACCACTACCTCCAAGGATTAAGTAAGTAACCCCGTCAATGCTGGTTTCCGCTGGATTCATTCCGTAGAAAACTGCTCCATTTCTGACAGGAAGTGTAATAGTAAAGTACTCCTCTCCCTCGTCCTCGACTACACCATGGAAGAATTTCCCATTCAAGCCACCGGCGCCAATCGGATTTGTATCCAAAGCGAAATGATCGTTATTCGTCTCGCCATCTCCGTTAGCATCCGCATCGCGACCGATTACACTCGCGTCTGTTTCTCCCGGAAGGTAGCTAAAGACCCATTGGAAGTATGGCGATGTTGTAATCCCTTCAACCGCTCCAATACTAACGAGTCCGCTCACTTGGCGATCAAAACCGCGTTGATCAAATGGATAGAATTCTGAAGTATTCGAATCGCCATCACGATCACTCACGTCAAAAGGAAGGATGCTTACACGCCCTACGCCAATCAATCGACTGCCAGGAACAAGGCCATGCGTCATCGTTTGACCACCATTATTGTGCAGCACCGTATCCAAAAGAGAATCAATCGTCTCTCCGGCGACAAAAGTCAGATCGCCTAAGCTACTATCAAAGCCGGTAGAATCGCTGGTGTCTCCAATAAAGTTTCCGCCTAGACTCGTAAAGTCCCCTCTCACATCCATCTCACTAGGCGCCTCATTACCTGCAATTACGGTATTTCCAATAGAAACATTTGCACTAGATCGGATGAGTAGCCCCCCTGTCTTGAAGTCAGCATAATTTTCTATGATAGTTGCATTGATAATAGTAACTTCACCAGCAAGGGCCATTGCCCCACCAGAGCCACCGAATTGAAGAGCAGCCATGTTTTTGGATACCGTAGAATTAAAAATAAAAAGCGATGTGCCCGTCCCCGCAACAATACCGCCACCTTCCGCACCGGCCTGGTTTCCTTGGATAGTAGAATCGAAAATATTGAGCTCTCCCGATCCAAATATTCCAGCCCCCGCTAAACCTGCGTAGCAGTTAGAAATTTCACACTCAATCAGGTTTAACCGTAAATCGCCAGAGCAACGAATACCACCGCCAAACGATGCGTACCCATTGGTCAAACCTATGCGCTCAAAGGCAATTTCTTGACCCTCAGCAAAGATATTAAAGATACCGTGCGAGTCAGAACCTGAGATAATTGTATTCATTGCACCCTCACCTAAAAGAGTAACACCTTTCTCAATCTCAATTCTCTCACCTTCTTCCCATAGACCGGAATCGATGGAAATTTGCCCGCTATCACGCACACGATCGACTGCCTCTATCAATCCGTAGAATGCTTGAGACCCAAAGACCAAACCTGTGACTTCATTCGTTTGTCCTGCATTCCAAGTAACAATATCACCGAAATCCACTGTACCGGAGACACCACTACCATTTGAGGTTTCGACAAAGCTCTCGGCAACGTATACGTTTAAAGCTCCCGCCTCATAAGCTCCAAGGTCCACAGTGCCTCCCTCTATTCGAGCAAAGCCATCTAAGTCCAGTTCCAAAAGGCCTGCGGAATTGTCACCGGCGTCAATCACTGGAGAGCTGCCCTGCAGGCGATAATCGCCCCCGAGAGCTGGTTTTGGATCATCGTCTCCCATCGAATCGGCCACAAGAGGATCGACAAACAAGGGATCAATCGAACCTGCAAAATTGCCGATACCCTCGCTAGTGAGATCCACGCCTTCAACGAGGGAATGGTTATAAATTTGCGTACCATACGGGAATCCTCCAGAGAGCGTAATATTATTCCAGAATAGGCAGTTCGTGTAGTGCACCTCTCCATCTATGAGATTCGGTCCTCTGTTGCTTCCAATAAGACCGCTATTACCGGCAAAAGTACAATTGTTGAAATAGGATGGACGTTCATTGTTAAAGGCGAGAATACCAGGTGCCTGATGAGACAAGTTCCCGGCAAACAAGCAATTCGCAGCGTTTACAGATAAATCCGCCGCCCAATGCAACCCTGCCCCATTATCGCCAAAGTTGCCCTCAAAACGGCAATTTATCATTTCCAAATCAATGACTTCCTCACCGAAGGCCCAGATAACGACTCCGCCGCCTCCTTGACCTCGATCGCGATTTCCGGAGAATTCACAGTTTTCCCAAGTTGCGGAAAAGGAACCAAACGGCTGATCAAGAGTTTCATCGTTGGCAATGTATACGATACCACCTCCAGCCAAGCCTGCAAAATTTCCTTGGAACGAGCAGTCAATCAAACTCGGCAGCCTACTTTGGATAAGGAATAGTCCGCCTCCATCATAAGTGCTTCCCCTGTTATCTTCAATGTATCGGCTATTTCCATAAGCGTAGCCACCTGTAATAATAAGACCGTCCAATAGAGGTGGATTGAACAGATTCTCACCCAATACTACGTTGTTTGCATTGTCGCCCACAATCTCATCGTAAGACTCTGTGATGTAGTTACCATCGGAGTTGCTGTTGTCATCATCCTGATCGATGTCACCACTTAATACAGTCGGGTTGGCGGCCTTGTCGCGTTGGTCCAACGAAGTCTCGTCTCCCGCAAATCCACCATAGTATCCTATGCCTTCTCTCAATTCGAAGGTCGCCGCCAAGTCACCATCTTCTACGATAGCCCCTTCATCAGGATAATAGACACCGCCTGCGATCCACACCTGTTGTCCCGAGTTACCAACTACAAAACGGAGAGCATCGTTCAATTTATTAAATGCATTTTCCCATGAGGATCCATCACCGCCATCAGGTCTACTCGCATCTACATACACGATCGGATGAAGTCCCACAATTTCGATTGTGCGCTCTAACTCGTAGGAAGTCACATTACCAGATGCGTCCATTGCGCTGTAAGTAATTACATACGACCCAGGAGTATTAACATCTACTGTGCCTTCGATTTCGACTAGAGGATCTAGGTCGCAATCGTCCAATATATCAACACCCAGCTCTTCGTAATCAACTCCGATTGGCCATTGATAATAATCAGGCCCAACCAGTGAAAACTCAGGTGCAGTCACATCCGCAGGAACGGTAATCAATTGAGTGGCTTCTACCGAATTCCCGTAATCATCAGTAGCCGTCCAAGTAACTAAGGTATCTCCCGGAGGCAAAATCGAGGGAGCATCATGCGTAATAGATACATTTTCATCGCAAATATCGGTGGCCGTAGGGCGCTCCAATTGCCCCGAACGTGTTTTACAATCCAAAACAGTATCGCCTGGCACATAGGTAAATACGGGAGGAGTTGTATCCACAATTCTAACATGATATCTTCCTGTAATAGAATTGCCGGATGCGTCCTCTACTATCCAATCTATGTTATGAGAATATTCGACGATGTAGTTGGCCCAAAAGCTGGTTCGACGAATCGTTGGGTTTGGGTCGCATAAATCGCCCACCTCCGGCCGAGGCAAAGGCACTGCCGAAGCGGGGATGCTCCCAGGTCCTTCGCATTCAATAAAAATATCATCCGGAAAATCCACAAAGAATGGATCCGTCGTATCTCTCAAGGTTACGCTTTGCTCACCTGTGACAAAATTTCCAGAATCATCCTCTACTCGCCAAGTAACGGTAGTCGTTCCAAGAGTAAACAAACTTGGCGCATCATTGGTAATCGTTAGCTCGGGATCGCATAAATCAGCCCCTGTCGCTTCGCCCAGGTCAACCGCTTGTCCGTTATGGCTGATGCATTCAACGATTAGATCTTCCGGGAAATCTACAAAACTCGGATCCGCGGTATCCTGAACAGTGACTGTCTGAGTCCTTTCTACAAAATTGCCGGAAGCGTCTTCTACCCGCCAAACAACATGGGTGATCCCAAGCGCGAACACGTTCGGAGCGTCATTGCTAATGGTCGGACTTGAATCGCAAGAATCCGATGCTGTTGCAGTCCCTAAAGCTACAGTTTCTCCGTTATGATTAGTGCATTCGATTGCGATGTCATCCGGAAAGGTCACGAAAACAGGATCAGTCGTGTCTTGCACGGTAATGGTCTGGACACGGGTAACGAAATTTCCAGACGAATCCTCTACCCTCCAAGTTACATCAGTAGATCCTAATCCAAACGAACTCGGTGCATCATTACTAATCGCCAGACCTACATTACAATTGTCGGATGCTACCAAGGTCCCTAAATCAACATCCGTTTCCCCACTCGGGCTGGTGCATTCTAAAAGAAGGTTTTCTGGAAAGCTCACGATAACGGGATCAGTCGTATCCAACTGAGCCTGTACTTCCTGCGTATCAGTCGCTATATTACCGCTCGCATCGATGACTGTCCAGGTAACGGTTGTCACAACTCCAGAGGGAAATATTTCCGGAGCATCATTGGTAACAACATAGTTCGAACTATTATCCATTACGATTGGGTTGCCTAAATCACTTTCATTGTATTCCACGCAAGGCAAAGTGAAATCGTCAGGGGCAATAATCGTGGGTGCCTGGCCATCATTTTCATAGGGGCCAGGATCGATGGTACCCACAAACCTAGCCAGACCTGAAAGATCGGCTGTGGTTGTATTAAGGGCGTTTGTACCGGTATTGATAAGACCCGAAGCTAGACTAAGCCTAAAATCTCCCTCTAAGGAAGGTATCTGAGAGCGAGCCGCAATTTCATCGACGAACCGCGGATTCGTTCCGGAGTTATCACGCAGAATGCTTCCTTCCCAATTTTTCCAAATAATTGTATTTTGTAGTAAGCGAATGCCACCTGAGCTTGTTTGGATGCCTCCACCAAGGCCAGGATTGCTACACTGGTTTCCACTCACAGTGCAATTTGTAAATGTCGCGTCTCCTGTGTCGCTAATACTGGCCCCACCTCCACGCGTGCCGGAATAATTCCCCGAAATCAAACAATTCACGAATTCTGCAAGCCCACTGATATAAAGCCCACCACCAGAGCCACTGCCTGTCGTTAGAGTCGCAGCCACGTTATTCGAAAATACACAATTTTCAAAATAAGCTTCGGCCCCACGTTCCACAGTGGTTCCCCCGCCTCGCGAAGACCCTCGATTTCCGACGATACGACAGTTTTTTATAATAGGACTAGTAGTAGCCACATTGTCAAAAACGCCATCGGTGTCTTCGCAATTAATTCCTCCGCCACGACTACGAAAGTCGTTCCCCACGGTGGCGTATCCCGCGGTAATGGTAAAACCATCGAGTAAACTTGTCGAATCCGCTCCGGTTCCTGTTACTACATTGAACGCATTGTTTCCGACGACAGAGGATTGTGGGTCGTCCGGAATTTCGTCCCCATCTACATCTGTATCGTTTTGCTGAAGATCGCCACTAAGAATCGTGACGTTGTTAAAAAAGTCGCGTTGGCTCAGAGTGGTCTCGCTTCCCGAAAACCCTCCATAAATGGATACACCGCTTTTCATTTGAAAAGTAGCCAGTCTTGAATTGGTATTCGAATTCCCACTCTCGTCTGGATAATAAACTCCGTCAGCCACCCAAATTTCATTGCCGGCTACGGCCGCGGAAATCGCATCCGCCAACTTCGGGAATGCGGTGCTCCAACTCGCTCCATCTGGATTGGTAGCTGTAGAATCAGCATCGACGTGGTATGTACCAATGCGCACAATATCAATAGAATCCGAAAGATACTCGATCGATAACCCCTGGCGCAATCCGTTGACGGTTGCAAACTCACCTACTATCGCATCAGCGTAAGCAATCCGATAGCGTCCGGCCGACAAAATTCCCAACTCATTAATATCCAATGTTCCTTCACTGACATCAAGTGTACCGGCAACATCTATATGGTCTGAATTTATTCCTTCCAAATCACATGCATAAACGCCTTCTATTACTGAATTCTCTCCGGCAGAGAATGTGCCCACTGTATCCCCACCTGGCGCTATCGTTCCGTTGGCTCCCACAAAGAGAGCTCCATCGTGACTCATAGATGATTCTACGCGTCCAGTCACAACCGAAATCTCAGCTAGAGAACTGTCGCTACCATTTAACGTGAGCGTTCCATTACCAAACTTTACTAAAATGCCGCTCCCTTCCAAATCACCATTGACCTCAAGGCTAGTCGCGATGCTCCACGTTCCAAACTGCGGTTGTTCCACATTTGTATGAATTGTATGGCTCCCCAACAGGACAGACAGTGTCGCACCGTCTAGTTCGAGGGTATGGTTTCCTGGGTTTCCCGCTGAACCCAAAGTAAAACTCTCGGATCTATTGAAGGTCAGGCTATTAGCTGCATGGTCACTACTAAACCCAATTGTCAAACGACTCGAATTGGCAGTCGTATCAAAAAAGACATCATCACTTCCAACAGGAGTCAAAACTCCCGAATTGCTCCCGTTAAGGTCCCAGTTCGAACCTTGCGTCGTCCCAGTTATAAAACCTGCGCCCCAGTTGTTACTACGCGACGACACATGCCCCGTCCAAGTATAATCAGCTGCGTAGGAAACGCTAACTGCGAGGAAGGCAAATAAAGCAAAGCTCAAAAATTGCCGAAAGCGCGTTAATGATACTAGAAATCGTTCAAGAGAATTCATCAGTGTAGGAAGTTCAGGTTTTGACTCGCAGGATAGCTCTCAAGCTCGAGCCCTAGCTGCGATTGTCGAATATCCTAACAAATCTAAGATTAACTTTAGATTAAGATAACATGAAATTTCAGCAGAATGTGCCTCTTTCTCCATTCGGTAAAAGGCATCGCTTGCAAACAGAACGCTTATTCGATTAGTCTCAATTCTCAAACTTCGGAACCAAAGGTAAAACGCCTTGGAAAATGCACCGGAAGAAGCACGGCATGCGTCTCCTCCGGCCTCTCTATTTCTATTTGAGGTGAATTGATCGCAGCTTCAGTTTCCTCTTCTAAAACGCGAAACAGAATGACTAGAATAATCGCTAGTCCTGCAAAGAAGGATACTACTTCTAATCGGGTGATTTTCACTATTAATGGATATTATAAAAACATGCCGAGTGGTCCGACTTCCGAACCAATCTAAATTTAGAGATCGCCCGGAATGGCGCCATTGCCGGCGCCCGTCCAGCAAGCAAGCTCAGGAAACAGCACGCCGCTTTCTTCTGTTAAAAACATAAAGAAATCCTAATGCGCCTGCAATAGCTGCATAGGTCGAGGGTTCTGGAACTGCAGTCAATGATATCACTCCGTTTCTAGAAATATCGAAAGGAACATTAAAAGTGTCGCCACTCGCAAGTGTACCCATCAGATTACTACCGCTCGTACTCGATGTGAGATCGCCAAAAGGCACACTAATTCCATCAATTTTGAAATCGGAGCCGAAGATGGTAATGAGGGAATTTCCTCCTGCGGAAAACCCAGAATCAAAGCGTCCCGCCCCATCGAAGCTTCCACCGTGTATAAAAACCGACGCTCTGCCAAAGGCTTCAATATCCTCGGCAAAACTTCCAGAAAATATATTCACCGTGCTATTGCCCCCAGCCTCTACATCATCCTCAACAGCCGCTCCGTCGATATTAACGACAGAATTCATATTTGCCAACACGTCATTTCCCACAGTACCACCATTGATGTTTAGTATCGCATCATCAAAGGAAAGAGCATCTCCAGCAATAGAGCCCCCGGTGATATTGAAAGTCGAATCTCGCAAGACCCAAATATCACCATTGATCGTGCCTCCGCTCTGATTGATCGTAGACTGATCCTCCGAAATGACATCGTCGCGCAAGCTCCCCCCACTGATATTGGCCACTGAGTTTTCGAAGGCAATTAGAGTCGTGAACTCGCCTGTTGGTTGATAACGAGCGCGCCCCGTGGCATCCCCAGCTGTAAAATCAACTGTAGTAACGTCCGGAAATGAGCCCGAACCATTAAAAATCCCTATAGCCAGATTCGTATCCGAATCAACCGTGTTCGTTCCTCCATTGTCAAACGTCAACTGAGCATAGCCCGCCGTTGAGAACATGGAAATTAGTAAGCCGCAGGACAAGAAGGCTTTCCCATTACTTTGGTTCCAGAATTTTGTAATTGTATTCATATTTCAGCATTAACCAATTCAAATCACTGAAACACGAACATGGCCTCAGATCTTAAAAAATCAATAATTTGCCCAATTAAATTATATATTTGGATACAAATTAATACTATCTTAATCAGTTATTAATCCTTTCTTAAGGTAGACCCCATTCGGCTCCGAAATAAGCCTAATGCCATGTGCCCGCAGACTCAAAATCACCAAAAAAACGCCATATTTAGACATATCCGTTTTCATTAGAAATACGATCTCACAAACCAATCAACCACTTCCACCCTGCACGCTTCCTAAAAACCGATCAGCCCAACTCGAACGTTGTAGTGCTGTAAATATTTTTCCATGGCAACAGCGGAGCCTTTCCCAAATACATCCGAGCGCATCCAAAAACTTCCGTAAGGCCACTAAGCTCCGCAAGCCGGACAGCATTTTCATTTATATCTGGAACGCCTAAGACAACCTTTTTACCGGCAATCCCGGAACACAATCCTGAGTACAGCTCCCTTGCTACTTCGAATTCATCTGCAAACAAAGGGCCAATTTTGTATCCGCTTTCAGACTTTCTAAGAACACCAAAACCCACAAGCTTACCCTCTCGCAAATACCCCAAAGAAACCCCATTCCTAGGTTTAATCCATCTTTCTAAAAAGGACGTTCTGCTTACCCCGAAGTGGTATCTATCATACGCATCCACATCTTCAAACAAGCATTCAGTCAACGGCACGATCGAAGGACTGACTTCCCTGGATTCAGCCACTCCTTCCATACGAAGATTTCTATGACTAAAGACAAATCCTCCCCTAGAATACCAATCCTGCATTTCAAAAACGCCATCCATCCCTATGGACGCTCCTCGATTTAAACGCGACAAAAGTAAATCTCGCCGAAAGGACCATAATCTCGCCCCAATTCCGCGACCCCTAAAATCAGGCCTCACAATAAAAAGGCCCATAAAGCCATAATTATCTTCATAAGATACGACAGAACCAGTAGCTATTAATTCACCTCGGTGTTCTACGCCCCAAAAACCTTCCGGGTCAGCAAGCCAAAAGCTATCCGCATCGTCAACACCTGGGTTCCACCCTTCCTGAGCCGCCCACCCAATCGCAGTCTTTAGCTCAGAACGCTCCAAAGGCTTAATTTGAAACAAAGGACCTAATTCCGGGTCGATCAACATTTCAGTATTCTTTTCTCAAGCTATATTACTTGGAAGTGCCCTGCCGCCAGAAGATGCCTCTTGAGACGCCCTAAAAAAGAAACACAGAACATCTTCCCAGGGAGTGTTGATAAAAGTAGAAGTTGCGTCAAAATTTTCATCGGTTCAATAAATTCAATTCCCGATGGATAACCTAACAAATCGACCATTAATTTCTAATTAAGGATACGGTAAATATTCATTTTTCTAAGCTAGGATTCTGAACAATGTATTCTATTTAAAATACATTACATCAGTTTGAATCGCAATCGGGTTCATTCCCCGAAGCGCGAAGCGTTTGTTTGCGGCGATGCCCCGCTGCCGTTCACCGGCAGTCGACGAAGTCAAGAGCTTGTCACTGAGCCTGAGCTTGCCGAAGGGCTCCGGGGTAGCAAACAAAGGCGCAGATATTCACTACCTTCACGCACAGCAATTAGGATACTCACCACCACTTCTCGATGCGCCTAAATCTAGCATTTTTTACGGCGTCGGTGAAAGTAAACCAGGCCCCCAAGCGCTCCAATGACTCCAACAACAGTCGAAGGCTCCGGAACGGTCGTCAAGGATGCGCTAAAAGTCATCGGACCAAATTCATTCCCAAAGAAAGAAATCTCTTCACCCGTAGTGGTAGAGAGCGGAACGAATTCGTCAACCAATCCATCCAGTACGACTGGACCAAAAGGAGTGCTTAAGTCGTAAGTGTCCAATGAGCTTCCAACAACAAACAGGATGTCGGTAAAGAAATCATCGTCGGAAAATCCAAGAAACGAAGTATCGTTATTCACAAATATACTAGAATTATTCGTGATATCGAACGTATTCGCACCCAACACAAAATCAACGTCGCCACTTAGAATGTCGAAACCATTCGCAAATGGGCCAATGTCGTCTGTATCCGCTGTGAATGAAAGAGCGAAGTTTTCATTTGAAAATGGAGTGTCGGTATCTGCAATACTATCATAGATGCTACCATTCACATTTCCTGAAAATGTATAGACAATTTCTTCCGCAAAAGAATGAGTCAAAAACGAGAGCGCTACCGCAACCAAAGCGTAGACTTTGCGATGCCCTTTATTTAAAACAGAAACATTCATAATAAGTATCCTATTTAATATTACAATTTTAGCAGATTGGATTCCTGAGTCAAAGCCGACTACCAAATTCAGCTGCCTCAATTGCAATCAAAAGGATAAAACCACCATTCGGTGGCAAATAAAAAGTTCAAAAATGGTTCATTTTAATCTGATGTTAATTAAAACTTAACTACAAATTAATTTTAAATTAATAATCGATTATACAACAGCAGAATTTAAGTTCATAAATCCATGCAAGAAGCAAACTCGACACTGCGAGATAGCACCGTCTTTCACAGCTGTCGTTAGTCACTTTCTCAAACTATTAAGACGGCAAAACGAGAGAAAACAAACTCCCCTTCTCTTCTAAATTGTTGGCCTTTAAATCCCCGCCATGGGCAATCGCAATTGCCCGACTGACAGCAAGGCCTAGCCCAGAACCGCCTTCGACGTAAGCCCGTGCTTTCTTGCTACGATAAAAACGGTCAAAAATGTAAGGGATATCTTCTTCCATTATGCCAGGTCCTTCGTCCTGTACTTCTAGAACAATATTCGATTTCCGCCTCTCTAGTCGTATCCAAATATTCGAATTCGCTGGACTGTGCTGCACCGCATTACTTACCAAATTGATAAGGACTTGCCTCACTTTTTTCAGGTCGATCATGACTTGCATTGCCTTAGTACCAGGGGAAAAATGTAAATTGATTTTTTTCTTATAAGCGATTGGTTGAAGCATTTTGGCAGATTCTTTGCACATTTCATTCAAATCTACGGGGTCTTTACGCAAATGAGATTGGCCTGCATCGATACGAGCGAGATCCAACAAGCTCTCAATCAACTCCTTCATATGATTGGTTGCGATTCGACAGGTCGCGAAGCTGTCCTGATACGTCTCCTTATCCCGTTCCTTTTCCAAGGCCCAGTTTATCTCGTTCATTATGATTGTCACAGGTGTTCGAAGCTCGTGAGACGCATCTGCAGTAAACTGGATTTGTTGATTTAAAGCCACCTCCAGATTTTTACTCGCTTCCCTTAATTCAGCTGTTCGTTCGCCAACAATATCTTCGAGCGAATCAAAGGCCGACTTAATTGCAGTCGCCTGCTGCCGCACATAAACATAAGCCAAAATTGGAACGCCAGCCAAGTGTAGGCCGTGCCGAATAGGAGCAAAGTAACGCTCATACACTTCGTCCAAAGCCATGTCGGGCAGCTTCAGAAAGTCGTCCAAAAAGAAAAAGAGCAACGCGACACACACGCATACACGCACCCAGTTCTCTTTTTTCGAATGTTTCCATAAATAATATACAGAAAAAGCGAGCCACCCAGATGCATTGATGCGAAACACCCAATCACACCACGTCTGACCAAATTTAGATTCCGGGTTCGCTACAATATATTCTCCCCACCACCAAAAGGTGGCCAAATACATGAGCACAACAGAAATCAGCCCGAATTTCAAAAAACGCAGTGCCACATCTTTCTTCTCGACCAGGAAGAGCATGTACGCCGCCGCGATCAAGATTTCCGAACAATCCGAAAACGCATGTTCCAAAGGAGGAAAGAAAATATGCAACGTATCTATACTTAGAATACCATAGGCCTCTAATGTTTTGATCGACAGCATAAATACTTGCCTCGCTAGTCCTACCGCGAAGCCCCAAGTCAGAAGCCAGTTGTGTGGGTCAGGTTCATTTTTGTATTTAAATCGAGAGACCAAAAGCAGCCCCAACCAGCAAAGCCCTTCCAACCCGTAAGGCACCATTCCAGGCCGATGCCCTCCTCCATCTCCCGTGAACTGAGCTAACAATTCAAAAAAAATCTCGATCCATTCCGGCATAACATTCCAAGAGAAGCATTGTAATATGCTCATTAGCAAGCCTCCTTAATGTAAAATTTAGTATCCCTTCCACCTAGCAAACCACTTAGCCCGAGTGCATTCCGAGAGTTTTTACGTATTATATAAAATACTACGAACAACCGCGCTTCAGATAATAGAACCTAGACTACTCCAGTTCGATTTTTCACAAATTTCTACAGCAATTGAATCAACGAACAACCCGTGAGTAGTTAATCCTAATAGGAAACCGCAGCCTACAGTTATCCAAAACCGGTTCTCACGGTCGTGCCCCACCCTGATTGTAAAATTTATGTAACCCTGATATTTTGTTGCCAGTTAAACAAAACCTTAAGCGAACACTGAAACTGAAAATCAAACACATGAAAATGATTAAGACACTCGCAGCGCTTGCAGCCATAGCAATCAGCAGTTCCGCAATGGCTCTCAGTTACTACACATTCGATTTCACCACTGGAGGCAATTCGAACTCGTTCGTCCAATCCGGGAATAGCCTCACCTTTTGGGACACAACCCATACCATATCCCTAACAGCGACGGGCCAGAGAAACAATGCCAACTCTCGGGTTCTACAGTTTTCCTTAGGCGGATTGTATGTAAAGAACGCTAACGATACCCGCTTCCAAATCGATGGGCACCAAGGCAACGATCTTTTAACCCTGGATCTAGGAAGCTCTTTCAAATTCGTAGAAGCCTACTTCTACGAGCCAAACATTGAAGGGAACGACGATGTAAATATTCGAATCGATGGATCGTTCCAAAGCCGAGTTGATGTAGAACCCACACTGGATCTCTCTCCTTACTCCGGTTCCTCAGTAGGGTTCAGAGCTGTGCAAAACAATGATAATTTCACGGTTACTGGCTTGAAGGTCGCAAAAGTACCAGACGGCGGTTCAACACTTGCCTTTATGAGTCTTGGAATTGGAGGTCTCTTTGTAGCTCGCAAACGTTTGAAGAAGTAAGATCATTCAAATAAAACACTTTCAAAAAGAGCCATGCATTACGCTTGGCTCTTTTTTGCGACTCAACATATCGTAAGATTCAGTTTTTGCAGGAATACAAATTCAGTTTTCACAAATGACCTTCCGATTTCCTATTTCAATTTTTTGAACCGTGAAAGGACCTAACCCAGACGACAAAGAACCGATGAAAGGCTACCCTCAAATTGGTTTTCTAAAAAATTTCATCACGTCACCCAACATAGAAGTCGGTGACTATACATACTACGACGACCCAGACGGCCCAGAAAACTTCGAAAAGAATGTGCTCTACCACTTTCCGTTCATAGGCGATAAGCTTATCATTGGGAAATTTTGCGCCTTAGCCAAAGGTGTTAAATTCATAATGAATGGAGCCAACCATAAGATGTCGGTTTTTTCGACCTACCCATTCTACATCTTTGGCCATGGCTGGGAAAAGGTAACACCCCAAGCGGGTGAATTGCCGTACAAAGGGGATACCGTAGTCGAAAACGATGTCTGGCTCGGCTATGATGTAACTGTAATGCCAGGGGTTACAATTGGGAACGGAGCTATTGTGGCAAGTAAGTCAGTCGTCACCTCGGATGTGCCTGCCTACAGCATAGTAGGCGGTAACCCCGCAAAGGTCATCAAAACTCGCTTTGACAAGGAAACAGCGGAAAAATTACAATCGATTGCTTGGTGGGAATGGTCACCTGAGAAAATCACCGAGCATCTAGAAGCTATCTCCAACAATGATTTGGATACACTCGCCAACGCACGACTATGAAGATCGTTAGCCGGAAATAGATTAATGCGAATATTGGCTCATGCTCTCTAACCTAATCTTCTACGGAATCGCATTAGTCTTTGGCGCTGCTTTGGGATTAACGCTTAGAGATTGCGAAAAACGCAACCCATACCTCATTGCTGTCAGCATAATACTTCCAGTTGTGTGGACTGCCATACTGGCAAATCTAGACCTTTTTCATACGAGCAGTCTTTGGGATCTCTACAATATTGAATACTACTTGCCTAATGCCCCTGGCAAGACAATCGCAGTTCTAGCAATGGTTCCATTATTTTGGGCATTTTCGATATCGGCTTCAATTTTCATTGAATTCGGAATTTGGAATCGAAGTGAATGAACGAAAGAAGCGATGACTCGCTCGTTTAATCACATTAGAGGCAATTTAGTGAATTTCGAAATCCATCGGAGAACCGACTGAAAACCTTTTTAAGAAATCGAGAAATCTCGCTTGACCCCTACCTACCAACTAGTAGGTTTCTAACATGCTCGAAACCACAGACACAAAAACTCAGCTATTGGATTGCGCAGATGATCTAATCCAGCGAGTGGGCGTGAATGCAATGAGTTACAACGATTTAAGTGTCGCCGTCGGCATTCGCAAAGCGAGTATACACTACCATTTTCCAAAAAAGGACGATTTAGTACAGGCGCTCCTAGCTCGCTGCAGCGATGCGGCTTCCCAAAAATACAAGTCCGTCGCTCGCTCGGATGCTTCCGTAAGAGAAAAATTGGATACACTGGTCGGTCTTTACAACAGCACGTTACAGAATGATAAAGCATGCTCCATCAGTATGCTTAGCGTGGAATACCAAACCCAAAGCGAAACGGTTAAGCAGTCACTTGATGCAGCAATAAAGAACACGACTTCCATTTACGAAGAGATCTTTGCTCAAGGAAAAAAGGAAGGCCTCTTTGCCAAAGCCTTCGATACTCACAATGCAGCCTTCGCACTTTATGGCTTTTTAATTGGGACGCAAATTCTCACCAGGCCCTTGGCAGAACGGACCATTTTCTTAAAGGCAGCTAAGTCATATATTGATAGCCTTTTCCGCTGATTTTTATTTAAACCACAACCTACCTACTAGTAGATATTTATGAAAAATACACTTATCATCAATACACACCAAAAATATGAGGGGATCTCGAGTGGTTCTCTTAACAAATTCTATGTCGAATCGATGTCGGCTGAATTGAGAACAGCCGGCTTCCAAGTAAAAACAACGAATGTAGAAAATGGATACAAAATTGGGGATGAGATTGAAAAGCATGAATGGGCGGATTTTATAATTGTCCAATCCCCTGTTTATTGGTTCGGAGCTCCGTATATCCACAAAAAATATATCGACGAAGTTTTTACCCAAGCTCTAAAGAATGAGAAATTCGTCGCTTCCGACGGAAGAAGCCGAGATGATCCAAATAAACAATACGGAACAGGTGGCTTAATGCGAGGTAAGCAATTCATGCTTTCTTTAACTTGGAATGCTCCAGAAAACGCCTTTAACGACAAGAAGCAGTTTTTAATGGAAGGACGCTCCGCCGATGATTTGTTCTTCCATATTACCGCCGCTTACAAATTTTGCGGAGCAAATATCCTCCCCACCTTTTCCAGTTACGATGTAATGAAAAATCCAAGTATAGGAAAAGACGCCCAACAACTTAAGCAACACATCAAGGACCACATTATTAGCAAAGACGAACTCGTAGCGTAATAACGATACACCCTTGCCCATAAGTCCGATCAATTTCGATCGGGCTTTGGGATGTCCTGCCAAAAAAATCGGTTAAGGCAGCGACACCATTCTCTCAAGCAATTGGTATGCCCTCTGCTTTTGGCAATACAATGCCATACCAAGCTGATCCTCAATTAGAGCAGTTCGTTCGCGAATTACCCAAAACCGAAACACACCTTCATATCGAAGGAGCTTGCCCTTACGAATTACTCAAAAGGTTTGACCCTATAAAACATGCCAAGCCTCCAGTGTTTTGGAACGACTATTTTCGCTACCAGAGCTTTAATCAATTTATGGACCTCTATGTGGAGTACTGCTCCGTTTTCTTCACAGGTGCTCAACAGTTTCACGAAGCCGCCAAAATAGTCTTGGCCAATTGCTCCTCCCAAGGGTGTCGTTACGTAGAGACGAGTTTTCATTTAGGAACACTGCTATTCATCGAAGACGATGGTCCTACAATTATCGATGCGATTCGGAGCGCAGCCCCCAAGAACCTCGAGCTACGAATATTCGCAGGCATGTGCCACAATGACTATGTTGACGCTGGAAAGGACCTCATTGAGGAATGCATCACTTGGAACGGGCTTGATGGAATTGACCTCCATGGTCCCGAGGATCTACCACTCGAACCATGGATAGCTCACGTTTGGGATCGAGCAAGAAAAAATGGCAAGTTCACCAAAGCTCACGCAGGCGAGTTTATGGGTTCTAATTTCGTCGATAAAATTTTGGACGAGCTCAAAGTTAACCGCATCGAGCATGGAGTCCGCTCAATAGAGAACCCCAAAACAGTCCAGAGATTAGTCGATGAGAATATTGCCTTGGACGTTTGCCCCATAAGCAATGTTAAACTTGCCGTAGATGGTATTGAATCTATGAGCACGCATCCAATTCGTAAACTCTTTGATGCGGGAGTTACGGTAACGATAAATTCCGATGATCCCTTCTTTTTCGGAAATCGTTTGAGCGAAGAATATTATGCTCTGCACCAAGAACTAGACTTCAGTTACGTTGAGCTGGGGCACCTTGCTTCCAATGGCTTCAAAGTCGCTCTAATCGACGATTCTAAACGCCGATCGCACATAAACGAACTACAAGAGTATATGATACAGTATTCAAAATAATAATATGAAAGCCTTCGTAAAAGGAGACCTCGACGGGTTCTTCGCCTTAGCCCTGGATAACCTGATAAACATTCTCCTAATCAGTAGTTTTTGCATCGGCATGCTCGGATTCGAGCCTGAATTCTTTTTTAGCAAAATTCTTCCTGGAACCTCGGTAGCCCTGATCGTTGGCAACCTCTTCTACGCTAAGCAAGCAATCTCCTTAGCCAAGCGAGAAAATAGAAATGATGTCTGCGCCCTTCCCTATGGGTTAAATTTATTTACTACATTAGCATTTTCCATACTCGTTATGTTACCTGCTCAACAAGCCGCGTTGGCCGAAGGTCTTTCAAAAGAGGAGGCGGACCTAGCAGCTTGGCAAGCTGGGATAATCGCGTGCGTTGGCTCTGGATTAATCGAAATCCTCGGCGGCCTTGTCGCTGACAAATTGAGACTTTGGATTCCTCGCGCTGCTTTACTAGCTACTCCCGCCATGGTTGGGCTCTTGATGATTGCAGGCGATTTCTTCTTTAAAGTCATGGGGCATCCTGCAATTGGCTTCGTGACCTTAGGCTTAATCATTGCAACCTACTATGGACGCATGAAGCTAAGAGCCGGCATTCCGGTATCAGCGGCCGTACTTGCAATTGGAACACTCATTGCATGGGCCCTATATTCACGCGGCGATAATCCATTGGTACCTGTTGGTGGGGCAAGCTCCGCGACCATAGGCCTTCATTTTCCGATACCCGTAATTGGAAATCTTCTACAAGGAGCCGGATATTTTTCAGAATACCTGAATGTAATCTTACCCATGGGACTACTAAACTTAATCGGCTCACTGCAATGCTTGGAATCGGCGGAAGCAGCCGGGGACCGTTATCCAGGACGGCCGTCATTGGTTATGAACGGCGTAGGAACATTAGGAGCGGCTTTCTTCGGATCTCCTTACCCTACTACGCTTTATTATGGTCACCCTGGATGGAAAGCAATTGGTTCTAGAGCGGGCTATTCAACATTAAACGCTATCTGCTTCACCTTTTTATTACTCACAGGAAGTATTAGCTATATAGCCCAATTGATTCCAATCGAAGCAGGTATGGCTATTTTGGTATGGATCGGCGCCACAATATTCATTCAAGCATTTTCCACAGTACCTCAGAAACACTTTCCCGCAGTTGCGGTAGGAATGCTGCCAGTAGTTGGCGGATTTACTGCTCTGATTATAAGACACGCTCTCGGAGGCTCAGACACTCTCTTTTCGCCTGACTTGCTGGGTCAAATAAACGACAACAGGAATTTTGCCATTACAGGCGTTTTTGCTTCAGATGTTGGATACATATTTTCATCTGTTATCTGGGCAGCGACAACTGTAGCGGTGATCGAACGTAACTTTGCCCGAGCCGCTATTTGGATGCTTTGTGGAGCAACCATGGCTATTACTGGCCTAATCCATTCCTTTCAGATTCAACCCTTTGACGTTGTCGGTGCGGTCGCTCCCGCTTGGTCATGGTTTTGGTCTTACCTAGCAACTGCTTTACTATTTATCATAATCCCCCTAATCGCATCGCCGGACGATGATCCCGATAGAGGTGAGTTCCATTGAAGCAAAGAGCCTAGGGTTGGCCTTGTTTTGCCGTGATGCTTCTTCGCGATTTTAAAGCGATCAGCCTAATCGACTGTGTTTCAAAAAATTTATCCAATACCAGTAACCAATCTATTAATGGTTCTGTATACAAAGAATTGAGGGTGAATCGGTCAACCTAGGACCTAGCATGAACCCTACCCGAAACTAATTCTAACAGCACCTCTCATCCACATGGAAAATAAGATTCTAAGCAAGGAACATCGCCCTATTCCTCAGAGCCAAACCAATAACAGAATCTGTAATTGTAGCCACCCTTGGAAAAGTTCGTTGATCAACATCAATGGTGACGTCCATGCGTGTCCCCACAGTGGGTTAAAACTGGGCAACCTACACGAATCGACCTTTGAAGAAATCTGGAATGGCGATACCCTACAATCTATTCGTAAACATATAAAACGAGGCGAACAACACCCAGCTTGCAAGTCCGCGGAGTGTCCGTTTCAAATTGAGCATTCCGGCATCGACACAGGCAACGAGTGGATTGATATCGAAGCGAAACCAGGAACAAATAAAGAACTGGCGCATGCGTAATATCTCGATGGAATAACCCAAGTTTCTAACCAACCAGCCATGCTCATTATTGCTGCTACAACGAAGTGCAACTTGAGATGTGTCATGTGCCCACATGCCATGGGTCGCGTTCACGTGTATCAAGATATTGCCCAAATTTGTATGGACCGACTGGAAGCGCCTTTGAAGCTCGCCGAACGAGTTGACATCACAGGCGTTGGAGAACCACTTCTTTCGAAGACATTCTGGAGTTTCATCAAAACTCACAAAAAGCAGCCAGGCCAATACATCCGTTTAAATTCAAATGGCCTGCTACTAACCGAAGAAAACGCACCGATCATTGCCAATTCTGCTGCTTCAGAAATCAGCATTTCGTTCGACGCATCACAGACCACAACTTATAAGAAGATCCGAGGTGGAAACTTCGAGCGCGCCAAACAAGGAGTCAAAGCACTTGTTGAAGCTAGAAACCGAGTTCCCGACTCTAAGCTGGATATTTATATAAATATGACTCTTATGAAAGAAAACGTATCCGAACTCGAAGGACTCGTTAGAATCGGAAAAGAGTTAGGAGTTGATCGCGTCGTTGCTTACCAATTATTCAGTTTTGGCGACTCTCCGGTCTGGGTTGTCGAGCGCGGAGATTGGACTTTTAAATACAGTGAACAAATGCTGAAACACTACCCAGAGTACGCCGCCGAAAGTATAAGGGCAGCGGTTAAAACATCCAAGGAGATTGGAATGAGATTAGACCTTTTGTGCAAAACAAAAGAGTACATTGAAAATCAGGCGAACTGCTCCGCTTAAGAAAAATTCTCGATAGAAAATGTCTTCAAGCTCAGGAGAAAATTGGCGGCCACGTAAGACCAGTGAATGCGGCAAAATTGGAAATTGCAGCCACCCCTGGAAAAGCGCTCTCATCAATCTCAATGGAGACGTTCATGCCTGTCCGCATGGCAGCTCTGTCCTAGGGAATCTCAAAGACGCCGCGTTCGAAAAGATCTGGAATGGCCCGGCCATCCAGTCAATGCGCGAGCATATTAGACAAGGAAAGCTACACCCAAACTGCAAAACATCGCTGTGTCCCTTTCAAATTGATAGCGCGGGAAGTACGGAAGAGGAAGAATGGATAACATTCCCCGCCACCCCTGATTCCAACAAAGAATTAGCAAATCGTGAATACAATCGAAGAACCAAGATTGTTTGGAGTCAACCGGCAATGATCACACTCGTTGTGACATCCAAATGCGATATGAAATGCGTAATGTGTCCCCATGGTATGGGGCAAATAGAGCTATACATGGACATCCCAGAAATTGCGATCTCAAGGCTCGTTGGCCCCTTGCAAGCTGCGGGCCGGATAGACATTACTGGGGTTGGCGAACCAGTTCTATCCCCTTCGTTTTGGCAGTTCGTGGAAACACACAAAAAAGTAGACGGTCAAATGCTACTCTACAAGACAAGTGGCGTTCACATCACAAAGGAATCAGCCAAAAAACTCGTGAATTCCGCAGCTACGATAATCAGCGTTTCGATCGACGCAGCCACCCCGGAGACCTACCAAAAAATCCGAGGTAACGAATTGTCGCGAACACTAGGCCGTGTGGACAAAATGTGTAAGTTCTCAAGTAATTGATTTGCAATAGGATGCAAAAGTTATATCAAGTTTTCGATGATAAAGAACAAAG
>JAKYXN010000063.1 GCA_022538095.1 Puniceicoccaceae bacterium K14 | reverse complement strand
TCCTGGCTGTCCTTCAATGGATCGACTTTCACGGGTACGCCTTCGAGCGCTCCTTCTTCGCACTCGATCACCGTTCGAGCGAGCGATCCTTCTGGAGCGAGCGTGAGCGCGAGCTTCGCGTTGACCGTGTACGAGGCTCCTGTTTCCGATCCAATTACTGTGGATCCAAGTCCGGGTGATGTATCAAGCAGGTTTGTTACGTTATATGGAAAGGGGATTGATGCGGAATTGCGTAAGAATGCAGGTTGGCAGTTCGACGGAGCTAACACAATACGTGTTGGTGGATCATCGAATAACGATGATTCCGTAGGTGTTTTCGGGTTTGAATTACCTGAATTAGCACATGGCGAAATTGTTACTGGAGCTATATTATCCATACATTTGGAGAGGGCTTCTGGGCCTTCGGGTGATGTTGATCTATATGGTTTAGGAATGGGCACAAACGCAGTAGAGGATGGAACATTGTTTTATTCTGGTTTCTTTGGTGGAGATTCCCATGCAGACATTTGGCCATTGCAAAGTGCATTTGCGAAGCCCAATTCGCCTTCGGGTTATGTAGACTCTGACGCATCTTCGGAGCTCACGTCGTTTATTACCGAACAATTCTTGTATGGAGCAGAAGAGGGAGAGTTGATTTACTTCAGGCTGAATCCTAGCATTTCGGATGAGTCGAATTATAAGTTCTGGGAGTTTTCAACAGCGAATCGTAGTAATTACGAGCCGATGCTAATTTTGGAGATTACTTCTGGATTGAGTGGTGAATTGTCATCAGGAGCAATAGCTTCTCCGGCAGATCGCTCCATCGCGACTCAGGGGAAAAATACAAAATTCTCATTAAACGAATCATTGAGGAGCTCAGTTCTGGATGAGAATGAAGTTATTTGGTTGTCTAGTCTTGATGGCTTGATTGGCTCTAGTTTCTCTGTCACACGCAGTGGTTTATCAATTGGAGTCCATGAAATTACGGTTTTGTGGCTTAACAAGAGTGGTGCGTTGAATCGAAAGATTTTGACCTTTGAGGTCGTATCTGACGATTCCGTTTCATCTTATGCGTCATCTGCTAGCGATTCGGGTGTGACTTGGTTTTTCGACAAGAGTTACTTAACTGGAAGTTTTGCGAATGGAGAAAAATATGTTGTTGCGCCTCAAGGGGTGACGATTACGAAGATAACCCCAGGTTGGGATGGTACTAAAAACGGTGCAGAAGTGAATCCTGTTGGAGCAGGACGAGGGGTTAGGCAAGGATTCGATAAGCGAGTTTACAATACCGAGTACGATGCTTCCTTGAACGTGGCAGATGACTTGCCATTGTATCTTCCAGCGAACTCTTCGCTTGTTAGCTCTATTGGCTTAGGGTCTGTAAGTTCCAAGGATTTGTGGATTGATGACGTACTTATTTTGACAGTACTCTCAGAGGAGCCACCAGCTCATAGTTTTCGCCCAGCTTACGCTGGGGCTGACAAAAAAATATTTGGTTCGAAGGCTGATTTAGATTTTTCCTTCCTTCAAAATTTGGTGCATCCAGCGGATGTTCGTCGTCCAAGTGGGCGGTTAGGGAATGTGTTGCTAGATTTACTTTCTCAATGGCAGACTTCACAGCTCAAAACAGAGTCAGGTGAGCATAGCTACGGGCGACAAATTGCTTACTCGGTAGCGGACGCTTCGCTATGGTTAAATCTAGATTTATCGATTGCTGAAAAACAGCCTGTGCTTGTTGATATGATACAGAGAGGAATCGATGTATGGGGCCAGGTTAATTCGGGTGTCGTCTTTTATCCAAATGGAGGACATTTGATCGGTCGAAAAATGTTCCTTGTGTTTGCGGGTCAAGGATTGAATCGCCCGGAAATTATGGAATGGGTAGATGCTTCAAAGCACTTTGTTTTCCAAGAAGATATGCAGCACTTTATTGTGGATCAATACACGTTAAGCGAAAGCCCATATTATTCTTCATCACACCTAGGTATGCCTGAGTGGGCGTCAAACCCTATAGGTCATATGGATGAAGCTACTCCAGAATGGAATATCCAATACAGAGATGTGAATGGAGCTCCTAATATTGGTATTGCTCTAGCTGCCGAAATTATGGGCATGCGAGACGCCTGGAATTATGAGCCATATTTTAGGTACTTAGAGGAACGTTTTTGGCCGACTGAGGAAGTGAATCGATCAAATTCCCTGAATGAAATATATCATTTCTATGCAGATATGTGGGACATGTATAAAGAGTAAGATTAGGCTCCTCAATATGCATTAATCCTTATCTTTATTAGATATTTCTGAAAGGACATTTTGAAATATCTAGCCACAATTGTTTACCAGTTTTAACAAAACGGTCGTTGAGGAAATTCGGGGTGGATACGACTCTTTGACCAATACTGTTACTGAAGTTGGTTTGCTTCGTGTTTCAGTGGGTTCATTTTCAGAGTAATTTCCATGTCCGAAAGGGCAGAAAGATTTGCCAATTGGCTGAATTGCGTGTGCTTCGCTAGAGAGTGTTGCACAGCCAAACGACGTAATGCCGGTTGATTGGCAGTCTTTCGTGGATCTTAGATATGAATTATAGGTACAGCTTTATGCTGGAAAATCGCTGTTCGTGGGGAACAGCGATTTTTTTTGGTTAAGGGATTTGTATCCAATTTCTGGTGCCGATTTAAGGCAATGAATTTAGTCAGTCATTGGCGATGCCCATGCAAGCCAGATTGCGGCTGTCCAAGTGAAATTATTCCCTCCTGCCCCTTCACCTGTTAATGGATCGAAGTATTCGAAGAAGCCTGACGTCTGTATCATTTTTCGGGTATCTGTCCGGATGCGTTTTGCCTTTTCTTCGAAGCCGTATTCCTGAAGGCCTCGAGCGATTAGATAGTTCACGATCGCCCAGGTTGGCCCACGCCAATATCGGCAAGAGTCGAACTTCGGATGCTCGGGATCGAAACTGGGAACGGAGTAGGGCGAGGCTTCCAAAATGCGATCAAGAGTTTTTTGCAAGCGAGCATCTCGCTTTGGAACTGCAATCCCTGCGTAATAAGAGAGGAAGGACACGCTTGAAACGCCGTCTGCGTGCTGGCCGTTACGAAGATTGCGAGCTGCATAGGCGTCTATCTCGTCGTTCCAGAGGTAGTTGGCTGCGTGTTGCGAACGGTAGAGCCAAGTGTCGATTTCATGGGCTGCAGATTCTTTGCCGAGGAGGAGCGCGAGAGACCGTAGGTCTCGATCGGCCCGCATGAGGATGAATGTTATGCCGGGATCGGCTACAGCGAATGGGCCTTCTCGGGTGATGTTTGCGTGGTCCCAACCCCGCTCGCGTCCCCATTCTACGAGTTTGAGGTAACGATCGTATTCAAATTTTGTTGGTCGCATTGAAGGATCTACGTGCGACGTGTCTTTGCGTTCATATGGTTGAATCCCAGTTGGGTCCACATCCGCTAGCGCTTTGTCCCAATCTGGAGAATTGTCTCTTCCAGATTCCCACGGATGGGTAACGGCGATAGCTGCTCCGCCTGAGATGATTCGCATCGTGTGAAACCAGCGATGCCATTTCATGAGTTTCGGAAAAATTTCTTCTAGACGTTGTTTCCCTGCGGCTGGATTTTTCTCATAAAGGTCTTTTACGATAGTAGCTGCAACCGGAGGTTGTGAGCAGCCAGAGGTCGGAGGATTCTCAGGGTTGTGGCTGGATCCCCATATTTTTGGTCCTGGGAAGTAACTCGGGTCGTCTTGGCGAAAGACAATATGGGCAGCCATGCCATTGTCCCATTGTCCTTGAAACAAGGTTTCTACCTCGGTCCAGGCTCGGTCGAGATCGAACTCAGAGAAACCGAGAGCGACAAACATTGAATCCCAATTCCACTGATAGGGGTAGAGCCCTTTGGTAGGTAAAGTGTAATCTCCCCATTCGTTTTCGCGTAGGATCGCGATCGCCCTTTGGTCGAGGTCTGCATTGGATCTGGAATTCGTACTGATGAAGGGTTTATTCATATTTTGTAATCACTTCGAAGGGAGTGAATCTTCGAGAATTTCGATCCACATGAAGCAATCTTTGTGCCGTTGTAAGGTTGCTTAATCGGTTTACTACAAGTTTTTCCCACTGGCCCTACAAAATTCAAGGAGAGGTAAGATGTCATTGATGAACAGGGAATAAGCTGTTTTATAGTGGCGCATGAATCCCTTTAAGTCTCTAAATACCCTCCTCGTGGGCTTGTTAGCCCTGATCACTTACACCGCAACGGCTCAAAATACGGCTCACCCTGATCCTACAGTTGCTCTCGCTCAGCAGTCTCTTGATGCTATTCGAAAGGGTTATGAAGAGATGCAACCTGGCGATGCCGCAACGGCCCAAGCGCTTATGAAGCAACTGGCTCCGATTGGCCAAGTATTAGGGAGGGTGGAAAACAAAACGCATCCTGCGTGGACGGCGGCAGCGACTCTATATAATGAGTTAAATACTGGGGTTCCGGCGAAGTATAAGAATCAAAGTGGAGCAGCCGATCCTGCGATTGCTCAAATTGCATCTACTTTGAAGGCTTACGAACAGAAGTTTAATCAGATGCAGCCTGGCGATACGCAAACAGGTATCCGTCTTCTGGATGAATTGAAGGGTGTAGCAGCTCGAATGAACCAGGTGACGACCAAGTTTGATCCAAGTTATTCGGCGATCGTAAAGCAATACAATACCTTGAATCAAGCTACGGCTGATAAGGCGAACCAAGTAGTGGCTTCTCCGAGTGCTTCTGGAGCTAGTCAAACGCCGACTCCTAGTTCTTTTGGCAAGTCAAATGCAGAGCCATTATTGTCGTATCAATTATCAACATACAAACGATTGAATCGTCAAGTAGCTGGAACTATAGAACGAATTGAAGGGGCGAATGAAGCCGAAGTGCTAAATCCGGCATTTAAAAGCCAGAGTATGTCATCTGTGCAAAACTATCAATCGCAACTAAATAAAATTAATCGTCCGGATCATCCAGATGTAGCTCGCTTGATTTATGATGTGGAACGTATTCCAATGCTCGTGGATCAGAAAATCCAGGGTGCGAGCAATACGAAGCAATCATTAGGCAATTATGAAGAACGAATTGCAGAGATACAGGCAAGAAGCCGTGAAGAAATCGTACCTGACCCAATTTACGCTCCCTATATTCCAGAAGAATCGAGAGAGTTTACAGAGCGGATTTCGAAGGTAAAGGCTGACAGTCAGTTGAACCTCGAATATTTACGAACCTTGGTTGGCTCTCCCTTTGCTCCGAAGAATCTTAACAGTATGATTTATTGGCAGCAAGGTCGTATCCAAAAAGCGGACGAAAATTTGAACCAAACGATCATGAGCTTGAGAGTGATGATTGAGCATACTCAAAGTAAGTTGGACTTTTTTGGAGACCCGAAGAAGGACCATTATTTGCTGCAAGAAGGCGGTTTTGCTGAGAGAAACAAAGACATTGGACTAATGGAGACGGATCTTAAGGGTGCGGAGATACTCTTCAAATTTGTTAACGATCAGGAATGGCTTTACCAGGTGGAGAGTAAGATGACGGAGTTGGCGGCTGTGAAAAATGCTTTGAATGAACGCTTTGCTGACGCTTTAGATGCAGTACGTATGCCTAAGTCAGCGAGTGATGATAAAGAACTTATTACGATTGCTCTGGATACATTGAACTCCGGTCGATATGAGGGGATTAACCCTATTGAAGCAATTGTGGTGAATTCGCCCAAAGTGCATCGCGAAAAAGATGAAGGAGATATTTCAGGGAACGTGTCAGGGTTGACTGTAACGTCGTATCATTACAGCTGGGACGAGTATCAGGTTACGACAGCAGAAAAAGTCGGCGATGAGTATTACCTTTATTATTCCACTCTAAAGTACTTCACGAGCGGAGGTTCCAGAACGCCACTGAACCGTTGGGTGCTTTCAGGGCGATTCCAAGGAGGTAGAATCCTGGAGAAAAACATAGATTGAATAGATATGAGCAATACGGAGAAAGTTATCGTAAAAAGCGCAGAATCATTCCAATTGGAGAAGGTTGGAGCGGGAGAGAAAACTTATCGGTCTGTTTTGATCGGAAGTGATGACGCACCGAATTTTGCCTTGCGCCGTTTTGTGATGGAACCTGGTGGAGGGATGCCAAATCACACGAATTCTGTTGAGCACGAGCAATATATTTTGAAAGGTGCGGCAGAAGTCGGAATTGGCGAAGATGTCTATTCAGTGAAGGAAGGGGACGTCGTATTCATTCCTGAAGGTGTGCCCCATTGGTATAAGGCGGATGCGAAACTAGGATTTGAGTTTCTCTGTATAGTTCCTAATAAAACGGATACGATTGAGATTTTGGACTGTGGCTGTTGATTCAGTCAATTGAATCTATTCTAAGTGAGCGAGAACGTAGAGAGTTCTCGCTTTTTTTGGCTTCAATCTTGTCTCAGCGCTTCCACTGGGTGAAGTCTGGCTGCTCTGAGCGCGGGGAGAAATCCAAATGCGATTCCGATAAAAGAGCATATTGCAATTGCGGTGCCAACCCAGAACCAAGGAATAATCATGGCTGAATTAGCAAACTTGGCGACCACGTTGCCCGCTCCCATCCCTAGAAGGATGCCGATCGCTGCACCCGCTTCGGACAAGAATATAGCTTCTAGAAGAAACTGCGCTAGGATATCTTTTTGCCTTGCACCTAAGGCCTTTCGCAGTCCGATTTCGCTTACTCTCTCTGAAACGCTCACAAGCATTATATTCATAATTCCAATGCCAGCGCAGACGAGTGCGATTCCGCTGACAAGGAGCCCTGCGATTGCAACGATACCTGCAATCTCGCCAAACGCATTTTGTAACGCTTGGTTCGAGGTAATTTCAAAATTGTTTTCATCCTCTGGTTCTAAGCCTCTTACTAGCCGCATGTGGCCGGTGGCTAATTGTTGGACATTCGGGATGTTTTCAACGCTACCGGATTGCACCGCGATTTCCATACTCCGGCGTCGATGCCAGTTGGTTTCGACGAATTTAGTATGGGGGATCAGAGCTACGCCATCCATTGATTCGCCAAATAGGTCACCTTTTTCTTTTAGCACTCCTATTACGGTAAAGCGCCCATCTTCCAAATAAATCGTTTTATCGAGTGGGCTCTCATTGGGGAAGAGAGTGTCCAAAATGTAATGACCTATTACAGTTACGGGACGATTGAATTCTATATCAGCTTGTGAGAGAGGTCGCCCCATTGCTAAGTCGTACTTGTTTGTTAGCATATAATTTTCGTTCGTGCCGATTATGCTAATACGACTTGGAGCTCTTTCTCCATTGTAGGTTACCCATTCTCCTCTGTCTGTCGCGGATAGAGTTGTGGGAATTGCATCGCTATCCATCATCGACTTGAATTCAGCAGCTTGCTTGGGAGTAATCGGTGGGCGGCGACTGCGACGATTGCCCGAAAGGTTGATGGCAGGGTCTTTTGATATTTGAAAGACGTCTGCTCCGAAGATATTGAGGCTGGAATCTATGCTTTGGCGGACAGCGGTTAACGCCGTCATAACGCCGACAACGGAGAATACTCCAATAGATACGCCAAGGATAGTGAGGAGAGAGCGCAAAAAATTAGCTCGCAAGGCGCTGACGGAGAGGATCAGAAGGTCTTTCCAGCTAATTCTCTTGGATTTCTTAGTCATGGCGTAGTGCAGTTGCGGGATCCATGTTAGACGCTTTTAGAGCTGGGATGAAGCCGGATAGAACTCCCGTTGTTACCGATATGACGACAGCCCAAATCATGAGATCTATTGATAGGGAAGCCGGGAATTCGGGTAGGAGTTTCGTGAGAGCGATTTTAGAAAGGTATGCTAAGAAGAGTCCGGTAGCCCCGCCGAGTAAACAGATGGATGCGGCTTCAAATAAGAATTGGATGAGAATCGATCGTCTTCTTGCTCCGATGGCTCGGCGTGTCCCAATTTCTTTGGTACGTTCGTTTACACTGACGAAGGTAATGTTCATGATGCCGATCGCTCCAACAAAGAGAGAGAGTCCCGTTATTAGGAATCCTCCGATTGCGATCTTGGTTTTTACCGGTCCAATTTGCTCTTCGATGATGTCCGTGGAATTGACTTCGAAATCGTTTTCTTCTTCTGGAGAGAGATTTCGAATCCGCCTCATCGCTCCAATAATTTCGTCACGGGCTTGTTCTCTATCGGCATCTTCGTATTTCGCCACGCGAATGGTAGAGTTCATCCACCGGTGGCGTGCGCTGACAAATTTAGCTTTTGTGGTCAGGGGCATGATCACTTGATTATCGAAATTCTGCATGCCAAGGAATTTGCCTTGTCTTTCGAGAACGCCGATGACTTCGAATGAGCGTTTCGAGATCTTCACTTTTTTCCCGATAGCTTTTTCTCCCTGATCTGGGAAAAGGGCATCGGCGACTCCACTACCGATAACGACGACACATTGAGCGCTCGTTGATTCGGCGGCGGTGAAAAATCTTCCGTGCAGTGTATCGGCAGTATTAATATAGCCAAAATCGGAGTTGGTTCCTAGAATGCTAATGGAGCGGGCCGTTTGATCCTCGTATGAAACACTGCGTCCTGTCCAGTTTGTAGGGACAGCTACTTGAAGGAGCGAGTTGGGCGTATCGAGAATTATCTCATTTAGCTCAGTTGCATAATCAGTATTTATCAAAGGGCGTTTTCTGTATTTGCGCCAGTCATCGCCAACATCTTGCCAGGGCCAACGTTCGACAAAAAAACTATTGGGCCCCAACATGTTCATGCTATTTGTAAAGCCATTGTCGATACCGTTGATTCCCACTCCGATTAGGATAACCGCCCATATTCCTATTATCACGCCGAGCGCTGTGAGTAGGGAACGGAATTTGTGAGCCAGTAATTGATCAATGGCGATACGTACGCTTTCTTCAACGTCGACCCTTAGTTTTCGGAAGTAGCTGAACATGTCGGTTTAGTGATGAATAGGCTGATCGCTTTCTATTAAGCCATCGCGGAGCCTGACAAGTCGCCGAGCATGTTGGGCAACATCTTCTTCATGAGTTACCAGGATAATGGTGTTCCCCTTTTCGTAGAGCTTCTCAAAGAGTTGGATAATTTCTTCACCGGTCTTTGAGTCGAGATTTCCGGTCGGTTCATCTGCGAGAATGATGGAAGGATCCGTCACTAGGGCTCGAGCGATCGCTACTCGTTGACGTTGTCCCCCTGAAAGTTCATTTGGGCGATGATCTAATCGCTGAGAAAGGCCTACTTGGTCAAGAGCGTGTTTCGCGCGTTCAGCTCTCTCGTTTTTGGATACGCCAGCGTAGACTAAGGGTAGTTCGACGTTTCTTAAAATCGTAGAACGAGGAAGTAGATTGAAACTTTGGAATACAAAGCCAATTCGCCGGTTTCGGATATCCGTCAAAGAATCATCATTCATTTTTGCGACATCTTCACCGCCGAAGAAATAGTGACCGAGACTGGGTGTATCCAAGCAACCGAGCATATTCATTAACGTTGACTTACCACTACCTGAAGGACCCATTATCGCGACGTAGTCATTCGGATAGATTTTAAGATCTACTCCATCGAGAGCGTGTACTTTGGACTTACCGAGGTCGTATATTTTTTTTACCCCGGTAATTTGGATTATCGGATCGCCGGCTTGTGACTTTGGCGAAGCGCTCACTTTTTCTCCTTACCTTTTTTCTTTTCTGTTATCGTCACTTCGAGGTCGTGTTTGAGTTCGCGGGTTAAAACGCGGTAATTGCCAGTGACTATGTTGTCTTCGACTTCAACTCCTGAGGTGATTTCAATTGAACGATTGTCGGAGATTCCAGTTTCAACCGGGGTGAGCTTTACCTTGCCGTTTTCGTATTTAAATACAATTCGTTGAAGACTCTCTTTTTGTGAGCCTTTTTTACCTTCTGCCTTTGTTTCTTCTCCGATTTGTTTTGCGACTTCATCCCGTGCTCGCACTGTCACGGATTGTATAGGTATTTTAACTACATTGGTGACGGTCTTTGTTTTTATTTCCGAAGTTGCACTCATGCCTGGGCGCAAGTCACTATTGCTTTCAACGAGTTTCGCTTTGACCTGGAAGCTAGTGACTACGTCTTGATTGTTAGAGTTTTCTTCTTGGGCTGAGTTGGCGATTTCGGTGACGATTGCTTCAAATTTGGAGTCTGGGAGAGCGTCAATTTCGATAGATGCTTTATCTCCGGTTGAAATGGATACAATGTCCGTTTCGCTGACGTCCACGCGAATCTCCATTTTCTGTAAGTCTGCGATGCGAAGAATTTCCGTTCCTTCGAATTGGCCAGTCCCGACAACGCGGTCTCCGAGTTCTGCTGCAAGAAGAGTGATCGTTCCGCTGATGGGAGCGTAGATCGTTGCTTTTGCGAGCGAGTCCTTCGCTTCTTTGAGCGTCATTTCTTGTTGCTCGATTCGGAAGAGATTTGCTTGGTGAGTTGCTTTGCTGATTTCGTATTCCGTTTCGGCTGTGTCTACTTGTTCTTGTGTGGCATATCCTTTTTCGAAGAGTCCGTGAATTCGTTTTAGGTCAAGTTCGCTTTGAAGCATACTTGCTTTGGCGCCTGCTTCGTTCGCGTGTGTTGCTCTGAGGGCGGCTTCTTGTTGAAACACCTGAGCTTCAAGTCTGTCTGGATTTACGATGAAGAGGAGTTGGTCTTTTTCGACGTATTCACCATCTTTGACTGGCAGTTCGATGATCTCACCTGAAACTTCGGAGGAGATGGATATTTCAGTCTCGGGGTAAATTTTGCCGGTGGCAGTGACGACACTGGTTATGTCGCCTTGGGTAGCTTTTTCGATGGTGACCTCTGTTTCTTTTTTACCCGAGCGAGCTTTGAAAACAAAGAATGCAGCGCCTGCGATACAGAGGATTGGGAGGATTATCCAGATAGACTTTTTCATGTCGTTGGCTTGAGAATTGTTTTTGGAAAATGTGTTTAGTTTTTGGATGCTGGAAGTTCGTCCCAGTTAAGCTTGTGGCGTTCTAAGAGTGTGCCTTGCACTCGAGCGAGGCGGATCTCGGCGGTTACGGTTGAGAGTTGAGCATCCAAGAAATCTAGAATTGCAGCATCGAGATCGCGTTGTGTTTCGAGAACATCGCGCAGCGACGATAGCCCTTCGTCGTATTTGCCTTTCTCTTGGTCGTAGGTGGCTTGCTGTAGCTCGACTACGACTTTGGCCGCTTGGAGCTGGTCTTGTGATGTTTGCAGCGATCTCCAAGAAGAGCGAATTGTTTGTATGAGGTCTTGCTTAATTTCCGCTAAGCGGAGGTGCGCTTGATCGATGGTGTATTCGGTTTGCCGTACGTTTGCTTTTGATGCGCGTTTGCCCCAGGGCAGCGAGAATCCCAAACGTAGGTTCCAATCATCGCCTTTCCGGTCTAGCGCTTGTTCAAAGGCATCTTGAGAGTCTATTGATGAAAGGCCGTTGTAAGACGAGGCAAGTGTGAGATCGAGTTCGGGGCGATTGCTATTTCGAGCGAGGATGAGGTTTTGCTCTAGTTGCCTGAGAATTTCGTTTTGGATGGCGGTGTCGAAATTGTTTTCGAAGGTACTTGCGAGGACTTTTTCGAAGGGTGCTATTTGAGTGTTAGGCTGGCTCAGTTTTTGAACCATTGGACGATTGTCGATGGCGACATTTTCCCCGAGGGCACCGATGGAGGCCATTAAGGTATCGGCTGCATTGGATATCGCTTCTTCGGCTTGGATGATTTCTTGTTTGCGGCGGGCGAGATTTGCTTCCGCCTGCAGAATCTCGATTTTGGTAGCCATGCCTGCTCGCTGGCGCGCTTCACTTTCGCTCAATTGATCTTCGGCGAGTTCGATATTAGACTGGCTCAGGGAGCGGCGTTCATAACTGTCGGCTAATTGCCAATACGCGATTTCGATCGTTTCGAGGAGGTCGGTTGTTTCATTTTGCAAGCGGTACATTGCTTCCTGTTGCCTTGATTCTGCTTGCCTGATCGAGGCTCGGTTCACTCGAGATCCAAAGTTTTGCAAAAGAGGCTGTGTGATGGAGAGTGAGAAAGAGGCCTCATCGTTTCGATCGCCACCAACGACTTGGTTGAGATCGGATGAGAAGCTGCTGCCTGTGCTGCGTGAGTTATTGACGCTCGCAGTTAAGTCGGCTCCTGTTGAGAGTTTTTTGGTGACTCCGGCGTTGTAGGCTCGCGATTCCGAGGTCGTTTGGCGTTCAGCTCCTTCGGCATCGATCCAGGCTTGTTCGCTTTCCCTCCAGCTTGCGTTGCCAAAAAGCGTGGGGTCAAAGGCTGCCTGTTCTTCTATCAAGCCTTCTTCCTCTATGAGGGGCGAGATTCGTTCGATTTTTAAGCTGAGGTTGTTTGCGAGTCCTTGGTTGATGGCATCGACTAGTTTCAGTTTCGATACGGCGTCATCAGCGTGTAACGCTTGGGAGGCTAGGGCGAGCGACGTGAGCACACGTATCCAGAATGGTATTCTATACATCACTGTATCGTATTGATTGGAGGACTTAGAGTAGTGGATTCTTGGGTTTTGGGAGGTATTTTAACATTTCTCCAGGAGGTAAATATCCAGTAATAATGCAGTCGCACATTCATTTTTCTGATTTGTGACATAATTGTCTTTTTGAAAATGTTGATCTGGAGAATTTAGTATTAACATAAGAACAATAGTTCCAGGTGATAAGTTACTAAATTTGTTTAATTTTTAATAACAGAGCCTTCTGGCGAAGTTTCGACTTGTTTTGGTCGATAATTGGTGATTATCGAGAGCCTCTCATGTTTTCAAAGAGAAATTCGCTGATAGGGCCTTATAGCTGAATTCCTGAGGTTCGGTTGTTAAAGAGAGAATTGGAGCTTGTTCAAGCTTTAGAGACTGTGGAGCTTGGCGATACGAAATTGTTTGATTTCCGAGAGTTGTGGTAGAAAACAGGGAAGTGGTAGTAGGCTAAAGTATGCGTATCAATGTGCTTCGCTTGTGGTTAATATCAGAATACTAAAAGCGTGGCGTTGGTGCCGTTGTCGACAGATTTGAATGGATGGCTAATTTGAGTAGGTATAGATAAGCCGAAAGAACTGAACGAAGGGCCTCTGCTGTTGTTGTCTAGGAGTTGGGGTGGCATTATGTTCTGAAATTTCTCATTTTTTGAGTTAAGAGCGTCACTTCTTGTAGAGGAATTCGTAAATATTCGAATCAATGAAAGTAGATGAAATAAGCCTGTGGCGAGCCATTGCTCTGTTTTTGTATACGTTGGTTGAGGTTTCTTGAACGGGGCATGAATTTCAGGATTAAGTGAAATGTATAAGTGTAAAGTATTAGGTAGTAAATGAGTATAGAAAAAGTGAAAATATTACATTAACCAGGTGGATTTTATTAATAAATTATGGGAAATATGATTTATTTAATGGTTAATAAATTAACACTGTAATGCAGGTAAATGCTTAGTTGTATTTTGGGTATATGTGCTACGTGGAGTGTATGTTGTAATATTTGTAACACTTTTATAAACATAGATATACGTATAATTTTATTATTTCAATAAGTGGCGTTAGAGAATCTTATTTTCTCAAAGTGTTAGGCAAAATGATGGTTCCAGATTTTACTTAAAAAATCCCTGATTGACAGTTGGGATTATAGGTATAGCTACGGATATGACACTAGTTAAAAAAAATAATACCCTGTAAATAGAAAAACCAAACCTTGGTTGTAGAATTTGGATCACTTTGAACCTAGGTCGGCGACTAATTCTTCAAAGCACAGTCATTTGTTACTTATCTGATTCTGTAGTTATTAAATTCTCCCCTTTTTTAACGGAATTTGGCCACAATTTTTAGTATTAGAAATTTGAATACTATTCGAATTTGCGATTAAGCTCTTTGATCGCATTTAAAAAAAGATAACTGTTACAATAATAATATGAAAAAACGAAATATGTTAAGCGTTGCTGCGGCAGCATTTGTAGGAATGTCAGCATTTGCTGGTAATAGCTGGGAATCAGCATATGTTAATGAGGAAGGTGATAGCGCGTTGGATACTGATTCAGCTACGATTACGCTCTCATCTAGCTCGGTTACTGTTTCTTGTTACACCTACGCGATCGCGAATAACTTCAACACTGCTGGTTACCCTGCGGATATGAATATTCATGGTTTCTCTCAGGCATATGATTTTACTAATAAGCGTTCATTTGGGTCGGAGTCATTTATTGGTGTTGATCGTAGGTTTGATTTCAATGAGTCAAATACCGTGAGTACTACTTGGACAGGGTTGACTGTTTCAAAAATATTCACAAAAGCTACTGCTGAGATTCAGTATGATTCGATGACTGGTGGTGACGTTGAGGGTACGGCCTATGGGCGTGTATCGACTTCTTGGTAATTAGCAGGTGAATTAATTAATTGAGGAGGCGAGGGTTAGAATATTGTCGGGCCCTCGTCTTCTTTCTTTCGTATGAAGCAAAGTGTTTGTAGTTTTTTTGTACTGTATCTTTTGACTGTAACATGCGTCCAGTTGAAGGGACTCGAGCCTGATGTTACCTTGTTTTCCATTGAGAGTAGTGAGTTTAGTTACTATGAACTGCTAAAATACTGGCAGCGTAGTGAGGAATATAATTCTGCGAGAGCTCAAGGCGATTCGACTAGAGTAGAAGCGAGGCGTTGGTTTGATTATTATCTAAATCGTTCGTATCTTGTAGAGCATGCAATCCATGAAGGGGTCGCTGATGCCTATATGTTTGATGTCATGTTCGAGTATATGTGCGACCGAATGCTCGTGAGGGTGCCGGGTGGTCAATATGTTAAGGGGCTACACAAGGATTATTTGAGTGGTAGATTGCCTGGTAGAGGTTCTTTCTTTGATGGAGCAATAAATGAGTGGGTTTTTAAGGAGCAGAAACCACTTGGGGCTGGACTGTCTATTGACTCGTTCTCCGAATTGCGTGAAAAGAGAATCGAGGGAGCTTGTGGATTAAGTTTTGAGAACGAGCTCGTTGATTTTGTCGTAGATTTTCTTTCTGGATACGATCTTGTGCCAGGCATTGAAGACCTTCCTAAGGATGACCCTAGATGGCACAAAGTGATTTGTCGGTGGGATGAGGTCGGAATCGATCAAGAATTTTCTGTTGAAGATATTCTATCGCGATATGTTGTAGACCCCCTCGTTTGGCAGATTCGGAATGGTTATATACTAAAGAAGCAAATTCAAGCCTGGGTTGTCGAACGTGTTAATGTAAGGGATGCAAAATATGGGGAAATAGATAAAGATCCCGTTTTCCAGAGGAATCGTATTGGGTTTTATCACTTTGATTTGTATCGATTTTATCAAAAAGGAATTTTTGATAAAAGTGACACTCAATCTGAAATTGTATTAAAGAATCTTTATGATGAATCTCTTTCTGAATTTGGTTGTTCGAAGTCCTATGGTGTAGAAATTTTTGAAAGTCAAAATGTTGGGGAAGCAATTGAGGCAATGAATTATTTTTCGCACGTTGGTCCTGTCCTAGAGCCTGTGCTTATTAGGAGGTGGGAGGGAATTCGTGCAGGGGTAAAATCTATTGAGCTCGTAAATGGGTATGAGGACGGAGAAATTGATCTTGGTCATGAACTTCTTTTAGACCAATTTAATCAAGGCGAATTGATCGCATTGGTTGAGTGTAATGGTGGCTACCTTACTGCTCGGGTTTTGGATCGTAGAGGGGCTTATGTTCTTCCGTTTAAAAAAGCAAAAGAGAGGTTAAATCTAATGCATAAAACGCGAAAGTTAGAAGAGGTGTGTGCGTTGGATTTGGAATTTGCTCGAATGAACTACGACTTGAAAATGAATTTTTCCAGAGAAGAGATTGTTGAATTATTAGTGAATCCAAAAAATGGGGAATGATTTTATGAAGAATAGTATAAAAATTTGTGGCTTTGTATTGGTTTTGGGATTGATAGTTATTTCCATTTCGAATTTTTCAGATTCTGATCAAATGGAGTCTAAGCCTCCTGAGGCTCAATTTGATGAGCCAGAAAACGATGCTGAGCTTGCTAATAAAAGAGAAGGAAATCTCGATTCAAGTATAGATTCCGTTGGGAAAGTTGTGTTGGGGCGGCAAGTGCTGAAGCCTTCTGATATTCCAGAGCCTGGGCCAACGAATACACCTGAGCAAACAGCATTGATAAAAATGGTGTATAGGGGAATTGGAAGTGATTTGTCTATTACGCCAGAGTTTGCCGAAAGTATTGGCATTAGCGATATCGAGCGGGAAAAGGTTGAACGTGTCTTAAAAGAGGAACGCAGATACATTCAAGCTCATCAGAAAAGTAATGCAGTACTTATGAGGGAAAACTTAAATGAAGTTTATTACTATATCCCTTCAAAAGAGGGATCATCCTTTGACGCTTCCGTAGCCTCAGTGGTTTCGAAATTGGAGTCGGTGTTGGGTGAAGAGAGCACGAGTAATCTATGGGCATTGCAAGGAAAGAAGATTCGGGATGAGCTGGGCTTCTTTAATGTAAGGGATCAAGAGGTCTCGGTGTATGTTCAGGGGCAGTCATACATGGTTAAAGAATCGTATACCGCTGAGAATGGAGACCTACGTGAAGTCGCTAAATCAATGACTCGTGTTGAGATTATTGATCGTTATAAACATATCGATGGGTTTGAAGCGCAGTTGGACGAAGTGTTGTGACCTATGGTGTTGAAGGTCTAAGTTGTAAGGTTTTGATGTTTTATTTGTGTTAGGTAGGAACGATTTTGATCTTTCGTATATGTAGAAGGAATTCAATTCCGAGAGTATGATTGGGACCGAGATTAAAAAAATCCGAAGTGAATCGAAATATCTGTTATTGCTATTTTGTGAGCTTAATTTCTGTAACAGTGATGGTCCACCATCGGCGGTCCCTATTGCATTGATTAGAATGCTGAGGTCGTAGATCAAGCCCTGCTTGAGGGCATTGTACAGTTTTGGTTTTGATGCGGTGCTACCAGCTTGCAGCGCTTGGGGCTAGGGCGAACGACCTGAATACGCGTATTCAGATCGATACTCTATATATCGCTGTATGGTGTTGATTGGAGTAGTGGCTGCTTTGATTTTGCAAGAAGTCCGGTCGTTCTTGTAGGCAATAAGTTTAGGGAGAGGAAGTTGCTATTTGTAGGTGGTGCGTTTGGTGCTATGGCGAGCTGGCTTGATTGATCAGGCACATGGGTCGTATATTTGGGAGTTTAGGTAAAAATAGGGTGCGAAGAGCCCGAGGCCATAAGTTGCTTAAATGCCTAATTTTTTCCAACCGCTACATCTGTTGGACGCGTTGGATCAAGGTTTTATCTGATAAACATAAGTTGAGATTGATAATTATCATTGCTAAGTCTGCCTCCTTGATTTTAATAAATCCCATTAGTTTATGCCCGTTACAGATTCTGATGAATCATTGAATTTACCCGACCCGCTCTAACCCAAATTCTATAATTAAGATGATTTCTCGTACCTTAATACTATCGTTCCTTTCGGCTTTACCGGCTCTGTTTGGAGATGCCTTGTTGGTAGAAAATTTTGACTATGCAGACGGCGAATTGAAAGAAACTTCGGCATCTTCGTGGGATGTGGCTGTCGATTCTGGAAATCCGGATCTAATGGTCGTGGATGGCGAATTGGTCTGGGACTTCACGCCCCCGAGCGCGGATCCGAGTAATAACGGCTGGTATGGAATCACTGCGAGCTCTGCGACTATAAGCAGCGGTTCTTTGTTTGCTCAGTTTGATTTGTCGGTAGAGAGAGCCCCAGCGGTTGATGGGCCGACAGGCAATATTTTCGCTGCATTTTGGAACGGAGGGAGTGGAAATCGTTCACGTGTTTGGTTTGGCCCGGGGGTCAACGAAGAGGGAGCTGGGATCGAAGGCTTTTTCCGTATTGGGTTAACAAAATCTTCTGGTAGTAGCTCAGCTGTTATTTGGAGCGACAATTTTGCTGAAGGCGAAATGGTTCAAGTGGTGGTAGAGTACAATTTTGATTCGGGTGAGGCGGCGCTTTATCTCGATCCCGCGGATGAGACAGATGTGTTCGCTACAGATGATTCCGGATCTAGTTTTGCTTTAAGCGGATTCGCTTTTCGGCACAAAGATGATGGGGATCTAGGAGTCTATTCAGTTGATAATCTGGCTTTGAGTCTTGCTTTTGGCGATACATCGCTTCCTCCACTAGAATCGCCGGCAGACTTAATTGCGACAGCGGTTCCGGGCGAACGTATCTTTCTTGTGTGGGATGATCAGTTAGACGGGCAATCGACGGGATATTTGGTTGAGCGAACGACTGATGGAGTAAATTTCACGGAAGTCGCTACTCGCGGAGACGATGTCAATTTTTACATCGATGAAGAGGTGTCATTGGGTGTTCAATACAGGTACCGAGTCACAGCTCTGGGGGCCACGAATTCAGAGCCTTCTGGGATCGCATTGGCGACTCCAGTTACCGATCAGATTGTAGACGTGGAGCTTGAGGCGGAGATCGAAAAAGAAGATGGCGAGTTAATTTTAAAGGTAGACGGCTCTAAATACGCCACCTATCGAATCTCCGAATCAAGTAACCTGGAGAATTGGGAACCAACGGGTGTGCCCTTTGGTGGAGAAGATGAGGAACTTCAAGTTCCTATTGAGGATTTGGATGATGCCCGCTTTTACCGAATAAATGGAGTGTCTTATGTGCTGCCGCAGGGTGTAGGATTAACAGAAGATTTTCAAATGCCTAATAACGGTGGGGGATCAGTGATAGATGCGGCTTCTTTTGGACTCACAAGCGAAGATTTAAGCGATGATGATAGTGTAGCGATTCAATCGGCAATCAATAGTGCGGTGGCCGGCGATGTTGTATCGATTCCGGCCGGAACGTATCATATCCGTTCGATAATTACTCCTAAGAATGGCGTTTCAATCTTGGGAGCCAGTCGTGATAGTACTGTATTGCTTGCTGATACGTCAACCCTTGGTAGGGTATTCGATATCCCTGCGGGAGCGTCTGATATTGCGATTGGGTCTATGACATTCAGTCGACTCTCGGGAACGTTGACCTACGGAATTGAAGTTGGTTCAAGTTCAGGTAGCTTGGTTCAGCGCGTATGGTTGTACGATTTGCACATTGAAGAGTTCGAGCAAAGAGGCATCCAAATTCGGCAGGCTAAGCATGTGAAAGTTGAAAATTGTTCTATTTCGAGTGCGACGAACCTAGGTGGCGGCGGCTTCGGTTACGGCGTTACTTTAAATGATTCGGGCAATAATAACAATTGGGTTACGGGGTGCGTTATCGGACCAGTGATCCGTCACGGAGTGTTGGTTCAGTTCGAAGCCCATAATAATTTGATTGAGTACAATACCTGTATTGACACTACGGAAGATGCATTTGATTTGCATGGGGAAGATGAATACGCAAACGAGTTACGGTTTAATCTAGCTTATTGGAATGATTCTTCTGGTTGGGATGGGACGCCAGTTGGATTTGGAGTAGGGAATACGGGATCGACTCATGATAACGCTGGACCCTTTAATTGGATACACCACAATGAAGCCTATGGATATTATGGAGGGCTTGAAGTTATTCTGGATTCGGATCACACCTACATCGATGGGAATTACTTCCATGACAACGAGGATTCAGGAATCGCCTTGAACAATGGTGGTGGTGATGGAGCTCAGATACGTGGAAATCTATTGAAGGATAATGGAGAGTTTGGAATTTTTGTAGATAGTTCGAATTCGACGAGCATTATTGGTAATGAGATTAGCGGGCACGATGTCGGTTTGTCTGTATCAGCCCGCTCGGATAGTCCGCAAATTTTAGATAATGATTTGAGAGACAATTTGGTCGCGTCTGAAATTGATGCGAACAACGCAGTTTACGAAGGAAATTTGGAATAGGGTTACAGGAACAATTTAGATTATGGACTACACAGTATTGCGCGGTACAGGAGCGACGGTTTCTCGAATTTGCCTGGGAACAATGACCTTTGGCAAGCAAGTGGATGAGGCAGCCGCTCAACGGCTTGTCGATATGTCCATTGATCTTGGAATCAATTTCATTGATACGGCAGACATGTATGTCGATGGGCTGACCGAGGAGATTCTTGGTAAGTGCCTAAAAGGAAAGCGTGATAAAATCGTGCTAGCGAGCAAGGTGTGCAATTACTTTGGGGGAGAGAGAAATCGGGACGAAGGCCTACATCGTTGGCATGTTATTCGAGGAATTGAAGACTGTTTGCGAAGGCTCAAGGTCGATTGCCTCGATATAGCATATTTGCATAAGCCGGACAGGAAAACGCCGCTGGAGGAGACTTTAGCTGCGTTTGACTATCTCGTTCAGCAGGGCAAGGTTATGTATGTCGCGATGTCTAACTATGCGGCGTGGCAAATGTGCGAAGCTCTTTGGACCTGCGATAAGCGGCATTGGGCGAAGCCCGTAATGATGCAACAGCCTTATAATTTAATTACGAGAAGTTTGGATGTCGAGTGTGTTGAGTTTTCAGAGACTCATAATATGGGGATGGTTGTTTATAATGCATTGGCCGCTGGATTATTGACTGGAAAGCACGAGTCGTCGTCGCCGATTGCGGGAACACGCTTTGATTATGACAAGGGCTATGCTAAGCGCTATTGGAGCGATACAAATTTCGATGCTCTTGCTGAGTTGTCTTCGATTGCAAAGGAAGCTGGGATTTCACTCCACGCATTAGCTCTGCAGTGGTTGAAATCTAGACCCTACGTTGATTCTATTTTGTTGGGAGCGAGCAAGCCCGAGCATTTAGAACAGAATGTGAAGCTCTTTTTGGAAGGTGACATCGACGCTGATACTGCGGCTGCCTGCGACACTGTGTGGCAAAAGATTCGCGGAGCGCACTTCCAATATAACCGGTAGAGAGCAAGTTTCAGGATGCGTTGTTTCGGTGAGACGTTACCAGGGGGTTGCGCTTTGCTCGCCAGGGTAAACAATGCAAAGATTACTTTTCTGTAATCTGTTTGTAGTCTATTTGTAACATTGGTAAATTAGATTGGTTGCGAAAGAGCATTAATGCCTGCTCGCGCCAAATTAATTTGCCTCATGAGTTCTCCACAAATCCTTAGACGTTACCTGTACCCCTTGTTAGCCGCGATTTCCACTTTTTGCACGAACCCATCGAATGCTGATGAAGCTGATGCGTTTTTTGATGACTCCTTTGTCCATGAGATTCGTCTCACTTTCGACGACGACAATTGGTACAGTACGTTGTATAACAGCCACGCGAACGATCCGGACGATCCCTATTTTCCGGCGGCATTCGTGGGCGATGGGGTTGAGATTGGTACGATTGGTGTACGCTTCAAAGGAAACTCGTCTTTTAATATAAACTCTATCAAGAAGTCGATTAAGTTGGATTTTGATGAGTATGACGAAGAGAACGAAGATCTTACTTTTTTTGGGCTTAAAAAGCTAAACCTCAACAATGGTTTCAAAGATCCGACTATGCTTCGTGAGAAAGTGATGCTGGATTTTGCCTCTCAATTCGTTCCGACAATCCGGGCTGTGCATACACGAGTGTATATAAATGATGAGTATATCGGTTTGTATGTGGCGATTGAGCAAGTCGATAAGACGTTTGTACAAGATCGTTTTGGTAGTGGCGAAGATGGAAATCTCTATAAGGGAGCGGCCAGTGACGATGTTGCCAGTGGTCCCCAGTCGGACTTTGGTTCCGACTTAACGTGGGAAGGTTCTGAGGAGAGCGATTATTACGAACGCTACCAGCTTAAGACGAACGAGGAAGAAAATGACTATTCGGGACTCGTAGAATTTGTGGATGTTCTCAACAATGGAGATCCGGATACGTTTCCAGAGACGTTGGAACCCTTGCTCGATGTTGATAATGCTTTGGCTTCAATGGCTTTGAATAACTTGTTTATGAATTTGGATTCTTACTCGGGGTCGGCTCATAATTACTACGTTTATCAGAGTGATACAACTGGCCAGTTTAGCCATGTTTTTTGGGATGTTAATGAGACCTTTGGCTCGTTTACGTTGTATTGGTCGGGTACAAGCCTATTTACTACAGACCCATTTTGGCATCCGACAACTGAATCGAGGCCACTGATGGAACAATTGTGGGAAAACGAAGAATACGCGAAGCGTTACTTGTCGTTCCTAGCCCGAATGCTGCGGGAAGGATTCGATGCCGATGCCATGGTCGAACGTATTGAAAAATTGGCAGACATTATCCGTGCGGATTTATATGCTGACAATAATAAGCAATACACCAATGCGAATTTTGAAACCAATTTGTATTCATCTGTTAGTAGCGGTCGGGAAAGTGTGTACGGTTTGGGAGATTTTATCGAAGCACGAGCAGCGTATTTAGAGTCAGAATTAGATAGTTATGCAGATGTGACCGACTTGAGGATAAATGAGCTACTCGTGAAGAATGATGGAAGCTATTTGGATACGACCGGTGACTCGGACCCATGGATGGAATTATATAACCCTGGCTTGGGAACCGTGAGCCTCTCTGGGTTGTATTTGAGTAATTCGACAGATGATAAAACTCAATGGGCTCTGCCTAACGTAGATTTATCCTACGGTGAGTTTTTGACATTCTGGATAGATGGAGAGGCTTCTGAGGGAAATGATCACTCGAGTTTTTCTTTATCGGAAACGGGTGGAACGCTTTATCTCTATGGTAGTGATGGTGGATTGATTGATAGTGTCAGCTACAACGCATTAAATGATGGTTTTAGCTACGGCCGGTATCCTGATGGTGAGGACAATCTGATCTTTTCCAACGATTCCTCTCCTGGTGAGGAAAATCGAGTGAGCACTCACTCGTCAGTTTCACTTTTTATCAATGAAGTGCTCGCAGAGAATGATGCTGTTCTCCAGGATCCAGCAGGGACAGGGTTTCCAGATTGGTTTGAATTGTATAATCCAAATGACTACGCAATTAATTTAGGTGGAATGTATTTAACGGATGACTCTGATTTGCCAACCCAATGGCGAATTCCCGATGATCTGAAGATAGAGGCAAATGGATTTTTACTGATCTGGGCGGACAATGATGAAGAGCAAGGGTCGAACCATGCTAATTTTAAGATTAGTTCCGGCGGCGAAGAAATCGCTCTCTATGATACGGATGAGAATGGAAACGTGTTGATCGATCATATTGAGTTCGGAGAGCAGGTGGCTGACGTTTCATACGGTCGAGACCCTGATGGCTCGAATACGTTTACCTTGTACGATGTTCCAACACCAGGGGCCACGAATGCAGGGATTGACTATACTTTGGAGATAACTTCGCAATTGCTGGAGTACAACGTAGGAGAAGGGTATTCGATTACCCTATCTGTTGATGTTGTAGGCGTCGGTCCATACTCCTATCAGTGGCGGCTTAACGGTTCCGACATTTCAGGTGAAACGAATGCTACGCTGTCGCTCGATTCTATCGGGGTCGAGCAAGCGGGAATATATAGGGTGTACGTGACAAATGGTAACTCTACGGTAGTTGGAAGTATTGCAGAAATTGAGGTGGATGGACTTGATCCCGATGGTGACGCAGATGGCGATGGGGTTTCGAACATAGTCGAATCCGCATTTGGGATGAATGCGAACGCGGCAGATGCCTCCGATTTGCCTGCGTTTGTCTATGGTAACGACGCTGTGTCGTACACGTTTTTTGCAAATCGAGATGATATCGATTATATATTCGAATCTTCAGTCGATTTAATAATTTGGGAAAATGAGGGAATTAATGTATCAGACGTCGGTGAATCGTATTTTTACCATGATTACAGTGATTCTGAAAAGCGATTTTACAGACTCCGGCTCGAAGTTGAGTAGTAAGTGATTTTTTTATAAATTTTGAGTTCTCATCGATATGTTTGATCATTCAGATTCTAGTTTTAGGCCCCGTCACGAAATGAAATTTTTGATTCCTGGGGATATGGTGGAGTCAGTGAGGCACTATATTACGGGGTTCTGTGTGCCTGACCCGATGAGTGAGGGAAGTCCGCCGAGCTACAAAGTAACAACGTTGCAGTTAGATTCGCCAGACCTTTCACTGCACTTTGCTAAAAGTAGAGAGTTGAAAAACCGCTTTAAGTTAAGAGTCCGTAGTTATGGTGAGGCAGATGGTACTTGCCCTGTGTTTATCGAGATAAAGCGAAAGTTCGAACATATAGTCTCAAAGAGTAGGGCTAAGCTAGACCGAGAAAACTATGTGGAAGTATTGGACAGAGCATTGAGTAAATGCGAGTCGCCGGATTTCGATAACAAGAAAGATAAGGATACGTTTGCGGAGTTCATTCGTTTGAGCCGGGCTATGGATGCTGGCCCGGTTATGAGAATTCGCTACAACCGAGAATGTTGGGTCGGCGTCGAGGACACTTCTGTGCGAATCACTTTGGATACACGTTTGGAGTATCAATCAACTTCGAACTTGCAGGTTTTCAATGATGCGGATCCATGGCTTAGAGCAGATGTGGCGAGTTCCATGAAGGGAGTGCCTTCAGCTGTCATTCTAGAACTGAAGTCAGGCCTAAAGATCCCCGATTGGATTATTAGTGTGGTACGTCATTTTCGATTACAACGAACTGGGTATTGTAAATACTCCGAGGCGGTTAACCTTGAGTCCACATTTGGAGGGAACAAACGTTTCGCCATGACTGGTTTTCGTAGTAATCTTCGTAACTGCTCCTAAGTTTTATGCCATCCGATATATCTTCTTTAATGTCCTTTCTTAACTCGCCTTCGTCTGTCGATACTCAGCCGATATATGTAGTGACGTCTATACTGATGAGTTTGACCTTGAGTCTATCCTTAGCGTATGTGTACGACAAGACGCACGCAGGAGCGACTTACTCAAGGTCCTTTGTTCAGACGATCATTTTGGGGAGTTTAGTATCTACAATAATGATATTTGCTATTGGAAACAATGTTGCTCGTGGGCTTGGGATTTTGGGAGCTCTAACGATTATTCGATTTCGGACGCCCATCCGCGATCCCCGCGACATGATTTTTATTTTTGCAGCCTTGGCGATAGGGGTGTCATGTGGGTCTCGTCTATATGGCCTTGGTGCGTTGGGGACTCTCGCGTTTTGTATAACGACGATGGTTTTGGATTCGTCTCCGTATTCCTCAAGGAAGCGTTTCGATGGTTTGTTGAGATTGATGACGAAGTCCGATGAAGGGTTGAAAGAAAAGGTTTTAGGTATAGTTAAATCAAATACAAAAACGTTCGATGTGGTTGCGGTAAGGGAAGTCGGAAGCGGAGATGTGTTGGAGTATGCGATCGAGGTGCATTTGCTGCGCTCGAACTTATATGATGAAATCATTAATGACCTTCGAGCTTTGGAAGGTGTGACGGAGGTCAATTTAGTAATGCAACGAGATGTCGTAGAGCTGTAAGCTCTAGGTGTCTGAAATATTGTAGCAGATAAAAAGATGATGAATCGCTATTTTCTAAAAAACTTGCATTACAGAATTCTCAATTTGTGGCCATTTGCGCTTTGGATTGGAATCACTTGCTTGGCTGTGTATTTGATTTTTAAGGCTGATGATAGGGCACCGCTCTCTGGTTATTATGAATGTGACAAAACCACTCTCTCTTTAGTGGAAAGAGGTGAGTTGAAGGACGTCTATATAGCGGTGGGAGACCGGGTAGAAGAGGGAGACATTCTGCTGGGGTTCAATACGGATTTGGTAGAATCTAAAATACGAGCAGAGAAGCGAAAGATTGAGCTTCAAGAAAGGGATCGGTTACGCCGACAGCTTAGCGACTTTCAGGATATTGATGTACAAATCCAAGAGTGGGGCTTAAAGTTGAAGGAAACTGAAACAGAGTTGTTTCATGTCTCTGAAGAATTGGATCGTATACAGCCGCTATTTTCCAAGCAGTTGATCGAGCCAGGAGAGTACTGGAGGGTGAAGGCGCGTCATGAGGAACTTCAAATTTCGGCCAAAGAGATTCCAGAGTTAATCGGAAATCTTAAGTCTAATCGCCAGCAGTTGTCTGAGATCGTGGCGGAGCTTGAGGAGACGACTGAGTCAAACGTAACGAGTCCAGAGATCGATCTCCTAGAAAAACAACGAGACCAGATGTCGCTTCGAGCAAATCGAGCTGGGGTTGTATCTAAAATATTATTGCAAGAGGGAGAGGTTTTGATGCCAGGCGATACAGCTATCGAAATCGTGCACTCTGATTCTTCACGTGTCGTCGGATTTGTTCCGGTCGCTTTTGTGGATCGGCTAACGGCCGGCGATGTGGTCGAGGTTTCTTCAGTTGCACGGACGTGGGCAGCTATCGAAGGGCGCGTAGAATCGATTTCTCCAATTGTAACTCCAAAGTACGAAGCAACGAACCAACCGAGCGAGTTGGGTTGTTGGTTTTTTGTGACTCTGGACGAAGAGCACGATGTTATGATAGGAGAGAGTGTGAGTATTCGTTATGGTCCTGAATCGAGTTGGCTACAAAAGCTTCTGGGAGGGCATTAAGAACATGAATGGAATCAAGAAATCTTATGGTATCTAAATCCCTTAAAATTAGTTTACAGTTTCTTGCGCTATTTGTTGTCTTTGCAAAGGTGGATGCTTCAGGCGCTCCAACGCTTGAGGCGAGTATTGAGGCGGTTGTCTCGGCGGATGAAGAGGTTCTTGCATGGGAAGAGGCTTTAGAGGCGTTGGATGTTGGATTGGACGCGGGGATGGACCTTGAAGCTCCGGAATTACGGCTAAAGGCAGAGCAAGACGAATTGGATGATGCTCTGCGCTTGGGGGGTGCCTTGCGGTGGAAACTGAATAGGGGAAGATCCAATCGATTCAGAAGAGAAGAGACTTTAGTCAATAAGGAAGTATATGAATATCAACTACGCAGAGCTCGTGAAGAGCTAAAGAATTCATTAAAGCGTGATTGTTTGATGTTGTCGTATTTGAAAAGCGAAGAAAAGAATCTTTCGCGACTACTAGATCTTCACAAAGAGCGATTGGCGAAAGAGGAGGCATTGGATGCCCATCGAAAAGTGAGAAGTTTCTCGCGTCTGAAAAATCGTTCGGAGGCTCTTTTATTAAGCGAAAATTATGATCGGGTTCAGGGAAAAATAGAGGACTTGGAAAAGGCTCTCTTGGGCGAAGGATTAACGGAGGACGTAATTTCCACCATTGATATCCAGTCTTCTTGGCGTTTAGACTTCGAATTGGAAGCGGCAACCGAAGACAAAGAATTGTATCTCACACAGGTGTTGCGCGGGCATCCAAAATTCAAGGCATTGAGGTCTCAGAGAAGTCTTTTAGTTGAGGAGGCGAAGGATCGAGATAAGCGATCAGGGCTGAATCTATCGTATGTGCAAGTTCAGTACGAACAAGAAGATGACGATGATGAAGACGATCGTGAAACCAGTTTCGGGGTGAGCGTCGGGGTTAATTTGCCATTTTGGAATGGGGCTTCGAAAGCGCGAGATGCGTATGAGAAGAGTGGTTCGGATGCTCGTTTCTTGGGAGATATGCACCTCTCGGAACGAGAGGTTCGGTCCGCATTGCAGGAATGGATTCGCGTTTTGGAAGTGGATTCGAAGCGGGGGACTGAACTTACTTCTCTGATCGATGAAATGAAGGAACTTCGAGCGTCGATACGATCAAGTGGAGACGGCTATGCGGCTACCGAATTGTTTTCGATGGAGATTGAAATTCTGAAACTCGAAGCGATGGCTGATGAATATAAGTTTGATGTTTATAGAGCAGCCTTGGACTTGGAGCGGGTTTCCTATGAAACTGTGGTGACAGCTAGGTAAGCGACTCTTTGCAAAGGGTCAGAGAGTTTGGTGCTCAATCCATTTACCCGGGATAAACGTTTCGGTTCTGCATTTGGGGATACCGTATTCATTGCGATGTAGTTGAGCCACCAGGAAGTCGATTGCGGTAGACCCTACCTTTACATTATTCTCGCAAACACGGGAGCATTTTTGCGTGAAGAAAAACGCATCTGACACACTGACAAGGCCAATGTCTTGTGGCACCTTGAGCCCAAGTCCGTCGAGCCATTCTTTGACCGGTAGGAGGCCACAGCCTAGGATCACATCTGGTTGGTAACGTTCTATCCATTCTTTGAATGTTGCCTCGCGTTGGTCCTTAACCACATGTACGCTATTAAGTGGATCGCTTAATTGATCCATTCCGTATCCGTAAAATGGGGATACCCATCTGCGTTGCGTTCGTTCGTTTTGGCTGTGCTCGATAACGATACCAGGGCGTTTGTACCCTCTCGATTTTGTTTGAGCGAGAGCGAGACGAATATTGCCGTATCGATCTGCGGTAACGCGATTGAGTTGAGGAAAGGTTAAGTTGTATCCAATCGTTACTGCTGAGAATTGCTTCCATTCAATCGATAGGCTTTTTTCGGGAATAAAAGGGAAAATGAGTAGCCCCTCGATATTGCGTGATCTGAGGATTTCGGAGAGGCGGGCAGGTGTCATTCCTTGGGCGTCTAGTTTAAACTCCTCAAGTTGGTAGCCCAGCTCTTTGGCTCGTTGACTGGCGCCTTTCCAGTTGGCTTTGAAGACGGGTTTGCTGTTTCTAAGGCTGTCGGCTTGGTGGTGTGTTATGGCTGCGATGGTAGCGTTTTGAGCCAGTGGGCGGCTGGAGCGAATTCGAGCCATGAGCGTCGAAATCTGAGCGCCCGATTTGTAGCCCATTTCCTCGGCTTTGGCGATGATGCGCTTACGGGTAGGCTCGGGAATTTTTTTGTTGTTCCGTAGAGCGAGGGAGACTGTGGATTGGCTTAAGCCCAAAGCCTTGGCCACATCCTGCATGGTTACTTTTAAAATTTTCCCCATAGTCCTTCGAAGAATCGGTTCGGCTTAATCATCGAACCACTTGTCATCAGTATCGAATGCGGGAATCGGTTCGTTGACAATCCGCATTTTCCCAATGGCGCGATGCCAGTAACCCGGCTTGATAAAAATTGTAGATAGCAGCCTTACGAGTTCGAGCTCTGTACGACCTTGCCTTCGAGGATGAAGTAAATTGCGATAAGTTTCTTGTGGTCGTGCGGGTGGCTATCTTTGGAAATGTCGACCAATGTATAGTGGCGACTGAGTTGTCAGGCTGAAAGAAAGCCCGTCGAGAAGACTCACAAGGACAGGATGCTGCCTTGATGTCGCTAAAGTTTTCGCTGAGGTAATTTTCATGAGAGGTATGAGGTTTAAAACAAAGGAAACGATAAATTGGTAGTTTTGGACGGTGCCAGATAGAGAGCTGGAGGGCAATGCATTCCAGCAATCATCAGAATTAGCTCTCCCTTAAGTTGAATTCGGACTGAAAAGGGATTGGTGATATAACGTTCCAATTGGAACGTTATGACATTAGGAATAAGTGAAAAACCTAGTCTACGCTTGAATTTCCATAACAGATTGGAATGTTATGTCATTAATGACAGAATAACTTGTTCTAAAAATACATAATGAAACCAGACATCCAAAAACGCTTACAAGATGACTTTGGTGGCGATTTCCTTCAAGCACTCAAAGAGTTCATGGATTGGGATGCGGAAGTGAAAGGACTACTCGACGATAGGAAGGTCAGATCCGTGATCCACCTAACGAAAGGAAATTTCGATGAGTTAAAAAAGATGAAGCAAGCGGCAAAGGAAAATTATCGGGATGTACTAATGTGGGCCGAATACGATGAATTCAAAATACAAATACGTGACTTTAAGAAACCCTTCGGGCAAGAAATGATCGAAGATCCACTAGAACAAAAATAGTTAGAACAATAAAGGATTCTTCGAACAGTAGGTTCGCATGAATCCATGGTTGAACAAGCCTTCGTCGAGACTACGGCCCGCATGCAAGCCGCGGTCA
>JAKYXN010000062.1 GCA_022538095.1 Puniceicoccaceae bacterium K14 | reverse complement strand
TCAAGAAGCTCTTCTCTAATCTTTTCTTTCATGTGTATATGCTTTCTTTGTTAAAGCACATCAGAAGACAGTTACACAAAAATTCTTACAGGCTCTCGGGGTTTGTAATGGAACAAATTTCGGAGAACGCCTTCCAATTGTTACCCTGATGTTTTTAGTGTGTTAACTATACTTTATTACAGAATCGGCTGGGTTTTACGTTTGGTTGACGGGGAAGGGGGACACTTTCCCTTGTCAGTTAACAGTTTAGGTGACTTTCTGGGAGTGAATTATTTTTATGAGCAAGTATTTTAAGGATTTGGTTTTGTCTATCACCCTGGGGAGTGCGTTTGTTGCCGCGCAAAACGTTGTTTTTGCGGATGACCTAGTTGTGACTGAGGTGATGTACAATGCGCCAGATGGGAATCCATTTGATTACATTGAGTTAAAAAACAATTCTTTGGATACAGTTGAATTGAACGGATACGCCTTTGTTGATGGAATCGAATTTGATTTTTCGACTTCCTCTCTAACGAGTCTTGCTGCGGGAGAGTATTTGGTAGTCGTAGATGATCTTGATTCTTTCAATGCGACTTACTCGGTTGTCGGTGTTAAGATTGCCGGAGAGTATAGCGGGGATTTGTCGAATGGAGGGGAGGATGTAGAGTTATCCTATCTGGGCAGTAGTGTAATTTCTTTTGCGTACAATGATAGTCGCAACTGGCCGCTTGCTGCAGATGGAGCAGGGCATTCTTTGGTGCCTCTTGAAAGTGCGATCGAAACTCAAGAAGAGGGTTCTCTTGATTACGGAGGAAATTGGAGGGCAAGCTCTGAAAACGGAGGTTCGCCAGGAGTTGAAGACCCTGAGTTTATACAGACTGTATTGATCAATGAAGTGATCGCCCATACGGATACAGATGAGGACGAGCCGTTTGATTCGAATGACTCAATTGAGCTCTTCAATACAACGAATGAGACGGTTGATATCGGTGGTTGGAGTTTTAGCGACGATCTCGAATTTGTTGACGCCTATGTGATTCCCAACGGAACAACGATTGCGGCGGGTGGATTCATAGTGTTTGACGAGGATGACTTTCATTCGGATCGTGTTGAGGGATTTGGTCTTAACAAAGCGGGTGAGCAGGTGTATTTGAGGGATGACTCTTTAGCGATTGTCGATGCAGTTGCTTTTAAAGGACAGGAAAACGGAGCGTCTTGGGGTCGTTTTCCTGATGGCGATAATATTTGGATCGCTGCTTCGCCAACAGAGGGTGAAGAAAACGAGCCATTCGAGTTTCCGTTTTGGATCAGTTCTGTGATGTATCATCCAGCAGATCCAGGAGGCGACGAGCTGGAGTATATCGTTATCGAAAACATTTCCTCAGCAAGCGCCTCATTGGAGAGTGAAATCGGCGTGTATCGAATTGATGGAGGTGTGGAATTTGATTTTCCCGAAGGAGTCACCTTAGATGCAGGAGAAGAGGTTTGGGTGGTTTCATTTGATCCGACAGATGCGACTTTGGAAGCGTCTTTTAAAGCGGAATACGGACTTGAAAGCGCGGACCAATTATTTGGCCCTTACGAAGGGGTTTTGTCCAACCGTACGGATCGAGTCGCTTTAGAGCGTCCACAGGAGTCGGATGATCCGGATCTTCCGAATGACATTTCCTGGGTCGTAGTGGATGAGCTATTTTATTTCGATCGAGATCCCTGGCCGAGCGATGCAGATGGGGATGGAGCAGCATTGGTTCGTCTTGGAACCACGTCTTGGAGTTCGTTCAAGGATCCTGATTCGGATAATGATGGGATAGATGATGACTGGGAACGCGACTATTTTGGTACATTGGTGCAGCTAGAACCAGATGTCGACCAAGACGGATGGAGTAACTTGGAAGAATACATCGCAGATACTGACCCTACTGATGGGTCTTCGTTTCTTTCGGTTGAAATCGATGGAGCGGGAGCGCTCCTTTGGAATGCATCGTCAGACCGTGTGTATTCAGTCTATTGGACGGATGATTTGGATACAGATTTTACCGAAGTTGCCACCGGCTTGACAGAGGGAGCCTATGTCGATCAAGAGCGTACGGGAGACAGCTTCTATCGGGTTAAGGTGGAGTTATAAGTTCTGTTTGAAACTGAAAAGGCCGACTTGCGAGCACTATTGGGTATTTTGTTATGTATTAACATCGTGAGTGCCTCACTGGATCTCACTGCGTGAGGCAGGATCGCCTTCCTCCTTTGCTCTTCGAGCTACGGCGGACGAGCCGGCGGCAGGTTTTATGTTGGGCAGTGTTTTTGATTTCCCACCAAGGGCACTACCGAGCCAAAGGTGACATGATCACGAAAGCCCAAGGGGCACGAAGTTATTTGGAGAAAAAGACCGAATCGGGTTCAGTGATATCGTTGTTCTTGCGTATTGGTTGTAAATAATCATTTGACAGTCTTTGGGCGTGACTCAGTGTTTTAGACTATTTAAGTGTTCGTATTAAATAATAGCCTAAAACAGATATTTTGTAGCATAACATTACTGTTTAGCGACACTACGATGAAGGATTCAAAGACTTATTTGACCAAATTACGAAAGAGATACCAAAGGCTCTTTTTGTTCGATATGGTCCTTTGTATCTTCCTTGGTATTACATCGTTAATTTCGATATACGGATTTTTTGAGTACGAAATGAATAAGGCGTTTCACTTGTTTGGGGCGGCATCTACTCTTACGGTGGCATTTATCGGCTTTAGAGCTAATCAAGCACTGAGGAATGAAAATAGAAAGGGAAGAAGATTGGGTTATTTGGCTACTTTGTTGTTTGTCGTTTTTAGATTGCTGACGGGGGCTTATGCCATGTGGGCGATTACTCGTTCATTCGAGCTATTTAATTTTGGCTTCTTAAGTAATCTGGTCATACCGATTTTCTACTTTGTTTTCTTTTTCGGTGTTTACCGAGGAATTTACCATATGTCAGCCCACTATTACGTGAGAATATTCATAGAAAATGGGTTGTCGAATATGGCGATCGAGACAACGGTCTATGATCGTACTTTCTCTTTTAGATCTAGATATAAATAGTGAGAATTTAACTACAGAATTTTTCTCCAATTTGGCTTAGTCTTGACGAGTTCGAGCAACTAATCCCAAAAGGAAGAAATGGAAAGGCTCTAAGCTATGGACAGTGCGAAGGACAGGTTCAGATCGAGAACTCTGTCTGGGGCATGTATTGTGGAAAAGACAAAAAAATTAGTATTCAGTATGAAGAAGGTTCTCTCAGCAATTCCGAGTTCTTGGCTTTGTTGAGCGATTTGCTAGATCATTTGAAAGATACTTTTGGAGTAGAAGCTCAGATCAAAGGACTTCACGAAGACGATCCACAACAAAGAATGATGAAGGACCTTACATGATAGGTTATTCAATTCGTTATAATGGACCCCGATGCATTTAATGTTCACTGTGCGGAGTGGAAGGATATTGCCGTAACAGCTAAGAGTCTTCGCTTTCCTGTGTTTCTTCTAGTTTCTCGATAAAGTCCTCAGCGTCTTTCGCGGAGGTGAAGTCTTCTAGGGCTGAAAGAATACGGCAGGAGTAGAGGGCCATCAAATCGTTGAGTTTGCCCAGGGCGAAAGGACTGATCGTAATGCGATCATCGGGCCATTCCTCAAAAACAGAAAAGACTGAAGAGATGCAGATGATCAGATCCGCATTTTCGTCGACCTTTTTTCTCGTTTCCGCGTAGCGGCGTATCGTTTCTGCATCCATTCCTTTTATCATAATTATTGCAATTACTGCGTTTGCTGCATTAATTGCGCTAATCAAGTTGGCCTGTAAAGATTTTTCTTCATTTTCGCTTATCATGACGAAGAAGAATACGACGCTTTCCGTTAGGGTGGACGAAGAGACCGAAAAAATCGTTAGATCTTTAGCCGAAAAAGACGACAGGACAATGGGCTATGTAGTGAGGCAGCTCGTTGATGAAGCTCTCGAAGCACGAGGACTAATTAAAACAAAGAAGAAATAATCCAGCTAAACAAGGCGTTGCTCATAATTTCTTACGTTAACGCGTCATAAATATGGGTGTACAACAGTGGAAGAAAGATGGAGCTAGAAGAGCAACTCGATTACTTATTTAAGAATACTCGAAGTCACGCCTCGTATTTTTCAATTGGGGACAAAGATCGAAAGCAACGGGAATACAGTGAGTTACATAACTTCCTAGAAGCCTACGACAGTATTCCAGAACTACGTGGCATACTTGGCGGAAAAGATGAAATCTTATCGGTTGTCACAAGGGGGAGAAGTTTTGCACTACCTGATCCACCAGATATAGAAATTAGGAGGATAGACGGTTCTAGAGCGGGACTTGAAATCAGTGAGTTAGTTGACGAGAGATCGATAAGTAAATCAGAAAAAGGTGAGGACCCATTCGTAGATTGGGATCAAAAAAAGCTTGTTGACCTTCTCGATAGTAGAATTGAAAGAAAAGATAAGAAATGGAGTGAGGATTTCGAGGCGAAGGTTCTTCTTTTTCTTTGCGATGAGCCGTTTTTAGGTGAGAGTGAAGTAAGAGATTTGATCTCTGACCATTCGATATCTATCACTCATTTTGACTCTGTAATCATTTTTTTTAGTCCTAACATCAATGCAGAAACGGGAGAATATTTCATACTGAAATGAACCCCCGTCAGTTGGCCTATACATTTTGTAATCAACGTTTCGATGCGAAGTTCTTTGTTTTATGATTGGTCCTAACAAAAATGTTGCAGAGTTTGCTCCTGAAGGGTTTGAGAAGCACGTACAAAATATGATCGAACTATCAGGAATCGATCTCAGTGACTTTAGGACTTCAAGAAGAGAGAATATTAAGGGGCTCGAAGGAGAGTACGAAATTGATGTAGTGGCTCGGTTCTCGGCACTGGGTACATCTTTTCTTGTTTTGATAGAGTGTAAGCATCACAAAAGTCCGATAAAGAGAGACGTTGTTCAGGTCCTTCGAGACCGAATGAGATCTGTAGGTGCACAAAAAGGAATGATTTTTTCCACCGCCAAGTTTCAGAGTGGTGCACTGAAATATGCCAAGGCTCATGGCATAGCTTTAGTCCAAGTAACTGATTCCGAACCAATTGTTTACAATCGAGCGGAACCAGTTATGCAAAGGGATATCGCAACGAGAGAAGGAGCATGGATAGTTCAGTTTATTGAGGAAGGGAAAACTCAATACACAAGTCTTGGACTGTTTGAGCCCAGAACCCTATTCAAAGTATTTGGGATTAACGTTGAGTGTGATTTGAAGAATAGTGAGCCGATTGAAATCAGTATTACTCGTGAGTCCTAAAATATTGGCATTAACAAATACCCAAGATTCTAAGCGAAGGATGTCATAATAGCTTTTAACACATAATTTGTTGCGTATCCTTTCTAGATCCAACTCACTAAGAAGAAAAACGCAGCATGTGACGAATGCAAGTGCTCGTCTAATACTTTGGCATTTTGTAAACGAAATACTATGACAGGCGAAAAGATTAGAAAAATTGAAGTTATCACGATTGCTGTTTCAGTATTCGCGTTTTTTGTCTCTCTCGGCTCCCTTTATTTTACATGGGAACAACGTAATAGATCACAGCAAGAGCTTATCGTTGCATCGATAAATCCTAGACAGTTAGCGACAGATTCAGTTGTATTGAGAAAATTTGGATTTCCAGGCTTTAGTTGGACTATGCAATCGGGAGTACCTGTTTTGATTTCGAATATAGGAGATCGTTCCGTTTCTATAGTTGGGTATGAATTACTGACTAGTATTGGTGATTCCGGACTAATCAATCATAGCTATTTAGATGGGGGCTTATGCACAAAGGAAGGTAGTGAGTATCCTTTACCAATCACATTGGCACCTGGCGAATCTGAGTATTTCATACTGTACTTAGGAAAGTCCATTTCTCCTGATGCAATGAAAGTTATTAAGGATGATTTCCCTTTAGACGAGCCTGTTTCATATAATGAGATTACTGAAATGCTCTTCGATTCTGGGTTGGACCATTTAGGCAATACATTAGAAGTATTCAGTCATGAATCATCCGGTCGTATAGTATCGTGGCCGAATAAAAAAGACATTGTAGATCAAGTATTCTATGTAGTTTGGAAGACAGGAAGAGGGAATACAATCAAATCAATGGGATCTACAATATACCCAGTTGAATAATGTAGGCCCTATCAACCATGACAATGGTTAATCCTGCGTTATGCTTCGACGATGTAGATTTGTGCTGGACAGTTTTTTATCGACGGATGAAGTCGAGGCACGCGAAGTTGAATCATTAAATAAAAGGCCGACTCGGAAGAGTCGGCCTTGCTCGTTAATGGGTAGCTATTACTTTTAAAAGCGCCAGTTGCGGTAATTTGAGAAGAGGTTGTATAACCAGAGTTTGAATGCGATTCGATTCCAACTGCGTTTGAGCGAATCCTTTTCGCTGCTGGTGATAAGGCCTTCTTGTTCTAAAGAATTTAGAACCTGGTAGCCTTCGCTGATCATACGTCCGAGGCGCTTCTTTTGGGTGAGGCCGCTTCCTAGGCGGGCTTGGATTTGGGCTCCGATGGCGACTCCGTTTTCGTCGGCTCGATCTAGGACGCTGGTTTGGTAACCGAATAGGCTTATCTTACCGTCGATTAGTTGATTCTGTTGGTCGACTCCGTCGAGTACGCCGTCTCCGTCTGTATCGGGATTATTGGGATCTGTTCCCGCAGCGGCTTCTTCGTTGTCATTGAGCCCGTCGTTGTCGCTGTCTTGGGCGAGCGGGTTGGTGCCGTTTGCGACTTCTACGCCGTCTTCGATACCATCGCTGTCGCTGTCCGGGTTATTGGGATCTGTTCCAATATCGATTTCTTCGGAATCTGTGAGGGTGTCGTTATCTGAGTCCGCGAGAAGTGGGTTGGTTCCGAGATCGATCTCTTCCTTGTCGTTGAGACCGTCGCTATCCGTATCCGGATTGTTCGGATTAGTTCCGACTGTGGCTTCTTCGCCATCGTTGAGTCCGTCGTCGTCGCTATCTGCGTCGAGTGGATCGGTCGCGTTGGCGATTTCTAGGCCATCTTGGACGCCGTCGCTATCGGAGTCTGGGTTATTTGGGTCCGTTCCGAGAATGACCTCTGCTCCGTCTAGGAGTCCGTCGGCATCCGAGTCGGCCACGAGTGGGTTAGTGCCTAGGTCAATTTCCTCACCATCGCTGAGCCCATCGAGATCGGTGTCGGGCTCCAGCGGATTGGTTCCGAGGTCTACCTCTTCCGAATCGGTGAGGGTGTCATCATCGGTATCCGGATCGTTGGGATCGGTTCCGAGGAGGGCTTCCTCTGCGTTGGTGAGACCATCTCCGTCGCTGTCGGGGTTGACTTTATTAACGGCGATACCGCTAACGAATGGCTGGAGTAGACCCCATTTGAAATCGAGGTTGAGGGTCCCATCGGTGACTTCTACGATGACGTTGTACTGGCAGGGGTAGGATTCCCCGTATTCCGCAAAGATATCGAGGTCGTCGAAGGTGAGGACGTCTTCAATATAGATGTCGAAGATGTTTTCTCCGACATCGGTTACATTAGAATTTCTCTGGTTGAAGTAGAGAACGAGTTCGTAGGTACCGGCGTCGACAGGGAAGGCCCATTCCATCTGAGGGTCGGCTTCGGCTCTATCGTAACGTCGTCCTCCAAAGATATTATCGGGTGCATCGGTTTTGTTGATACTACTCCAAGTATTGCTTCCTGTGCTTTTGGATCCAGTGGAATCAACCAAGGTGTAATGCGGTGTTGTGCTTTTGTCGCGGTCCCAGTTGAGGTGATCGTCGATTTCTTCGATGCCTCCATTGTTTATACGGTAGATTGGAATGCCGCCGTCTTTTATTTCGATGAAGTCGCCGTATTGCTCGCCGGTGGCATCGGTGACCATGTATCCGTAAATTCCGGCTGCGAGACCTGTGATAGTTTCTGTGGTTTCGAGTGTGGTCCACTCAACTGTATAGGGTTCCACACCACCGGAGAAGGTGAGGGCGATGGCTCCGTCTGAGGATTCGTTGTACTCTGGCCAAACTTGGGATTCGACTACGATATTGATTTCTGGAGGACTCACTGAATCAGGGTCGAGCGGATCGGTTCCTTGCTCGACTTCGTATCCGTCGAGGTCGCCGTCATCATCTGAGTCGCTATCGGTTGGGTCGGTTCCGACGACGAGTTCGTCACCATCTGATAGTCCATCGTCGTCGGAGTCGCTATCGATTGGGCTAGTGCCTAGAGTGACTTCTTGGCCATCTTCGATACCGTCGTCGTCGCTATCCGCGTCGTTCGGATTGCTGCCGAGGACGATCTCCTCGATGTCAGTGAGTCCGTCTGAATCGCTGTCGACATCGCTGCTTTCGAGCTTGTGTATGGAGATGCCGTTGATGCTGGCGTTTCCGGTAACATTTGCGAAGTCGATGTTGAGCGTTCCGTCTACGACGATGAGGTCGAAGCTATAGTGAGTAGGCGTATCGTTGCCGTGTTCCTTGAAGAGGTCGAGATTATCGAGGACGATGGCATCTTCTATGATGACATCGAATACGCGTTCTCTGGAGGCTGTGACCGATGTAGTCTCCTTGAAGTAGAGGTTTACTCGATACGTTCCAATTCCGACTGGGAAGCCCCAGCTCATTTCGTCTCCGCTGGTGGCGGGGTCGTAGCGTTGAGGGCCGAATATGTTATCGGGAGCATCTGTGTAGTTGGCTCCTGAATAAGTGTTACTTCCAGTTGTTTTTTGACCTGTTGAAATTAAGTTGGTGTCGGGCGTGCTTTCCTTATCTTGCGACCAGTCTAAGTATGAATCGGCTTCAAGGATGCCGCCGTTATTTACTCGGAAGAGCGGGGTGCCGCCATCGAGGACTTCGACTGCTTCAGTGATCATGTGACCATCGGAGTCGAGTACAGTGTAAGTGTAAGAACCGGGAGCGAGGTTAGCGATGGTGGTTCCGCTATCGCCGTTTGACCATGTTGTGGTGTAGGGCTCGGTACCTTCAGACAAAAAAAGCTCGATGCTTCCGTCGTCCGATCCAGAGAGCGAAGGAAGGGAACGCACTTGGGCTTTGATTGTTGACTCGACGCTGTTGGAATTGGAATCGAGCGGATCGCTACCGAAAGCGATTTCTTCTCCGTCGGTTTCGCCATCGTTGTCGGTGTCGGGATTCGTTGGGTCGGTGCCGTAGGTAGCTTCGTCTGCATCTCCAATTCCGTCGTTGTCTGTATCTGATTTTGTAGGATCGGTTCCGAGATCGATTTCATCGCCATCTTCGATTCCGTCGTCGTCAGTGTCCGCGTTGTTAGGATCGCTGCTGTAGAGAGCTTCGTCTTCGTTGGAGAGACGGTCTCTATCGGGATCGTCTGTTTCGAGGAGGGATATCCAGTGCACTGCGATTCCGGAGATAATAGGTTCGTCAACGTCTGGAAGAAAATCTATAGTTAAGGTGTCGTCAGTTACCGCTACATCGAGGTCGATTTGCATGGGGGCGTTGGTGCCTACTTGTCCGAATACATCGAGGTCATCCACTCGATTGGTTTCTTCGACGTTGATATCGAAAACGCGTTGGCCGGATGCAGTAATGCTAGAATCGCGTTCTGCGAAGTAGAGCTTAACAATGTAGTTGCCTGGAGTAACCGGAAAAGCAAATGACATATCGTTTCCGCTAACGGGATCATAGCGTCGAGCGCCGAAGATATCATCCGGGGCATCGGTGGTGTTGGTACCGCTCCATGAGTTGCTTCCGGTTGTCTTGGAGTTTCCGCCGTCTACTAAGTGTTCGTTGGGAGCGGAGGTTTTGTCGCCAATCCAGCTGAGGATAGGGTCTGTTTCGTCGATACCTCCGTTGTTGACGCGGAAAAGAGGAGTGCCGCCATCTGTAACAGTGACAGTACCGGTTCGGGTGTCGCCGTTGGCATCTACCAGAGTGTAGCTATAGTCTCCTGCGGAGAGGTCTGAGAGCGTTTCGGAGGTTTCGCCGTTTGACCAGGTGAGAGTGTAGGGAAGCGTTCCTCCTTTGGCGACTAATTCGATTTGTCCATTGGATAAGTTTGAGTATTCGGGCAATGAACTTGTTGATACGATTAGTTCTGTGGGTTCGGTCAATATGACGGAACGATAGAGGGAGTCGCCGTTTTGGTCAGTAACGGTTACTGAGTATTCACCTGCTGTTAGGCTTGAAATGCTGGAAGTTGTATCGCCATTAGACCAAACGTATGAATAGGGTGCGGTCCCACCAATGACTGAGGCTAGGATGGACCCATCGTTTGCTCCGAAGACAGAAGGGCTCGTACTGGTAAGGACAGTCGAAAGGGCACCGGCTTCATGGGCTCCGATATCGAAGGCGCTGCCAAAGGGACGAGCGAGGCCTTCAAGATCTGTGAGGACGTCTAGAGATAGATCTGCGCCGGCATCGATGGCAGGTGATCCGCTGGTGAGGCGGTAGTCGTTATTTGCTACATCGAGGAATTCGAGTCCATCCGCTGTGAGCTGATAGAGATTGTTGGAGTCGGTTACGGTTACTCCTCCGGTGGTGTCGAAGGCATCGTAGGCGGCGTCTGACCCGACTACGATGTTGTTTTTGAATTCGTTTACGGTGAGCTCGTTGTAAATCAAGGCTCCGTCTCGTGCGGGGTTGATAATTGTATTGTTGTAGATGCGCAAGTAGCTACCTGGGAGTTCGGCTCCGGTGCGGTTGTCGCAAAAAATTCCATTGGTACCCGTATTGGCGATTACATTATTGAAAATGAGATTATCACCTAGGCCGAGGCAAACGATTCCGTTGGCGAGGACTCCGATTATGGTGTTGTTGTAGCATTTCCCGGTGGTACCTTCTCCTAGCTGAAGGCCGCTTTGTTGGCTTGAAATCTGAAGGTAGCCACAATCGATTAGGGTGTTATCGTAAATTTCGCAGTCAGCGGTGGCAGATCCGACCTGGATGCCTTCGCGTCCAGAGTGAATACTGATGACGTTGTAGACGCGGACTCCGACCAAGTCGTTGGCGATGTATCCATCTGGGGTACCACTGGCGTAGAATGAGTTTCCGATGTAGAGGGATTCGCCTGGAATGTCGTGAGCGTATATATCGTGAATGATGGTATCGTATTGAGTGAAAGAACCGCGTTCTGCGTAGCCATTGGCTCCGGGGTCGGTCTTGGCCATGATACCTGCGAAGCCCGGGTTGGACACTTCGATAAAGCATATTTCGAAGTTGGTGCTGAGGCCGCCGACTTTGACGCATTGGCTACCAGCTTGGTATACATCTATTCCGTACTGGAAATTTGGATCGCCGTCACCTCGAAGCTCAAAGAAGGATGATCCGGTGATGTCAACGCCTTCGCCTGATGAGGTGGAGATTCTAACTTGACCATCTTTGTTGGTAAAGATGATTGGATCGCTTTCAGTTCCAGTAAAATTCCTGAGGTTTAGAGCCCCGCGTTCGCCGGCTTCAATGCCGATGACATCGCCAGGTTGGGCACCGATGACTGAGCCATCGACGGTGGTTTCATTAAGACCGATTATATAGTCGTAGGTGACTTGAGCAAATACGCTTTGCGAGGTGAGTGATGAGAGGCATAGGAGAGCGGTAATCAGGGCGGAGTGAGTCCGCCTGATTGATCGCACGATGCCAAGATCGAGCATAGTCTTCATAGGTTTTTATACGTGGGTTGAGGTAGTCCTGTAGTCAGGGCACGGTCGCAGGATGCGCTTATTCGCAAATTGCGGTTTTCGAACTATCTTGTGGGCGAACCAGTCACTCAACTTAAGGCCTGTTGGACACGTCAAACCGAGTTAATGGAAGGATGTACTCGTTTTTGTGACAATGAGATGTGCTTAATTGAATAGGGTATTGTAGCAATGCGTGCGTCGTGAAGAAATGTATTCACAAATTGGATTATGTTACGTTCTTGTTCCGATTGAGGTCGTCCGGAGTACGAGAAAATTGTGACTATCACCTGCTAGAGATGTATCTATTTAGATGGATGAATTGTATTTTACTAAAAAAATAACTTTATGAAAAAATATATTGCTGAAGTAATTGGAACATTCTGGCTCGTTTTCGCCAGTTTAGGGGCTGCTCATTTCGCAGCCGGTGTCGAAGGCGTAGGTCTCGGTTGGTTAGGCGTTTCTCTCGCCTTTGGTCTGACGATTGTTACAATGGCCTATGCTATTGGCCATGTTTCGGGTTGTCACCTCAACCCGGCAGTGTCTTTTGGACTCTTGCTCGCAGGGCGTTTCGATAAGAAAGAATTTGCTCCTTACGTGGTATCACAAACTATTGGCGCCGTACTGGGTGCGGGCGCTCTCTTCTTAATTGCGAGTGGGCATGAAGGTGGCTTTAATGCGGGTGCAATTGCCAATGGGTTTGGGGAGCACTCTCCGCAAGGGTATAACTTGGCTGCTGTCTTTATTGGCGAGGTTATCTTTACCGCTATCTTCCTGATCGTTATCATTGGTTCAACGAGTGAGCGGGCTCCTGCTGGGATGGCTCCCTTAGCGATTGGTTTTACTCTTACGCTTATCCATATGAGCTTGATCCCTGTTTCAAACTGTTCGGTGAATCCCGCTCGTTCGATCGGTACCGCAGTTTTCCAAGGTGGTTGGGCATTGTCCCAACTTTGGGTCTTTATTGTTGCTCCTTTATTAGGCGCGGCTCTCGGAGCGGTGATCCATAAAGTGATTGGAGATAAGAATTAGTTCATTCTAAATGAGCTTGCGATTGCGCTGCACAAGCTATGTCGCACTTCTTAGTTACCCCTGTTTAGCCCGTGCCATCTCATCAAAATTGGTGGGTGGCATTGGGCTCGCGAAGCTTTATTCGGTATTCTCGGCAAGAAATACGAATCGTGCTCGTTCATCCATAATTGATAATTCTTTTAAGGGCATAACCGATGGTTGAATGATACGATGGCTTCCATTGCGATGCGTATTGATATTTCCACTCGAGTCTTCGAACCAGAGACTGAAGAATCGAGACATTCTCAGATACTCGCTTTTGCGAGAGAGGAAACGGATTTTGTACCAAAACGGTTTTAGCAATTTATGAAATTCCTATTATCCGGTCGGATCTCTAGGTTTTTCGTGTGAGCAGCCAAGGGTTGGGTTTCTTCTCTGGCGGGCGGAGGTCTTGGGTGAGCCCTTTGAGGAAGTTGCACAGGAATTGATCTCCGCATTTCATGAAATGCTTATGAGTCGGGGCGCGAAAGAGGGTGCTTAACTCGCCTTTTGAAACCGTAAAGCCCGCTCGTTTTAGAGCGGCGATCACGTCAGTATCTTTCATTTCAAACGCGATGCGGAGTTTGCGAAGGATGGTATTGTTATTGATGGTCGCGGTTGAGAATTTTTTGGCGGAACCATCGCTCGGTCCGCGTCGTTGTAAGATGAGTCCATCCAAAAACGCGTGCAGGTTTTCAGTGGGGCACTCGACAAAGCCTTCTTCCTCTTCGCCTTTGAGGAGGGCAACGACATCCAGAACGCCCAGTTCAACGCCGCCGTCCTTGATCATTTGGACGACTTCTTTGTTTTTAATTTCGAGCACGTAGCGGACGCTTATCATCACTTCGTTGTTTGTCATGCTATTTTGTGTTCTAGGCGAGTCGCGTGGTGTAAGCGCTCAAACGATACGTTTGAAGCGGTCGGTCTCCCGTATGAGATTAGTGTCTTCTTACAAGCTGCAAAACTTAACAAGTGTGATGTTTGTTAAATGATAACTCCGAAAACCTTTTGGGGCTAGAACCAAAGATATCGGTCGGTTCGTCTTCCATAGTTTTCGTAGAGCAATCATTTCCCGAATAGAAAATTTGATCTTATTGAATAAAACGTGGTAAATATGGGAGATGCTTAAGACCTTCTCGTTTTCTTATTTAAGTTTATTCTGTGTGTCTTTTGTTGGTGGAGCAAATTTGACGTTGGAAGTTGCTCATGAAGCAGATGAAAATCCGTTAGTTCTCGAAGACATACGATATACAGCTTCAGATGGGACGGCTTATGGTGTGGCCCGACTCAGCTATCTTCTAAGTGATTTCGACTTGCGGACGAAGGATGGAGAATGGATTGGAATGCCGGAGTGGTACGCGTGGATGGATGTTGGTGAGGGGAGGCAGGAAGTGGTCTTGCCGAATATTCCTCCAAGATTGTATCAAAAGATTCGATTTAATCTTGGGCTCGCTCCGAAGGCGAATCATTCGGACCCAACCCAGTATGATGCAGAGCATCCTTTAAACTCTAATCTGAACCAATTGCATTGGACGTGGAAAGATGGTTACATCTTTATGGCTCTAGAAGGGCATTACGATCAGGACGGGGAAAATGCCGGCTTTGTTTACCATTTGGCTAATGATTGGAATTTAGTTCCAGTCGAGTTTGAGGTGGAAATCGACCTAAACGGGAATGCAGCCTTGGAGTTGGTCCTAGATGTTGAGCGAATCATGTCTTCGACGCAGCCATTGAGTTTTGAGATGGATGGGGATTCGACTCATGCTGGGGTGGACGATCCTTTAGCAGCTAAATTGAAGGCTAATTTGTCGAAAGCGTTTCGTGTGTCAAAGGTGACCTCGGCGTCAGAGAAGGTAAGTGTTGCGATGCGACAGCCCATTGATAAGCCTAGCACGTTTACTCCCTATCATTTGCCGCTAGGTTATGGGTTTCCGATTCCTAAGATTCCAGCGGACAATCCATTGTTTGTAGAACGAATCGAATTAGGAGAAAAGTTGTTTTTCGATAAAATATTATCCGCGGATAAGACTATTTCCTGCGCGGATTGCCATAACCCTGAATTGGGCTTTTCGGACCCAAATCGTTTGAGTAGTGGGATTAATGGGTCGAAAACTCGTCGACACTCGATGGCATTGATTAATTTAGCTTGGAAAGACTCTTTCTTTTGGGATGGAAGAGTTAAGACACTGAGAGAACAAGTTGTTCACCCGATTACCGACCCAGCTGAAATGGGTGCAGATTTGGACGTTCTGGTGGAGAAATTAAAGGAGTCAGACGACTATGTAGAGGCGTTTGGGAAGGCGTTTGCTTCGGGTGAAATTTCGGTTCTAAATCTGAGCTTGGCCTTAGAGAATTACCTTTTGACTCTTACGAGCAATCGTTCGCGTTTCGATCTTTCTAGGAAAAAAAAGCTTGAACTCACTGAGCAAGAAAAGCGTGGATTTGAGTTGTTTATGATGGAAAATGAACCACGAAATGAGCGCTTTGGCGCAGACTGTTTTCACTGCCACGGAGGTGCGTTATTTACTGACCACGCGTTCCATGACAATGGATTGGATATCTTAGAAGATTTGGGGCGAATGGAAGCGACTGGTCGACGTAGTGATAAGGGAAAATTTGTGACACCAACGCTTCGAAATGTGGAATTAACGGCACCCTATATGCACGATGGGCGTTTTGGTACGCTGGAGGAGGTTGTGGCACATTATAATGCACCGATGGAACGTCGTGCTACTTTGGACTCAAACTTGGCGAAGCATCCTAAAGAGGGGCTTAATTTGAGTGCGGATGATCAGGCCGCATTAGTTGCATTCCTTAAAGCTCTGACAGAAGTACCAGTCGAGGTAAATGAAACGAAGTAACATGATAATTTAACACGCCCTAGTCTGCGGTGGCGTGTGTCAATCGAAGAAATAAGCCTTGGCCAGAAGGAAATTCTTCGATTGGGATCGTGGATCGGTAGGTTTCGATCCGTGTGTTTTCTGTCGGACCTTCAGAGTATTCTACGAATTCAAATCCTCCCTGCCAACTGTCGGGCATTAAACTCTCGGAGTATTCAGGATTGTAGGACATAAAAGAAGCATCTAGGCGTCGGATGAATGAGATTGTTTGAAAGGATTGCATCGTTTCTGGCTCACTAGAGCTAGTGAATTGCCTGATAGATGTGCTTATTCCGTTTTCGATTGTCTTTGAATTTGGATCAGAATCGATGGCGAATTCTTGTAGGTTCGTGAGACCATCTTTGTCGGGGGCTGCTAGGTTGCCCCATAGAGTGCCGTTCGCATCTGGATTATTAAGATCAACCAATTGAAAGTTTTCTTGTCTCCAAATTTCTAGACTATCTGTGAGGCGTCCGATGATTAGACCCTGGAATTTGTCACTGGCAATTATAGTTCCACTTTTAAAAAAAGGATAGATGCCCCAAGCTCCATCGAATGAATTTGATACCGTGATGGCTGGTTCTGTGTCCAAGTGAGCAACCTCAAGTAGTTTTCCTTCTGCGATCCGAGTTAAATCATAGACTCTAATGCCTGCAGTGTAATTTGCTTCGTATAGAAGGTTATTATGAATGAATAGATTGTGATCGCTGGTATTGAGTCCAAGGTCGTGAAAGCCAATGTATTGAGGGTTATCTAGATCTTCGACGTTCCAAATGTGAGTCCTTGCGGTTTCAATTAGACCTGGGTATAGTTGTTCGTCGAGTTCATCATTATTTACGAAGTAACGTTGGTCTTCAGTAAGCCATCCTTGATGTATATATCCAACTTGAGGGTATGTAGTTGAGGATAAATACTGCGGGAACTGATTGGTTTTTAGGTCGATTATAGCGAGGACATCATCGTTCGAACAAAAAGCGATCTCTTTCCCATGATGATCTTTATCTGGGCCGGAGTAGGTGACTATTTGCGCGTCATGGGTATAACTCTCTCTGTCGAATTTTAGCGGTGCAAAGGAAGGGGAGCTGGTTGGTTCGTTTAAATCCAAGAGGAGAAATGCGTATTTTGCTCGTCCTTGATTGCCGTTCATTAGTGTTACGCCCATTGCTATCGCAGTTCCGGTCTGTTCATTGATTGCGATATTGTGAGCTGCCATTAGGGCGTCCGAATGATCGCTTGAGGAGAATATAACTGGGGGGGACTCGACGTTTTTTAGTATTGTAAGATCAAATATTTGGATTCCGTGATTTGTGTTGAATGTACCATCTCCTATTGTTTTTACGTCGGCAACAATGTAAGCTTTGTTTTGATACACTTTAATGTCCCGCCATGTTGAGTTTTTTGTGTTTTCCGTTTTGGGTAGAAAACCAAGGAATATTGGGGTGCGAGGGGCGGAAATATCGACGAAAGCGACTCCGTCTGTGCGTCCGAATAGAGCGTACTCCCTGTTGGTTTCAGGATCAGTCCAACCCCAGATATCATTGCCGCGTACGGTGTCAAAATCTCCACCCATATCTACTAGAGATAGGTGGCTTAATAGTTCGAGGTTCTTACTTGGAAAAACTATACTATTGCTTTCATGCCCGTTGGCCAGCCCATCTAAATCTGACTCAGGGCTATAATCATCTCCGTTATGAGAATACGCATATTGAAGAATCATTAGGGTTGATATTATTTTCGTTATGCGCATCGCTATTCAGTTCGAATAGGTTTTTTTTATTAATCGATGAGCTCTACACTGTACCTGAAAAACCTACGCGAATCAGACTCCATGGAAAAGTTTGGGATGTAATTTTCTATTCTCCATTGGTTGTCATTAGCCCCTTCTGTGTTAAGAAACGAAAATTCATTATCCCAGCTGTCTGGCATTAAATTAGTGGAACTTTCGAGGTGGAAGATTAGGTTCGAATAGTCTGATCTCGATCGTATTGAAATTATTGGGGTTAAGTGCTGTTGATCTCCATTGTTAGAACTGGAATTGAAGCCGAGTAATATAGACATTCCAGATTGAGGGGTGGGAGTGAGTGGGTTTGAGTCTATTGAGAATTCCATAAGGTTATTGAGTCTGTCATGGTCGGGATCTGCACTGTACCCCCATAGAGTTTCTTCTTGGTTGGGGTCTTGTAGTTCCTCCTCCGTGAAATATTTGGAAGTCCATACTGATAGGGGGTTCTGAAGCTGTACGAGAATGAGACCCCGTTCCATATCTCCAATGGCAATCGTGCCACTTTCGAAAAATGGATAAACTCCCCATGCTCCGGCAAATATTCCATCGTCGTCGTTTTCTGGGTGAGTGTCGATGTAGGCGATTTCTTCGAGTTTAGCATTTTCCAGATCTGTCATTTCCAATATGCGTAGACCTGTTGTGTAGTTGGCTTCGTATAGTAGCCCGTTGTGGATGTGTAGATTGTGGTCTTTGCTTGTCGTGTTGTGAACGTGGGCTCCGATGTATCTGGGAAAATCCAACGAGGAAACGTCCCATATGTGGGTTGTGGTGAAGCCTCCAGCCGCATCGTCGTCATGTTCGTCATTGCTAATGAAATAGTGATGATCTTCTGTTAGCCAGCCTTGGTGAATGTAATTAACTTCTGGATAAGTTGCGTTGGATATTTCACGCATTCTACTTTTGTCTGATACATCGACTATGAGGAAAATGCCTGCATTGCTACAGAATGCTATTTCTTCACCTTGGTACTGTTCATCTGGTCCACGGTAAATAACAACTTGAGCGTCGTGAGTGTAACTGTCTCCATCTAGCCTCGCTCTTTTGAAGGTTCCTTGAAGAAAATTCGGGCTATCTATTTCTTGGTTTAAATCGAGAACCATTAATCCGTTTCGGGGAAGGAGAGTATCACTTTCAAGTTTGTATCCAGAGAGATAGCAGTATCCTGTTTCTTCGTTGATCGTAATATTGTGAGCCTTCTCTACTCCGAGGAATAAGTTTGTAGGAGTGAATACAACAGGTGGTTCTGAAATGTTTCTTAGTTGAGTGAGGTCGAAAATCTGTAGTCCGTGGACATTGTTGTCAGCTATGACATAGGCGTTGTCCTTGTAGACTTTAACATCGCGATTGACGAATGTCTGAGTTTCTGGAGTTAGAGGGAGCAGTCCAAGAAAAATTGGATTTTGAGGATCCTCGATTTGTATCATAGCCACACCGTCTGAGCGGCCCAATAGAACATACTCTATACCAGTTACAGGATCGGTCCACCCCCAGACATCGTTAGCGGTAGCTTCGTCGTGTGTGCCTCCTGTTTGAGCCAGGCTTAATTGGCTGAGAAGCTTTATGTTTTTGCTTTCGAAATCAACGTTTTCTACCTCAATAGCTGCATTAAGAGTCATTAATTTGTTATGACCCTTTCTTAATTCTGCACGGCTAAGGTCCTTAGACATGTCTCTGTCGCTATGTGCAAGAACATGGGGTATCGAAGTAATGCAAACAATACATAGAATGAGGTATTGGGGTCGAAACATAATTGTATTTCGAGAAAGGTGATATAAGCGAGCCACAAAAGGGGTAGGTATCAATACCTACTTTGTCAACGACGATCGCTTTCTTTTGTTCAGTATCGCGGTCTGGTGTGCCCTGGGAAAATTGGAAATGGGATTCTCTTAATTGGAGAATATGACCATGACGAAGAAGCAATATAACATTGAGAGTTTAAGAGGGAAGCTGTTAGGCTGTCATTAGTCCGATTGGCTAAGTGGCTAAGATGTTTTCTACAATAGCTCCCGAATGCATGCTCCACTAAACTACAAAAATCCGAAAGAGTTTTAATAGAACGTTTCGCTCCTCTGGGACAATGCAGTGGGAGAGCCGACTTGCCTAACCAATAGCTAACCATTAACGAAACAATCTAACCGAATCGACTGTCTGCCAACTCCAAGGAGCATCACTCACTTGAGTGACGACGGGATACTAATATGGGAATGAGAGTCGGAGAATCCATTCAATATGTACTAGGCCTCGCTCCGTTTTACTCACCTACTCGGGTTTTCGTGCGAGTAGCCATGGGTTGGGTTTCTTTTCTGGCGGGCGGAGGATGTGGGTGAGTCCTTTTAGGAAGTTACGTAAGAATTGATCTCCGCATTTCATGAAATGCTTATGGGATGGAGCTCGAAAGAGGGCGCTTAATTCGCCTTTTGAAACTGTAAAGCCTGCACGTTTCAGGGTGTCGATCACGTCTGTATCTTTCATTTCGAACGCGATGCGCAGTTTGCGAAGGATGGTATTGTTATTGATAGTTGCGGTTGAGAATTTTTTGGCGGGGCCATCGCTCGGTCCGCGTCGTTGTAAGATCAGACCATCCAAAAACGCGTGCAAGGTTTCAGCAGGGCATTCCACAAAGCCTTCTTCCTCCTCGCCTTTTAGGAGAGCAACAACATCCAGAACGCCTAGTTCAACGCCGCCGTCCTTGATCATCTGAACGACTTCTTTGTTCTTAATTTCTAGCGCGTAGCGCACGCTTATCATCACTTCGTTGTTTGTCATGCTGTTTTGTATTGTAGGTGATCCCGCTATGAAAAATTCAAACGATACGCTTGAAGCGATCGACCTACGCCGAGATGTATCACGTCGTGGAGCTCGATGTAAACGGAGTTTATGCTATGGATAGACTAGCCTAGTAGTTTTTTTACCCGAGATTGGAGTGATGGCACCACTTCTGCCTCAAACCACGAGTTTTTCGTCAGCCAAATATTATTTCTAGGGCTAGGGTGAGGGAGTGGTAATATTTTTGGAAAGTACTTTTGCCATTTCAAAACGATTTCGGTTAAATTCCCTTCCTCATTCGGCAAATGATAACTCATAGCATATTGCCCAATAACCAAAGTGAGTTCTATCTCTTTGAGATAACTTAAAATTCGACTTCGCCAAGTGTCGGCGCAGATTTTTCGAGGAGGAAGGTCTCCAGATTTACCTTTTCCTGGATAGCAAAACCCCATTGGTAATATCGCGATCTTTGATGCGTCATAAAACACAGTGCTATCAATCCCCATCCAATTGCGTAGGCGTTCTCCGCTTGCGTCGTCAAAAGGAATACCTGATTCGTGTACTTTTCGTCCAGGCGCTTGGCCAGCTACCAATATCTTTGCTTCTTGGCTAATTTGTAATACTGGCCGAATCCCATGGGGCAAATCCGATTCGCATATCAAGCAGTTGCGGACTTCTGTGAGTAGGTCTTTCAAATTCGATTTTTATGATTGGCTAGCGGGTGTGCGGGTTGCTATCCGCTTGTTGGCTTGTGTCTCGTTCCGGCAGGTGTCTCAACTGCTTAGGTTCTGGTAGAGAAGAAAGATCAGGTTCGACAAACTGTGTCTTTGCTTCTGGCAGGCTTCGTCTCTCTGGGCTATAAAATGTCCGTAGGATGGTCTTTGCCAATAGGTGGGGGTGTTTGTTGCAAAAACTCTCTGAATTGGTAGTCGGATAAATCCCTTCGTAGGAATCTACCGTATTCTTGATCAACCTCAAGAATGCGACGGTCATCGTTTCATTGTATCCGGTCGTTTGCGACTCGGTGACATTGTTTTTTGTGTTATACGTTTTTATTCCCTCTCTCAACCGATTAAGCGCGTCGGTATAATGAAGGCTCTTAGAATAAATGTACGCGATGCGAACATGCATTCGATGGTCCCAAAGGTCGAAAGGAAGCGTTTGGCTTTCAAATTGAATCTGTAATTGCTCGTCTGTCATTCTAGTTTCGCTGTAGGCATATTGTGAAGCGAGGTGCAGAAGTTCGTATATGTGGCGATGGTCTATTAGGGGTGTAGTTCACTATCGACTGGCTTGGCTGCTTTTTCTACAGCGGTTTCGAGTTGTGTTCTGATCGTTCCAAATGTTTCGGCTACGCATTTAAGGTAGATGAATTTTTCTCGGAATTCTTTCGTGGTGAATTGCCCTTTCCCGTCTTTTATTTCTGGTGCGTGGAAATGAATGGGTTTTGGGAGCGGCCATTTCCATTCCCAGGAACCATGTGAAAGTGTGTTTCGCAAATACCTGCAATCTTGAACCTGTGCATGCCAGTCTGAGAAAATATCATAAACATCATATTCCTTAGCTAAGTATATTACTTTTTTAACTTTTGAATCAAAGGTCTTGGAGTGCCACTTTTGAGGATTGGGATCGCCTTTCTTGCTGGAACAATATCGTAGGGAATAACCGATGTTTCGATCTAGCATATTGAAATGGTAAATGAAATCTTTGTAAGTTCGTAAAAACTCAATTTCGCCTTCTGTATTCATTCTTATCGTTACACAATTTCTGTATGAGACGTAGGGGCTTATCTGCCGCTGCGAGCGACCTTTTGATATACAACTATTTATTGGGATTAAAGTACTGCTTCAAGTATTAACTGTCCTTTTTTAGATTGTCTAATTGCGTACTGCACGGAGTCTTTTCCTTGCGGCTTTGGCAAAGATCCTCTGGCTATTTGAATTTTGGTGAAACATAATGGAGATGGGGGGACGAACGCTAAGGTGTTAGGATGGAGGAAGCGTAGTCTCTGAATTTGTGACTATCTTTTTTGTTTCAGTAACCAAGAGTAGAGATCTTCCCTTTGTTCATAAATATATTGAATTCCGTGACCCTCTCCATCAAGGCGAGTGAACTCAATTTTTCCTCCGCATTTGTCTAGAACGCTTTGGATCTTTTCGCTTTCAATTATTGGGATTATCTTATCCTGGGTGCCATGGAAAGTCCATATAGGTATGTTCTTCAGACTACAGAGTTTTTCTAGATTCTCGTCGTCACAGCCACCGGCAAGAGGGAGTAAGGCAGCGAACGTTTCAGGAAAGTCCATAGCTGTGATGAATACTCCATACCCGCCCATGCTGAACCCTGTAAGGTATATCCTGCTTTCATCTATTCGATAATTAGCCTTCAATTCTTCGATGAGTGACTCAAACCAATTTTCGGAATACCAGTATTTGTTTTTTGGACATTGTGGCGATGCTATCAAAAACTCGAACTGGCTGCCTTTTTCAACCATGGACGGCAATCCATATCCTTTAAGTAAATTGAGGTCGTTGCCTCTTTGCGAACCTCCGTGTAAGTAGATAACTAAGGGGTATGCTGCAGTGCTTTCGTGGTAACCTTCTGGAAGGTAGGTCAAATATTCGTATTTGGCTTTCTCTTTAGAGTAACCATCGCCTGTTATTGAAAGAAGAGTCGAAATGATTATGGAAATGACAAATTTGTTTTTCATTAATTCCGACTCTATTCGAACATGGGGCGAGTGTTCGTTCTTCGTATTTAGAGATCTTGAGTCAATCGAACTAAGCCTTTGGAATATTTTTTTAGCTGTTTTACGGAAGGATTATCAGCTAAATTTGAAATCATATCTGCGATTTTTACCATTGTTGCAAGAGGGGAAGAAGCGATCTTTTCTAGATACTCGTCATAAGCCGTTGCATCTGTCTTCGTTAGTAAAACCACGGCTTCAACACAATCATCAGGAATGCCTCTTTTCTTTAATTCTTCCGCATCGATTTCAGAATCTTCAATGACATCGTGCAGCCAAGCAACCACCCGCGCCTTGGGGTCATTTCCCACTCGATTGGATACAGAAGCTGGGTGCTCGATATAAGGGATAACACCTCCTCTACGAAACTGACCAAGGTGAGCTTCTGTTGCTATTTGTTCTGCTAGTTTTACTAAGTCAATTTCCTCCATGTTAACTTGCTAACGAGTGCGAAGTGGCCGGTCAATGATAAGCTCAGGCGGCGACCCCCTTACTGCCTGGTTTGAGAGCTTTTTGGTTTTCCTCGGCCGAACCTCAGGTTCTTTGATACAGTGCACTTCCGTCCATTGAGTTTAATGCCAAAAAAATAGATGCTAGAATTGATAATATTTGGGGGATGCCACTGCAGATTCATCGATTTGTTAGATTTTCCGTTACTCGTGTAAATAGCTGATCTTAAATAGCTCCGAGGCAATTTTAATCACGTCGTTTGTTTTGTTGTTGGTGAACGCTACAGCCAAGAGATCGGCTTGGCAGTCATAGATAAAGTGGCTTGTGAATCCGACTATCATTTCGGAATGACTGATAAGTTCGCCACTCAAAGCCAGTCCGAACCCGTATGAGGTGTTCGAGCGGAGTCCTTTTTAGGGCCACTCATAAGAATCCGCGCGTATGGAGTGTTTCAACATGCGCTCTAGAGATGCTTTCGATAGGCTGATGGATCACCTCGTTTTATGTGAATCTGTAGGTGGTTTAATAATAGGGGTGTCTTGTGCTTACTGGGACTCCGGATTTGTCCAATCTTTTTGAGTAAGAGTTATCTATGAGAATCAAACAGGCCTGATTTAGTATTTCGGTGTATCGAAGATTTAAGGAAACCCAAAAATATGATTATACTGCCTCTTGGGCTTGTTCTAGGAAAACAAACAGCTACGGTTCGAAGGTCTATTTGGTTTTGACCGTTTATTCAATCGTGAGTTGGGACCAATTGCTTGGCTAACGGGAATGCTAAAGGAAAGCTCAGCCCGAAGCATTTTGGTTTTCCTCTGGCCAGCGAAGAGCGTAGATGAAAATCGTCACTGTAGTGATTATCTCAAGCCCAACTACAATTTGATAGAATGGAGGCGAGCCCTTTAGGGTCAAGGCGTTGACTATCGTATAGAGAATACTCAGAAGAAGGTTCAGCCATCGACTAAAGACTGGAGGCAGCGCTGTGGAGAGAAATATCATCATCGCTGGAATTGCTAGGAGCATGGAAACTGTGATGAATACTCCGTTGGTTGCTGGTCCTAGAGGACCCATTATACCGTCCATCATGTTTTGAATCGTGCCAGGACGGTACAAACTGAAATAGTCATTGTAGACATACAGGCCCATAAGAGAGGCCCATAATAGAGAGATCGAGATCCCTTGAGGAACTTTGTGATTTTCGAGTGAGTAATTATTCATAGTCGTAACCGGCGGCTTCGTTTTTCATTACCCGGAGGTCCCGACTTGGGTTACAGCGAATTCTCTAAGAATGCCCATTGTTGGCCCAAGACTAAGGTGTCACAACGCAGTCTTGCACAGCGTTGTGTGCAGCATCTGTAATTAGGGCAGGCGGCGAGCGCTTGCGCTCGTGGCCTACACGGATTTTTCTAGGATTAAGCGAAACGCTGATTCGCTTAGCTCAGTCTATTCTTCTTTAGTAACAACCATATGTTCTATGGCGGTAGGGAATTTTACATTATCCGTCCTAAGCTGTGGATTGGCAACAGTTGTCAAAGATCATGTTTTTGAATGCGACGGTGAATTGCTGCTACCATTGATGAGGTTCTTGTAGTAGCGAAATGAGGATGCAACCGTTTCGTCTACGATTACGAGAACCAGAGGAATGAGAACGAGCGTGATCAGGGTCGCGAACAATACTCCGAATCCGACGGATACGGCCATGGGTTTGAGAAATTGAGCTTGTACGCTTGGTTCTATTAAAATGGGGACGAGTCCGATGAAGGTCGTGAGAGTTGTGAGGAGAATGGCTCGGAATCGTTGTGGACCTGCGATGAGTACAGCTTCTCTTAGCGGTTTTCCCTTCGCAACGAGTTCGCCAACTCTGTGGATGAGGACGAGTGAGTCGTTCACCACAATGCCAGACAAGGCTAGTACACCAAAGAGTGAAAGTATGGATACAGATATTCCAACAATGTAGTGTCCCATGAGCGCGCCGATGATGCCAAATGGAATGACCGACATGATAAAGAGCGGTTTAACGTAAGATTTTAGCGGTATTGCCAGAAGAATATAGATGAGAAGAACGGAGAGTAGTAGTCCATTTTTGAGTGAAGCTATCGACTTGCCTCTTTGCTCCGCTTCTCCGCGTAAGGCGATTGTGACTTCTGGAAATTCGGCTCGAAGGGCAGGGAAGTATTCTGATTCGAGTCGGGCAAGAACTTCATCGCCGGAGGAGATGCTTTTATCTACTTCTGCAGTTATGGATACAATTCGGTTGTAATCGGCACGATCTATCTCTGCGAGAGATTCGCCAAAATCGGTTTCCGCTACGATTGAGAAAGGGATGGCTGTTCCGTCTGCGGAGCGTATTCGCATGTCTCGAAGAGTATCAATTTTAGTGCGATCTTCTGAGGGGTAGCGTACCATGGCTTTCACTTCGTCGCGACCTCGCTGGATACGTTGGGCTTCGTTACCGTAAAACGCAGAGCGGACGGCGGAGGCAAGGTCTCGGCGGGAGAAGCCCGATGCTTGTCCTGCTGGAGTTAGGTCAAATTGGATCTCAGGGCGTCCGGAACTGAAGCCGTCTTTTACGTCGAATACGCCTGGGTATGCAGCGGCGGCTTCTTTGAGGCTGTTAGCGGCGGCGCGAAGATCTTCTAAGCTTTTGCTCTCAAGTTGTATTGAAAGTCCTTGGCTGGGGGGACCTGCTTTGCCTGAAAAGGTGAGTGCTTTGGCGCCTGTTATGGACCTTACTTTTTTGCGCCAACGGTTGACGATTTCGCCTGTGTCTATCTCGCGATCTTCGGAAGATGTGAGATTTGCTGAGACTGTGGACTTCGTGTTAGTGCTGGCGGCGATTTGAATGTGTCGGACAACCTCTTGTCCGGTTTCCTGTTTGATTTCTTCGTTTACGCTCCGTAGGGCATCGGCGATGTGGTAGGTGTTGTCGTGAAGATGATCGACGGGAAGACCTTCTTCGAGTTCAAGGTTGGCGGAAATGTCGTCGTTAAAAATGTCAGGAAAAAAGACGAATCGAATGATTCCTGCAGGGAGCAGGGATCCGATGAAGATAAGAATGGCAATGAATGCTGATAGGCTGATATAGCGATAGCTTAAGGCCCAACGGAGAAAGGGTTGATAGGTGCGCTCTATGATAAATTGTAATCCGGAAGCGAAGAATCCTTGGAAGCGAGCCCAAGTACGACTGACTCTATTGGTCGGTTTTTTGTGAACGTTGATATGGGAGAGATGAGAGGGCAGGATCAGTTTGGACTCGATGAGTGAAAAGATGAGGCAGAAGATTACGCCTGTAGCGATTTGGCCAAATATGTTCCCCATGCGCCCCGAGACTTGGGTGAGTGGAAAGAAGGCGGCGATTGTAGTAAGTACGCCGAAAGTCGCGGGGGTGACCACACGGGATACGCCGCGAACAGTGGCTCGAATGTTTGCATCGGGATGATCGGGATGGGCTTGAGATTCCTTTTCCGAGTAGATGGATTCGCCAAGTACGATGGCATCGTCGACGATGATTCCGAGTACGATAATAAAGGAAAAGGCCGTGATCATGTTGATCGAGAGATCGAACATGGGTAGGGAAAACAAGATAAGGGCGCCTGCTATGGATACAGGTATGCCAAGGGCGACCCAAGCAGCGAGGCGAACGTTTAGGAATAAGCTAAGTGATAGAAGAACGAGCGCGACACCTTGGATACCATTTTTAATAAGTAGGGAGAGGCGGCTGCGGTCGGAAGAGTCTGGATACCTAAGCCAAACGGAGAGGAGCGTCCGCTGGGCGTTCCTACCGTCCTGGATCGGGTGATTCAGCAAGCCTTGGCTCAAATCCTTAGCCCCATCTTTGATGCGGACTTTAGCGAAGAGAGTTATGGCTTCAGGGCGGGCCGTCGCGCTAGCGACGCCGTCCAACGGATAAGCGAACATAGCCAAAGCGGCTACAAGTGGGGCGTGGAATGCGACTTGAAGAGCTTCTTCGACGTTGTAAACCACGACCTTCTTATGCATCGGATTGGGCTAAAGGTGAGGGACAAGAGCGTTCTGTGCTTGATCGGCAAATACCTCCGAGCCGGAGTACGGCTGGAAGATGGGACAACTGAGAGGACTCCTCGCGGAGTTCCCCAAGGCGGTCCCTTGTCGCCCTTGCTTGCCAATATCATGCTCGATCCCCTCGACACGATGATCGAAGAGATGGGCCTGCCCTTCGTCCGTTACGCGGACGACTTTATCGTCTTAGCCAAAAGTAAATCTGAGGCTCAAGCGGCCTTGGACGAGCTGAGGCGATTCGTGGAAGGCAAGCTCAAACTGTTGATCAATGACGACAAGACCCGCGTGGCCCCTCTGGGGAAATGCGAGTTCTTGGGCTTCGTTGTAAGAGGAAAACATATACGCATATCGGAGAAGTCTCGCCAGAGGTTCCTCTACCGTATCCGGCAGGAGACTTCTCGTCGACTGGAGATATCGATGGAGGTTCGGCTGAGCTCGCTGAAGAAGTACTGCGTCGGTTGGTTTAACTACTTTAAGATCGGCTTTCTCTACAAGGATGCCCGAGCTTGGGATGGTTGGATGCGTCGTCGCATACGCATGTGCTATTGGAAGATGTGGTACCGAGGACTTGCCCGACAGCGGAGCGAACAACAGCTGCCGAGGAAGAGACGCCGAATGCTAATCAAGCTGGGCGTGGATCCCTCGACGGTAAAGATGGCGACTCGTTCCCGCAAGGGCTATTGGCGTCTGAGCTCGCATCCGTTTGTTAGATACGCTCTGTCGAACGCTTGGCTTGAGGAGCAAGGAATGCCTTCGCTCTGCAAGCTGTGGATCGGCTTTTATTACAAGGGTCAGGAACGTTCCTGATTCTTAACTATGTCTAGGAAACGCCACTTACGGATCCGTATGAGTGGTGTTGTGGGCTTACTATTACCCACAAGTGTCGTCACTGTTGTTTAGATACCATCCCTCCGAAAGATCAGAAAGTCGTTTCCATCCTCGCCAAATCGTAATCATGCCGGGATCGCCGTCTCCTTTCCTGCCGAGAAAACCTCCAAGTCTGGCTATGAGAATGATCGCCTCTTTCATCGGCGGAGGAGCTTGAGGCAAGTTTTCATTTCTGTGCGTTCGCCTGTATAGCAACTTCCATTCTTCGGAGCTTAGAACCTCGTCGCAAGACAGATTCGGCTCAGTGCGAGCGAGATAAGTGAGCATCATCATCCGCCATGCAACGACGCTCATTACGGTTATATATTTCTTCAACCGCTGCGCATCGCCAAGCCTGCATTCAAGTATTTTGAATCCGGATTTAAGCATTTTGAAAAACAGCTCGATACGCCAGCGTAGGCTGTACCATCGAATCATTTCACGAGCATCGTTCATTCCTGCTACTGGAAGATTGGTAAGCAGCATCCACTCCACAGGTTCGACGCCTGCGGGAGGATTATTTTCTATCGCGTGAATGGCCTGCATCCGCAAGGAGGGTAGCGTCTCGCTACAAGTCCTGATATGGTTGCGAGGAGCGTTGAGCATGAACGATCCAATCTTCACCTCCAAGCTGGCTCTTCTCGCTTGGCGATCGGATCCTCTCTTACCGGCGTCCTTCGCAGGGATATCAATCTCGATTATGCCAGCTACCTCTTGGTTTTCCATAAATTTCCAAAGCTTGACCACATCCTTCTCCGCGTACCGAGACTTTTTGTTGACTGCACGGTCCACCTTGGCCCTCACCAGTATGGGAGATTTTGATCGGATCCCTGCATCTAAAAAATCATAGAAGTCTGCTTCGCGATCGCAAACAGTGACCACTCTGGTCGTTCCAGTGGACCTTTCGCTGCAGTTTTCAAGAGAGGAAACCCATCGATGGATCTCTTTTTGCCCGACAGTAGTGCTGTTCTTAGGACTGCACTGTCTTGGCGAGACTTTGGGTTTTCTTGCGAATACGTTTAAATCCAGTAGACCCAAAGGTAGTCCATTGGTGGTTACGGCCAGACAAGCATGCATCACGAGGCCCTTGGAGACCAATCTCTCGACATGTCTACCCTTAGTCGCGGATATTTCCCCGAGTCCAGTTGTCTTCTTATGTCCAGTGTATATCAGATAGCTGGTGTCTTGTATTGCAAGAACGGTATCTAGTCCCTCCATACGATTCACCGTCTTTCGATTATGAGCCGCTATAATGTCGGCAGGATCCACTCGTTCGTTAGCGAAAAAACGATAGGCAGCCTTAGTTTCCGCCCAGTCACAGCAAGCCTGATTTATCGGGCTTTCGGGCGAGGCGGACATGCTTTCGCAAATCGCCCGTAAACGAGCATCGAGCCTCTTGTCCGGCAGATTGACTGAATCAAACTCTTCGTCTGCCCAACCCTTGTCTTCGTCATTTCTCATAAAATCTATTTTAACTCCGTATTCGTCCTTGAAAATTAAATAAGTATTTTATACTTCTCTAAAATGACAACGGAAACTAATTTGAACGCACTAATTGTTAGACGAACAAAATTATTGGAAAAGCTATCGTCCTACGGGGAACACATTCGCGGCTCGATCAATGAGATCTGCGCGGCATGCAAGCTCTGCAACTGCACGTGCGTACCTTCGAATCCAAAAAAACAGTACCGACTGACTTACAAAGACCAGACTCAGCGAACGCGAACAATATATATTCCAAAGGAAAGGATAAAAGAGACAAAGAGCCTCCTGCTAAATCATCAAAAATTTAAGAGCATCCTTAAGAAGCTCGCTGCCCTGAACTTTACAATATACAAATGCAAATAGACTAATCGTATTCGGAGACGACACTTGTGGGTAATCGTAAGGTGTTGTGGGAGCTGGGGGAGTGAACCTAAACGTTTCAAAAATCCTCACGCTGCATCAAGGTAGTTTTCCATGTATTGCTCAACGACGGGATTGGCGTTGAGAGTCAAGGTCGGCCTT
>JAKYXN010000061.1 GCA_022538095.1 Puniceicoccaceae bacterium K14 | reverse complement strand
AGGTACGATAGAAAACCGGAAACTTATATGGGATTCGCAACGCTCTCAGCATTAACTGATTGGATCAAATTCGATATTGTCCACACGGCCTAGTCAGATTCATATTTGCCTAGAAAACAGAATTGCGTGTTTCTTGGCTGGCTTGCCTAAGCAAGTAGATGGTAAGTTTGGAAAGTCTTTTTTAATTCAACCCAAGCTTGTCGTGGGCCTCCCAGAACTGACGCCCAATTTGCTAAGTATATACAATAGATTTCCAATGGAGGAATTTTTCAGAGGTAAATTATGGCTGGAACTTTCTGAAATTGACGATTCGTTACCTGTTGAAAGTCTGGATTTAATTTGGAGGGAAAACAATTTTCGGTTGTCATCTTATGCGGAGCAGATTTCGACATTTAGGAATTATTGCCAAACAGTAGACGTTGAGTTCTCCGAAAACGGATTTAACAAGAATTCGTATAGATCGCTTCCATGGTGGCGGAGCTATGGGTCTGTTCATGTAGCAATTGTTGACACATTAAAAAAGCGGAAGTCGAATTTTGATCGTTCCAAGAGGGTGTTTTGGGATTAGACTCTATTCGATGGAATTCCCTATTATTGTAAATTAGATGCGAATACAGGGGTCCCGGCATAAGGGGTGCTTAGTGGCAGGTTGATTCTGTTTTTGAGCAATAAATGCCTAGCCCCTTAAAGATCTTTATTCTGACTGTGTTTCTTATTTCTGGAGGAAATGAGTGGTGTTGTGTGGCATATTCTCAAGAAGAAGAGGTCGAAGAGAAGGTTTCTGAGGAAGAAACAACAGAAGAAGAGCCTGAAGAAGAGGAAGAGGTGTATGAGCCCCAGGAGAAGCTCGTTTTTGTAGAGGCTTACTCGGATGGGGTCGATTCTGTGGATGGCCTCAATGGAGTTTATTCGGTAGCGGTAAGCCCAGACGGAAAATACGTCTATGCGGCTGCCATAAATGATGATGCGGTCAGCGTCTTTACTCGAAATGAAAGCAATGGCGAACTGACGTTTTCCAGTATAATTCGGGATGGTGAGAATGGGATCGACTGCTTGAACGGAGCACGATCAATCGCGTTGAGTCCGGACGGAGAGTTTCTGTACGTCGCTTCCATGTTTAGTAACACTCTAACAAGTTTCTCCCGAGACAGTGTAACTGGAGCGCTGACATACCTTGGGTGTATTACCGACGGCGTCGATGGGGTCGATGGATTGGCTGGAGCTCGATCTGTGACGATATCGCCGAGTGGAGAGCATTTGTATGTGGCCGCCTATGACGACGATGCCCTGAGCGTTTTTCAGCGAAACATTGAAACAGGGTCAGTCAGTTTTTTAGGAAGACTGAAGAATGGCGAGGGAGCGATTGACGGATTGAATGGGCCTCATTATTTGAGCGTGAGTCCAGATGGCAAAAATGTCTATGTCGCTTTATGGGATGAAAATGCTGTGAGTCGTTTTACGAGAGATGTGTCTACTGGACTATTGACTTACGAAAACAAATACGTGAACGGGGTGGATATTCAGAGCGGCTTGGAAGGACCTCGTGCAATCGTATTTAGTCCCAAAGGTGAATTCGTTTATGTGGCCTCCTGGAATGATGATGCGGTTACGACTCTTAGTAGAGATTTGGATACGGGTGAATTAGCTTCAAGTAGCATTGTAAAGAATGAAAACGATGGTGTGGAAGGAATCGATGGGCCGCATTCATTGGTCGTGAGCGCGGAAGGTAAATTCCTGTACGTAACGAGCTTTTTCGATGATGCTATATCCGTTTTCGTGCGTGACGATGAAACGGGGGAACTGACCTATGATCAATCTCTTTTCAATAGTGAGGAGCAGGTTGAGAAATTGAATGGAGTGTTGACAGTGGCAATTAGCGGGGACGGAGAACACGTGTATGCTGCTACTTTGAGCGATCGTTCTTTGGTAGCTTTCAGAAGAGAGTTTGTTGTGGACCCGCCGGTCATCTCAGTGGAGCCGGAATCTAAGTCCATCCCGTTTGGGGAGTCGGTGGCCTTCAATTCGCAAGCTGATGGTTTCGAGGTTACATATCAGTGGCAATTGGACGGAGTTGATATTGATGGCGAGAATTCGAAGGTCCTAAATATTGATTCGGTTGATGAGAGTCATGATGGAAATATCTATCGACTGATCGCTTCAAATCTGGGGGGTGTGATTGAGAGCGGTGAGGCTGTATTGACTGTTTTGCCACCTATTACACTCGATGCCCCTTTGGCTTTGACTGCGTTGGCGGTTTCGAGCGAGAAGGCGGAGTTGAACTGGCGAGATGAGAGCGACAATGAGAATGGTTTTGAGTTACAGCGAAAAACAAGTGACAGCGAATTTGAAACCGTGGGTGTGGTCTTTTCAGATACTGTTCAGTATGAAGATACGAGCCTAGATGCCGGTACGACCTATATTTACCGTGTGAGAGCGACTAAAGGATTCGAAGTTTCGAGTTGGTCAAATGAATCGGTTATCGAGTCATTTGACGCCGCCCCGAACTCTCCACAAAATCTTTTAGTAGAAGAGAGTGAGTATAACCATGTTACGTTAAAATGGGAGGACCTTTCAGCTGTTGAAGATGGTTACCGCATTCAACGAAGAAATGATTTTTCAGGATCCAGTTGGGTGAGCATCGCTACGGTAGAAGCGAGTATTGAGATGTACGAAGACTGGTCTGTATCTGCTGAACAAACTTATTCGTATCGAATATCTGCTTATAATGAATCAGGAGAGTCTGGGTACTCTAATGTTGTGAGCGCTCAGATTGATAGCAATCCCGTATCGTCTATAACTCCAGAGAGTCGTATCGTTCCTGGGGGGCAATCTGAATCAAACTTAGTTTTGGTGACAGCTACGCGTGATTGGTTGGCTTACACAAATTATGATTGGTTAATTATAGAATCGCCGTTGGGTGGAGAAGGGGTGGTCGGTACCGCGCTTTCTTATAAAGTGTTGGCGAATACTTTGAGCGAGGAGCGTATAGGAACGATAAATGTCGGCGGTATTTGGCACACAGTTACTCAAGAAGCGAGCGTCGACGATAGCCCGATCCCTAGCTTGGATTCGTTCGCGATAAACGATGGCGTGTTTGTGACTAGTAGTCGCGAGGTGACTTTGTCACATGGCTTTTCTGGAGTTAATCCGACCGAATATCGAGCTTCTGAGTTTATCGATTTTCTGGATGCTGCGTGGCTCACGTATGAGACTGCCCCTTTGTTTTCTCTCTCTGAAGGGGATGGTGTAAAGCAGGTCTATTTTCAGCTCCGCAATGAAAATGGTACGTCTTCCGTGCTAAGTGATATTATTAGCTATGCTGAAGAGGTCCTCGCTGAGGATGTTCCGAGCCTCGATTCCTTTACGATTGCCGATGGCGCGAGTGAAACGGAAGATTTATTGGTTTCCTTGTCCCATGTGTATTCTGGCTTTGAGCCTACGGAATACCGTGTATCCGAATCTTCAGATTTTTTCGGTACAGATTGGCAGGCTTACGCAAGCTCAATTGGCTTTACTTTATCGACTGGAGAGGGCGAAAAGACCATTTACCTTCAATTGAGAAATGATAACGGGACGTCTGAAATTTTGGGTGACAGCATAAACTACATCGAGGTAGACCCCACTGAAAATGTACCGAATCTCGATTCCTTTGCGATCGCCGATGGTGCGAGTGAAACGGAAAATTTGTTGGTGTCGATTTCCCATGCATATTCCGGGATTGATCCTATGGAATACCGTGTGTCCGAACTTTTAGATTTTTCCGATACAGATTGGCAGGCTTACTCAAGCTCAATTGGCTTTACTTTATCGGCTGGAGAAGGCGAAAAGACCGTCTACCTTCAATTGAGGAACGAAAACGGAATGTCTGAAATCTTGAATGACAGCATAAGCTACATCGAAGGAGATCTCACTGAAAATATACCAAGCCTTGATTCCTTTGCGATAGAAAATGGTGCAAATGAAACGGAGGCGCGTTCGGTAGGATTGACGCTCAGTTACTCCGGGGTTGATCCAACGCACTATCGAGTATCCGAGTTTCTTGATTTCTCGGATACGGATTGGGTTACTTATGAGAGTCCCAAAAACATGATTCTGTCGGAAGGAATGGGCGAAAAAACCGTTTATTTGCAGTTGAAAAATGAGAATGGTGTTTCGCAAGTTTTATCAGATTCGATAACGCTTACTGGTCCTTTAATAGTTGGCTTGAAAGCAGTCAGTGAGCTCGTCTACGATGTTTCTAGCGGGTTGGGGGTTCAGCTGGGTTGGATAGATGATTCGTCAACAGAAATAGGATACATCGTGGAGCGAAGGGTCGATGGAGAATCTAATTGGGTCGGAATTGTGAGTTTAAGTGGGGATAGCGTTGAATATATGGATGCGGATTCTGTGCCTGGGGTGGCGTATCAATACAGGGTTTTTGCATTCAACGGAAGCGGTAATGGAACTGCGGTAGAGTTAGATGTAGGCACAGTGCCGCAGAGTAATTTGGTCAACTTGTCGACCCGGGCATACGTTGGGTCTGGCGAAAGTGTTTTGATTGCGGGATTCGTTTTAGATGAAGGTGAAAGTACCGATGTATTTTTGCGCAGCGTCGGACCAGAAATTGAAAGGCAATTTGCTGTAGAAAATGCTCTCTCGGATCCAGCGTTTTTTGTAGTCCGCCCCGGAGCGTCGCCTGACGATCCAAACGTCGCTGAGAATGATGATTGGGGTGATGCGTACTTGGCGAGCGATGTTGCTGTTGTGGAGAATGAAGTGGGAGCTTTTAGTATACTGGATAGTCCTACTGAAGCAGCGGCGGCGATGAACGTTGGAGCGGGAGCTTACACAGCTGTTGTGTATTCGTCTAATGGACCAGAAGGGGTCGCTCTCGCAGAGCTGTATTCTATGAGTGATGCTTCGAGTGGGGCATCTCGCTTGGCTAACCTATCGACTCGTGCGTTTGTGGGTACCGGGGCAAATATCATAATTGGTGGATTTGTTATCGATGGCGATGTGCCGTTGCCTATCTTGATTCGCGGATTGGGGCCAGCGCTGGTGGCGCAAGGTGTTTCCGAGTCATTGGCCGATCCACAAATTCACCTCTTAAGGGGACAAGACATTATTGCTCAAAACAATGATTGGGCGAGTGATCAAGAAAGTGAATTGGTCGATGCCTTTGAAAAAGTGGGAGCGTCACGTTTGGAAACAAATTCAAAGGATGCGGCTTTATTGGTGATCTTAGAGCCAGGCGCATATACATGTTTTGTGAGTGGTGTGGAAGGCGGACAAGGAATCGGTTTGTTTGAGGTCTATAGCGCGCGCTAGACTTTTTTGCTTTGTCCTTACGAAACGTTTGCAGGAATCTGCCCCGATGAAGACGGTATTGATTACAGGAGCGAATAGAGGTATTGGATTGGGTTTGGTTAAGGCGCACCTCGATGCAGGCTGGAATGTATTCGCTTGTAGTAGAAGCCTCGGAAATCCTCTCAAGTCTGAAAAAACGCATGATCGGCTTTCAGTGCTAGAACTGGATGTCTTAGACAGTCATGCTATTGAACGAATAGCTGATGATCTTGAGAAAGAAGATATTGTCATCAATCGAGTTATTGCTAATGCGGGCGTATTCAATTCCCAGGAGATGAGCAATTGGACAAGCGACAATTTTGTGGATACTTTTTCTGTGAATGCTGCTTCAGTCGCAATTCTCGCGAGGAAGCTAGAGACTGTGATTTGCGAAGGTGGGACCTTTAACGCGATTTCTTCTGGTATGGGATCTATTGGGATGGAAATCGGATTTGAAGGTGACGGAGACGCATATGCAATAAGTAAGGTCGCTTTGAACATGTTGTGCGCTCGCTTGGCTCAAAAGTGGAGCTCTCGAAATATAGGAGTTCACGCTATCAGTCCTGGTTGGGTAAAAACGGACATGGGTGGACCTGATGCCGAATTGCCCGTTGAAGAGTCGGTTGCGAAGTTAATGGTGACATTTGAAAACCTGTCGCCTCAGCAAAATGGGCGTTTTCTTTCAAATGAAGGTGTTATTCTTCCCTGGTAATTTGTGGAAACTTAGTCGGTAAATTGACAAGGTTCTAAATCGGGCTTTTTTGGAGTCCCGGTGAAGACTCTCAAACGACAAGCAAGCCGCAAGCGATCAATTGCCACGGTGCAAATGGCTCCAATGATTGATATGGTATTTTTGCTTCTAGTATTTTTTATGTGCGTGAGCTCGATCTCTCAAGCGGGATTGCAAGTGAAAGTAGACTTACCAGATTCGGCAGAGAGTGAGGTTAGCGATGACTTTTCTGCGAGAATTATCTTATCGATTAAAGAGAATGGCGATATCTATTTAAATGGTCGATTGGCCAGCCTTGAGGAATTTTCAAGCGAGCTTTCGATCATAAAGCAAGAGGCGTCCGAGCTGAAATTGAGTATTCGATCTGATCGGAATACTGAATACAAGCTGATTCGACGGGTCATCGAGGTAGCAACAAAAGAAGGAATTTACGATTACGTATATTCAACTTATCAAGCTGGTTTTTAATTTTATGTCGATCGCGAGCAAAATTAAGAAACCCCGGCAAGAGAGCGAGCTACCTATCACTCCGATGATCGATATCGTATTCTTACTTTTGATGTACTTTATGCTCAGCTCGACAATTCAGAAGCAAGAGGCCGATTTGATCTTCTCGCTTCCGGGAACGGTGGTACAATCAGAGCCTTTAGAAATGCCGGATGAGCAGGTCATTGTGATCATGGACAATGGACAAGCTGTCTTGAATGACTTTGCTTATGATTTCCCTGAGGCAAAAATCTACTCGGATTTAGCAGCAACGCTATCCCGTTACCAGGAGGCGAGCCAAGCGAACTTGACTGAAGCTAAAATTGTTTTGAAGCCGAGCGGCGAGGCACGCCATGAATCGATTATTAAGGTGATGGACGCTTGTTCAATGGCAGGCATTGGGGATATAAGCTTTAGTGACTAACAATTTTGTTGCGTTCAATGGATTTCCTTAGGGGCTTTGCAAAAAGAAATAAGTAATTCGTGGTATTATTGTACGTTATATGACTTCTAATTAGGGAATTTCACTAAAAACTGTTGCAGAATTTGGATCTCTAGTGATAGGACTGACGACAATTATCCTACTGGGCAAATGAGTAAGTTACTAGTTGTTGAAGATAACCCCTCAAATCTTTATGTCGCACGTGAACTTCTTCGTAAATACGGCTATGACGTGTGCGAAGCGACGACGGGCGAGCAGGCCCTAAATGTTTGGGAGAGTGAGGAAATTTCCCTCATTTTAATGGATATCCAGATGCCCGTAATGAACGGTTGGGATGTGACAAAAGTTATCCGCGAGCGAGAAACGAAGAGCGGGCGAGGCCGTACTCCGATTATTGCACTGACAGCGCATGCTATTCTGGATTACAAGGAAAAGTGCTTCGATATGGATATGGATGGTTATGTGACCAAACCGATCATAATTTTGGACCTTGTAGAAACGATCGAGAGGACTTTGATCGCGGTTGCAGGTTCTTCAAATTAGAATAGAGCTAATCGATTTTCGATCCTATGGGTTCTAGGGATCTGGTATTAGCGGTTAAAAGACTGAAGATTTACCACGTTCCCGTCAGAGCTCTTCATCTACTTCAATAGGCCCTGATTAGCCTGCTAGGCTCTAGTGTTGGTTTTTTTGAAGAGGCCGATAGTAAATTTTCTATCGAAACCTTTCTTCAGGACGCCGGAAGGTGAAAACGCTGTATGTGGTGAGCTGGGCTCTTGAGAGTTGCCACTCTGAAAATGGGTGAAACGGAAACGCTATCGTTCAAAAGGCACTTCTGAACGTATTAAAAACGCCTTGGAGAAAATCCAAGGCGCTTGGGCTTATTGAGTGTTAGAGAGAAATTTTATGCCGTTCCAGGTCGTTGGGCTCGGAGTTTTTTGATATTAAGCTGTATAAGTATTGATCCGAGCAATGCCACCACGAAAAGACCGGCAAAAATCTGCAAGGTTTGCTCGTAGCTCCCTGTAGCGGTCCGAACCTTCGCCGCAAGAAGAGGGCCTGCTAGGCCTGCGGCAGCCCATGCGGTTAGGATATTACCGTGAATCGCTGAAAGTCTCTTAGTTCCAAATACGTCGCCAATGTAAGCTGGGATGGAGGCGAATCCACCCCCATAGCAGGTCAAAATGAGGAAGACCACCGCTTGGAACAGGAATGAAGAAGTGCATTTGGGTAGTAGGAAGAAAGCCCCAATCTGAACGATAAAGAAAGTGGTGTATGTCATTGGACGGCCGATGTAGTCCGATACGGACGCCCAACCTATTCTGCCTAATCCATTGAACAAGCCCATCAGGCCAACCATGGTAGCGGCAGCTGTAGGCGAAAGGCCTGCGATTTCCTGAGACATCGGGGATGCCACAGAGATCACTGCAATTCCGCAAGTGATGTTTATGAAAAGCATGACCCACAAGTAGTAGAAGCGGATTGTGCCCAGTGCTTCGAGGGAGTCTAAGTCTGCTAGGTCTTCTGTTCTTCGCTTCTTTGCATTTGGGGAATCAACTGCGGTTCCTCCAGGATGCCAGTCCTTGGGTGGAGGCGCTAGGTATTGAGCCGATGCCATCATAATCACAAAGTATGAAGCGCCCAGTACGTAGAACGTAGTGGGGATACTAGTCGCTTCAATTAAAGTCTGGATGATTCGGCTCGCAAGAAGAGCTCCGAACCCAAAGCCCATGATTGCGAGACCAGTAGCCAATCCGCGTCGATCCGGAAACCACTTGACGAGAGTAGAGACGGGGCAAATGTATCCCACGCCAAGTCCGATGCCTGAAATGACGCCGTAGCCGACAAAGAATAAGTCGAGGCTTCCGATAGAAGTTGCGTATCCAGAAACGAGCAATCCGGTACTGTAGAAGCAGGCGGATAGCATTCCGCTCTTGCGTGGGCCCATGCGTTCAACAGTTGGTCCAAGGAAGGCTGCAGAAAGCCCAAGGAAGAGAATTGCGAGGCTGAACGCCCAAGCGGTCTGGCTGCTCTGCCACCCTAGCGATTCCAGTAGTGGTTTTTTGTAGACACTATAGGCATACACGGCTCCAATAGAGACATGAACTCCAACTGCAGAGGCGGCGATGAGCCAGCGATTTTTTATCTTTTGCATTTTGATCTGTGGTATTAGGAGTTATATGCAGATGGAGGCAGCTCAGGAGTGGGCGGTTAATCCGTATTGGGCGAATATCTGCTTGGCCCGTTCGATTTTTGCGGGCGTTGGTGTTGGGGTTAGGCTCAGTTCATAAGGAATTCCAAGTTCCTCGTATTTGTGTTCACCCATCTTGTGAAAGGGGAGGATTTCTATGCGATCAACATTGCCTAGGGTACTGACAAATTTGGCGATACCTTCGATGTTCGATTCCGCATCAGTCAGCCCCGGAACCAATACAAAGCGTATCCAAACAGACTTGCCTATATCGCTAAGACGCTTGGCGAATCGCAATGTCGGTTCGACGTAGACACCGGTAGTTTTCTTATAGGTGACGGGATTCCAACTTTTGATGTCGAGAAGGATCAAATCAGTAAGCTCAAGGAGTTCGTCGCTTGCCTTCGCACCGAGATATCCAGATGTGTCCAAAGTTGTATGAATACCGTTCTTCTTCGCTCCACGAAACATCGCCTTAACGAACTCCGGCTGCATTAGTGGCTCGCCGCCACTGATCGTAAGGCCGCCGTTCTTAATGAAATTCTTATACTTGAGTACATCCTTCAAGGTATCCTCGACCGAGACAACTTTGCCTCGTGGGCGACCTTGGGCATCTGGGTTGTGGCAATAGAGGCAACGTAGTGGACATCCAGAAAGAAAAAGTACATAGCGCAATCCAGGGCCATCCACTGTTCCACAGGTTTCTATGGAGTGAATATGCCCCTCTGTATTGGCAGAGGGGCTTACTCTAGCTGCCTCGCATGTTGAACTGATACACTCGATTGCGGGCTTCATTGTTTTTGGAGGGTTTAAGGTAAAGTTTAGATTTTATCGTGGAAGGTTCTGTTTATTACATCCAGCTGCTGCTCTTTGGTCAATTTTATGAAATTCACCGCGTATCCAGAAACGCGTACGGTGAGCTGTGGATATTTTTCCGGATGCTCCATCGCGTCCAAAAGAGTTTCGCGCTCAAAGACGTTTACATTGATATGGTGACCGCTCTCTGCGAAGTAACCGTCGAGGATATTCACCATATTTCCGATACGCATGTCGGCGTCCTTACCCAATGCCTTTGGCACGATGGAGAAAGTGTAAGATATACCGTCTTGGCTATGCTCGTAAGGCAATTTTGCCACAGATGCTAGGGACGCAATCGCACCCTTTGTGTCTCTGCCGTGCATGGGGTTGGCTCCAGGCGCAAAGGGTTCGCCCGCTTTACGTCCGTCTGGAGTGCTGCCTGTTTTCTTTCCGTAAACTACGTTGGACGTAATCGTTAGGACGGATTGAGTCGGCACTGAGTTCCTGTAAGTGGGGTACTCACGAAGCTTGTCCATAAATGTCTCAACAAGGCTACAAGCAATGTTATCCACCTCTTCGTTGTTGTTGCCGTAGCAAGGGTAGTCGCCTTCGACTTTGTAATCGACTGCTAAGCCTTCTTTGTTACGGATGATTTTTACCTTTGCGTTTTTGATTGCAGATAGAGAGTCGGTCGCCACGGACAGACCTGCAATGCCACATGCGAGCGTGCGGTAGATGACCTTGTCGTGCAGAGCCATCATGATATTTTCCGCACAATATTTGTCGTGCATGTAGTGAATGATGTTTAGAGCTTTGACGTAGGTTTCGGCCAACCAATCCATTGTCTTATCGAAACGTTTATAGAACTCGTCGTACTCAAGGTAGTCGCCAGTGAATGGATCGGATGCGGGAGCGACTTGCTTGCCACTTTTTTCATCTTTACCGCCGTTGATGGCGTAGAGCATTGCTTTGGCTAGGTTGGCTCTCGCTCCGAAGAATTGCATTTGCTTACCGATTCGCATGGCGGACACGCAGCAAGCAATCCCGTAGTCGTCTCCCCAATACTGACGCATCAAGTCATCGTTCTCGTATTGAATGGAGCTCGTTTCAATAGAAACCTTGGCGCAGTAGTCCTTAAACCCTTTGGGTAGATCCTGGGACCAGAGTATTGTGAGATTTGGCTCAGGAGCTGGGCCAAGGTTGTAGAGGGTTTGTAGTACGCGGAAGCTGGACTTGCTTACAAGTGGGCGCCCGTCTTCTCCCATGCCTCCGATGCTTTCGGTTACCCAAGTGGGGTCACCTGAGAAAAGTTCATCGTAGTCGGTGGTGCGGATGAAGCGGACGATGCGCATTTTCATGACCAAGTGGTCCATGATTTCCTGCGCTTCATCTTCAGTAAGCGTGCCTTCTTGGAAATCGCGTTCGAAATAAATATCGAAGAAGGTCGCCGTGCGCCCGAAAGACATGGCCGCCCCATTTTGATCTTTTACGGCTCCGAGGTAGCCAAAGTAAGTCCACTGAACGGCTTGGCGTCCATCGCGAGCTGGCTTTGAAATATCGAAACCGTAAGCTGCTGCCATTTTCTTGAGATCGCTTAAGGCTTTTACTTGTTCGGCGAGCTCTTCTCTCTCGCGTATCCATTCTTCTGAGAAAGACTCTCTGTCCATGGACTTGTGCTGGGCCTTCTTGTCAGCAATAAGACGGTCTGCGCCATATAGAGCGACCCGACGGTAGTCGCCAATGATGCGTCCGCGTCCATACCCATCAGGTAGACCCGTAATAATTCCGGCACTACGAGCAGCTCTTATGTCTGAATTGTAGGCATCGAAGACGCCATCGTTGTGGGTTTTGCGGTGATTCTTGAAGATGTCCGCGGTATCAGGATCCATCTCCATGCCATGAGCGGCGAGGGCAGCGGCAGCGATACGAGAGCCGCCGTAGGGGAGCATTGCCCGCTTCAAGGGAGCGTCTGTTTGTACACCAACCACCTGTTCAAGATCCTTGTTGATGTAGCCCGCCCCGTGGGAAGCGACTTTGCCGACTACCTTTGTATCCGCATCTAGGACCCCCCCGGCTTCACGTTCTTTTTGGAGGAGAGCTTTGAGGTCATCCCATAATTTTAGGGTACGTTTGGTAGGACCTTTTAGGAAAGAATCATCTCCAGTATAAGGAGTGTAATTTTTTTGGATAAAGTCTCTGACGTCGATCGAGGTTTCCCAATCTCCGCCCTGAAAACCTCTCCAACGGCTTTGATTTATTGAGCTTTCGCTCGCCTCGCTCGAAGCAGTGGGTGCGTCTACATGTTTCATTTTCTCTCTCTTCTCCTATTTATCTAGTAGGTGGCCTAGTCGCCACGATTCGAATTTAATGTATTTGAATTTACTCTAGTAACTTCGGCATTAAAAGCATAAAAGAAGATAAAAGTATCTTTAATTAATGATTATTAATTATTCTAATCTGTGGAATTCGAAATAGCGCTGAGTAGTCATTCCGATCTAGTCTGGAGGAGAGTATGCGAGGCTTCCGAGAACTAGTCTTGGGCCATTTTTTGCCTTTGCGGCTCTTTCAACATTACGAGCTGGTTGGATTTGACACTATCGAGCAACTAAATGGCGTACAGTTAGGACTATTGCTCGGAAAATATGTAGCGGTTGGTCGGAAGGGAATCTCTCTGAGGCTGAGTAGCTTTTATCGGAATTTGGTCGGGCGTTGGTTGAGTTCCGTCAATTTTGTGAAGCTGTAAGACTCATTTGCCAATCATTGGATACTGAATACCGATCAAATGCGGCGGATTGTTTGAGAATTGTAGAACAAGACGGTAGAGTGTATGCGGTTTGTGCTATTATTCCGCTTTCTGGGGCGCTTTGGATTCCTTTTAGCGTCTTCTAGAGGGAGAGAGGAGAATGAGAGAACTGTAGAATTCATCGCCTTCGCAGGTTGTCAGCGCTTAGAGCAGTTCATTTTATGAGGCCAACTAACGGTTTGTGTGTCTCAATTTTGTTTTCTATGCTTTGCGTGCGGTGTCGACGCTATGAGCTTTCGTTGGAACTTGTTCATCTCATGTCCCTAATAAATGGCGAAGGCCCAACGGTTTAACCGTTGAGCCTTCATGGGTGCAGGGCTTGGATTTGAACCAAGGACCTTCAGGTTATGAGCCTGACGAGCTACCAGACTGCTCTACCCTGCAACACTAATTTAATCTCTCGGACCCTGGTGTTGTCCGAAGAGGGGGAGGAACATTTACACCTTTTACATCATGTCAATGTATTTTGGGAAAAATTTTGGAATTTGGCGCAAATTACCTCTTGCCAAGAAGATGCCGAAAGGTAGGTTGATCGCCTTTCCTTCATCTGAGGGGGGGAATAATCTATAACAATCAACATTAAGATTAAGGTGGAGTAACGTCTTTACCTGTGCCTGAGAGGGCATCGAATATATAATATGAATGTAGAACTAACTGATCTCTTGGACGCTGGCGTCCATTTTGGACACCAAGTAAAACGCTGGAATCCGAAGTCTAAGGACTTTGTTTTCGATCACCGCCAAGGCATATCGATCATCGATTTGTCCAAGAGCTACGAAGGCTTGAGCAAAGCTTGCGATTTCGTACGCGACATCGTTGCTAAGGGAGGAGAAGTTCTTTTGGTTGGCACTAAGCGCCAAGCTCAAGAAATTATTCGTGAAGCGGCTGCGGACACAGGGATGCCTTTCTGTGCTAGCCGTTGGATGGGTGGTACGTTGACCAACTGGCAAACAATCACGCGAAGCATGGCTAAGTACAAGAAGTACCAAGCTATGGAGTCCGATGGTTCTTTGGATAAGCTTCCTAAGAAAGAAGGGTCTGCAATTCGCCGTGAGATGCTGCGTATGCACCGTAACTTCGAAGGTATGCAGAAGATGGACAAGCTTCCAGCTGCTCTTTTCGTTGTGGACGTAAACTACGAAGATATCGCTATTGCTGAAGCTAAGCGTAGTCGCATTCCAGTTGCTGCAATTGTGGATACAAACTCTGATCCATCATTGGTTGATATCGCAATTCCTGGAAACGATGACGCTGTTAAGTCTATTCGTATTATTGTTGATACTATTGCTGAGGCTATCCAAGGAGCGCGTGCAGAGCGTGAGGCTCGCATGAATAAGTCACAACAGTCTGTAGCTAAGGCTGTAGAAGAGCAGGTTGCTGCAAGTGAGCCTGTTGTTGAAGAAGCTCCAGTGGCGGCTACAGAAGAAGCGGCTCCTGTGGAAGCCCCAGCTGTTGAAGGCGAAGCTAAGGATAGCTAAGAACAACTTTCACTATTCACTATTGTAATAGGACATTATTATGAGCGTTAAAATTTCAGCTAAGCAAGTTTCAGAACTTCGCCAGATGACCGGTGCAGGTCTGATGGACTGTAAAAAGGCTTTGACCGAAACCGACGGAGACGTTGAGAAGGCGGTTACAATCCTTCGTACAAAGGGAATGGCTTCGGCATCCAAGAAAGCAGGACGTGCGACTTCAGAGGGCTTGATCGAGTCTTACATCCACTTGGGTGGCAAGGTTGGCGTGCTTTTGGAAATCAACTGTGAAACAGACTTCGTTGCGAAGAATGAAGACTTCAAGTCGTTTGTTAAAGACGTTTGCTTGCATATCGCAGCGGTTAGCCCGGTTTGCGTTTCTCGCGACAGCGTTCCAACGGAATTAGTTGAGAAAGAGCGTGAAATCGCTATGGCTCAAGCTGAAGGCAAGCCAGCAGCAGCAATCCAAAAGATTGTTGAGGGTAAGTTGAATAAGTACTATTCTTCGATTTGCTTGTTGGATCAGCCGTTCGTGAAAGACTCGGACAAAACAGTTCAAGAGATTCTTACCGAGAAGATCAGCCAGTTGGGAGAGAACATGGTGATTCGTCGCTTTTCTCGTTTCCAAATGGGCGAGGACCTTGCAGGTGAATCTGCAGAGTAATTTACTCGTTTAGATTTTATAAACAAAAAGCGGCGCTTCCTGAGTTTGGGGAGCGTCGTTTTTTTTGTAAGGCCTACTGAGCGTTGTATGTGACGTGTGGTTGGGTCGGGCGAATAATGGATTTCAAAAAAGCGAGTTACTTTGTGCGTGGTAGCGGAATTTGGACCGGAATGCTGTGCAGGGGGGATTGAGTGTATTTACCCTTGTGAAATTGAGGGAGATATTGCAAAGAAGTGGCTTGGCTGTTGGCGAGTATAGCTCCTGATCAAGTGTTTTAGTTTTGTTTGGTATGAAGATATTGGTAACCGGAAGTGCAGGATTTATTGGATCGCATGTAGCCCACGAGCTTTTAGATCAAGGGCACGAAGTAGTTGGGTACGATAACTTCAATGACTATTACGATGTATCACTGAAGGGGGAGCGCCATAAGAGTTTGATAAAGCGAGAGAGGTTTAATGGAGTCAGAGGGGATCTGTTTAACTATGAATTGCTTTCTTATTTATTTGAGCAGCATAAGTTCGAATTGGTCTGTCACTTGGCGGCACAGGCTGGCGTTCGTTATTCTATCGAAAATCCCTTTGCCTACGAACAGGCAAATTTAAACGGGCATTTGAATATCCTTGAGTGCTGTCGAAAGTCAGAAGTTAAGCGACTTGTTTATGCTTCGAGTTCAAGCGTCTATGGTGGAAACAAGAAGGTTCCATTTGCTGAAAGCGATGCAGTCGATCATCCGGTTAGTCTTTATGCTGCTACCAAGAAGGCCAATGAGCTTATGACCCATTGTTACACCCATCTTTATGGGTTTCAGTCTGTGGGGCTTCGGTTTTTCACGGTTTATGGGCCTTGGGGGCGACCTGATATGGCCTATTGGTTGTTTGCCGAAGCAATGCTAAAGGGGGAAGAGATTAAAGTGTTTAACAATGGCGATATGCAACGGGACTTTACATATATCGACGACATTGTGTCCGGAGTGGTTGCGTCGTTGTTTGTTGAGGGGTTGGAGCAATGCGAACTATTCAATCTTGGGAATAATCGTCCTGAACAGCTCATGGATATGATCTCGGTTTTAAGCCAATCTCTCGAAGTAGAGCCTAAGATGAAGATGATGCCTATGCAGCCTGGAGATGTTCACATAACTTACGCGGATATTTCCAAGGCACAGTCGAAATTAGGATATAAGCCTGAGATCCGCCTGGAGGATGGTTTATCGAAGTTTGCGAACTGGTACAAAGAGTATTTGCGGAATACGGTTTAGCTTAATAAGCGCTACAAAGATTCCAATACATCCGGTATGTTTGGGTTTAGGTCTACATAAATTTGTTAGGAATGCGGCAATTGGGCCATCAGCTTGCGCTAGGCCTAAAATTACTGCAGATAAGGTGCTTAAAGCAGTCTCTCTTTGTAGCTCTCTGCACTTTTCGTGGGCGATCAAACCAAGTTGCCTCGTTGCAATTTCTCGTAAGTCGCCACTCACTCCTTAATTATTCGTCCACTAGAACGAATAGTTAAAGCTCGTGCTCAAAATCGTATTCGTATAATCGAGACCGAAGATATTGGAGTCATTGTCCTCGTAGCTAAGGCTCAAGCGTCCAGAGTACGGCTGTGTTTCTGGTTGGTATATCAAGGCTGCTTCGATGCGTTTTAATTTATCCTGTCTATCCGAATTTTGGAAATCTTCGTTCAGGAATGATATACCAGCACTGGAGTTTAACTTTTCAGTTATTGCCCATTGATAGTTGGTGCGGAAAGACAAACGTTCGACCGATTGGCCGTTGGAGAAGGCACCGGCTCTATTTGAAAGGTTAGCAGTCAACCGTGAGTCTTCTGTAATTTGCCAGGTAGCATCTCCCGATACATAGATGGTTTCCAGGTCTTTAAATGTTGGGTCTCTGAAATCGCTCTGGTTATGCCCAATGCGAAAATCAAGGTCGATGTCTTGGGTAAGCTTTCCTTCGAGGGATAGATGCCAGATTGTGTCGTTGCGGTTGGATACGCTGCCATCAAATTTGTTTTTTCTGAATCGATAGCCGAGTCCAAATTTGAGGTCTTCTGAAATGTTGTAGAGAAATCGTATGGGAAGAGTGTAATAGCTTCTATCAACACGCGTGTTCTGGTCGTAATCTAATTTTCTGAAAGTAGCGTCTGAGGCTATGCTAGAGCGGGCACTGAGATCATAAGAGGATACTGTGTTTAGTCGGGTGTTTGAATAGCCTTCTGCGTTCCGGTTGCCGTGCGAGGGAAGAATAATGTCTTGTTGGATAGCAGTTCCCGTCGCTTGCAAGCGATCGCCATTGATTGTTCCTGAAAGGGTTATGAACGGATCGGTACGGCTGAATTCCGAATTGTCCAAGAACTCGTAATGATAAAATCCCAGGCTTCCTTGAAAGCGTAGCTGAGAGGTATCATCGCCTTTTTCTATGCTAGCAGTCGGCGTCAGCACCCAAATGGTTTCGTTTTCTTTGTTTGTGATGGCAGGATCCGTCAAAAACAAATTGGAGTAGTAAACAAGTTGTGTATTGGCGTCGAATTCTAGGGTAGTGCTGTCATCCAGTTGAATCGGAGCCGCGAATGTGGAATGATGGCCCATGCTTATGGTGATAAAGCCAAGCGCTATGCATAAATTCAATTTACGGTTTTGCATGATAGTCTCTACAAGGTTCTAGATTCGCGAAGTTATAGCGGGACAAATTAGCTTACCGCTGTTCGTTCTCATATGGTTGTTATTATCTTCATAAGTATTGTCTATGCTTAAGTCCCACCACCGGAGAATTTTCTCAATTGCTTCAATTTGATCATTGCCGATTACAAGGGGACGACATGCTCACCATTGTACTGCCTAACATAGTATGTTTCGGCGTAGCCGCGTATGTCGACCGACAGGTCGGTAAGTGATCTTTGATCACGTGTGTTAAAACCATAAAACAAATCTTCGAGTTCTTGTTGTCTTGTGGTCATGTTGGGCAAAGCCTCGGCAGTGAACTTGGTGGGCAGATAGTCTTCTCTTGTCGTAACTCTTTATCCTAAATCCCTAAACTGCTACAGTCTAAGCAACCTGGGCTGGCCCCTTGAAGCCCTCGGACTAAGTGGGCCGCCCATCCCCTTAAGTCGAAACTCATCTCATCTTCTAAGGAAAACTGCAAGTTGTGTGTCAAAGTAGTGAAGTAGTAGAATTTTACTTGCAACTCAGGTGTTAGGCATACTTAAAGCTAAACGACTGTATCTAGGCGCTCTGTGGAGCGATGTGGTTGATTTAATCCACCTCAAAATATAAGCGTATGATAAATAGTATTCGAAAACTTAAAAAACTCGCTAGTTTACCAACTCATTTGGGAAGTAGTTAATTCGAGTAGGAATTTGCTTAAATCGCTAGTTTATCTGAGATTGGTTATGAGGTTTATGTGTATGGATATTTTGGCTACTATTACGAATGTTGAAAGGCTGTGTTTAAATTCTAATATAGGACCTAGTGCAAGAATTAAGGACTGACCCCTTTAGTCTTTTTTTTGGTTCAAACTAAATTAGATTTAGGCAACTTGCGATGGAAAAAGAGTATGCAAAATTGGGAAAAGTTATTGATGGTGGCTTTTGTATTGGTTGTGGGGGGTGTGCCTTTGTTTCGCCCGATAGCTTCAAGATGAAGCTAAACGATTCTGGAAATTGGGTGCCTACTCAACACGGTCCTGGAGCTTTAGGTATAGAAATGCTTTGTCCTATGTCTGGCGAGTCTGAAAATGAAACAGAAATAGCTAGTCGTTTATTCCCGGGGTTGCCGGAGGATTCGCTAATCGGTAGGTATGGTTTCTGTGGCGCTGGTTGGGTAAAAGAAAATGATTTTCGAACCAAAGGCGGCTCTGGCGGGATGGTCAGTTGGTTGTTAACGAAATTAATAGAGAGTGGGGAAGTTGACGGTGTCATCCACGTAGTAGGTGCTTCTGATGTTCTTGAGCCTGACGAAGATGTTATGTTCGGATATGGAGTATCGGAAAGTGTATCGGAGATCCGGCGAGGGGCAAAATCGAGATATTACCCTATCGAAATGTCGAAAGTACTGGAGTTCTTAAGTCGGACAAAGAAACGATATGCGTTTGTTGGTATCCCTTGTTTTGTGAAAGCGTTGAGATTGTTGCAGAAAGCGGGGAAAATTGAAGAGGGCAGGGTCGTGTACGCAATTGGTCTGGTCTGTGGGCATCTAAAAAGCAAATACTTCGCTGATTTACTTGCGTGGCAAAAAGGAGTTGAACCAAAATTATTGCGAACAATGGATTTTCGCAAAAAACGCAACAGTGGTCTAGCGTCTCAGTACGACTTTGAAATGACTTACGTGAATGGCGATCGGAGAGAGCAAAAATCCTATCCTATGGCTGGAGTTATTGGGAAGGATTGGGGGCTTGGTTTAATGAAAAATTTTGCTTGTGAGTTTTGTGATGATGTGATGGCTGAATGTTCGGATGTCGTGATCGGTGACGCGTGGTTGCCAAAATATGTAGATGACCCAAGGGGGGCGAACGTCGTTGTTGTACGAAATTCAGCAATCCTCAAGATTTTTGAAGACGGGAGTCGAAGCGGTGCGTTGCACTTGGATGCAATTGAGGTTGCCGATGTCATACGCTCACAGTCTAGCGGACTTTCGCACAGGCGAGAAGGGTTAGGGTATCGTCTTAGTATTTGGGGGCAAAATAAATGGGTTCCTCGAAAGCGAGTTGAACCAAGCTCTAATTTGTCCAATAAAAGGAAGTCAATTTACAAATGCCGACTAGATATAGCTGCTTATAGCTCCAGTGTTTTTTTTGAAGCTATGCGAGTTAAGTCATTTGATTATTTTATGATGACGATGAAGCCAATGATGGATACGTATTCACGATTATATTTTTGGGATCGGGTAAAACGAAAAGCCAAAAAAGTCCATGGGAGCCTTCTTGCAAAGTTATCACGTTAATCGTCGGTTAAGGAGGTATTGAGTGAAAAAAACAAATTTATTTCTGCTAGGGGCTCCACGATCGGGGACAACCCAATTGGCAAGCTGGCTCTCTCAAAACGAAAACATTGATCTGTTGTCGGTGAAGGAGCCCAATTATTTTTCGTCAGAAGATTTTCCAAAAGAATACGTAAGTAAGACGAAACTAAATGATGTGAGTCCAGAGGAGTATTGTAAGGGGCGAGTTAAAAGAGATGTCCAGTTCTCCGTTTTTCGGGAAAAGGAACACTACGCTTATCTTCTCAAGGGCTTAAGTTCGAGGTATCGCATGGATGCGAGCACTTCTTACCTCAAGTCGAAGAGTGCATTGAATCGAATTTATAAATACAATGATCATTCGTTTTTCGTCGTACTTCTGAGGGACCCCATTCGTAGGGCTGTGTCGCATTATCAACTTGCGAGGAGGACCGGAAGAACGTCCAAGGCTTTGTCAGAGCTCTTGCATGCTAAGGATGAGGGAGTAGAAGAGTATCTCATCAGTGGAAGTCAGTACAGTCGTCATCTAGAGGATTATTTTGAGAAATTTGGTAGGAATCGTTTTCTAGTACTTTTTTTCGAGGACATGATAGAGAACCCTTTGGGAGCACTTAGGGAAATTGAGGCTTTTCTAGAGTTGGATTGTCATAACTATATGCTTGAGGCAGATAAGCAGAATTCGAGCGCTATGCCTAGGTCCATGCTTTTTCATCGATTTATTCATGGCACTGGTTTGAAATCATTTGTTTTGAAATTCATTGGCTCCGGTTTGGAGTCTAGGATTAGGAATCTATATTTTAACAAAAGTAAAAAGGCTGAGGTGACTGAAGCCGATTTGGAGTGTTTGCGTGATCTTTTAGCTTCTGAGTATAGTGAAATGTTGAAGTCTTTTCCTGAGGTTGAGCAAAAATGGGGGTAATGGACGAGAATGCTTGTGTGTTTTCTTTAAGTGGAAGCTTTGTAATGATTTTGCCGCCTTATGACGAATAAGCTAAAGAATATTGTATTCGTTTATGACTTTGCGTTTAATAACGGAGGTATTTATAAGGTCTTGTATCAAGATGCTGAAGATTTCTTGAGGGAGGGTTATAACGTCTATTTTGTGTCCGCGGGGCCGGAGGCTGATTTGCCTGATGGCGTTGTTCATTACTCGGTAGGTAAGTCTCAGAGGAGCGGCGGAAGAGGGCTACAGCAGGTGGTTAGTTCAATATGGAACCTAAAGTGTCGTAAGGTGGTCGAGTCCTTGGTGAGTTCGCTAAGTGTCGAGAGTACTATTGTTCACTTTAATGGCTATTCTATGGCTCTCTCTGGCGCAATTTTCAACGCATTCAAGGATGCTGGGTATAAGACTGTTTGCAGTGTACACGATTTTAACTACGTTTGCCCAAATGGTGTCTATTATGATTTTAATAGGAATGCAGAGTGCGATCTAAAGCCAATGGGGGTATCCTGTTTATTACGAAATTGCGACAAGAGAAATTACTTCGAAAAAATTCATAGAATAACTAGGAAAGCTGTTGATAATTCTTTTGTCGATCTGCCCAATCGAGCAGATGCAGTTGTTTATGTTAGTGAGTCTTTGAGAACTGTTTTCAATAGTTTGGGTTATAGGGAGCCAAGGCTTTGGGATTGTGTAATTGAGAATCCAGTTCCAGGAGTGATTGGAGCTGTTGATAAGTCCAATTCTTTCAAGTATGATTTGATGTTTGTTGGTAGGGTTGTAGAAGAAAAAGGAATACGAATGCTCTGTGCTGTAGCAAGGAAGTTAGGACTCTCGTTGGTGGTCCTAGGTGGGGGAGCGTTGCTAGAGGAGTTGAAATCTGAATATTTGGAGTTTGATTTTTGTGGATGGGTTTCAGTTGAGGATGTTAGGTCTTATCGGAGTGCTGCAAAAATTGCGGTTGTGCCTTCATTGTGGTGTGAAGCATCAGGTTTGGTCGTTGAGGAGGCATTGGCTATGCGGCAGCCTGTCATCGTTCCTAGTCGATCGGGTGCATCTGATAAGGTTAAGCGTTATTCTGGTCTAGTTGTTTTTGAGAGGGGTTCTGAGTCAGACCTTGAGGTGGCGTTAAGAGGTGTTTGTGAGGAGGGTGTTTTTAGTCGTTTGCTCGAGTCGGTGGACCGTGACCAAAAAGTTATCAAAAACTCAAAAAGTGAGCACCGCTCTGCTTTGATCAAAGTGTATGAAGGGGTATTGCTCAGCGGTGAAGATTGCTAATTTTATATACCTAATCGCTTGTTTGTTTTTCCCACTGTTTTGGTGGCCTATGCCTAGTGTTTTTAGTGAGCTAGAGTACAATGCAATTGGAGTTGGTTTCTCTTTAATGCTTTGGCCTTGGGTGATTTTGCATAGTCGAATTGGCTCAAGACTGTTTGTTGTATTGTCCGTGGGTGCAATGATTTGGCTAGGAGTTTATTTATTGGCCTTTTTTGTTCATAGGAATGTTGAGACTTTTGTTCCTCACTTGTACAATGTAGTATTTCTGTTTTCTTTATCTGCTTGGGGTGTCTGGACTGCTGTTTTGTTGAAGAGTGATGAAAAGCTAGTTGTTAGAAGAGCTCTTTCAGTTTTATCGTTTAGTTTTGTGATTATGCTCTTTTTGTATGTGGGTCCATCCTCTATCGTAGAGATTTTTAAAAGCGTAATAAGTTTGGATGTGGAGAGAGTCGGGCATCTGGTTCGAATTAACCTTGGGAAGCACCACTACCTAAATGGAAAAGCATTAGTAAATGTTAGTGCAGTGACAAATGTAGTTGGACAGCACTTACTGTCTTTTGGGGGACTGGTCCTCTTTATGGTTTTGGTTTCTAGAAAAAAAGGGTGGGTTGATTACGTATCAGTTGTAGTCTTTTCCGTCAGTTTTTGTTTGTCAGTGACGTTGCTATCAGGCCAGTCGATGTTGCAGCTCATTGTGATTGTTAGTAGCAGCTTAGCGTATCTCATTCGCAATCGCATTCTTTATGGTTTTTCTATTAGTTTCTCATTTGTGGGGTTATTACTACTGATAGCTTATCTCGGTAGGGAGACTCCTTTTATGACCGCTATGATTGATCGACTTAAATCGGGAAACGTGAGCACCGGGAGAGTTGATCGTGTTATATATTTTTTTAACAATATCGAATATTCGGTTACTGGAAGTGGAAAACCAATGCTGGATCCCCATAACCTGCTTTTATCGTTAGTTTGGGATGTGGGGTTAGTTGGGGGCGTGGGATGTTTAGTTATGTTTGTTATTCTGTTGGGGGCCGGATTTTATTTGCTGAAGGCTAGTTGCGTTAACGAAAAGCTGTTCGTTGTCCTAAGTTTGGCGGCAATTTTAAATATATTAATTGTTTGTGCAATTGGTGGTGGTTACGGTTACCCTGGGTTGTCAGGTATGATGCATTTAGCTGTTTTATTTTATTCTTTAGAAATGACTATTAGGGATACTGGTTTTGTTGTAGAAAGGTGATAGTATGAAAATCGGAATTATAACTCTTTCAACTCGTAGGGATAACTATGGTGGAACGCTTCAATGCTATGCATTACAGGCTTTTTTGCAAAAAATGGGGCATGATGCTTTTTTAATTCGCTACACTCCAAGAAGCTGGAAACTTTCCTTAAAGAAAAGGATTAAAGCTCTTCGAAGTAAAATCAAAGCGGAGTCTGTTGATGATTCAAAGTGGATAGAGCAACGTAAATTCGAGGAGTTTATTGAGCTTAATATCCCATCAACGAAGGTACTGTATAGTAAATACAAAGATTTTTCTACATACCCATTAGATGCGGATGTTTTTATTACAGGGAGCGATCAGGTATGGAATTGGAAGACGTATGACAGTACTGGCTATCCTTGGTTTTTGCGTTTTGGAAATTCTGGTGTGAAACGAATTTCTTATGCCGCTAGTTTTGGAACTGCTCAAGCTGAAAAGGGCTTTTTGAATTATATTAGGCCCCTGCTTTCTGGGATCGACCATGTAAGCGTGCGAGAGAAGGAAGGGGTTGATATATGTAAGGCTGTCGGTGTCGAGAGTTCTCTTGTTTGCGATCCAACATTACTTTTAAATAAAGATGATTATATTGCGTTAGCTAAGGAAAATGGCGGTAGTATAGATGCTTCAGAGAAAACTTTGTGTTATTTAGTTGGCTGGAAATCGGGATTGCCCATTGAAAAGGTGAAAAAGTTCGGCGAAGAAAACTCCGATGGGATAATGTTTTTCCCAACGCAAGGATCCCCTCATGTCTTTGAGAATCCAGCTTTTCCGACTGTTGCTGGTTGGTTGGAGGCGTATTCTAGTTGTAAATACGTGATGACAAACTCTTTTCATGGAACAATCTTTGCAATTTTGATGCAAAAGCAATTTATAACATTTGGATTAAGTGGGCGTTCTTCTAAAATGAATTCTAGAGTGGTTACATTATTGGTGCAGTTGGGCTTGGAGGATCGGCTGTGGGTTGAAGATAATTGTAGTATATCAGAGATTGCTGAAAAGCCTATTAATTGGGAAGCGGTGATGTCTAAGTTGGAGGATTACCGCGACGATTCAGTCGCCTTTCTGAGCCAATGTGGGTTGTAGTTGATTATGAGTCAGGTTAAGCTTGGGGCTATACTGTCATATGCGGTTCTCGGCTTAAACAACATCGTTGGTGTGTTGTTTCTTCCATTCATGATTAGCCGATTAGGAAGCTCCGAGTTTGGAATATTCTCTCTGATTACCTCTCTGTTGGCCTATTTGACTGTTTTGGATTTTGGCTTTGGAAACGCAGTCGTCCGGTTTACAGCCAAGTTTAAAGCGGAGAGCAAGGGTGATAAGTTAAAGGGCATGTATGGTTCATTTTTAGTGCTATACCTATTTGTTGGCTTCATCGCTTTTTTTATATGTCTTCTTTTTTGGTGGAATGCTGATTTTCTTTTCGGAGATAGCATGTCTGAAGAGGAAGTGCATAAAATAGGGATTATGCTCTTAATGTTGTCGGTGAACGTTATTTTTCTGTTCCCTTTGAGTACTTTTAGTAATATTGTTTTGGGGCATGAACGGTTTGTTGTTCACAAAGTTGCGTTGTTTTTGAGGATACTGCTTAATACGATAGCAATGGTTGCCCTAGTGTTGTATGGCCATGGAGCAATTGCTCTATTATTATCCACTACCGTTTTTAATATTATTTGCTTTGCTTTTTATGCATGGTATGCGATCGCAATCCTTGGGGTGCAAATGCGATTTGGCCTATTGAAGTGGAAAGAGTTGAAGGAATATGTTTTCTATTCTTACTACGTCTTTTTAAACACTGTTATGGACAAAATATTTTGGAGTTCTGGGCAGTTAGTCTTGGGGATGGTTTCTGGGGCGACTGCTGTTGCAATTTTTTCGATAGGAATCCAGTTACAACGTGTATACATGGCGTCTTCCTCTGCTATTTCTGGGGTTATGTTACCGAAAGTCACAAAGTTAGTAGCAATAGGGGGCTCTAGGGGGGATGTTTCTAATTTATTTATTAGAGTTGGTAGGGTTCAATTTATTGTTTTGTTGTATATATTATTTGCATTCATTCTCTTTGGTAAAGAGTTTGTTAGTTTGTGGGTTGGTGAAGAGTTTCAAGACGCTTTTATTATAGGTCTGATGTTTTTCGGAGCGCTGATGGTGCCGTTGATGCAAAATGTTGGAATTAGTATCCTGCAGGCTAGGAACCAAATGAAATTTCGTTCATACCTAAACCTGTTGAATGCTTTTGTTTGTTTGGTTTTACAGTTTGTTTTTTCTAAGTATTGGGGAGCTGTAGGATGTGCGGGAGCTATTGTCGTTTCGTTGTTAGTCGGGAATGGTCTTATAATGAATATTTATTATCAAAAAAAACATTCTATTAAAATATATGATTTTTGGTTTAATATATTTAGTATGGCCTCTGTGCCCGTTGCGGTGTTTTTTGTATGCTTTTGTATAAAAATTTTTATAGGCTTCGACTTGTCTATAAATTTGGGGATTATCTGCTTTTTTATTTATACTTTAACTTTTTTTCTTATAATGTGGCTATTTTCATTAAATGAATTTGAGAAAAAACTAGTAATCTCACTCTTTGAAAAATGTAAAGGAGTGTTGAATAGGGGTGCTGTTTGATATGGAAAAGGTAAAAGCATATGTGTGTATTCCTACCTTAAACGAGGAAAAGCATGTAAAATCGGTATTGGATTTTGCATGCTCCCACAAGACTTGCGTTTCTTTTCTGGTAGATGGACGAAGCTCGGATCGAACAGTCGAAATTGCTCAGTCACTGAAGCATGAAAATCTACGGATAATTTATAATGAGGATAGAATTCAGTCTTCGGCTGTGAATTTAGTCGCTCAAAAAGCGCAAGAGGATGGAGTTGAGTTTTTAGTGAGGTTAGACGCTCATTCTAAGTACGAAAGTGATTTTATAGATAAGGTTTTAGGCCCTTTCGAGAGGAGAGAGATTAGTAGTGTTGTTGTGCAGATGGAAACGCAGGGTGGGAGCCACTGGCAAGACGTTGGAAAGGTTGTGTATGGATCGTATTTGGGTAATGGAGGATCTTCTCATCGAATGGGAGCAAAGTCTGGGTTTGTGAAGCATGGGCATCACGCTGCATTTAGAGTAAAGGACTTTGTTGCAATTGGTGGATACGATGCTGAATTCATCGCTAATGAGGATGCTGAATTTGACTACAGGATGATTGATTCGGGCCGAAATATATGGATGGAATGCACTGCACCGGTTATGTATTTTCCACGCGAGACTATAAAGGGAACCTGGAAACAGTTTTACAGAAACGGCTCTTATCGATTAAAGAATTTCTGGAAGCATAAAAAGTTTCCGGAGTTAAGACAACTAACACCTGTTGCGGTGGTGCTCTCATTTGGGCTTCCAATTGTTTTTCCGATCATAGGATGGGGTGCGTTGTTGCCAGGGGCGGCATATATTCTCATCGTACTTGGTTATTCAATGCTGCTTTCTTGGCGGAGCGGTGCTCGAGCTTTTGATGTGGCGTTCTTGGCGGTTGTTTCACATTTTGGATTTGGAGCTGGGTTTTTGATTAGCACATTTAGACATTTACTTCGCATTTTTAGAACTGCGCTTTGGTTATGAGGTTGCTTTTAGCTACTGTATTTGCGTGCTTTCTGTTTCTTTGTGATTTGTATTCAAGGGACTATTATTTTGACTCCTACCTTGGGGTAGATTTTAACCGGTCAGGATCTAAGGATGCTCCAATGAAGACCCTAAAAAAGTTGAATTCATTAAGGTTAAAACCAGGTGATCGAGTATTTTTTAGGTGTGGTAGGATTTTTGAAGGGCAGCTACGGGTGAGGTTCAGTGGAAAAAATGGATCTCCTATAGTGTTCTCTAGTTATGGTGATGGTGAAAGGCCTATAATTAAAGGTAGCGGAAATGAGAGAGCGGCAATCTTGTTGGAAAATGTAGATAATGTTACTATATCTAAACTGGGGGTTACTAATTCAACTAAGAGTGAGAGCTCTCCAAAATGTGGGATCCTCATTAGTCTATTGAATTTTGGCGACGCCGAAAATATCCTTATTGAAAATAATTTAGTCTTTGACGTTAACGGAAGTTTGAAAAAATGGGACGGGCTGAGTGCTGGTATCGCATACTACAATCATCATGGTAAATTGCGATCACGTTTCGTGGGCCTTAAAATATTGAACAACGTTATTCGAAACGTAGACCGGGATGGAATAAAGGGGCGATCTGATTATTGTTTCCGAGATAACTGGTACCCTAATTTGAACGTGCAAATAGAAGGCAATACTATTGAGAACGTCGGGGGCGATGGAATTGTACCATACGGTTGTGACTCTGCAGTTGTTCAGTGGAATATCGTCAGAGGAGCTAGAATGCGAACCACTGAGGCTGCTGCAGGAATTTGGCCATTTAGTTGTGATGAAACACTGATTCAGTATAATGATGTATCTGGCGTGAAGGGGTGCAATGATGGGCAAGGCTTTGACGCGGATTATAACTGCCGCAATACTGTAATTCAGTTTAATTATAGTCACAATAACGACGGTGGTTTTATCTTGATTTGCAATACCCCCGATACGAATCCAGTATTTTCCTATCCTGAAAAAAGTATAGGAAATGAAGGAACCATAATACGTTACAACGTAAGCTACAATGATGGGACAAGTCCTACGGCAACTGAAAGGGGGCCAATTATTGTATTGTCAGGTCGAGTTGAAAATGTGTCCATTTATAATAATTTCGTCTACAATGATAAAGTAAGTGATTTGATTATGATAAACTCATGGGGAGGGCAAAAATTGGGGCTTCCTTCCGGGGTTACTATAGAAGGGAATGTGTTTTATGCGAGTGATGATATTCAAGTGAGCTACAACATGGGCTATATTCAAAATTTTGATATTGGTTTTAATGCTTATGCTGGAAATCAACACCAAGCTCCAATTGGGGAAAATGTATATCGTATCAAAGAATTGCCGAATGGTTTTTTAAAGAGTGTTGATTCAATAACGTCTTTACGCATTGGGGTTTCTAAACCGCCGCCAGAATGGCGTTTGGTGTTGCTCGCTCCGAAGAAAAACTCACCGATTGCAAATGATTTTTCAGGAAATCTATCAACAAAGGAAGCGAATGAAGAATTTTTCGTTTTCGGTCCTTGGTTTTAGCAAAATGAATATTTTTCACGATAAACAATTCGTCATTATCGTGCGTGGAGACGTTAGTTTTAGGTAGTTCATTAGATTACATGTTGGTTGTTTTATTATCTTCGTTCTCAGTTTTCATTTCTTGGCTTATCTTGTACATTCAACTCAGCTATAGTTGGGGCGGTGATTCGTCTTATAGCTACGGATGGTTAGTTGGACCGATGACATTTTTTCTTCTTTGGCAAAGGCTTTTTCGGGAAAAAAGAAAGATGGACGGCCAATTCCACTTTGGGGGTGCATTTATCTGTATTGGTACGTTAATACTGGCTGTTTTGAGCAGTGTTTTAATTGAAGTTAATCCATTTTGGAGGTTACCTCTGTGGAGTGCAACGCTCTCATTAATTGGAACGAGTTTGTCTCTACTTTATTTGATTGGGGGGAGGGCTTGGGTTGTTAATTCAATAATACCGTTTGTATTTTTGTTAACAATGGTGCCATGGCCTACTTTTGTAGAGCGGCCGGTGATTCTTAAGTTAACTGGGGCAGTTAGCTATTTTGTCGTAGAGGTGCTGCAATTGCTAGAGTATCCAGCAATTGCGTATGGGAATGTTATTCGAGTTGGAGAGTTGTTGGTAGGGGTAGAGGAAGCTTGTAGTGGAATAAAATCATTACAGGCATTGCTAATGATGGCACTCTTTGTAGGTGAATTTTGGAGGCTTAAGTTTGCTGGACGTTGGATTTTGCTTGTTTGGGCTGTGGCATTAACGATGACTTTTAATTTCGCTAGGGCATTGTCATTGTCGCTAATCGTACTTAGAGGGGGGGGGGACCTATTTGACAAGTGGCACGATACGTTAGGATATTTGGCTTTAGGGGGAGGGATGTTGGCTCTGTTTTTCGTCGCCTCTAAACTCTCCAGTGCTTCGGAAGAAAATGTGAATGAAAAGCGTTCGTGTGATAGCGAAAAGTGTCGAGTAATTCCATTCTGGTTTGCTGCGGTTTTATTCATTTTGGCAATTTCGCCACCTGCATTGTCAAAACTTTGGTATGACGATTCCTTGCAGGAATCAGTTCCTCTTTATAATTGGTATTATGAGTTCGGGACCACCGAGTTTGAAGTTGGTTACAGTATAAGAGAAGAGGAAGTTCCTAAGAGGGTTTCTGATATATTGGCGTTCGATTACGGTACTCGACTCGTCCTAACTTCACCCGATTCAACGTTCCATGTTGAAGGGTGGTATTATGGTTATACTGGGGAAAGAAAAAGTGATAGTTTGGGGGCGTTTGCTCATTCTCCAAATGTTTGTATGCAGGCCACAGGAGCTATTCAAGTTGGGGATGGTGTTGATTTTCCTATCGATGTCGGCTCCTTTGATATGCCTTTTAAGCATTTTGTTTTTGAAATGCCTGATGAAACTATAATGCAGGTTTTTTGGTGTCTTTGGGATGACATTTATGATGGTAACCAACTGGAGCGAATCGGGACTGACGTAAATAATTCAAAGTTATCTGCACAAGAAAAGAGTCGGTTTGTGAAGTTCGTTAATGCATTTCAAGGCCGCCGCAGTTTTAAGCGCAAAGTTTTATTATTGGGTTTTCGAGAGGAAAACAACGAACAAGCGTTAGTGCTGGCCAAGGAACTGGTTCGTGGTTTGGTGACTGTAGAGAAGGATGGAGAAGTGGTAAAATTCTGAATGGTGAAATGAATACGTTCAGAAGAGAAGCGGTGTGAGCTGGGTATAGGTAACAGTTGGGTTCAGAAGATTGGTTACACTTTCCTTTATTCTAAAAAAAACTGCTTCATGAACGCTGGGAGGTAAGCGTCCGTTCTAGGGCGTCTGGTTTTTGAAACAGCGTTTTGATATTCTGTGTGGATGTCTCGAATCGAAACGGATCGCTGCTACGTCTACT
>JAKYXN010000060.1 GCA_022538095.1 Puniceicoccaceae bacterium K14 | reverse complement strand
GAGAAAACCTTCTCTTCTTGGAGCTATTTTCACTATGAATACATAATTTAGTTTTTATCAACAAAATACTTAACTAATTATGTTTAAGTAAATAAACTTACTATACGAATGAAATATCTTTAATACTATTATATGTTTTATGCTGACCTCACCTCTAGAAAATGGAGAAAAGGCAAGATTGCCTAAAAGAGATCTTTGGCGACGCATCCTGAAAACAAACTCCCAGGCACAAAAAAAACGCTAAGCAAAATTGCATAGCGTTTTTTGTGAAAATAGATTTTCGTAAATATCTTAAGCGCGCTCCTCGATCGGAGTATAAGCGTATTGGGTTGCGCCTTGGTAAACTTGGCGTGGACGGCTGATGCGTCCCTTCGGGTTGCTGGCCACTTCCTTCCAGTTTGCCAACCAACCTGGCATACGGCCGATAGCAAACATCACAGTGAACATATTGAGTGGAATCCCAATCGCACGCATCACAATTCCGCTATAGAAATCAACATTTGGATACAATTTGCGTTGCACGAAGTAATCGTCTGCCAGAGCAGACTGCTCGAGCTTGCGAGCGATATCCAAGCAAGGATCCGACACGCCCATCTTATTTAAAAGGTCTTCGCAAACCGACCCGATGATCTTAGCGCGTGGATCGAAATTCTTATAAACTCGGTGACCAAAGCCCATTAGGCGCTTACCGCTCTTACCGCTTTTAGCGTCTTCGATAAACTTGCTACCATCATCGCCCGATGCATGGATTTCCTCGAGCATTTGAATTACGGCCATATTAGCCCCACCATGTGATGGCCCCCAAAGAGCGCCGACACCTGCTGAAACCGAAGCAAAGAGGTTTGCCCCGCCAGAACCAACCATACGCACAGTCGACGTTGAACAGTTTTGCTCGTGGTCTGCATGTAGGAGGAGCATCAGATTCAACGCTTTAGCCACTTCTGGAATCGGCTCGAAGTCGTTGTAAGGCTCTGAGAACATCATGTGCAGAAAGTTATCGCAGTAGCCTACACCCGGTTTTGGGTAGATCATTGGGAGTCCATTGCTTGCACGATAAGCCGCCGCCGCAATGGTACGAACTTTAGAAATTGCATACGCCGCTGCTTCATCAAAACCTTCTAAGTCAGCCGCACGATCATTTGTCGCCAATTCTGGAGAGTAGCAAGCGAGCGAACTCATCATCGACGAAAGAATCGCCATCGGGTGGGACTTGCTTGGGTAATTGCTAAACATGCTGCGCATGCGCTCATCGATCGAAGCATTTTCCGCGACGCGGTCTGAAAAAAGATCGAGCTCCGTTTGTGTCGGCAATTTGCCATACATCACCAAATAAGATGATTCGAGGAAGTTTGATTTCTCCGCTAACTCTTCGATTGAGATCCCACCGTAGCGGAGAATCCCCTTCTCTCCGTCGATGAAAGTGATCTTGCTCTGGCAAGACCCAGTATTGCCAAACCCTTCATCATAACTGATTAGGCCTGTTTCACTGCGTAATTTTGTGAAATCAATGGCACGTTCCTTTTCAGTTCCCTCGAATATAGGAAACTTATAGGTTTTATCGTCGAATGAAAGGGTGGCTTCTTGGCTCATAATAATTTTTAAGATCGTCGGAAACGGCGCAATGCCGAGGGGAATATTCAGAAGTTATCAAATGAATAAGCAGATCAACTAGCGTTTCTTTTTGCAGATGTAAAGTGAGAGCAGCCAAGATTGGCGATATAAGTTTAGCTTATACCCACAAGATACCTCTTCTAATGCCTATTCTTACAATTATCCACGAAATTTGCATAAATACGCAGCCCATTTGACTGGCTTTTCTCTGGGTGAAACTGACATGCGAGCGTATTCCCTTTCGAAATCGAGCTAGTGAAGACTCCCTCGTAATCCGTAGTAGTCAAAATCAATGATTCGTCTTCCGGCGCCACATAGTAACTGTGCACGAAATAGAAGCTCGATTGCTCGTCATCCAAGCCGTTCCAATAGGGAGAATCTCCTTTGCAAAGTTTGGCCTGGTTCCAGCCCATGTGAGGAATCTTCAATCCAGGGCGAGACTTGAAGCGTTTTACCTCACCGGCAAAAAGCCCTAAGCCTTTGACATCTCGTTCTTCCGACCGTTCGAACATCGCTTGTAAACCGAGGCACACGCCTAGCAACGGACGCTCTTCTGCCACCCAACCTTTCAGGAAATCAGGGAATTTAGCCGCAACCAACCCCTCAATACAGTCCTGTAACGCGCCGACACCCGGCAATACAAGTCCATCAGCCTCTCCTACTTCGTCGGGAGAAGTTACAATTCGTACATCGGCACCCACTTGCTTAACCGCGTTTTCCACGCTCCGCAAATTGCCCATGCCATAATTAATGATAGCGATACGCTTTTTCATCTCAAAATCCTTCTACGCACTCTCCCTTTCAAGAGCGCACTCGTTTTAAAGCATTCCCTTTGTTGACGGTAAGCGCCCTTCCAATCGAGCATCCACACGCGATGCTGCATCGATCGCTCTCGCCATACACTTGAAGATACACTCTGCGATGTGGTGCGGCTCTTCGCCATACTCCAAAGCGATGTGTAAGTTTGCTCCAAGCGAATTAGAAAATCCACGGCAAAACTCCTTTACCAAAATGATATTGAAATCGCGTACGTAGGAAGTCGGAGCTACCACATCGTAAGCTAAGTACGGACGGTTCCCCAGATCTATCGCTACCCGACCCAGACATTCGTCCATAGGAAGGATGAAAAAGCCATAACGATTGATCCCTGCTTTGTCTCCCAACGCAGTTTTGAAAAGCTCGCCCAAAACGATGCCCACGTCTTCCACGGTGTGGTGGTAGTCTACCTCAACATCGCCATCCGCCTTGACCTCCAAGTCAAATAATCCGTGAGCAGCGAACAAAGTAAGCATATGATCGAAGAACGGAACACCTGTTTCGATGGTGGACTCACCCGTCCCATCGATATTCAGACGAGCGTCGATCTTCGTTTCCTTGGTATTGCGTTCCAGTGAAGCTATTCTTTGTTCAGCCATTTTTCTATTGTTTCGCTTACGTAAAGCATCTGATCTTCATCGCCGACACTGATGCGTACAAAGCTCTCAGTCAAGGCGTGTCCCTTAAAGTAACGAACGAGAATCTTGTGCTGCTTGAAAAATTCGAAAAGATCCGAAGCAACTTCCGCCCCTTTCGCACCGGACCTCGTTACAGGTTCAGTGAAAATAAAATTCGCCTGCGATTTGTAGGTGAACCATCCCATCTCTTGGAATTGGGAAATGTAGTAATCTCGCGTATACTTTATCTTCCCCACAATCGCATTCAAGTAGCTCTGATCCTTGATCGCCGCGATCGCTCCCGCTTGTGAAAGGCTATTCACGTTGTAGCTATCCCGAACACGATCCAAAATACTGATCACTTCTTCATGAGCCAAGGCATAACCAACCCGCAGTCCCGCCAACCCATAGGACTTTGACAAAGTACGCGTAACGACCGCATTTGGAAATTCTGCTAACAATTCAACCGCATTTTCTTCCGCGAAATCCGCATACGCTTCATCAAACACAATGAGCCCATCAAATGAACTCAGGGCCTTGCGGAAATCTTCGTTTGAAAATCCAACTGCAGTCGGAGCATTTGGAGTAGTGAAGAAAAGGATACCACTTTCGCATTTCGAAATTTCATCCAGCGGAAGTTTCATCGAACGGTCGAAAGGCAAGGTCGTCACTTCAGTATTTTGTATCGCGCACAAAACTGGATAAAGCGAATAGCTAGGCATCGTCACCGCTAAATCGTTTCGGGCAGACGAAAATGCCCGGACCAACAGATTCAGAACATCATCCGAACCGTTGCCTATAATTACATTGCTTGATTTCAAGCCGTGCAAACGAGCGACTTCCTCACGCAAAGGCATGCTTAATGGATCGGGATAGAGCCTCAATGAGTTCAACGACACCTCCCGCAACGCCTCCTCAACCATGGGGCTTGTCGGGTATGGACTTTCGTTCGTATTCAGTTTTACCCAACCAGCCTCTTTTGGCTGAAAACCTGGCGTGTAACCTTTCAACGCTTGCACATGCGGCAACGCAAGATCGATCATAGGCTTGCTCGACTTCATTCTTCCAATCTCACAGTAACTGAGCGACCGTGAGCCTCCAAACCTTCCATGCGACTAAACGCCTCAACCGTTGAGGCAGCCTTCTTCAAAGCATTCTTTGAGTATTTGACCAAGCTAGAACGGCGATAGAAATCGCTCAATTGCAAACCACTAAAGTAACGCCCAGAGCGACCTGTCGGCAATTCGTGACTGGGCCCCGCAACAAAATCTCCCAAAGCAGTCGCTGACCAACCACCTTGCATGATGGCTCCGGCTGTCTTGATGTTCTTGATCAAAAAATTAAACTGCTTTGGATCAACTTCTAGTTCCATGTGCTCAGGAGCGACGTAATTTGCAACTTCAGCGGCTTGCTCGTACGTATCCACAATCACAGACAAGAGGCCCTCCTTCAAGACAGACTTTATCAAATCCTTCCGTTGCAATTCCTTTACTTGCAAACGAAGCTCCGCTCGAATCTCCTTAGTCTTCTCCTTAGACAAGCTCACCAGATATATCTTCTCACGCCCAGAACCGTGCTCCGCTTGAGCTAATAGATCCGCTGCCACAAAGCGTGCATTTGCCGTTTCATCCGCGATAACAAGCAATTCGCTTGGACCGGGAAGCAAGTCCACCCCGATAGTGCCATATACCTGACGCTTCGCTTCAACTGTATAAGCGTTTCCAGGACCGTATACCTTGTCAACTGGGCGAATTGTATCCGTTCCATACGCCATCGCTCCCACAGCCGCAACGCCTCCGACTCGATAAGCCTCGGTCACCCCCGATAGCTTCATCGCCGCAAGGCAGCCGTCATTAACGGAGCCGTCCGGTCCACAAGGAGTAAACGCTACGATTTCCGGAACCTTAGCCAGCTTTGCCAAAGTGGCGGTCATTACAACCGTCGACACAAGGTCGGTAGGAATATAAAGCCCCACACGTTCTAATGGGTAGAATCGTTCGCCAATAGTTGCGCCGTGCTGATTCTTTGCTGTCCAAGACTTAGGCAGGGCATGTCGGTGAAATTCTGTGACAGACGCGATCGAATCTTTAATCGCTTGTAAGTCCGATTTTGGAAGCCGCTTTACAGCTTGCTTCATTTCGTCATCGGAGATTCGGAATTGATCGCCGCTCAAAGAAATTCCATCAATACGTTTCAAGGTATGGCTGATACCCTGGTCGCCTTGGCTACGTATGTCCGCTAGGATTGTGGAAACAGCATCCACAATAGATTGCGGAACAACTGCGGTTTCACAAAACGTAGCCAACTTTTCTTTGAAGCTGCGAGAACGGTAAGACAAATCTGCCATTTTGCCACTATCTAGGAATTGCCGCCCCGTTGGCAAAGATAAAAAAACGGCTGATTGTTCAGCCGTCTGATAACCTTGAAACTATCCTAGTAATCTTTAGGGAGTTTAAAAATTGCCTTATCGAACTTCTTGTTGATTTCGATTTTTGAGTAGACGATTTCAATACTGCCCGCCTCTTCAAGGGTAACAAAGCTCGTCGTGAGCTTTTTCGGGAACCGTATCCCGTCTACAATCATCTCTCCTTCTTCGACGAACAAAGCTCCCTTATTGGAGAAGGTTTGCACAACTCGACCGGTCGTCACATCAAAATAACGACGAAACCATATGCCGTCCGAATGATCGTAAGTCAGCACAACGCACTCATTGCCGTTCACAAATTCACGGCCCTCGTAAATGACTCTCTTACCCCGCCCTTCTAATCTTTTGTAGAAGTTCAAATACTCCCAAACGCTCGCCTTCATATTGAGAATCTCCTCAACACCGTAAAGACTGAGGCTCCTACTGGTTTCATCCCCGAGGTTTTCGAGCAAATGCCAGGCCTCCGTATCATCCAAACCTGAGGTCTCCTTATATTCAGCGATCGTTGCTTCGAATTTTTGGAAAGACGGCTTTTGAAAAACGATATCCGCAAATCCTGTATTCCCATCAGCATACAGCATCGTGCCTTGGTAATTGAGCGATTTAATCGCATCCAATTTGTCGCTCCCCCCGAGATACGAACGAGCCAATTCTATAGTCGCATCAATAATGATATCATCCGGGCTCTTATCTTTTTCCTTCGAAAAGAGTCCAGAAGTCAAAATAGCAGACAACAAAATCAAAAATACGTTCTTCATAAAAGGAGGCTTGGAGTTGGTAAGAATAAAACTACTCCCACTCGATAGTGCCAGGAGGTTTTGAGCTGATATCATAAACGACGCGATTCACTCCCTTAACTTCGTTGATGATTCGAGTGGAAACCCGTTGCAGGACCTCGTGCGGAACGCGGGCCCAATCCGCCGTCATTGCATCTTTACTTTCTACAATTCGGACAGCGATTACGTTGTCGTATGTCCGCTCGTCTCCCATAACTCCTACAGTTCTCACAGGAAGGAAAACACAGAACGATTGCCATACCTTGTAGTAAAGATCCGATGCCACCATCTCTTCGTGCAAAATTGCATCTGCCTTCCGCAAAACTGACAGTTTCTTTGAGTTTACCTCACCCAATACGCGAACACCTAGGCCTGGCCCCGGGAATGGCTGACGCCAAACCACTTCTTGCGGCAAACCTAACTCAGCTCCAAGCGCTCTCACCTCGTCTTTGAAAAGCTCACGAAGGGGTTCCAGCAATTTGAACTTCATGTTCTTAGGCAAGCCACCCACATTGTGGTGACTCTTGATTGTAGCTGCTGGACTACCGTCGATAGAAATACTTTCAATAACATCCGGATACAAGGTTCCCTGCCCCAGAAATTTAGCGTCTCCGATCTTTTTGAGGGATTCTTGGAACACTTGAACGAACATCCGACCAATGATCTTCCGCTTTCTTTCTGGATCGGTAACTCCCTTTAGTTTTCCAAGGAATTTTGAACCCGCACGCACAACGCGGACATCCATGTTGAAATTACGGGCATAGAGGTCGACCACCGATTGGCGCTCGTTTTCCCGCAACAACCCGTTATCCACAAATACACAAGTTAGCTGGTTACCGATAGCTTTATGTATCAAGGCAGCTGCGACAGAAGAATCCACACCGCCACTAAGACCTAGCAGAACTCGATCGTCACCTACTGTCTGGCGAATCTTTTCGATCGAATCGCGTACGTAATCCGCCATCGACCAATCCTTAGTGCATTTGCAAATGGCATATAAGAAGTTTTTGATTACGTCCAAACCTCTTTCGGAATGAGCAACTTCCGGGTGAAACTGCATACCATACATGCCCGTTTCTTCATTGGCCACTGCGGCAAATTCACAATTTTCAGTAGAAGCAATTTTCTTAAAACCTTCAGGAATAGCTGCCACACGATCTCCGTGGGAATTCCAAACGTTGAGCGATTTCGGCAAGCCTTTAAACAACTTACCTTTGGTCTTAATATTCAAAACCCCATGGCCATACTCACGGTGGTCACTCTTTTCAACCAGACCGCCCAGATTCTTAGCCATAAGCTGAAGACCGTAGCAAATCCCCAAGATCGGAACGCCCAGATCAAAGATCTTCTTATCAATCTTGGGAGCGTTTTTCTTCAAGACGCTATCAGGCCCTCCGGAAAGAATGACACCAATCACCCCGTCCTTCTGCAATTGCTTTGCCGTTGTTTTAAAGTGATAGATTTTCGAGTAGACGGAGCACTCGCGAATTCTTCTCGCGATAACTTGCGTATATTGTGATCCAAAATCAAGAACCGCGATTGTTTGGTGGCTGCTCATAATAAATTGTTGTTATTAAACACTAACTGAAAGCCGCTGTCATTGGCAGATAAAGAGGATTCGCTCAACGAAGCGTTGTAAAACACTCAATACGAAAGTTCGTAATTCTTGTACTCGCACTTGGGACAAGCCTCGCCCTCTGACACATCGGCTTTACGTGCCGAATAAACCGACCCACAACGGACACAATGAAATACCTTGCGGCGGCGTGCTTTCTCAAAACTTCCTCCTTCGCGTTTATCGTACCAAAACCACAGACCTAGAATTCCCAACAATGCTGAGCCAGTGTACAATACGATAAACCAGGTGAAGGGATTCATGACTAACGGCTTAAAACAAAAAATGCGTCCTTACAAGAAGAACGCATTTCCTTAAAGTATTATCGAAAACGACTATTCTGCAGCCGCTTCTTTCTTTTCTTCCTCAGGAGCCGCTTCAGCTTCTTCCGCTGGCTTCTCTTCCTTGGCTTCAACTTCAGCCTTAGCAGCCTTCACCTTGGATTTTGACTTAGACTTCTTAGGATAGCCTTCGTCATCAGCTTCGATCAATTCGATCAATGCCATTTCAGCTGCATCGCCACGACGTGTACCGATCTTATAGATACGAGTGTAGCCGCCGTTACGTGTCGCAAATTGATCCTTACGCTCATCAAAGAGAACGCGAATCGCATCTTCATCGCGCACCTTGGAGATGGCATTACGACGATCATGCAAAGATCCTTTTTTAGACAAAGTGATTACCTTTTCTACGAATGGACGAAGAGCCTTAGCCTTTTTCAAGGTAGTAGTGATCTTGCCGTGTGTGAGTAGAGAGGAGGAAAGGTTAGCCATAAGAGCCTCGCGGTGCTCTTTCTTTACTCCAAGTTGATTGCTGTGCTTTCTATGGCGCATTGTACCTAAATATTAATTATTAATTGCTTACAATTCCTTCTTAGACTCAAGCAAACGCTCGTCGAACTTCATACCAAGTGATAGTCCAAGGGATTCGAGCTTGTCCTTGATTTCGTTGAGGGACTTTTTACCGAAGTTACGGTACTTGAGCATTTCTTGCTCACTCTTCATTGCGAGTTCACCCACTGTTGTGATGTTCGCATTGTTCAAGCAGTTAGCGGCACGAACAGATAGTTCGATTTCGTTAACGCTCATATTGAGAAGCTTGCGGAGCTTGTTCTGCTCTTCACTAACTTCTGCACTTTCATCTTCAAATTCGTAGTTCTCATCGGATACGTTTTCGAAAACATCGAGGTGATGCTTCAAAATCGCTGATGATTGCTTGAAAGCATCATCTGGAGTGATGCGTCCATCTGTCCAAATCTCCAAGATCAACTTGTCGTAATCTGTGATTTGTCCGACACGTGTTGCCTCAACACCATACTTTACCAAAGTGACAGGGCTGAACAGAGAATCGATCGGAATAACGCCAATTGCTTGATCTTCATCCTTATTTTCATCACCTGGGCAGTAACCACGACCTACTTTGATCTCCAACTCAGCAGTGAACTGCATTGGGCGATCCAGAGTACAAATCAACTGCTCTGGGTTAATAATCTCAACGTTTTGATCCGCTTGGATATCGGCCGCTGTGATTTGACCCGCACGGTTTGTGGAGATCATCACCTTGGTGCCTTCGCGCTTGTGACATACGAGTAGAACCTTCTTAAGGTTCAATACGACGTCTGTCATATCTTCAACGATACCGTCGACGCTTTGGAATTCGTGGCTAACACCTTCAATCTTCACAGAAGCGATAGCAGCTCCTTCAATAGAGCTCAAAAGAACTCGTCTAAGCGAGTTGCCAATAGTGTGTCCATAGCCCGCTTCGAATGGCTCGGCGATGAACTTTGCATATGTAGACGAGGCACCCTCTTCTACTTTAACAAGGCGGTTTGGCAATTCGAACTTTCCAATACGTTTTGGCATTTTGTTTCTAGATCTTTTTGGCTACGAGTCGGTAAAAGAGAAATTATCAGAGACGATTAGAAGCGGCTGTAGAACTCAACGATCAACTGCTCGTTAACTTCTTGCTGCATCTCTTCGCGAGTTGGGAGGCGATTAACCACACCCTTAAATGATTCGTCACTGCGAGTCATCCAATCTGGAACATTGCGTGTTCTGTTTGCTTCCATTGTACGAGTGGCAAGCTGACGTGAAGACGTTGAATCCTTAACTTCAATTTCATCACCTGGTGATACAACAAAAGAAGGAATGTCTACTTTTTGTCCGTTAACTCGGATATGGCCGTGGTTTACGAACTGACGAGCTGCCTGACGTGTCTTAGCAAAACCGAGTTGGTAGACGACGCTATCCAAACGAGACTCGAGGATCTGCAAAAAGATTGTACCCGTAACGCCACGTTGGCTTTTCGCCTTTTCGAAAGCACGACGAAATTGCTTTTCCATCAAGCCATACATGAAGCGAAGCTTTTGCTTTTCAGCCAAACCAGTTCCATACTCGGAAACCTTACCACGACGTGCACGTGGACCGTGTTGTCCTGGAGGGAAAGGGCGTTTCTCAAATGACTTGTTGGAACCGAAAATTGGTTGTCCAAAACGTCTGCTGATCTTTGTAGTTGGGCCAGTATATCGAGCCATATCTAATAAATGCTTAAGGTTTAAACGATGGATTAAACGCGGCGACGTTTTGGAGGACGGCAGCCGTTATGAGGAATTGGTGTATTGTCGACGATTGAAAGAATTTCCAATCCGAGAGATTGGAAAGCGCGGATAGCAGAATCACGACCCATTCCTGGACCTTTCACATTAATGATTACTTCCTTCAAACCGTGTGCCATCGCTGCTTTCGCTGCGTTTTGAGCTACGACTTGAGCTGCATAGGCTGTAGACTTACGAGAACCTCGGAAGTTCATCTTACCAGCGCTTGCCCATGAAATGGCGTTTCCTGCTGTGTCTGTGATTGTAACAATCGTGTTGTTAAAAGTAGCACTGATCTTTGCGACACCTGTAGTAACATTCTTGCTACCTTTAGCCTTACGGATCTTTAGCTCGCCGATTTCTTCCTTAAGAAGTTCCTGAGCGGTTGGTTGTCTCTTAACACCTGCAACCAAATCTTCTTCTGGAGCTTCGTCCGTTGCTTCAACTGCTACGTCTGCTTCTTCGCTAGCAGCAACAACTTCTTCTGGTAATTCTTTTTCTTCTGACATGACTATAGTGCTTTATGATTAGCGCTTACCACCTTGGATGGCTTTTACTTTGCCCTTACGAGTACGAGCGTTTGTCTTTGTGCGCTGACCGCGAACTGGCATACCACGACGATGGCGGATACCTCGGTAGCAGTTGATCGCTTGCAGACGCTTCATGCTACCTGCAATTTCACGACGCAAATCACCTTCGATCACAAAGTTGAGCTCGTGGACCTTGCTCATGATAGCATTGATTTGCTCTTCATTTAGGTCGTTAGCCTTCATGTCAGCGTCTAATCCTGTTTCAGCGAGGATACGGTTAACGCGTGTTGGCCCCAAACCGTATATGTAACGGAGTGAGTACTCGAGCTTCTTCTTACCTGGAATGTCTACGCCTAGAATACGTGGCATGGTGATTAAATGTTAATTATTATTGAAAATGTTGCGGTTCGAAATGGCGAGATTCGTCAAATTACGGTAGATCACCTGGCTCGCGTCGCTGAAATATGAGCAAGCGTGTTGCTCAAGGAAAAAGGAGACGGGAATGACGATTCTTCACCACAATGTAAAGATTTATTTTAGTACAATTTGTAATAGATAGGCTCCAAGACCAACTGCTAACAGAACAAGTACTATTCCGTAGAGCGGGCCAACGTTACTCAACTCAGCTGCACCTGCCAAACTGGTATCCTTATTCACCTGGCTGCGGCCGCGAATCTTGCCTTTCTTAAGAAAGCCATCGTAGTGGCGCTGTAGTAGATGTGTCTCAACTTGCTTCATAGTATCAAGTACAACACCTACAGTAATCAACATACCGGTACCTCCGAAGAAGATCGCGATACGCATTGGGATATTAAGCTGGAAGAGCATGATATCCGGGAAAAGAGCGATAAGGGTCAGGAAGAGCGAGCCAGCCAAGGTCAAGCGAGTCATGATGAAGTCCAAGAATTTAGCCGTAGGCTGACCGGGACGAACACCTGGAATGTACCCTCCGTATTTCTTGAGATCATCCGCAATTTGGATCGGACGGAACATCATAGAAACCCAGAAATAGCTGAAAAAGAGAATCAAAGCTCCGAAGATCACATAGTACGCTGTAGTCCCCTGCTGGAACTTACTAGCGAAATCAATCATCCACTGAGCGTCTAACCAGGCTCCTACTTGGGAAACGATTTGCTGTGGGAACATCAATATCGCAGAAGCGAAAATTACCGGCATAACCCCAGCGTAGTTAACCTTCAATGGCATGAAGGAGCTTTGCCCTCCGTAAACTTTACGCCCGACTACTCGCTTAGCGTATTGGACCGGAATCTTGCGAACCGCCTGAGTAACGGCTACGAGCCCTGCTACCACGATAAACAAGAGAGCGATCATCAATATCGCATGAGGGAATTGAAGCTTCTTTACACCCACTGGGCCGAAGAACAAATCGTATGTCGCTTTAACAGCACCCGGCAAATCAGCCAAAATACCAACTGTAATCAGCAATGAAATACCATTTCCGATTCCATTCTTAGTAATTTGCTCACCTAGCCACATCAACAAAACAGTACCCGCTGTGAGGAAAATCGTAGAGGTAACCAAGAACCAAGTCTTACTTACAATTACAATATCCCCATACGCATCAGTTGTATACCCTGGGAAAAGTCTACCTGGGTTTTCTAAAGCGAGAACGAGCAATACCGCTTGAACAGAACAAATTGCGACTGTTGCGTAGCGAGTATACTGACTAAGCTTCTGACGCCCCACATCTCCTTCTTGCTGAAGGCGAGCCAACGCAGGAAAAACAGCACCCATCAATTGGAAGATAATGGATGCCGAGATGTACGGCATGATACCCAACGCGAACACTGCTCCCTTTAAAAGGGCACCTCCTGTGAACATGTTGTAGAATCCCAACAAGCTCCCTCCTCCTTCAGCCGTTTGGTCAGCAAAGAATTGCTGCAAAGGAGCCGAATCGAGTCCTGGGAGAGGTATATTAGCCCCGATTCTCGCAATGAACAGAAGCGAGAGCGTCAGAAAAATTCTCTGACGCAGTTCAGGGATCTTCAAGCAGTTGGTAAACGCGGATAGCATGCTGTTATTGGGTATTAGAAGAGAGCTTATTTAGCTTCAGGGACGATCGCTTCGCCACCGGCTTTTTCGATCTTCTCCTTAGCTGATGCGCTGAACTTGTCTGCAGTGATCTTAAGAGCCTTGCTGATCTCGCCTTCACCCAAAACCTTGAGTGGGTTAGCGTTCAAGCGAACGAGGCCAGCAGCTGCAAGAACCTCGCGGTTCACTTCGCTTACTGAATCGTCGAGCTTAGCAAGCTCTGCTACATTTACAGTTTCGTAGAGCGTGTGGAAGTTCTTGTTATTGAAGCCACGGATTGGAAGCTTACGGAAGATTGGCATTTGCCCACCTTCGAAGCCGATACGAATACCGCCACCAGAACGAGCCGTTTGCCCCTTTCCGCCACGACCAGATGTTTTACCATGGCCGCCGCCTTCACCACAACCAACGCGCTTACGGCGATGGGTAGCTCCCTTTACATTTTTTAATTCGTGTAGTCTCATTTTCTAGAGTCCTTACTTTAAGTGTTATCCGCGAAGACGCTTGTACTGCTCGTATGTCTTGAGCTTACGAAGACCATTCAAAGTCGCGTAAACCAAAGCGTTCGGATTGTTTGAACCGAGAGACTTGGTGAGTACATTGTGTACACCTGCAAGCTCGAGTACGGCACGAACACCCCCACCGGCGATGATTCCCGTACCGGCAACAGCTGGGCGAAGGAGAACCTTGCCACCGTCCCACTCACCAATGACTTCGTGAGGAATTGTGTCCCCCTTCAAAGATACTGGCTCCATGTTCTTGCGCGCTTGCTCATTGCCCTTACGGATAGCTTCAGGAACTTCGTTGGCTTTACCGTAACCGATACCAACTTTGCCCTTCTTGTCACCACATACCATGAGAGAAGAGAAGGAGAAGCGACGTCCACCCTTCACAACCTTAGCACAGCGGTTGATGAAAACTACCTTTTCCTCGATACCATCTTCTGGCTCTTGAGGCTTTTGCTTATCTCTATCTTGTTTTTTGCGATCTGTTCTCATAGGGCAATTAGAATTCCAAGCCAGCTTCGCGAGCGGCTTCGGCAAATGTTTTTACGCAACCATGGTAACGGCGACCGTTACGGTCGAATACCACTTTGCTGATTCCTGATTTCTTAGCTTCGTCACCAAAAACCTTACCCAATGTCTCAGCGCCTGATTTGTTAGCAGACAAACTTTGCGTACGGAGGTCTTTTGAAAGCGTTGACTTGAAAACGAGCGTAGTTCCTAGCTCGTCGTTGATTGCTTGAGCATAAATGTGCTTGTTGCTGAAGTGAACGCAAAGGCGTGGGCGCTCGGCTGAACCGATCACCTTCTTACGCAAGCGCCAGATTCTCTTTTGTCTAAGAGTATTCTTCTTTTGAATCTTCATCGAAATTTTCTGTTTAAAGGTTACCTAGCTTCAAAAGCTATTAAGCAACTGACTTACCTTCCTTACGGCGGATGAATTCACCCACAATGTGGACGCCTTTGCCTTTATAAGGCTCAACAGGGTAGAAGCTCTTAATAGAAGCTGCTACTTGTCCAACTACTTGCTTGTCGATGCCTGAGACCTTAAGCTTAGTCGTACCATCCAAAGCAATGGTGATTCCCTCTGGAACATCGTAGTTGATGTCGTGAGAGTAACCGAGCTTGAGATTAAGGACCTTGCCTTTAAGAACTGCCTGGAATCCAACACCGTTGATTTCCAAATCTTTCGAGAATCCTTCAGTAACACCTTTTACCATTCCATTGATAATGGAACGAGCAGTGCCGTACATGGCGTTTGCAAAACGAGTTGAGTCACCCGGGCTTACTTTGATTTGTCCCTCAGATTCTTCGATCTGAACAGATTTATGAAAAGTTTTTGCGATTGTTCCCTTAGGTCCGGTGATCTCAATGGTTGAACCATCGATCTTAGCGGATACCTTTTCAGGGATAGCGACTGGGAGTTTTCCTATTCTACTCATTGTATTATCCCTTTCTTACCAAACGTTACAGACGACTTCGCCGCCTATTTTTTTACGTCGAGCATCCGAGTTCTTCATCAAGCCACGTGGCGTGGTGAGGATGCTGATACCGAGACCGTTAAGAACGCGTGGAATCTCTTGGCTCTTGAAGTAGAGACGGAGACCCGGACGGCTAACGCGGTCGATACCGTTGATAGCTGGCTCGCCATCTACGTACTTTAATGTTAACTCGAGAGTCTTGTGCCCACGGTCGTCTTTGCCATCGGAAAAGTCGCGAATGAATCCTTCGTTCTTCAAGATCGCAGCAATACCTGCCTTGAACTTAGAATGAGGAGCCACACAAATTTCTTTTCCAGCACGCGATGCGTTTCGGATACGAGTTAGGAAATCGCTGATTGGATCAGTATGCATTTCTTTATATGTGTATTTGTTTAAGAGAGCCGGACGATATCCATAACTTCCGACTCAGAATTCTTTAAAAGTATTTGTAAGCGTAAACGAATTACCAAGATGATTTCGTTACACCTGGAATCATTCCCTGGAGAGCAAGCTCGCGGAAAGTGATACGAGACAGTCCGTAACGACGGCTGAATGCACGAGGACGACCTGTGACATTGCAACGATTACGAATGCGAACAGCTGAAGAGTTACGCGGCAACTTGCAAAGCTTGCGCTGCGCAGTGTAAAATTCTTCGTCGGATGTTTCCGGATTTGCGAGGATTGCCTTCAACTCGGTACGCTTCGCAGCATATTTCTCTACGAGGCGCTTGCGTTTGTTGTTACGGGCGATTGCTGATTTCTTAGCCATATCTAAAAATTATGCTGCGGTTTCAGAGGACTCTTCTTTGGACTCGTGCTTGCGGAAAGGCATTCCGAGAAGCTTCAAGAGCTCGCGGCCTTCCTTGTCTGTTTTCGCAGTCGTCACGATAGAGAGCTCAAGACCTGACTGGCGCTTGATAGACTCTACGTTGATTTCTGGGAAAATCGTGATGTCATGGATACCCAAAGAGTAGTTACCATTCCCATCCATGCGATCGTGAATTCCACGAAAGTCACGAATAGCAGGCAATGAGATCGCAATGAGGCGGAACATGAAATCCCACATGCGGTTGCCACGAAGTGTCACTTTGCACCCAATTGGCATCCCTTCACGAAGCTTAAAGTTCGCGATACTTTTCTTTGCGAATGTTTTAGCAGGCTGCTGGCCCGCGATCATTGCCATGTTCTTGAAAGTTTCTTCAAGAACTGATTTTTCGAAATGCGCAGAAACACCAGCATTGAGTGATACTTTACTGATTGCAGGTACCTCGAACTTGTTCTTGTAGCCGAATTGTTTCTTCAATCCAGCAACAACAACGTCTTCGTAGTGCGCTTTAATATACGGTCTATTTTCAGAGCTCATTTATGTGATCCGGATTTCCATCCCGGATTTTTAGTGTTATCTCTATTAATTATCTTTCTAGATAAAAAATTAGGTTAGCCGGCATGACGCTCATCCCACTTAGAAGCGAGCATCAAATTCGAAATGTGGATAGAACCTTCCTTTTCCACGATTTGACCTTCAGGATTTTCCTCGGTCTTCTTCATGTGGCGCTTAATCATCATCAAGCCTTCCACAACAGCGCGATCCTTAGCAGAAAGAATCTCCAAGATTTTTCCGCGCTTGCCTTTTTCTTTACCAGATAGAACGACAACTTCGTCGCCTCTTTTTACGTGAGTCTTAGTCATTTTACAATACCTCCGGAGCTAATGAAACAATCTTCATGAACTTCTTTGAACGCAATTCACGAGCGACAGGGCCAAAAATACGGGTGCCACGTGGGTTGCCATTGTTATCAAGGATCACGATCGCGTTGGAATCGAAACGCAAGTAGCTACCATCTTTACGACGGATTGGCGCTTTTGTGCGAACGACTACTCCCTTAACGACAGAGCCCTTTTTCACAGTAGCATCCACGCTACTTTCCTTGATGTTGACCACGACGATGTCGCCAACGCTTGCTGTTTTCTTGGCTTGGCCAAGGCGGCGAATCATAGAAGCGCGTTTCGCTCCAGTGTTGTCCGCAATCTGTAATGATGAACGTAGTTGAATCATTTTCTACTTAGCTTCCCAATTATTCAGCGCTTGCTGACGTTTCTACTTCGTCGAACGTTGGCGCACGCTCGATCACATTAACCAATCTCCAGCGCTTCAAGCGGCTGATTGGACGTGTTTCCATGATTTCAACCTTATCGCCAAGACGAGCATCATTCTTTTCGTCGTGAACATGAACAACGGTCTTACGGTTGATCACCTTACGATAGCGAGGGTGAGGCCTCTTATAGTCATAAGTTACCTTGATGGACTTGTCGCCCATGATACTGGTAACGATTCCTGTAAGATCTTTTCTAGTGTTACGTGTGTTTTCCATTGCCTTGCCTTATCTTGTTATGCGGATTTCTCCTCTACTTTAAGCTTCTCGGCACGGATAGATTCCAAGCGAGCGATAACCTTGCGGAGGCGTGTCACCTCAGCAGTGTTCTCGAGCTGGCCCGTCTGCTTACGTAGCTTCAATTCCAACGATTTGTCGCGTGTTTCGCGAATAGTCTTTTCAATTTCAGCGACTGAAAGGTTTCTGATTTCTTTAGAAGTCATTTGTATATTACCTTCCTTATATTGATTAACGATCACGCGTAATAAAACGCGTTTTGAATGGAAGCTTTGTATCAGCAAGACGCATCGCTTCCCTAGCAATTGGAAGAGTTACACCCGCCAATTCAAAAAGAATAGTGCCTGGCTTAACAACCGCAACATAGTGGTCCACAGCTCCCTTACCTTTACCCATCCGAGTTTCGAGTGGCTTCTTAGTAACTGGCTTGTGTGGAAAAACTCGTATCCAAAGCTTACCTTTACGTTTCATGTAACGGGTAAGAGCAACACGAGCTGCTTCGATTTGATTTCCGGTGAAATATCCGCGTTCAAGGGATTGAACGGCATAGTCGCCAAAGGCCATTGTATCGCCGCCCTTAGCATTGCCGCGCATGCGGCCTTTCATTACCTTACGGTATTTTGTACGTGATGGAGTGAGTGCTGGCATGTCTCAATAATTCCTGATTTATTGTTCCTTTTTCAAAACCCAGCACTTGATTCCGATAATACCATAAACGGTATTAGCTTCGGACGTGCCGTAGTCGATGGGTACACGAAGCGTATGCAAAGGCACGCTTCCTTGACGTTGCATCTCAGTACGAGCGATATCCGCTCCACCGAGACGACCAGAAACTTGAATTTTGATTCCGTCAGCTCCCATGCTCATCGCAATTTGAACTGCCTTCTTCATCGCGCGGCGGAAAGAGATACGACGCTCCAACTGGAGGGCAACGCTATCTGCGATCAACTTCGCTTCGATTTCAGGTTTCTTAACTTCTTGGATGTCCAAAAGGACTTCCTTGCCAGTTAGTTTTGAGATTTCTTCTTTGATCTTTTCGATCTCAGCTCCCTTGCGTCCGATTACGATACCTGGACGTGCAGTGAAGATTTTTACACGTACGCGGCTTGATGCGCGTTCGATGAAAATGCGTGGTACGCTCGCGTACTTGAGCTTCTCCATCAACAAGTCACGGATGATGTAATCTTCGTGAACGAGTTTGCCGAAGTCCTTCTTCTGCGCGAACCAACGAGACTGCCAGTTGCGAGAAACAGCGAGACGAAAACCAGTAGGATGTGTTTTTTGACCCATAGTATTAGTTATTCTCTTTTTAGTCTGTTGTTAGTTCGATGCGGATGTGAGACATGCGCTTTTTGCGCTTTGCCACGCCACCACGAGCAGCTGCCTTGAAACGTTTTAGCACAGGACCTTGCTCGACGATTGCACGTGAAACCGTCAAACCGTCTGCTGAAAGATCGTGGTTGTTCTCTGCATTGGCGATCGCAGAGGAGAGAGTCTTAGCAATAAGAACGGCTGACTTTCTTGGGATAAACTTGAGTAAATCCAAAGCGTCATTCGCCTTCTTGCCACGGATGACACGCGCTACTTCGTTCACCTTCTTAGGTGACATGCGTGCGTATTTAGTAAGAGCGTTTACTTGCATAGTGTTATATTCTCCTTTGCTGATTACTTCTTACCACTACCACCGTGCGCCTTGAAGGTGCAGGTCTGCGAGAATTCACCAAGCTTGTGACCGACCATATTTTCAGTCACGTGAACAGGCACAAAGATCTTACCATTGTGCACGTTGATGTTAAGACCGACAAAATCAGGTGTGATTGTCGAACGGCGAGACCAGGTATTGATTGGCTTGCGATCGTTAGCTTGTTGAGCTCTGTCGATTTTGGCTGCCAAGCCTGGGTCTACGAAAAATCCTTTTTTAATTGAGCGAGACATGATTCGTTTCTCCTAGGGTTATTTCTTGAACTTCTTGCCGTTCTTGCGAACGAGAATGAAGTTGTTGCTTTGCTTTGACTTGGAGCGAGTTGGGAAGCCCTTTGCTAATTGACCCCATGGGGACACAAGCATCTGACGGCCACCGCCACCTTTACTCTTTGCTTCACCACCACCATTGGGGTGATCGACAGGGTTCATCACAACACCACGAACGCGTGGGCGTTTGCCCAACCAGCGGCTGCGACCAGCCTTACCGACTACGATGTTTTGATGCTCTAGGTTTCCAACCATACCCACTGTTACGCGGCACTTGTTGTTAACCATGCGAATTTCACCACTAGGCAATTTGATAACTGCATTCTCACCTTCGTGAGAAATAAGCTCAGCTGCATTTCCAGCCGCACGAGCCATCTGCGCGCCCTTACCAGGCACAAGCTCGATCGCATGGAACTTCATATTAGGAATCATATCCTTCAAAAGGACTGAATTTCCAGGATTGAACTCCAAAGGACCTGAAGATGACACAACCTTGTCGCCAACCTTCAAACCGTTAGGCGCAAGAATATACTTCTTCTCACCATCGGCGTAGGCCAAAAGAGCGATATTCGCTGAACGATTTGGATCGTACTCGATAGCTTGTACCTTTGCAGGAATATCAAGCTTCGTGCGCTTGAAATCGATGATACGGTACAACTGCTTGTGTCCACCACCACGACGACGTGATGTTACGCGACCATAACAGTTGCGACCTGCAGTCTTCGACTTGCTTGTTGTAAGTCCCTTTTCAGGACGCTTGTCAGTTACTTCCTTTACTTGAGTCTGAGCGAATCGAAGTGTCGGGGTAACGGGTCTAAATTTCTTGATAGCCATTGTCTATTATCCTCCGGATCTTAAACCACTTCGATGGTGTCGCCTTGTTTCAAGGTAACGACTGCCTTCTTGGTGTCTGATTTCTTTGTTGCGCGGCCTGTCTTGCGATTTTTTGAAGGCTTGCCCTTGATGTTAAGCACGTTAACGCGGGTAACCTTAACTTCGAAAATCTTTTCGATGGCTGCCTTGATCGCGCCTTTACTAGCATCTGGGAAAACTTCGAAAGTGTACTGGCCAATTTCTGCGGACTGCAGGTTGGTCTTTTCAGTCAAACGAAGCGCTTTGATTACTTTATCTGCTTGTACCATTTCTTAGTTTCCTTTCGAGCGCTCGATGAGCGTTTCTAGAGCCTTGCGAGTCACTACGACTGTAGCGCCTTGGCAAAGCATTGTTACGCTCACAATTGGAGCTTCTTCGAGGCGAACACGAGCGATATTGCGAAGCGCAAGAATAGCTGTATCCGAAAATTCATTATCAACAAGAAGTACTTTACCCTTAGGAGCGATCTTGCCGATAAGCTCAACGGCTACCTTAGTCTTCGCTGGAGCAATGTCCAAGGACTCGACAACTACGAGAGAGCCATCAGAGATGCGGTCGAAGAGAGCACGCTGTAGAGCAAGTGTCTTAACCTTCTTATTAGTCTTCTTAGAGTAATCGCGTGGCCTTGGGCCGAACACGACACCACCGCCAACCCAAATTGGGGAGCGAGTAGAACCTGCGCGAGCGCGACCAGTTCCTTTTTGGCGCCATGGTTTCTTACCACCACCACGAACTTCGCCGCGTGTCTTAGTATTAGCACTACCTTGGCGAGCATTCGCTGCTTGAGCTACGATTGTTTCCTTAAGCGCTTGGATACCCTTCTTCTTCTCGAGAACTGTAATTCCCTCAAATTCGGATTCACCGCCTAAGCTGCCGTCATTGTTGTAAACTTTAAGTTTCATTGTCTTATCAATCACGGTTAAGGTTACTGACCTTTGATGGCACTACGTACGAGAACTGTGTCACCGTTCGCTCCAGGGATCCCGCCCTTTACCAAAATGAGATTCTTTTCCGGAATGATCTTTACGATCTTGAGGTTCTGCACGGTGCGTTGCTTCGCTCCCATGTGACCTGGCATCTTTTGATTCTTGAATACGTGTCCTGGCCATTGGCAGAGACCGATTGAACCAATTCGGCGGTGGAACATAGAACCGTGAGAAGCAGGTCCACCCTTTGTGTTGAAGCGCTTCATAACACCCTGGAAACCACGTCCCTTAGTGTTACCGATGATGTCGATCTTTTGACCTTCTTCGAAAAGAGTCACATCTAAAACATCACCTGCTTTTTGCTCTGGAGCATCCGCACTGCGAACTTCGCGAATCGTGCGTGCAGGAGCTACGCCAGCCTTCTTGGCATGCCCTTGAGCTGCGCGAGAAGCACGTTTCTGCTTCTTTTCGCCATAGCCGATCTGGATCGCATTGTATCCGTCCGTTTCGACTGTCTTAACTTGTAGTACTGGACAGGGTCCAGCTTCGACCACTGTAACAGGAACAACCTTGTTGTCGCTGTCAAATACTTGGGTCATCCCAAGCTTTTTGCCTATGAGAGTATTATTCATAATTTCTAAGAGGTAGGTGGAAGTAATTTCCGTTTGATAGACCCACTTTAGTGTCGGATTTCTCCCCGACTTAAAATGTAAGGATCAGCTCAAATCACACGTTGATAGAAATATCAACACCTGATGGAAGATTTAGCTTCTTTAGCTCGTCTACGGTTTGGGCTGTCGGTTCGATAATGTCCAACAAGCGTTTATGTGTGCGGATTTCAAATTGCTCCATCGATTTCTTGTTCACGTGAGGAGAGCGGTTAACGCTAATCTTCTCAATGCGAACAGGCATAGGTACGGGACCTGAAACGCGAGCGCCGGAACGCTTTGCAGTTTCAACGATTTCAGCAGCCGACTGGTCGATTACTCGATAGTCGAAGCCTTGCAATCTGATGCGTATTTTCTGATCAGTCATGATTGTTAAGCCTTAGTAGGCGTTGTTTGATAGAATTGATTCGAGCGTGTTAGCCGGAACTTCCTCAAAATGAGAAGGCTCCATGGAATAACTCGCACGACCTTTTGAGAGTGAACGAACATCGGTAGCGTATCCAAACATAGTCTCCAATGGCACTGTGGCATTAACTGCCGCCAAGCTGTTTTTGGATTCCATGCTTTGAATTTGGCCACGGCGACGACTCAAATCGCCAATGATGTCCCCTTGAAATTCGTCTGGTGTCGTAACTTCCACCTTCATAAATGGCTCTAACAAGACCGGGCTCGCTTTGGAAAGCGCATCCTTAAGAGCAAAAATGCCCGCCATTTTAAATGCAGCTTCTGAAGAATCTACATCATGGAAAGAACCGTCGACGACTCGCGCCTTAAAATCGACAACAGGATAACCGGCTACAACTCCATTATGAGTCGCTTCGCGGATACCATCGATCGTCGGCTTGATAAATTCTTTTGGAATCGCTCCACCAACAATTTCGCTAGTGATTTCGACTCCCTTGCCAGCTTCTTGCGGCTCAACTGCGATAACCGCATGGCCATACTGACCCTTGCCGCCCGATTGGCGAATAAACTTCCCTTCGCCCTCTGCCTTTACTGTGATCGCTTCGCGATATGCGATTTGTGGCTTGCCGGAATTTGCCTCTACTTTGAATTCGCGGAAAAGGCGGTCGCGAATAATCTCCAAGTGGAGCTCTCCCATTCCTGAGATGATTGTTTGACCTGTTTCTTCATTTGTAGAAACGCGGAATGTCGGATCTTCCTCTGAAAGACGGCTCAACCCGATTGCCATTTTGTCTTGATCGGCAGAAGTTCTCGGCTCGATGGACATTGAAATCACTGGCTCTGGGAATGATGGCGGCTCAAGTGAAACATCCTTGCCCTTAGCGCAAAGCGTATCTCCATTACCAATGCCACGCACACCTACCACAGCGCAGATATCTCCAGAACGAACGCTCTCAACATCCTCGCGAGAATCAGCAGTCATTACTAGAATTCTGCTAACACGCTCTGACTTGCGCGTTCTTGGATTGTACATCAAATCGCCCTTTTTCAGGACTCCGCTGTACATACGGATAAAAATTAGCTTTCCGACGTATGGGTCGCTCCAAAGCTTAAATGCTAAAGCAACCGCTGGCGCGTTGTCATCAGTTTCGATTTCGACTTCTGATTCACGCGAATCGACAGCCTTCTCAGCGGGAACGTCGAGCGGACATGGCAGGTAATCAACCACCGCGTCCAAAACGTTTTGCACGCTCTTATTCTTAAAAGCAGATCCTGGTATAACTCCGATGAACCCGAGGGACAAGGTAGCCTTGCGAATTGCCAGGACAAACGTGTCCTCATCAATAGGCTCTCCCCCGAGATAAGCCTCAGCTAAGTCATCATCAAAATCAGAAACCGCTTCGATCAAAGACTCACGGTAAGCTTCGTAATCATCCTGCATATCAGCAGGAATCTCAACCGGGGTAACATTCACACCCATCTCATCCGACTCATCGAACAAGAAAGCGGATCCCCTAACGAGGTCGACCAAACCAGTAAAATTATCTTCCGAACCAATTGGCAGAAAAAGCGGATGCGCATTCGCTCCCAATTTTTCTCTCATGCTCTCAACTGCTCCTAGGAAATCTGCCCCGATACGATCCATCTTATTGATGAACGCTACGCGAGGCACGCCATACTTATCCGCTTGACGCCAAACTGTTTCGGACTGCGGTTGAACCCCCGCCACTGCGCAAAACACAGCAACCGCCCCATCAAGGACGCGTAAAGAACGCTCAACTTCGGCCGTAAAATCTACGTGGCCCGGAGTATCGATAATATTGATTTGGTGGTCTATTCCAGCATTTGGGCCGGAACGCCCCTTCCATCGGCACGAAACTGCAGCCGATGTTATAGTGATTCCACGCTCGCGCTCCTGCTCCATGAAGTCCGTGACAGCATTTCCGTCATGAACTTCACCGATCTTGTGAACGACTCCTGTATAATAAAGGATTCGCTCTGTCGTCGTAGTTTTGCCCGCATCGATGTGAGCAGCGATTCCGATATTGCGCGTCCACTCCATGGGGACGGACCGACCGGAACCGTTTTTTGACGACAAATCTGTAGCAGATGCGACCACGTTAAAATCAAAGAACAAAAATAAGGATTACTACCAGCGAAGGTGAGCAAACGCACGATTGGACTGAGCCATCTTGTGTGTGTCTTCCTTCTTCTTAACAACAGAACCTGTGTTGTTGTAAGCATCCACGATCTCAGCAGCCAACGCTTCGCGCATCGGGAGACCCTTGCGTGAGTTTGCTGCGTTAACCATCCAACGGAAAGCCAATGACTCCTGGCGTTGGTGAGGAATTTCCAATGGAACTTGATAAGTCGCACCACCCACACGGCGGCTTTTAACTTCCAAGCGAGGACGTGCATTTTCCAATGCGCCCAAAAGGATGTTTACTGGATCCCCCTTCTCAAGCTTCTCGCTAACGCGCTCAAATGACGCATAAACAATGCGCTCAGCCAAAGTTTTCTTACCGTCACGCATGACGACATTTACAAGGTGTCCTACCAGAGAGCTCCCATAACGGGCGTCTGGCTTAATTGCTCTTTTTACTGCTCTTCTACGACGTGACATGACGAAATAGTATAAAAGTTAAATAGTTGAATTTCGATTACTTCGCCTTTGGACGCTTAACCCCATACTTGGAGCGGCTACGACGGCGCTTATCAACGCCCATTGCGTCGAGAGCTCCACGAACGATGTGGTAACGAACACCTGGCAAATCCTTAACACGTCCGCCACGAACAAGCACAATACTGTGCTCCTGTAGATTGTGGCCTTCATCTGGAATGTATGCGATTACTTCGATACCGTTAGTCAAACGAACCTTAGCTGTCTTACGAATAGCCGAATTCGGTTTCTTTGGTGTACGCGTCATGACCTGAACACATACTCCGCGGCGAAACGGATTCGCGTCCAGAGCAGGCGACTTAGACTTAGCCTTCACGATCTTACGAGGCTTTCTGACGAGTTGATTAATAGTAGGCATGATGAGAATTTTTGAGAAAAGAGCGTGAACTTATGGTTAAAGATTAGCTCGGCAAGTACAATATGCCGGAAAAAGAGTAAAAAGCATGCCCCGACCATTAGTTTGGAAGGATCATACTTTTTTAAAACGGGCGAGAGTCGAATTCACGATCCCCTATGTAAACAGCTACGTTTTGTGAGGCTGGAGGTTCTGGACACTTGTATGTGACTGTTCAAGTGAAAAATCACCTGAACTGCCCAAAACCACAATTATTTGAACATCTATTATATATAGATGCAAAAAAGCCGCAGATGGGATCCCTTCATTGCCTACGAAAGGATGTCCCGTGAACCTCGCTCGCCCTCTCAGATAGAGATTGAAACAGAAAACGCAGGAAATCGCCCCATTTAGTCAGTAGACGCTTGTTTCCCATCCCAATCTAGCAAGATGTTCCATTGAAAGACACGACCCCCGGGAAGAGTCGGCGTTGTCTCGTTATCGACTTTGTCATACACATTAGCGGGAGGAGTTACAGTCGCGTCGCGCCCGTAAATAAAATCCTGATCCTCTACAATCGTCTTGTATGCTTTATTAAGAAGAAGAGCTCTAGCCACGGAAGGCACAATGAGTTCATTGAGATCTTCAGCTGCCCTCACCTTTTCACGATCCAGCGAGCCGTCCGCCTTGAACCAGCGTTGGCGCATCTCTTCGTTATTACGAAATTCGCTGCCACCTCCAACGCGCTCCAGATAAGTTTCAAACTCGCCAACTACTTCTCCGATGTTCGGGGCGTCAGGCATGCCTTTCAAATTAATGTAGGACCACCCTTTTGCCCCATCGACCTTACGCCCAAAGCTAAATGTCTTGTCGATCGTAGATCCGATCGAATTGTGGCACCCCATACAGAAAAAATTCTCCTCGAAAGTACTAGAACGGAGCCGTCCCTCGCCATTTTCGATAAACCCGTGAATTGCCCAACCATTTCCATTGTCCAAACCGTAGTCTCCAATATCCTGATAGCCCGGTAAATGCCCCGCTTCCTTCTCGAACGCTTCCAACTGATATTGGCGAGCATATATCGGCTTAGCGTAGGCACGCCACTTACGCATGTATCGAACTTCTTTCATTCGCCTTGAAATCCCGACCTGCCCTTCTTCATCGACCGCTAAGTAACGAACGGTGTGCAAAAACTCAGTTCCTTCAGGGTACAAGTGAGCGTACACCTTATAGCCTGCAGCCCCACCGAGGTACGTATCTCTTCGCTCTACGCGATGAGCAACGCCCATAACACCATCGCCATCCAAATCGAAGCCCACCTTGACTTCGTCAATTGGTAACGACTCAATCTCAGAAAAACCTTTAATAGCAGCTTCGAGGATAGATAAATTCGCCTTGTAAACATCAAGTGACACATTGCCGTCTTTATCACTGCGATAAATTTCCGGCAGACGAATCATAACATCGTCAGTGGAACCATTCGTTGGCCAAAACGTACTAGGCATCGGCTTGTAGTTGAAAGCTACCCACATACTGCCATCTTTAGCGAATCCCTCGTCACCGAATGCTTCTGCTCCTAGTTGTAAATCCTTTAGATCAGGTATCCACCCTTCAAACCCAGCTTCTTCAAGACGTGGCGCCAACTCCGAATAATTGTCCTCGTTTACATACTCTTTTATTTCTTCATCGCCAATTTGGGCGACCCGTTCAGTGCGATCCTCGAAAAGGTTCTTCCAGTGATTGGTCATCCCCAAGTCACTAAAACTATAAGCGATCTGAAGCCCAATGTCATTCATGACATTTTCGCGATCCTCTATAGGACTTTGGTGACAAACGTAACACGCGTTAAAATGTCCCTCCGTCTTAGTATAACACTGTGGAGGAACAACTCCCTCACGATTATAAACATTCGCAACTGGGTAACCTTCGACAGAAGGGGGAATAACTGCGTCACTCGATCTTAACATCGAAATCAATCGTTCAAAAGGAGGCTCTGTCTCCTGAGCTAAATCATCCGAAGCATAACCGGACGCTGTAACAAAACCGAATGCTGCAATAAGAAGGGATCTGCACATTTTCATATGATGGGAATTTTTATGATTCGAGGATCATACGTAAGACTAAAAACAAATAAAACGACTTCGAAAATGTGAAGATTCCGTGACACGAACCACAAACTCGTAACAAAACAACAAATACGTTAATTTCACGTTCCAAAACCGCGCCAATATTCCGCACCCGGCATTCACATTGTAACATTTTTATTAATACCAAATTCCTCATTGAACACAACACTCACCACATCCAACTTCGCCGTCATCTTCTAATTTAGATTCCCAGAAGATAATTGAACATCTATTAATAATTAAGTATTCACATGACCACGACTAAAATTCTGAATAAATCCGTATCTGCGGTCGCAGTTTGCGTCCTCAGTCAAGTCGCTTTTGCAGGCGGCTCCGACATCTGGTTCGAGCCACTCACCGAGTCAGCTCCTGTTACCGATCCCAACAGCTTGTCAGAGCTCATGGGGCCATGGGTCACTCCAGAAGGCATTATGCAGACCAATTTACTTAGCCTTCGAGAGGTCGAAGACACCGTTCTCAGCCCCCTTCAATCCGTAGTGCGCGCTCCTCTTACGAGTCGCCACAACACGGCTTCCATGTTCGACATGATCGCCTACGACGACACAGGCGAATTTCTGTTCATCCCGCACGAAACTCTTATTGGCGCTGGCGTATCTCGTCACGACATCGAGTACCGATCAACTGAAGTAATCTTTGAAGGCGATGGAAAAGGCCTCGAAGGTGACTGGAGTAACGACTATGGCGCTTTTGACCCTTGTCGCTACACGCCAAACGGTACGCTTTTCCTAGGAGAAGAATGGTCCGGAGAAGGCCGCATAATTGAGGTCATCAACCCCTTCGATAATACTGAAGATATCATTGCTCGCGAATTACACAGCATAGCTAATGTTTCTCACGAAGGAATCAACTTCAGCGAAAAATACGCACGTGTTATCTACTTTGTTGATGAATACAATTCCGGCTCTATCTATAAGTTCGTAATGACCCGCCCAGGCAACTACACTAAAGGGCAAACCTTCGTACTCAAGGTTGACGACTTCGATGGCGACGCCACCCTGAACTGGAACGACGCAGCAAACGAGAACGCGCCCCGCACAGGGATGGCAGAATGGGCTCCGATCACGGACAGAAACGGTCGCCCCCTCCAAGGTATCTCCGACCCTTTCGAAGGATCAGCGTCTCCATTCTATCGTGGCGGGCGTGCCGCTGCTGACGACGTCGGCGGAACTCCTTACGGGCGTCCAGAAGACATGGAAGTCGGAACCCTAGCCAATAACAACGAAGTACTTTACATCGCTGTCACCTCCGAAAAGAAAGTCTACACGATCGAAATTCTTAGCAAGAAAGCAGCACGTGTAGGCGTACTTCTTTCTGCTGATACAACAAAAAATGTAGGCTTCGCTGAGACCACCGGCGAATTAAACTCTCCAGACAACCTTGCTCAGGACGCTCTCGGAAATATCTACATCATCGAAGACGCGCCTAACGGCTCTGACATCGGTGGCGACGTTTGGTTTGCTCGCGATATCGACAATGACGGGGTAGCTGAATCCATGGATCACTTCTTAAGCCTCCAAGTTGCAGGCTCCGAAGCAACTGGAATGATCTTCAACCCTGAAGTGCCAACTGAGTTCGTACTTGCCGTACAACACCCAACAAGCACCGATCTTGGCCTAATAGAAAACGGACTAGGTGACTCTGTTTGGAAGTTCGACATTTCACTCATCGAGAACCGCGCTTTCGTCAAAGATCTCGAAAGAGCCAACTGGAAGAAGCGCTTCAAGAAGTTCTTTGCTGGTTGGTGGTAAGCACTGAGCTCACCGAGCATATCTAATTTCAAACAACGAGGGCGGGTTTTTAACCCGCCCTTTTTCTATCTCTACTAGAACCCAAACAAGCTAAGCTCCAAAGGCAGTCGAACAAATCGATTTACCCCCTCCGGAAACACTCTCATTTACGCATGCCAAACAATCCTTGTAACTGCGCCCTGCAAATAGAGAGTTATAGCTAATCGTGCAGACCGTCAGAAAAAACGTCACAGGACAGAGCGGAATCGCCGATCATGCTGCATTACCCAGCATCAGAAACCATACCCAAAGCAAAAATTCTCTCCCGGTGAGAGAGCCATTTTATAATTCAAAAAAAGCCGTAGCCCCAAAAGAGCTACAGCATTCTAAATACAAATTTTCTTGCTACTTAGCGTCGACTACGAATGCGGAACGCAGCAATCGCACCCATCGCACCCAAAAACATTAAACCAGTTGAAGCGCTGTCAGGCACGCTTACTTTTTGAGGGCCGCCTATAGTTAAAGGAGTCGATGCATAAATATCGCCTCCAAAGAAGTCCAAATTTTGGTCAAGAAAGTAAGCTCCCTGAAGCGAACCAAGCAATCCCTCCACTTCAACATCATAAGTACCAACAGGGCCTACAGCTGTTAGTTGAAGAGAAACGAGTTCAACCGAAGACCCGGTGAAGAATGTCGGATCGAAAACGTCTCCGATTCCTTCTATCGCTGGCAAACTACCAGCTTGAGCATCAAACGGCTGCAACATCGAAAAGCCGTTGATTTGGAATGCATCATAATCAGAGAAAAACTCGAACGAAAAGTCGGTCATAACCGTTTCGAACGGAACAAGCGGCTGCATACTAACAACTAAGTCAAAAGACTCATTTGGTAAAATATAGTCAACGCTCGGAATCAAATCAGTCTTGATATCGATCAATGTAGCGAAGCTAGAAGTGGATACAGAAGCGACCAATGCCGCAACAGATAGAATGCGATTTGTTTTCATTATTATTTTGTTCTCAAAGCTAAGCCGCAGTCCCCATCTCAGTGCATTGCCATGCCCCCTCATCTATCGATTGACAAAAAGGAACAGCAACCCACGCCTACAGAAACTTCGGATACTAATTCGATACACTACCGTTTCGCCCTTCGTCAATCGACCAAAGGTTAAGTTAACGCGCCACATGTCACAACCAAGAAACGGATACAGTGACAAAAACGTCACATTCAGCATTCCCCTACATAAGCACATCCAAAGAAAGAACGTATCCATAAAACAGAACAAACAACCTGAGTCAAAAAGGCCGCAGACTCGCTGCGACGTTTAAGATGGCTTATTAAAATTGAACAACACACTAATCGGAAGGCATTCAACATTCACTCGACCCCATTAATCTCTACGAGCACTAAGCCTTCACCCCCCTTTGCCACTAACAGTCGTAGTGTAAACCTGGACCCAAATTCGGAACCCTTGTTGTCAGTATCTAGTCAGGGCCTGCCATACGGATGCTAAGGAATCTGAACAGCACCGTCTTCAAAGTAAGGAAGCCAATTTACGACAACTTCGACCGAACCACCTTCCAGCCTTCTAGAGCAACTTTCTTTAAAATAGTCGCATTTTAATAGCGCTTTTTCTCAAAAAGCAGTTAGGGTGCCTCTTCCATGAAACCGTTAAGCATG
>JAKYXN010000005.1 GCA_022538095.1 Puniceicoccaceae bacterium K14 | reverse complement strand
TACGACGTTTATGATACTTATGATTTGTTTCGGACCAGCGAATCGCTCCGATCAATCAAGCAAAATCAGACGGCGCTTGGCATCACGCTTACTATGGTGCGGATCGCATGCGTGTTATGCACTATGAGTTCGACAGCTTCGATAAGTCTGGCAGCTCCTCGCCCGAGAATTGGAAACCGGGTCGTCTTACTCGCAAGAAAATATACATTGGAGAAGGTTCTCTAGAATACGACTTCGTTAACAATGCAGCCTACGGACAAGATCCGAGCTGGCAGGTTGAACGCTTCCGACTTTATGTTCCGGGGCCAAACGGGCGCTTGGGAGCTGTCGAGATTGATCCGTACGAAGTAGGTGTAGCTGCTCAAGACCGACAAGTCTATCACTACGATCACTTAGGCTCAATTGCAGCGATCACCCCGTTTGGCACTACCACCACAGACGATGATAAAGAGGGTAAGGATAGCCGTTACAGTTACGATGCCTGGGGTGAGCGTCGTGATGGCGACAGCTGGCATGGAGCTCCGGCTAATACCAGTCGAGGCGGAACGGCGGACTGGGCAACCCGCGGCTTTACCGGCCACGAAATGCTCGATGATATTGGACTGATCCACATGAACGGTCGGATATACGATCCGTTAGTGGGAAGATTTTTAAGTGCGGATAAAGTTGTTCAGTTTCCCTCAGATCTTCAAAGTTACAATAGGTATACGTATGTTCGAAACAATCCGCTATCTCTGATTGATCCGACCGGATACGAAGAAGACGAGATTATTGATCAGGAATATCTGTTTAACGCCACAACCCATACTGACGAAAATGGGGTGACGACTACGAACACGACAGCATCTCTTCAACTTACGTATTCTTCGGGTGATATTATTGGAGGATCGTTAGCGATTTCAACTGTTACTGACGCAGAAGGAAACAGCGTTACTACAGAAAGCCTGATTGAATACTCGGGTAGCGAGGCAGAGGGGATAGCGGGTACTCATACAACGACGATTACAAATAGTCCGGCTGAGTCGCGGTTAAATGCGGAGAATATCGATTCGAGCTTATCAGACACGATCCAAACGCAGACGGCTTTTCACTCGTCTGAAATGCCAAGTGCAGAGACGATACACGGGGCCAATTATAGTTATGCAGCAGATATCGGACGGGAAGCGGCTTCGTTCTTAGTGGGAGCATTGCCCGGGGTTGGAACTTTCCAGTCGTTTGTCGAGTTGGCAACTGGGTACGACTATATAACGGGTCATCCCACTAGTAGAAGCATGGCGGTTATTGGGATCGGTGTTAGCCTTGTTCCTGGAGGCAAGCCTGCGGCCAAACTTTTTAGCAAACTTTTTAGAAAACAGACTGGCAGCTACACCGTCTATTTTAAGTCAGGTAAACGTTACCACGGTAAGGGGCCTCGATATAGATCCGAAATATCGGCAAAGTTACGGGCATCTAAGGATGACCCTCACGTTGCAACTGATTGGAAACCTTCAAGCAATACACGTGAGGCATTTAAAGACGAAGCTAGGCGAATAAGAGGAGACGGTACCGTACAGAACCCCAACAACTTAAATAAAAAGAATTCGCCTGGGGAGAAGTTTCTCATAAAGGATGGAGAATAGAAATTAAGATGATCGATTTTGGAAACACAGAGAGTATAGATGGATACAAGATTCGGTGGGTGTCATCGGAGAATGTGCATGATATTAAGAAGAACTTAGAATTAGAGAGTTTTGAAGGCATTGGTCTAAACCCGTACAGGGGCGAGATTCTGAACCTTCTGGATATTATCGCTTCTTCTGTCTCGTTTCGAGCACTCGCGTTGCCCTTCGCAAACAAGGTAGGAATAACGAGTGACTATATTGAGCGACAGGGAGGGGTTGAGATGTTGTGGCTTTCTGATTTTGATGGTCCTATTCGACTTGATCATGATTCTTTGCGTTCGCTGCGGGTCAAATTCACTAAGAATATTGAAATCGGGAAACTGCCTTCCCTGAGGTCTCTGTTCCTCTTTGAAGCCCCTAAGGTCGATTTGTGTTCGTTGGCAGAGCGTGCAAGTGGAGTTCAAAACTTGGAAATTACAAATAGTCGTATCGATTCAATTGACGGCATTGATAACTTCGAGGATCTACAAATGCTGGACTTAACGTATTTGAAGAACTTGAGAAGTTTAGCACCTTTGGCTAGGTGCCCAAAGCTCGAGATTCTTCGGTTGGAATCTATAAAAAAGACGAAAGATCTCACTGAGACTTTAGGAAAGATTGGAACTCTCAAAGAGTTGCATTTGTTCGATTGCGGAACCTTGGAAAGTTTGGACTTTGCTCGGAGCATAGGGCTGAAAAAGTTTAGATGTGTTAAGACTCGGTTTAAGCGGAAAGATGAGGCTATTCTATCTGAGATCGGTGATGTAGAGATAAAATAACTACAATAAACTTGCATTCAGCTTCTTCAATGGTACGGGTACGACCCACTGACATCGGTAACAGTTAACACAAAGAGATGGGTAACACTATAATCACAGGCTATGGCCTGGAAGCTCGCTTCGCTCGCATAAAATAGGGACAGGCTAATTATTAATTGACAGAGCGATCTTCTTGTAGCTTAGACTGTTTCCGTCAAAATGAGACAAGCGCGTATCAAAATCGAAGGGAAGCGAGCAGTGTATCACTGCATGACGCGTGTCGTTGGTGGCGAGTTCCTGTTAGGCGAGCGTGAGAAGGAGATTCTTCGAAAGCAGCTTTGGAATGTGGCTGGGTTTTGTGGTGTTGAAGTTTTGACCTATTGCCTGATGAGCAACCACTTTCATGTCCTAGTTCGGACTCCATTGGAGAGCGAAATTGAGAACATGACGGATCTAGAATTGCTTCGGAGAGCAGGAAAGATCTACTCGGCTGATAAAGTGGATTTTTTCAAAGAAATGCTGTCGAGTGAGGACGAGTCGGTGAGTCGGAACTATCGGTCGAATCTGAAAGCTCGTATGGGTGATATTTCACTCTTTATGAAAGAGCTAAAACAGCGTTTTTCGATATGGTTCAACCGGACTCGCAAGAAAAAGAGAGTGGGTACGCTTTGGGCGGAGCGTTTTAAGAGCGTTTTGGTCGAAGACGATCCGTTTGCCTTAATGACGGTTGCGGCTTATATCGATCTTAATTCCGTAAGGGCAGGATTGGTGACGGATCCGAGTGAGTATCGTTTCTGCGGTTATGGTGAGGCTATGGCTGGATCGAAGTCAGCGAAGAGAGGAATTCGATTGTTAGCAGGTCGTCGGATAAACATGGCAAACGCTTTGGAACAATACCGGGTTGTTGTTTTTGGAAAAGGCTATGCGTCAAAATCTGCGAACGGGAAACGTGCTGTAGATGGAGATAAGGCCAAGAAGGTATTAGAACAAGGTGGTCGTGTCGAGATGACAGAAGCATTGAGATGCCGGGTCCGATATTTTACCGATGGGGCTGTAATCGGTTCCAATGAATTCGTTCAGAGTTACTTTGAGACGAATCGTGCTAATTTTGGCATTAAGCGTCGGGATGGTCCGAGGAAACTAAGAGGCTCAGATTGGGGTGGCCTCTCTTGCATTAGAGATTTGAGAAACGAGGTATTTAGTTAGCTTATCTCAAATCAGATAGATGCTAGCTAGCCGATGTGGTTTTTTCTCGAACATAGCCTACTATTGAAGAGTTTCATGTGTCTGTGTCGTACGTTGGGTGTACATCGGATGCAGAGGCGAGAGATTCGCTGGGGATTGGATTTGGACAATCAAGCACTAGGGAAAACGTTTTCAGATGCATGGGAGCAGCCAAAACCGGCGGATTGGAAGGTATTAGATGCGTCGTCGCCATTTATCTCGAAATGGTTGGTTGGGCGATAAATTGCATATGGGTGTAGAAGCCGCGGTGAGTCGCTACGCAAAGCAGCTCAACGATGGTGTGCGAGGAGGAGCAGGTAAGTTTTTGAAGGTATTAAAATCAAAAATGGCCTAGCCCATTTTTGATATGAACAAATTGGAAGCCAGAGTTCCAATTTGCATGAAAAATAGCTGAAAGCACTAAATCTATATTTGGATGATTGAGCGGGTTCTTTTTGATGCATTGTCAAATCGTATTGGAAGTGAGCCGCAGTTGTTTTGTTGGGACCTCGGCAATGCGGTAAGTCTACTCTGCCAAAACATTATTTGGATTTGATTAAAGGTGGAGTCTATTTGGATCTTGAGAGACCGTCGGACAATAGAAAATTAGCGGACGCGGAGCAGTTTCTTGAGCGTTTATCAGATCGTCTGATTTGTTTGGATGAAATTCAAAGAGCTCCCGAGATTTTTGCGATACTAAGAAGTCTTATTGATGATCATCGAAAGCCGGGGCGCTTTTTGTTGCTCGGATCTGCTTCTCAAGAATTGCTGAAGCAAGCATCTGAATTGCTTGCTGGCAGAGTAAGCTTTCTGGAACTGACACCTTTAAACTTGAGCGAAGTGGGATCGGATTCACTACATTCCTTGTGGCTGAGAGGAGGCTACCCGCCAAGCTTCTTGGCTCAATCCGATGAGCGAAGCCTTGAGTGGCGCTTTGACTTTGTATCAACGTTCTTGGAGAGAGATATTCCGCAGCTTGGGTTTGGGTATCCTGCTGAGAATATGCGCCGATTCTGGACAATGTGCGCTCATTCCCAAGGACACAGATGTTTAATGCTAGTAAGTTGGGCGCTTCTCTGGGTGTATCGCACCACACAGCTCGTTCTTATGGAGAACTGATGACACAGACTTTTGTGCTGAGATTGCTCCAGCCATACGAAGCCAATACAAAAAAACGGTTAGCGAAGACTCCCAAGATTTTTATAAGAGACAGTGGCTTGTTTCATGCTCTTCTTGGGATTGAGAGTTTTGACGAGTTGTATGGACAACCTGTTTTTGGTGCATCTTGGGAGGGGGTTGTTGTTGAGTCCATTGTTCCGCGTTTGAAACCAACGGTACAGGCCAGTTTTTTCCGAATTTCTAGTGGCGATGAAATTGACCTTGTTTTGCAAAAGGCTGGGCAAACGATTGCTATTGAATGTAAAGCCTCCAAGAGTCCTGAACTCACGAAGGGGAATCATCGAGCGAAGGAAATTATCGATCCGGCCAAAGCATTTATTGTAGCTCCTGTCGATGGAGCCTACTCGTTGGGGAATGACTGGCAAGTTATGGAAATTGAGGGAATTTTGCAGAGCTTAGCAAAGTTGGGTTGGTTGAGGTATTGAGAAGCTAACTTTTTTGAGACGGTCACTAAAGGTTGGTGATAATTTCGGTGCATCGCCTGTTGAAATAAAGCGTGGTATTGTGGCATATTATGGGAATAAACTTAGCAGTTTAGTCTCTTACTTCTAAAATTACCTTAAACCTCTTCCTCCATTATGAAAACGCATCGCTTATTGTTTCCCCTAATTTTGATTGGATCTGCCTTGGGCTTTTCTGCCTGTACTTCGGTTCCTGTTTATGAACAACAGTTTGTATCGCGGCCGGAGATGACTTTCTCGGATAGTCCAGTGGAGAATTCGTCAATTAACCTGATTAGCCAAATCGAGCCGGGAAGCGCGGTTTCTGGAGGCGGCCAAGCAGCAGGGTGTACTGCGTGTCGATAAGCTAAACTGGGTACGGATTATGAAGAAATTCATTTTTGTTTTGGAGGCCCTGGCTTTGGGAAGTGTATCGTTCGCAATTGAGGATGCCTTTGTCTCTTGGGAATTAGTAGATTCGGATGATATTCGAATCCAACAGATTAGCGTGCAAGCGTCGGAGGTTATTAGTGGTTGGGATACCACGGCGAGTATTGCTCGCACAGAGTACGATGTGGATTACGAGCCGGTTGATTTTGATTTTTTGGGTGAACCTGCCGAGCGGTCGGAATCGAATGTTTCACTGCAACTCAATACACGAAAGGCTCTGGGAGAGAATTTTTGGATTCTTGGGAGTTTGGGAGTGTATGATGGCTTTACGAGTTACTCGAGTATTTGGTTAGACCAGTATTTTGCAGAGCGTTTCTCGGACCTTCCAGAGGGCGTCGAGGGCGCTGATAATTACATTGCCGCTGATCCCAAGGGGATCAATGGGAGTGTGGGTATTCGCTGGCAGTATAAACCGAATACGGGCTACGCTCAGTTGACGCTTTCGCAGTTGCGCGACGATATTTCGCCTGGATATGAAATCGATTTTGATGGTTTAACGCGGAGTTCGCTTGTGCTAGCTACTTCGGCAATAAGCCTTTCTACGGAAAATATTCTTACGAAGCGGATTCGCACTTTAGTGGAGTTGCGGGGATCTCGGACGAGCGAAAGAGATTGGCGTTATGGATTGCAGGCTTCTGGAAATTTTGGGTTGTCTGACAAGTTGATTGCTAAGTTACAAGTTGGCGCGGCGATTGAAAACCCAGATTTCGAGGCCTACTATGGAAATTTGGAGTTGTCGTATTCAATAACAGATACGATTTCGATTTATGCGGATGCCCGGTATTATGAAGATACGGGGGAGATCGAAGATTCGCTCCTCTTTACGAGTGCAGCCCCCGGAGTGGAGACGAATAAGCAAGGAATAGGAATTCGTTGGATGACGGGAGAGAAATGGTCTGCTCGCATTTACTTTTCTCGGTTGAGCTCTACTTACGAGCCTACAAATCCGAATACGGATTTCTTTCAGAATTTATACCGCGACCGAGACTGGGATATCGCTCAAATTTCGTTTGGGAAAACCTTTTAACAAAATAAAATTATGAATACGAATATTTTGAAGAAATTTTTGTTATGTTTCTTAGTCTTAGTTCCCACGTTTTCAGCTTTGGGGCAACGGTATGAGGTTGGAGATATTGTAGAGGATTTCACATTGATCGATCGTGAGACGGGGCAAGAGGTGAGTCTGTACGACTTGGAAGGGCAGGTGATATTTTTGGAATGGTTCGCTTGGTGGTGTCCTTTTTGTTCAGCTGCAGCGCATCAGATTGAGCCGGGTATTGTTGAGTATTATGCCAATCTAGAAGGAAATCCTAACGGTGTACCTTTCAAGCATGTGGGGCTCAATCTTCAGGGTCTTCAGGAGGCGGATACGCAAGATTTTATTGACTCGTTTAACTTTGAGACAGTTTGGAATGATTTCGATCGAAGTGCATCGAGTCTTTTTCAATCAGGTGGTCAGCCGATTTTTGCCATTATAAATGGCGTCGCAAATTCTCCAAGTCACGAGCAATGGGAGCTTATATTCACACGGTTAGGGTTTAATGATTTGGAAGGGCCTATCGCGGCTTTTCGAGCTGCGATTGACGCGGTCGAGGGACCGGTTGTCCAATCGAATGATGGGCCTCCGAGTATTGTGGAGCATCCTGTGAGTCAGACTTTGAGTGAAGGGAGCACCTTTTTGCTTTCAGTTGGAGTTGAGAATGCTAGTGGAGCGAGCTATCAATGGTTGAAAGATGGCGTTGTTTTCACAGAGGGTGCCTCCAATCAAATTGAGATTAGTTCAGTCGCTGGTGCGGACGAGGGCGACTACACTGTAGTCGTATCCACAGAAATCGGTACAGCGGAAAGCCGATTTGCTCGTTTGACAGTGGCAACTCTGGAACCTGGGGATATTATTAATATGTCTGTTCGTTCACTTACAGGAGTGGGAGGCGAGCCGCTTATAATGGGCTTTGTTGCAGATGGAGGAGATTTAGAAATCTTGGCTCGTGGAGTTGGCCCTTCATTGATGGATCAAGGAGTTGACAACCCTCTGGCTAATCCGATTGCAATATTGGTTGAGTCGTTGCCAGATAATTTTGTTCAGAATGATGATTGGCATATCGAATACCCAAACGCTAACAACGAGGTTTTCGCTGATGTGGGTGCTTTCTCCTTGGGTGCTGGTAGCTTAGATTCTGCAATAGTGAATACGATTGATGGTTTGCGAACTGTTGTCATCAGCGATGCCAGCGGTGGCGAGGGGATTGCCCTCGCTGAGCTCTACGATTTGGGTGTCGGTTCGGGCAAATTGGTAAACGTATCCGCACGTAATCTGGTTGGAGAGGGCGAAAACGTTTTAATTGTTGGCTTCGTGATTTCTGGAAATGAGCCGAAGCGTTTGCTGATACGTGGTGTGGGTCCAGGGTTGTCGACTCAAGGGGTTTCGAATGTTTTGACAGATCCTCAGTTATCTTTGGTAACAAGTATTAATGAAGTTAATACGATAGTTGCTTTCAATGATAATTGGGAGGACGAAGCTATGGCTGATCAGGCTGCGGTGGTTGTGCCCGGGGCGTTTGAATTGGATGCGGGCAGCAAGGATTCAATGATAATGATGACGGTACCAGCTGGCATTTACACAGCTATTCTGAGTGGAGTGAATAGCGGAACTGGAGTAGGCCTTCTTGAGGTTTACCTAGCGGAGTAGTAGATGTCGATATGAAGCTTCTGCAGGCGAATTCGATTTTCTTAGTGTAAATCTATTAGGTTCCTATGTGCTTCGTTGGCGCACGGCTTCGAACAGAGTGATGAGAGCTGCCATGGCAACGTTTAAAGAGTCAGCTTGGCCTGCCATAGGTATGCGTGTTTTGATGTCACAAGCTTTTAGCCATGTGTCGGAGAGGCCGAATTGTTCGCTTCCCATTACGATTGCAATGGAGCCTTGGTAGTCGATGTCAGTGTAAAGATTCGTGGTGTGTGGTGTTGTGGCTACAGAACGGATACCGTTTTTCTTGAGCCAGTCGATCGTCTCTTTTGTGGATGTCATTACGCTTGGCATAGAGAAAAGTACGCCGGTTGAAGATCGTACAACATTTGGGTTGTAGAGGTCGGTAACTGGGTCGCAGCAGATCACTGCGTCTACTCCTGCTGCATCGGCTGAGCGTAGGATTGTCCCGAGATTGCCTGGTTTTTCGATCGATTCGACGATTAGCAAAAAGGGTGATTCGCTTAGATTAAGCGTTTCAAGCTGATGATTCCATTGTTCAATTACAGCGAGTAAGCCTTCGGGGCGGTCGCGATAGGACACTTTTTCGAATGCGTGTTTTTGGAGCTCGAACAGTTTGCAACCGGAGTCGGCGAGTTGTTTAAGGAGGGATTCTTCATTTTCGCCGAGAAAGCATTCAGGCGAAAAATACACTTCTTGGGGGATAATATTCGTTTCCAAAGCTCTTGAAATAGCTCGGTATCCTTCGGCGATGAATACGCCTTGGGAGTCTCGCGTTTTGCGATTTCTGAGTTTGACGAGGTTTTTGACGCGAGTGTTTTGTAGGCTGCTTATGGTCTCAAATGGAAACATATTAGTATACGAGCTTTTAGAATCGATGGTTCGTGAGCGAGGTTTTTGTACGTTTAAAATTTTTAGATTGTAAGGGCTTATCTGGGGCAAAGCTTAAAATAAATTTCAAAATCATTAAGTTTTTGGGGAAAGGTTTCCTTTTCGTTCCTGCATAGACGTAGTTTGAACGAGAAGCGTGTTCATTCTCGACCGCTCGTTTTCACCCTAAACGCAGATTTAGCCATGTTGGTATTCATCCTTTTATTTGTAGGAGCGCTCGCTTTTGCATTCATTTTTCTAAACAAGAAGAGCGAGACACATGATCGCGAAGGGGTGGTAAACTCGATATTGAGTAAAGACGCGCTTTCGGTGGACTTTGGTAATGGGAAGAATGCAGTGGTAAAGTTTTTCGGAATTAGCGTCGCTCATGAATCTGAGATGCAGGATGAAAAGATAGACGAATTTCTGCAAGGGAGTATTCTGGGTTCGCGTTTCAAATTCAAACCGCAGGAGGTTGCCAACGGCGATGTGATCCTAGCTGAGGTTTACACGCTTGCGGACGAATACGTGAATGCGATTTTCGTTCGCCAAGGTTTGGCGCGATGGGTTCCGAGTCAGGCGAGCAATGATTCTGAATTGTTGAAAGCTCAGGAAGAAGCGAAGTCCAAGCAAGCAGGGGTTTGGAATCTAGCTATTCAAGAGTTGATGAAGGGTAAAGATCAGCAATCTGGAGCGGAAGAGTCTTCGGATAGTGAGAGCTAGCTGGAAAACTGAAATCCAGCGAAAATCGACCAAATCAATGGTGGGCCCGCTCGGACTCGAACCGAGGACCAATGGATTATGAGTCCACTGCTCTAACCAACTGAGCTACAGGCCCGACAATTGGAAGGTGGGAAGAAAGTAACTTTTGTTGCGCTTGGCAAGCGTTATTCCTACTAGCAGAGCAATTGCTTTTGCGTAGGTTTTATGCAGATACGATTAAGTGAGATTCACTTTAATCGGGCATTTCACTGAATTGGCAAGAAAGCATTGTTTGTGAGCGAGTTCATGAAATTTTTCTTGAGTCGCTTTATCAGGTTCTTGGCCGCCAGCGAATTCTATCTTTGGGTAGAGATCGACTCGAGTAATCGCCATGACTCCATCTTCGTTTTTTTCCAGATGGCCGATTGCCTGATCTTCATAGCTCTCGACAACGATCTTTTTCATAGAAGCGATAGCGAGGAAAGTGAGCATATGGCAGCTAGAGAGGGAGGCGACGAAGGCTTGTTCAGGGTCGACTTTTGTTTCGTCGCCTAGGTATTGAGCGGCAGCGGATGCGGTGATGCTAGACTCTGGGCCGAAGTCCCATTGATGGTTCCGCGAATAGGTTTTGTAGGAAAAGTCTGCGTCGCCGCGTTTCCAAGTAAGCGTAGCTTTGTGTTGTGACATGAACTGAGCTTAGAGGCAGGCTTCAATGAGAGGCGAGCTCGCTTTTTAAATCTTTTTGCTGAATATCGCTTGGTATCTGGTCGAATCTATATTGAACGAATTCTAAAATAGACCTGTAGCTGACTTAAATGAGCGAGAAGCGACCTAACAAATGTGCGAATTGTGTGAAGCCATGTACTCTCCACCTATCTCAAGTGATAGATGGAAAGCTCTCCAAAATGAGTGTTTGCGAAAGCTGTCCTACGGCTAAGATGGCCACTAGCTCTATGGGGGCAGATGTCATGCAGTTTGCTGGTAAAGCGGTGTCGAAGCAAACGATGGCGAACCCGTCTAAAAAATCCACTGCCTGCCCGAATTGTGGATTTACCAAAGAGGATTTTAAAGAGAAGGGGCGCTTAGGCTGTTCGGAGTGCTATCATACATTCGCCGAAGGACTATCCAAGGTGCTGGAAAAGGTGCAGCGCGGACTCCTGCATAAAGGCAAGGGATCGCCAGGGGTTGTTAATAAAGACCCACTGAGAGAAATCGCTGCTCTAAAAGAACGACTGCAAGAACTCGTATTGACCGAGGAATACGAAGAAGCCGCTAAGTTGCGGGATCAAATTCGCGAATTGGAATCGTGTTAGCGCTTTAATGGTATGGTCCTTTTTATTTAAAAGGGGCACAGAGGTTCTCCGGCGTTTTCTAGGTAAACGTTTTCGGAAATTTGCCGATAAAAAGCCCAACATAACGTCTCTTAGGATCTCTCCTTCTTTGGGCTACATTGAGCAAGAACATCAAGATCCCCGTGGCGAATAAGAATTATTACCAAAATGAACGATAAAAAGAAAATTGTAGTGCTTGAAGACGACCGGTCTTCTGCTCGGGTATTAACCGCATTTTTGGAAAAGAAAGGCTTTGAGGTTTTGTCCACTTCGGAAGGGCGTTTTGCTATTGAACTAACTTTACGTGAAAAACCTGACCTCCTCATCGCAGACATCATGCTACCTGATATGAATGGCTCAGAAATGGTCAAACAGCTGAAAAAATCTGCTGCAGGTAAGGATTTGAACGTACTTTTTCTTACGTCCCTTCTTTCGAAAGTGGCCAAACCTGGCGAAGAAACGAAGCTACGTTTGGACGGGATCGAATTTCCGGCTCTCTCCAAGCCGTTTCAGCCTGAATCGCTCTTCACGGTTGTTTCGCGCCTAACGGCAGGAAATAACTAAGATTCCTTGGTGGTTCCCGTTTTGTTCAAGGTGACCACGCATTCTAGGTGCTTGGTTTGGGGGAAGAGGTCAAATGGTTGAACTTCTGCGATTTCGTACCCACCGGAAAGCAAGGTGTTCAAATCGCGCATTTGAGTGGAAGGATTGCACGAGACGTAAACGATCGATTTGGGACCAAATTGAATTAGCTGAGTGAGGAAATCCTCGTTGGATCCTTTCCGTGGAGGATCGATAATAACGGCCGACTCATCTCCTGGAAAATCGATATGTTCGAAAATCGATGCGGCATCCCCGAGAACAAATGAAGCGTTGTCTACGTTGTTATCTTGAGCGTTTTGTACCGCCCACTTTACGGAGTGTTCCGAGACCTCGACGCCGATTGCTTTTTCGAAGTCGTTCGCTGCGGTAAGACAAAACAACCCACTGCCACAGTAGGCATCGACTAGAAAACGGGCGCCGACCCTTTTTGCTTGGCTGCTGACGTATTCAGTGAATTGAGGCAAGATGTGCGGGTTATTTTGAAAAAATTCGCCTGCAGTAAATGAGAAATGGATATCGCCCACTTTTTCGCGAATCGTCGCCTTGGGGTCGCTGCTTACGCCATCGATGTGTTCTCGAATAAGTAAAGTGGCTCCTTTTCGATAAGCCTTTTCGTCGGCTTTTTGGAAGACCTCTGCTCGAAGCTCGCTGAGTCGATCATTCATCGCTTGAGAGACCAAAGGGCATTCCTCTACATCGACATAACTGAATCGAGTTCCCGCTTTTAAGTACCCGAGTTTTGGAGAAATACCTTCTTTGGGTTTGGCAAAGTGAGGGGTGATTTTTGATCGGTAGGCGTACTCTTTAGGCGATGCGATCGCTGGCAAAACTTCTTGCTCAATACGTACCATATGCCAGAGAAGCTCCTTAACTTGTTGGGTTTTCCATTTTAGCTGTTCCTCGTAATCAAAATGCTGGTACTGGCAACCTCCGCATTCTCCGAAATATTGGCAGTTCGGGTCGATTCGGTGAGGCGAGGGCGTTATGACTTCGACAAGATCTGCTTCGGAGAAATTCTTGTCGTTGCGATAAACACGGGCTTTGACTTTTTCCCCAGGGAGGGTGAAGCGGACGAAGATCACCCAATCATTGATGCGGCCAACGCCTTGACCCATGTTCGTCAAAGAGGTGATTTCCAATTCGATTTCCTGGTGGTATTCGAAGGGCTCTGGTCGGAATTTGCGTGGAGGCTGACTGTGCTTGCTCATGGGAAAACGGGGCAGCAAGGAGATAAGCTAGGATTAAGGCAAGCGTGCAATGATATGCAGGTATCTTAGGAATCCATGTCGCTCAATTTTTTCGATTTTTCCCAACGATGTTGAGCTGGGATCACGATATCTTGGGAATTATCTGAATCTGGGCCAATTGACGGCCAAGCAAGATCGTCTCCCCAGAAGCCAGGCTTGCTCTCAAAAATCAGAGATGCGGGCAACTCGCCTTCGTACTTGGGCTGATCGTCATTTGGGGCTGAAAGCAAAATGTTTTCCAGGAGGCTTGTGTTTTGCACCGTGATATCAGGATGTATTCCGTTATTTTGGATTACGTTTCCTATAAAGCGCATGTGGTGCGAGTAGTCTCGAATAGTGACTTTATCTTTGATACGATTGCGGAAGAAAGTGGTGTCGGGTCCCGTAGGCCCCCAATGATCGGCAAGGTCGACGTATTCAACGACATTGCCTTCGAATAGATTTTGGTACGGGTAGTGGCCGTGGAGCGAAATGTCGCAAAGAAGCGGCTCGCCTTCCGGTTCGCGGCGGCGGGTGTGCGAGTAGTTGTAGGCGAATACATTCCCGTTTGAACCTTTTTTGGCCATATAGGAATGGCGTAAATTGTGGGCAATATTGTCGATGTAGAGACAGTCAACGGCGATGTTGCCTGCAACCAAGCCGTATCCATTTCCACCGCCATCATAACTAAATGCATGATGAACCTCGTTTCCTTGGACAGTGACGAACCGACTATGATTTACCCAAATATGGCCGCGGCCTGCCATAAAGGAATTACAATTTAAAGCCCAACAATTAAGGGCTCCTTCGAAACCGATTATGCTATCAATGGAATTGTCGATTCTTTCGAGACCTAAGTTTTCGACGCCTGCTTCTTCAATCGGTTCGATTTTGCGGATACGTGGGTTGAGCTCGAGATAAAAATTGAGGCGGAGAGGAGTATCAATTTTGATGGTGTTCGCTTTGATCGAAACGATCGATACGATTTGGCCCAATGCTCGATCTGCCCAAGGGCGTTTCCATCGTGGATCGGTATAAAGAAGGGCGGGGTCATTTTCGGAAAAAACTTCGATCAAGTCGCCCTTTTTGAAGGTGTCGGCTTCGGCAATCTTTAGGGTAGTCGTACCTTTTAGGTGAATATCGGTTAATGAAATTTCTTTTTCACTGATGCTTCCTTCAAACCTTATTGATCCAAGGCTGGGGCGTTCAAAGGTATACTCTGTATCGGGAAGTGTGATATCAAATTTCAGAATCGTACGCTTGGGTCCTTGGCCTCTAAGAACAATACCGCTTTTTAATGAGAGAGGACTCGTGAGGTGGTAGGTTCCTTTGGGCAGTAGAATGGCAGCGGGAGCTTTCGTAGAATCGATAATGCTTTGGATAAAAGCAGCTGGATCAGTTTTAGAGGATAAAACCTCCGCATCTATTTCGATTTTGGTTTTCACCTTCGGAATACCTCCTCGAACGCCGGCATCCCAAGTTGGTAGTTGTCCAAATTCCCATGGCTTTGGAAGTTTAGGTGCGGCGACAAGCGCATTTAGGCAGAGCAATATAATTAAAGTGAATGGGGTGATGCGCATGATCTCAAGGTTTGCTGATAACGGCGAAATTTCAAATCCGCATTTCAGATTATTTGCGAGTGTAAGTATCTGAGTTGAATTTAGTTAAGTTGTGCGCAGGCTCTAAGGTTTATCCTTGATCAGGATTGGGTGTAGATCTATCGGTCCTTTAATGATTCGTTCTCTCTCGTCTCTCCTTTGGATCTTTTGCGTCCTAGTTCTAAACTATCAATTCGAGCTTCGTGGAAACTCGGATTTAGCAAAAGGTGGATGGAAGGCAATTCCCGAAGAGGAATTATCAATTGGGAGTGGGAAGGTTGACCCTGAGGCGGATGCAGAGTTTTTATACCGAAAACTGAACGTGGACGACTCAGGCAGTGATACACTTTTTAAGTATCACAATCGATTGAAAATTTACACTGAAGCTGGGGTCGATAAACTCGATAAAATAGACCTGCTTTACCAAACAGGTTGGCGAATATACTCTATAAAAGCCCGTATCATCTATCCGGATGGTTCAGTTGCTTATCTCGATAAGAGTGATGTATACACGAGGCAGATATACAAGGATGACAAGTTTGAGGGAAATGCGAAGTCATTCTCTTTTCCGAATTTGTCGCCTGGTTGTATTATCGAGTATCGCTGGACGGCCTCGAGGCGTTACTGGGTTCCCAGCTTTGACATTCCTGTTCGGGCAGAATGGGCTACTTGGAATTTTGATTTATCTATCAAATTTCATACTGCTATGGCGTCGCGTATAGTTCCTTACAATTGCAGGATTGGGGTAGATAAGAAGGGTGGCAAATACTACTACAGCTCAAAACATGAACCAGCGGCTTCGACTAAATCCTATATTCCACCCCGCAAGGATTTTGAGCCTTTTATCTACTTACAGTATGCATCCCACCTGAATCAGTTAACTCAGAAAAAGTATTGGGATTACAGGGGTGGTACTGTTATTAGCGTTAATAGTGATTATGTAAAAGCTAAGCAAAAAGAGGTTAAGAAACTGGCGGCTAAGCTTTTTGAGGGGCTATACCACGGGGAAGACAAACTTAAGGCGGCTTATGAATATTGTACCCAAGAACTGACGAACATCAGTTTCTACACTGACAAATACACCGAGGAGGAACTCGAGAATCTAAAAGAAAACGATAACCCGAATATGACTATAAGAAATTGTTATGGGACTCGTTATGACATTAATGGCGTATTTGCATCCCTCGCTTCCGTAGCGGGATTTCATGCTCGATTCGCTCAGGTTGAAAATCATCAGCTTTATACGTATAACAAAAATGCTCTGAGTTCGTTTAATTTATCAGACTGGATCGTTTCGATCCGACAAGGCGAAACGTGGAGGTTCTTTGACCCAGGTAGCCGGTTCTTGCCGATAGAAACTTTGAATCCAGAAAATGTAGACGGTAGTGTCATTACCACGGAAAAAAAGTATTACTATTTAATGAAAACAAGTAAGGTTGAGGATGACTATTCCAATGCGGAAAGAACCATCAATGCCTCAGTGGATGAATATGGTGATCTGGAAGGGGAGGTAACAATCCTTTACAAAGGATATGAAAGTCTTTGGAGGAAGCGTTTATTTTCCACGATGACAGATGAGGAGGTGGAAGAGTATATTGAGCAAGATGTTTGGAAGTCTCGTCTGCCGCGTTCGAGTGTAAAGGAAGTCGTAGTTGAAGGTGTGCATCTTCATGACAATGAATTACGAGTAAGTTATCGTTTGAAAGTGCCCGGTTATGCGGATGTACTGGATAATCGGATAATTGTGAAGCCAAGTTTGTTTGAAGTGGCGTCGCCACGTTTGTTTCCTGAGGAGGAAAGAACGGAAGGGATTGCATTTAATTTTAAGACACACCAGCGAGACAAAGTAACAATAAGCGTGCCGGAAGGCTATAGTTTGGAGAAAGATTACAGTAAGAACGCGAACATTGAAAATGCTCTACTAGACTTTACAACTTGGTCAAAGTTTGATGCGAGAAATCGTGAGTTGTATTTTGAAAGGAATTACACACTAAAAGCATTAAGAGTTGCGAATCGTTTTTATGCAGCAGTTCAAGAAGTTTTTGATGTAATAAATCATGCAGATTCAACTCCTATAGCACTAGTAAATGAAGATGTATCCAACTAATAGGATCATTTTTAGCAGCCTTCTGATGAGACTTCTCCTTTTTATCTTGCCGCTAATTTCGCTACTCTCTGTTGCAAGTGGGAAGGGGAAGATTCCTGATTGGCTATCGAATGCTATCGAACAAAAGGATGCATACGACCGAATCGAGCCGGATGCTAAGTCTTTAGTTTTGATAGACAAAAAGGAAGTCGAATATTTGGGAGGAGGAAATGTAAATTCGTATGCTCAATATGCGATTCATTTGAAATCCCGTTCGGAGAGAGAGCTCGCTTCGGCCTACATCCCATTGTACAATAAATCTCAAAACCTTAAGTCCTTCAAAGCTTGGTTGGTATTTCCCTCTGGTAAGATAGAGACCTTTGGAAGGAAGGACGGTTATTTAGAGGCGAGAGACCGAGATGCCTTGCATAGTGAATCAATGGCATTTCTTTTGGATAAAACTAGATCAATTACTAAGGGAGATATTGTATTTGCCTACGAATACAAAGTTGCTGAGAAAACAAAATTCCTCCAAGAGTATTGGTTTTTTCAATTGGCTAGCCCAACTGTTCATTCTGTATTTGAATTAAAATTGCCAAACGCTTGGGAAGCAAAAGGGACTATTTTTAATAGTGACCAAATTGTAAGCACGCAAACGGATGAAGTTTATCGTTGGGAGGCGAGTGAGCTCCCAAGTGTAAATCTCGAAGAGTACGATAGATTGCCGCACAAAAAATTGCTGGCCCAGGTGGGCATTACAATTGTTCCCGCTGAAAGTAAGAACAAGGAGGATTTGAGTTTTCGTTTTGAGAATTGGCAGGATGTGTCAGAATTCGGCTATAAGACCTTTTTGCGGAAAACCAAACCAACACTGGCGATTCAAAAAAAGGCAGATGACTTAGTCGCAGGTTCGGAAACTAATTGGCAAAAAATTCAGGCTATTAGTCGCTACGCTCAGTCGCTTAATTACATGCAGATTAACGTTGATTTGAATTCAGGGGGTGGATACGAACCATTTGATGTAGGAAAAATATTCGAAAGACATTTTGGGGATTGTAAGGATATGTCAGCTTTGACGATTGCGATGCTCGCTACACAAGGAATTGATGCCTACCCGGTTAGTGCAAATGTCGATGAAGAAGCCTTTGTGTTCGATTCTTGGCCTTCTCCGTTTCAGTTTGATCATTGTATAGTGGGTATACCGGTGGGGAAGGACGTCGTAGCTGACTCGATCGTTGAAGTGGAGTCGTTAGGACGAGTGTTGCTTTTTGATCCAACAAATTGGTACACCCCAGTCGGAAAAGTGCCGAGCTATTTAATGGGTGGGAATGTCCTAGTTGAGAATGGTCAAACCAACGGCTTGGCTAAGGTTCCGAATTTGGGGCCCGAGCATTTTCAAGTAGAAAGAGAAATTTATGTTAAGGTCGACCATTCTGGAGGGCTCGACGGGCGTTTACGCGACACGTTGTCAGGAAGAATGGCGGGACGATTGAGATATTTATACCGATCTTTGGGCAAGGAAGAATTTGACGAAATGTTGTTATCTTGGATATCTGCCCAGGCGATCGAGACCACCATTGGTTCGGTTAAGTGCGAAGACTACTTTGAGGAGAATCGATTTATTTTGGAAATAGAGTTTTCGTCCAAGTACTACGGGAGGGCCATTAGCCGAAAACGGATGATTTTTAGTCCAGTATTTTTAGGTAGAAGAGAATGGGTTCCTCCTAGCGACGAGCCTCGCAAGTCGGATGCAGTCATAGAACCCTACATGCTTTCTGAAAAAATACACTTTGAGCTCCCTGAGAATTTGGTTCTCGTAGAAAATCCTGATGAATTTTTGCTCGAAACAGAATTTGCTAACTACTCATTGAAAATTGGCTCGGTCGAAAACACGGTGATTGCGGAGCGGAAATTAGTTGAAAAAAGCTTTGTGCTCCCAGCGAATCGCTACCAGGAGACAGTCGATTTCTTCGACCAGCTAACGAGGGCTGAAAAGCGACCGGTTGTAATTGGGTTTAAGTAATTCAAGGCCTTCCAATTTGAGATAAATGTTTGCTCTGAGAGCAGTAGCGTCTCAATGGTTTGAAGGAATTGATTATGAGTATTGAAGAGAAGCGTGATGCCTTGGTGGATGAACTGAGTCCGTTCGAAGACCATTTCGAACGGTTTGCCTATGTTATTGATCGGGCGAAAGGCCATCCTCCTTTGGACGAGCAGTATAAGATCGATGCGTTTTTGATCGAAGGCTGCTTGTCGCGTCTTTGGATTTTTCCGGAGTTCAAAGACGGAAAATGTTATTACACAACGGATTCGGATGCTGCAATTACTAAAGGAACGGCTGCTTTGTTGTGCGAATTGTACAGTGGGGAAACTCCGGCAGATGTTATCGCTTTGGAGCCTGATTTCTTAGCGGATGTGGGCATTACGCAGCACCTTTCGCCAAATCGACGTAATGGTCTCACGAATGTGCGGAAAAAGATAAAGGCTTATGCCGAGCATTGCACAGGTAATGCTTAAGACCATCTTGACGACTGTTTATTGTAATGTCCGGTAGCGAATCACATTCCAAATTTATGAGGCTCGCGATTAACGAGGCGATGAAGGCGGATGTTGCCCTGACTCACCCAAACCCAAGAGTTGGCGCGGTGATTGTAGAAAACGGAGAGGTTGTCGCTTCTGGCTATCATATTAAAAACGGTGAGCCGCATGCGGAGCGAAATGCGTTGATGGCTCTTGGAAGGCAACCGATTCATGGGGCATCCATGTATGTGACTTTGGAGCCGTGTTCGACAAGAGGTCGAACGGGTGCGTGCACTGATGCGATTATCGAAGCTGGAATCGAGAGTGTGATTATAGGCACGCTGGATCCTACTCCTGCTCACCGTGGAAATGCAGTCGCGGTTTTGGAAGGTGCAGGTATTTCGGTGGTGACGGAGGTCCTACCTGAGGAATGCGAGGCAGTTAATCCGAACTTTGGTGGGCATGAGACCTAAGCTGGCTCGAAAATGAGCAAATTGTTGTATAGTGTAGGTAGACCATTCGCTTGGTTTGCAATTGGGTTGATACGATTTTACCGGTTTGCGTTATCGCCGCTAAAGTATGTGTTTTTTGGGGCCAACGCGGGTTGCCGTTTCACGCCAACTTGCTCTCAATACGCACTTGAGTGCTTTAGATCTCTGCCTTTGATGCGGGCTACATATTTGTCGATTTATCGAATTCTTCGTTGTAATCCTTGGGGAGGGCAAGGGGAGGATCCGGTTCCTAAAGTCGATAAGTCAGCGAGTGTCGAACACTCTAAAGATAAAGGCTGAGATCCTATGGGATCCCAGCCTTGAGTACTTAAGATAGGCTATGAAAGTTGAAGTCTATTAGAAACCAAAGTTTAAGGCTAGGTTGACGTAGGATTCTACTGGAGCTTTTTCGCCGTCGATAATGGTTTGTTTTACGGAACGGGCCCCGGAAATATCGAAGCGAGCTGCCCAGATATCGAGACTGATGCCGGCTGTGAACACATCACCAATTTCGCCATCGGCCAAGTTTGTGTAGTACCCTCCGCGCAGTGCTAGGAATTCGACTACGTTGATTTCCGCACCTGCTTTGAAAAGTTGTGTCTTGGTAAATCCTCCGAAGTCTTCTGTTTCTAATGTGTCGACGTTGACTTCAGCAGTGAAAAAATTGGTTGGTACCCATGCAGCTCCCACTGTAAGTTGAGGGTCGATTGTGTGTCCTTGTACTGTTACTTCATCACCCGTAAAGCTCGTGTAGCTCATTCCGTCGAAGCTAGGTGAATTAACATTTTTCGCTGTCGCTCCGAAACGGAGATTTTTCATGCGATACATTGCCCCAAGATCAACGCCGAATTGATCGGACTCATGGTAGTTTCCTTCGAGGCGATCGATGACATCATCGGTGTCATCGTTGAAGACGCTAACACTCACGCCATAGACGCGGCCGCGCATGTATTTAACATTGGCTCCCATTGAGAAATTTTCCGTGAAGCGTTTGCTGAAGCTGAATGGAATTTCGACGTAATTGAAATTTCTTACGAAAACCGATGTTCTGTTGTTTTCCAGGCTTCCATCGCCATCTGTTTCTTCAAGGTTTTCTATGGTCTCGGAGAGAGAATCTGTGATTGTGCCAACTTCGTCCCGTTCGATGACGCCATCTTCAATTGCAGTTCCTATTTCTTCGTCTAGTTGTGCGATACCATCTAGCACGTCTTCATTGGTGATTTCTGCGACGTCTACCCCATCGACGAGACCGTTGTTTACGGCATCGAGAATTTGTTGAAATTGCGCTTCTGTGAGATTCTTGAAAAGTTCGGGGTCGTATTCGACATCGAACTGCGTCACAGCTTCTAACTCGGCAGTAGCTGTGAGCGAGGAAATGCCTCCGAACTCGCTAGCGTCATCTTCGCTGATATCATTGATTCGGTCGATCAGATCCTGAGAGCTTTTAATATCTAAGCCAACGTTGGTGAACTCAACGTCTTCAACGTATCCATATCCTTGAGCATAGGTACGTAGACCAAAGCGGAACCAACCGAGTTGTGTGCTGAACCCACCATTACCGCCGCCGATGAAGGCGTTGCCCGGCTCCTTGACCTTGTTGAGTAAGGAAACCGCATCTAGGAGATCCACGATGTTTTCGCTTGTCAGGTTGTCCGAGTCGATTTCGTTAATTTTGTCCTCAATGTCGATTAGCTCGTCGACATACTGATCGATATCGCCGGTCATTCGATAGCCGCCGCCGAAGTCTAGGTTGAGGTAAAAGCTTTGATCGTAAGGAGTGTTGCGACGTGATTTTAGAGCGTTCTTGTATTCAACTTCGCTCGAATTGTTTGCGTCTATTTTAATGAAGGGAAATGCGGCCGGGTTCGCGTAGGGAGCGGTTGTGTCGTTGACTCCGGCGACTCCGGTTCCGCCCATGCCGAGTGAACGGGTACCGACAAATTGAGATTGAGCATGTGTTGGCGTGGCGGCGAAAGCGCCGAGAGCTAAGATGCTGGCGGTGGAGAGAAGTTTGCGTTGAGGAGTGTTTAGGTTCATGTGGTTGTTCGTTGCGGTGATAGAATGATGCCCACGTGTGGGTACTCTGGCTATTCGTTCGATTCGCGTTGGGCTTTACGCAAAGGAGTAATAATCTCTGTTGAATAGCCATCGACTGAGTAAATGGCTTTGGGAGCTAGTGTCTGGTAGCGGTTCGCTATTAGAGGAAAAGGCTCATGACGTGGAGGCCAGACCTCGGTGAATTATTTGTTAATAGATTTTGCTTAACATTGGAGAAGCAGCATCCATTGTTGCCCGAATGTACGAAATGGAAGGGACCGTGAAGGTCATTGAAGATACACAAACGTTTTCCAGCGGTTTCGCGAAACGCGAATTCGTTGTTACTAGCGAGGATAAGTTCCCCCAAGACATCAAATTTGAGTGCACCAAGGAGAAAATCGAATTGGTGGATAAGCTCAAAGCTGGTGACAAGGTAAAGGTGAGCTTCAATATTCGCGGTAATGAATATAAAGGGCGTTACTACGTGAACCTCCAAGCATGGCGCGTTGAAAATGCTGGTGGCGAGGTTGATAGCTCACTCGCAAACGTAACTGACAGCGGTGCGGGTTCACAGGGCCAAGCAGACGACTTCGAAGACTCACCCTTCTAATTAAAGAGAGGTTCGAGTATATATTTGTAAAAGAGCCCGACTCCTTTTGGAGTCGGGCTCTTTTTGTCTGAGATGTAATCAGCCTTTAATATTTCAAGTCTTTGGGACGAGTCCACGAGTTCTCTTTAAGAGGTCTTGAAGGTGCCCTGGGCTCTGAAAGGCATACGTAGGCCCAGCATCGGTGGGCCATTTCGTCAGTTGTGTATGCCTGTGTTATCACTCGTTTGTAGAATGATTTTTTCCCGGGAGTGAACCCCTCCCATGCATCCATCGATTCAAGAACGTCTTCTTCTAGTGGGAAAGTAAGCAACTCTCCTTGAATCCAAGCAAAGGATGGGGCATCTGGCTCTTTTGCGTCGATCGTTTGTTCGGTATTTAGCATCCAATCGGAGAGGAGATAGTCACTCGCATGAGCTATCACGGATTCGTTGGGGATTTGGAGAACCGGGTAACCTTCTTGGATTTGATAAAGCCTTCCAAATATACGAGCTGGCTTGGACTCGATAAGCTTGTGTTGAAACATTTTGCTTTCTGGCTCGGTGGTTCTGAGGGTTCCGTAAGCGAATAAGAGAAGGTTGTTTTGCATGGTGGTTCCGATTTCTTTGTGGTGTCTGGCTGATCCTAAAAAGTGATTGTACCTCATGAAAGGTTGGGAGTTGTCGTTTCAATGAGAGGTTCCCAAAGGTAGCTGACTTTAAGATGAATCGCGATGCTTGGCTGACGTTAAAACCGGATCTAATGCTGCGTATAGACAAATTAATATTTAATGAAACAAATTGCATCCAAAATTTCAAAGGGTCCGTAGAAAGCAATAGTCTCGTTCGTCAAAGAGTTGAAACCTCCTCCAAAATTCGATGATAGGAAATAGGCACCTCCAAATCAAATCCAGACCCAATCGACAGATTTTATCAGCTTCAATTGCGGCTTATTTGTACCTTGTTTCAAATAGCGAATTGTTCGCCGAAGATTATATTTCTGCGAAGTGGCAGGACTATAATGAAGACGATGATAGGATCCGAGTAATATCTCGTTATCTTGGATTTGAGAAACAAATCAATGCGAGTCTGGCTCTTAAAGGTCATGGAGTAAACGATGTCATTTCTGGAGCGACGCCGCTTGGAACGCCTTCTGAAGACGAAGGAGAAACGGTCCCTCTTAGCAATTTGGCGGATGAACGCAATGCGGGAGTGGTGGATCTCGTTTGGACTCAGGGAGCGAGTACGACGAATTTTCAGTATTCGTATAGCAAGGAAAGCGATTTTCTTTCTAAAGGGTACTCAATCTCGCGGACGACTGAATTCAACAAACGGAATACGGGAGTAAGTGTAGGGGTGTCGTTTATCGATGACGACGTGGAACCAGCATTTTTTCTGGAAAAAGAGGAAAAGACAAGTTGGGACTTCTTTGTTGGCCTTAGCCAAGTTGTAAATCCTAACACTGTGGTAACATTGAATTATACCTACAGCGTATTTGATGGTTATTTAAACGATCCTTATAAATCGATTCAGCAAGAAACGGAAATTCTTCCAGGGCTGACACTTCCATTAGCTTTTTCTGAAAATAGGCCGGGTGAACGTCTTAGGCGTATTTGGTTTTCTAATATAAAAACATTTGTTGAGCCCTTAAATGGAAGCCTTGATGTAGATTTTCGGTATTTTTCCGATTCTTGGGGAATCGATAGCACAACTCTTGGAATTTCATGGTATCAGAAAATAGGGGAAAAGTGGATTGTTCGTCCAAACGTCCGCTTATACGACCAGAGTGCGGCAGATTTTTACTATGTTGACCTAGAGGGAGTGGATTTTACTGCTTTGGATGTGCCAGACGGTTCTGCTCCCAATTATTCATCGGACTATCGTTTGGCTGAGCTGCAAACCTTTTCTTACGGCTTGAAATTAGTCTATCAGCTCAATGATCATTTCCACTTTGATGTGGCGTACGAACGATACGAGATGGAAGGTCAAGATGGAATAACGTCTCAAGCTGCTTTTCCTGATGCGAATATAACTACGTTGGGCGCTCGATTATGGTTTTAGCAAAGAACCAGCCTGGAAAAACAATTGATGTTCGGATGTCCTATGATTCCGAGCAAGATCTTTACATTGTTTCGTTTGAAGCCTTAGGGGCGGCTTGTTCGATACGGTTTTCATGCTTTGATAGGAATCGATCAATCGCATTTGCTCAAAGTGCTGTGAAGTGGTTGGCGGATTTTGAGACGAAGTATTCGCGCTTTCGCGACGATAGCGTTGTTAGTCAGATAAATCGTTTAGCTGGGAAGGAATGGGTGGAAATCGATGATGAGTTAGTTTCGATTTTTTCGATCTGTGATGATCTACATTTCATGACTGATGGCGTTCTCGACCCAACGGCCTTACCGCTATTAAAGCTTTGGGATTACCGAACAAGGAAAGGACTGCCTGAAGAAGAGAAAATCAGAGAGACCTTAGAGCTCGTTGGGTGGAAAAAAGTGGAGCGTAGCTCAAATGCCGTTTTCCTCCCTAAAGAGGGAATGGCCCTAGACTTTGGTGGGTTTGGCAAAGAGTACGCGGTGGACAAAATTGCTGCGATAGCGGTGGAGCATGGAATTGAATCGTGTCTCGTTGACCTCGGCCGAGATATTCATGTTTTGGGCACGCCACCGAAATTTCCTGCTTGGCATATCGCTCTTGAAAACCCTGAAGAGCCTGGCAAGGCATGGTCCAGTTTGGCTTGTTTGGGAGGAGGAATCGCGACTTCTGGGGATTATCGCCGCTTTTTTGAAAGTGGGGGTAAGCGCTATGGGCATATATTAGACCCTCGCTCTGGGAGACCTGTTGCGAATGAAGTGCTTTCCGTTACTGTAATCGCTAACTCTTGTTTGGAAGCAGGTGTTCTATCAACTACCTGCTTTATCATGGGACAAGATTGTGGGATGGAGCTTATCGAAAACACTTCTGGAGCGGAAGGCTGCTACGTCATGCAAAATGGAATCTATCAATCAAAGAATTTTCACGCTTATGTCGCAAATTAGACTATTATTAATTGTTTTATCTCTGTCTCTGCTATCTAGCTTGTCGAGTGCCTCGGAGGAATTTTCTGTAGGAGCAAAGTTGCCTCCTTTAGATGGATACGAACTGACAGGCGAGCTGCCAGATATTGAGGGCAAAGTTGTCTTAATCGATTTTTGGGCATCGTGGTGCGCTCCATGCAAGGCATCTTTTCCGTCGATGGACGAGATATACACAGTGCATAAAGACCAGGGATTTGAGATTATTGCAGTAAGTGTTGATAAGAAGCAGGCTTTGGTTGATCGCTTTACCCAAAAACTTTCTCCCAGTTTTTCGATTGTATGGGATGGAAAACAATCTCTTGTCAGCGCTGCAAAGGTTTCAGTAATGCCAACCTCTTTGTTGATAGATAAAAAAGGTTATATCCGCTACATCCATATTGGCTGGCATGGGAATAAAAGTATCAAACAATTAGAGGTGGAACTAGTTGAATTATTGGAGGAGGACGTATGAAGAGATTTTTCACCGGTATTCTTTTTGTGGTGACGATTTCGCTTTTTGTCGGTTGTTCAACAGTAGAGCCGTGGCAGAAAGGAAATTTGGCGGATTACACGATGAAGTCTGATCGCGATGAGATAGAATCCGTAATGATGTCCCACGTACAATTTTCGCGAGAAGCATCAACTGGCGGCGAGGGAGTCGGTGGCGGTGGGTGCGGCTGTAATTAAACTTAACAACAAACGCTAACCAAAATGATCTACCGTATTCTAACTCGCTTTAATTATCCCAAAGCCCAAGTAGCTGTATTCACATTGGCAATGTTGCTGCAACGCGCACCCGTGATCAAACACGTGATTGAGTTTCAACGTGCCTTATCCGCTCCAATTGCTCAAGCGATTCGTTCTGTGGGTTTCGTTGCGACTGCAATTGGAGGTTTTCAAGCTTACTCTGGGGCGACAACGTTCGTGATTAATCCAGCGTCTCCAGCGACAGCAACCGTTGGCGAAGAGTTTCAAATGGCATTTACAGTTACGGGTGCAAATGGAGGCAGGAGCTCCGCAGGGTCCTGGCAAGTTTTAGGAGATATACCAGAAGGTTTAGCCGTGCAGGGATTAGTAGGCGATACGATGAATGCTGAGGTTGGAATTATCGATGGAATTCCAACGACTGCAGGTTCATTCTCTTTTACTGTGAAGGCTTTTCATCGAGCCAACTTAACTGGAAACACTGCGCCTGCGGTTCCAATTACGATTCTGGTTGAGGGACCCGCATTCGCTCTAGAACCCAAAGATACGGTTGTTAAAACGGGAGGGCGTGCTCAATTTTTTGTAGTCCCTTCGGATGCAACGGCATCAATACAATGGAGAAAAGACGGAATTGCTTTGGGTGGCCAAACGGATGCGACGCTGATTATTGATGATGTCAATGCTGCCGATGTGGGGACATACGAAGCAGTTGCTACAGTAAATGGATCTGAATCTGTAAGTACATCTGCGACTCTAAGTATCGATGAAACGGCGACAAACGAGCTTTTCAATATCGCGACTCGTGGTTATATGGAGTCGGGGAATCGCGTATTGATTGGAGGTTTTGTCATTACAGGAAATTCGGCTAAGACTGTTCTTGTTCGTGCCGTAGGGCCGGCTTTGGCAGAAGATGGTGTCCCAGCGAATGAAGTACTTGCTGACCCGTTGTTGGCGATTGTAGATGGAGCCAGTATAATCTTGGTGAACGACAATTGGGGAAGCGATGGAAATGAGGCGGAGCTCATAGAAGCATTCGAACAAGTGGGGGCACGAGTTTGGGATTCTGATAGTAAGGATGCTGCGATAATTGGTACTTTTAATCCTGGGGCTTACACAGCAATTATTAACACAGTCGATGGCTCTTCTGGAATCGCTCTAATCGAAGCGTACCAGCTAGATTAAAGCAGTGGAATAGAGAATAAATATTTTTTAGGCATCTGCTCAGAAGCAGGTGCTTTTATTTGGCATCGACCATGGTAACGAAGAATAGGCTCTTCAGTTCGTTAAAGACTTATGTCGATTTTTGTATACGGTAGCGGATGACAGGTCTCACAATCCCCTTTGGTTTTGGGGTAAGTAACCGGCTGCCCAAGGTGATTTCTGGGCATTTTTTTGCGAATTACATTCCTGAAAACAAATCGTCTAGGCTGCGTTCTACTTTTATCGGCACACCTTCTTTTTCTTTTGCGGATTTTTTAAGGGCGTCCATCATCTTCATGAGTTCGAGGGCTTCTTTGGCTGAATTGATGGGTTCGCGTTCTTCGCGTATTGATGAAATGAATTCCTTTGCTTGGAGCGAAAGCAATTGGGGAAGCCCTAGTTTTTTAGCATAAGTATCGCGCTCGATTTGTTTGTCTTCGCCTACAGCGACCCGTTCTGCGTTTTCCAAATCATAGGAGGCTTTGATCCCGTAAATGTGGGACTCGCGCACTTCGGGCGAATTCCAGCCGTTGCGCTCGTTGGCGATGTGGGAAAAACACATTACTGAGTAGTTGAGCGATGCCCCGTTTTTGAAGCGAACCATGCCGGTTGATGTATCTTCGGCAAGACGTTCAGGGTCTTTGACGGCCGACTTCATGAAGTGGGAAAATTGGGTTGCCATTGCCTCTACAGGTGACGGGGATCCCATGGCATACCAAGCTGCATCGATGAGGCTAGCTCCCATGTCGAGGAGGGCGCCGCCGGAAAGGTCGGAATCGCCTCTCCAGTTGTCATCATCGTAGGGCCACCAGGCCCATTGCCATTTGGTATCTGCGTGAAAGATATCGCCTGCATCTCCATTGGCGATTTGTTTGTGGGCTTCGGCTATTTCAGGGGCAAATCGGTGGTGGCTCGCGAACATATAGACTTTGCCAATTAAACTAGCTGCGGTGGCGATGCGAGACATCTCGCTGTAGTTGCCGCATGGTGGCATTTCTCCAAGAGTGTGTAACCCGGCTTCAAGAGCCTCAGAAACATGTTTCGAGCGCAAATGTGTGGGGGTGGCCACTACAACGGCATCGATTTTGCCACTTTGAACCATCTCGGTGAAATCGGCGAATGTGTGAGAAAAACCAAATGATTCTTGCATGCGCTTACGCGTTTCTTCCGATGGATCCGAAAAAGCGGTGAGTTCTATGCCTTCGATGTTTCTGAATGCGATAGTGTGGCGACGTCCAATGCCGCCGCCAGCGATTCCTAGTCTGATGGTTTCCTGCATGATGGAGAGATAGAGTACTCGCAGAGATGTTGGCAACTTCCTTGGGAGATGAATGCAACTATTGAGGCAGAATTTTCGTTATAAGCTGGCCTTCCAGTAGGACTCTTCTGTTGTAATTTAATGTAAGGCTTGAATCCAAACACAGCCCTGTCTTCGAAGTAGTCCTTGGAGCCGGACTATGTTTCGGCTTCTTGCTACTTATCTTACCATGAACCTCAAGCAGTTTGTAGTTTTGTTTTTTGCGATAGTTTTTGCCTCTTCCATTGAGGCGAAGAAGGAGCGTGAATTCATATATTTGGATAAGGAAGAGATCCTCCAAATTGTCGTAATAGATAATATGCACGATTATGGGAGTTCGAACCAGCATCGATACTTCTATTTCGAATCTACACTCGACTCTTTGTTTCAAGAGATCGAGTTCCCCATGGGCTATGAGATACACGAGTTTGGCGCTCGAGTGCCGAAGAACCAACCATGCATTTACATAACGGTGCAAAAGTGGGGGGTCGACCGTATGGGTTCAATCGAAGTCCGCCTCAGTGCTTACCTCCGCTCATCTAGCGGTAATAAGAATAGTTTAGGCATCTACTATGATTCTGACTTTGCTTCAATTATGACGAGTGGGACGCTGCGTGAAAAGGCCTATAAAGAGGTGCTAAAAGACACACTTTTAAAATTGCTGGCCAAGCTAGAAGGGCATTTTCCGTTAACAGGGGAAGGCTCGTCTGATTTAGATCCATTGAAGGAAGAGGAGGCGACCGAATAAAGCTTTTCGGTTTGGAGTACTATGGACGACGCAAGTAAGGAAGCCGATTTGATACGTCGGATCGCCGAGGGCGATCGCGTGGCTTTTGATGAATTGTATGCTCGTTACTCCAAGCCACTTTTTTCCTATGCGTTGAAATTTCTCAGAGATAGGATGCAAGCCGAGGAGGTACTTCAGGACGTATTTGTAAAAATTTGGAAGACGGCAAAAAATTATAATCCTGCTCTATCGAGACCGTTTAGCTGGTCGGTACTAGTCACTAAGCGTCTGTGCATAGACAAGTTACGCAAGCGTAAGCCCGAGACGTTGATGGAAGACCCTATGGTGATTGCTCCCATGGAGTTGCACGCGGCGAATGCTCGAAGTCCGTCTGATTCCATTGTAATCGCAGAAGAGGTCGGTGAGTTGAAGCGGATGATAGAAAAGCTCCCTAAAGCTCAGCAGGACAGTCTTCTGCTGGCGATGAATCGCGGAATGACGCAGCAGGAAATTTCCGATACTTTAAAAATGCCACTGGGCACAGTGAAGACGTCTATGAGGCGTGGTATGCAACGATTGAAACAATTAATGGCACAATGCTATGAGTGAAGAATATCTAGAGGAAAAGGCAGTACAATATGCTCTGGGAACTTTGCCCGAGGATGAGATGGCTGAGTTCGAGAGTAGTTTACTGGCGGATCGGGAACTGCAGGACTTGGTTCATGGCTTCCAAGAGGTAAATGAATTTGGAGCGAAACAGGCGAAACAGGCTGAGGTTCCTTTTCAGCTTTATTCGAGAGTCATGGGCGAAATCGACGCTGAAATCGAAGAGGCCGAAGAGAATTCTCTTAGCGAAAGTTCGAAGGCTCAGCCAAAGATCGTCCAATTTGTCTCTTGGGGTGGTTGGGCTGCAGCTGCTTGCCTATTGCTTGTACTAGGGCTTAAGGCTTTCGACCCAACAAGTGCATCGCCGAGCAATGAGCCTGGGAATTTGGCTCGGGCTGATATTTTGCTGAGCGAGTTGAATCGCCCAGGCTTCGAAGCGACGCCTCAAGCTATCGCGAATATTCGCGAGCAGATGAGTTTAGACGAGAGGATGATCGAGTTGGCGGAATTGGCGGAGGCCTATTGGTTTTCTTACGATGGACTCCCTCCAGAAGGGGAATTCGCTGAAAATTCTGAAGTGGAATCGTCGCGTGGCTTTACTTTGTTTGATAGCAAGTATCGAATTGGGTTTATCGGCATAGAAAACTTGCCGAGTGAAGAGGATGGGAAAGGGTACCATGTTTGGGCGCAGACTGCGAGTTCGCAACCAGTGCGAGCTGGAACGCTTCGCCCAGGAAGAAATTCACGTGGACTGTTTTTCTTCGATCTATCAGAAGGTGAGGAGCACGTGAAGTTAGATGGAGCTGTCTCCTTTTTCGTGACTGAAGAAACGATCGAACGCCCTGAGCAGCCAAGCGATAGAGTCATTTTGAGTGGGATTTGACGGCTTGTTTGGCTTTCAGCTAGCTAGGGAATGATGGTGTTTACCGATTTTTTCGTTGCCGCTCTGTAGAGGTCATTGATTGTATGCGAATCCCCCCTAGTCCAAGCGTTGCCATAAGCTATTTGGTAATCGTGAGGCGAAATGACAGCTAGCGTTTACCAACGTAGTTTTTGGCGTGTATCTAAAACCCTCTTAGCCCACACGCGAATAACTTAATGAAAAAACGATCACTCACTCTGATTGCTATGCTTTTGGCGGCTTTGCCATGCATAGCCTCTGCCAACGAAGGCGTTGCAACAATTGATTCCGGCGACACAGCTTGGATGATTACGGCAACGGCTCTAGTCTTGTTCATGACTTTGCCCGGTTTGGCGTTGTTCTACGGAGGCTTGGTACGCTCTAAGAATGTGCTATCAATTTTGATGCAATGTTTCGCGATATGCGGAATTTCAACAATTTTGTGGGTAACGGTCGGATACAGCCTGGCTGCGTCTGAAGGCGGTAGCTTCTTTGGCGGCTGGGACTTTCTTTTTCTCAAGCACCTGACAGTGGAATCGGTTAACGGAACGATTCCCGAGAGTGTTTTTATTACTTTTCAAATGACTTTTGCTATCATTACGCCGGCTCTTATCGTGGGCGCTTTTGCTGAGCGGATAAAATTTACAGCGGTTGTTCTGTTTTCAATTTTTTGGTTTGTCCTGTCGTATGTTCCCATTTGGCACATGGCTTGGGGCGGTGGCTTGTTTCACGCGTGGAGTGTGATCGATTTTGCGGGTGGAACAGTGGTTCACATTAACGCGGCGATGGCCGGTCTGGTTGGTTGTCTTATGGTTGGCAAGCGACAGGGAGCGTTTCAAGAGCCTATTAAACCGCATAGCTTAACACTGACGATGATCGGTGGTTCGATGCTTTGGGTCGGTTGGTTTGGTTTTAATGCTGGGAGTGCTCTCGCAGCAGATGGATCTGCTGGAATGGCTATGTTGGTGACTCAAATAGCGACTGCTGCGGCTGCATTGACATGGATGCTGATCGAATGGATTGAACGTGGGAGAGCGAGTGTTCTTGGGATTGTAACCGGTGCGGTTGCGGGATTGGTAGCGATAACTCCTGCTTCAGGAAGCTCTGGGCCAATGGGCGCTTTGCTAATAGGGGCTGTTTCAGGAGTATGTTGTTACATCGTAGCAGTTAAGGTGAAACATGCCTTCAAGATTGACGACAGCTTGGATGTTTTTGGCGTTCACGGTGTAGGCGGTATAGTGGGGGCGCTTTTGACGGGTGTCGTCGCTTCTCCGTCATGGGGAGGTACAGGCTTTGGCACTGGGATTTCAGGAATCGGTGGCCAAGTATGGGCGCAGTTTTTGAGTATTGTGGTGACCGTTGTTTGGAGCGGAATCGTATCGGTTGTCTTGTTCTGGATCATTGGCAAGGTAGTGGGCTTGCGTGTGAGTTCCGATGACGAGCTTCGTGGCTTGGATTTGAGTGAGCACGACGAACAAGCGTATGACGGTTAGACCGTTATTTACCTAATCTTCACTTTGATAGGCTCGTATGCGTTTGCATACGGGCTTTTTTTTGCTTGTACAATAGGGTCTGCTCGCAGTTTTTGAACTGCTCTAATCGTTAATCAATCGTATCCCACTATGGATTTTCTCAAGCGTTCGCTTTTATGCGCTATTTCAGTTTCGGCACTTTTGCTGAGCAACGGTTGCTCGGTGAAGAAGATGGCTATGAACCAGATCGGAGATGCCCTTTCGGGTGGCGGAACCGTGTTTTCTGGAGATGAAGACCCAGAGTTGGTTCGCGATGCGTTACCGTTTAGCCTTAAGCTCATGGAGAGCGTGCTTGAAGGTACCCCTGAACATGTGGGTTTACTCACCTCGTTGACCAGCGGTTTTACGCAGTATGGGTATGGTTTTTTGCAACTCGAGGCGGACGAAATTGAAGACGAAGATTACGATAAGGCGGTAGCGATACGAGAGCGTAGCCTTAAGTTTTATTTGCGAGCGTATGCCTACGGGTTGCGGGGTTTAGAGGCGAGTTACAGAGGATTTGGCGAGCAGTTTGAGGAGGATAGAGAAAAGGCTTTGGATCGTTTGAAAAAGAAGGATGTTGAGCTGCTCTATTGGACGGGTCTATCGCTGGGGGCTGCTGTTTCGATCTCTTTGGACAATCCAGAGTTGGTGAGTAAGTTGGCTCTAGTTGAATCAATTATGGAGAAGTGTTTGGAGCTTGATCCGGAATTTGATTCTGGGTCCATCCATTCGTTTTTCATCACCTATGAAATGAGCCGCCTGAACGGTGTTGGGGATCCAATTGAACGTGCAACTTATCACTTTGAAGAAGCAAACCGTTTGTCGGGCGGACACATGGTTTCGATTTACGTCGCTTATGCGGAGTCGGTTTTGGTGGAACAGCAAGATAAGGAGGCATTTATAGAGCTGCTGGAGAAAGCATTGTCTGTGGATGTAGATGCGCGACCAGATTGGCGTTTGACCAATGAACTTTATAAGCGAAGAGCTAAGTGGTTGTTGACGCGCTTGGATTGGCTATTTTTGTAAAAAGAGGCTAGCTGGGAAACGTTTGCTGAAGTTGAGTGTTTTATAGACGAGTAGATAACGTAATTGTTTTTATGAGAGTTATTTCAAAAATTGGAAAAGCAGTCCTTGCTTTGGCAGTGGCTGTATCGTGTTTGTCGCTGGCTCCGGATGCGGAAGCGAGAAAACAACGACTTCGCCTGACGACATTGGCTCCGAAGGATTCGTCGTTCCACAAGAGTTTGCTCCGAATGGGACAAGAGTGGAAAAAAGACAGTAAGGGTCAGGCAGAGTTGATGGTTTTTGCTGGAGGTATCCAAGGTGGTGAGTCGGCGATGGTGGACCGCATGCGCGTCAACCAGATTCAGGCGGCTTTGATTTCGGGAGTGGGCCTTGCAGAGATCGACCCAGCAGTCGCAGGCTTGCAGCAGATTCCACTTTTGTACCGTTCGCTCGATGAGCTGAATTACGTGATGGAGAAAATGGCTCCGATCTTGGAGGAGAGAATTCGCGAAAAAGGGTTTGTCGTTTTAACTTGGCTCGATTCTGGTTGGGTGCGTATTTTTAGTAAGGATACGCTCGCAACACCAGCTGATATGGCGAAGACGAAGCTCTTTACTTGGTCGGGTGATGAACCACAGACCAATTTATTAAAGAAGCTTGGTTTTCGTCCAGTACCTATTGATAGCACCGAGATAAGTTCGAGTTTGCAGACCGGCTTAATAGATACCGTACCGATGCCTCCTTTTTTTGCACTAGCAGGGCAAGTATACAATACGGCTCCGCATATGTTGGATTTGAATTACGTTCCACTCGTCGGGGCTCTAGTAGTAACGGAAAAAGTTTGGGATAGAATTGATCCTGAGATCCAAGTTAAAATGAAAAAAGCGGCAGAAAAAGCGGGTCGCGAGATGACTAAATCTGGAAGAGCGGAGAACGTGGATTCAGTTAAGATCATGCAAAAAGATTGGGGGCTGCAAGTTTTGAAATCTGAAGGGGACGCCCTAGATGCTTGGCAGGAAGTATCAAACAAGGCGTATCCTATTATCCGCGACACTACAGTCCCAGCTGAAGTTTTCGATAAGGTTCTTGAGTTGCTCGAAGAATATCGAGCTGAGAATCAATAAAACCTCGTTAAAGATGAATTTAATAAAGCCCATTCCAGTTCGAATGGGCTTTATTTGTTTTTGAGTAGGCGATTTTTCGTTGATTACTGGCAGTCAATTCGTTGCCATTCCTGCTGTGCTAGAGAGCGAAACTTCGGATATAGAAAAAGAGGGCGACCCAGCTGGTTTGTTGGCTACTGGAAAGCGATTATGGGCCAATCTTGAAGATTGGTCGATCGTACTGGCATTGCTCGCTATGATGACTTTGCCACTCGCGGAAATTTTTCTGAGACAGTTTAATACCGGCATCTATGGTGGAGCTACCATTTTGCAGCACCTCGTTCTGTATGTGGCTATGATCGGTAGTGCTATAGCGGCTCGCGAAACGCGACTCTTGTCGTTGTCGACGTTCACCGCATATTTGAAAGGCGGATGGGCGGTAGCCACTAAGATTATTGCCGCCTCGGTGGCATTTTTCGTTTCAATCGTATTTCTGATTGGAAGCTATTTGTACATCCAGCAAACCTTGGAGCCGGATCGAGTGATTTTTCCTGGGTTTCCAGTTTGGTGGGCGAAAGCGATCATGCCAGTTGGGTTCGGAATGATTGGCTTACGTTTACTTTGGGGAGCAGGTGATCGCTGGTGGCATCGGCTCATTCCATTGCTGGTTGCGATTGGTCTATATTTTTTCGGAGTATATGATTTTAACGAGGTTGATGGGTTTGTATGGCCTTTGCTAATACTTGTGCTTCTTGCGACGGTTTCAGGGGCTCCAATATTTGTAACTCTCGGAGGGGCTGCAGTTGTTCTTTTTTGGGGCTGGGGGGGGTACTACGCTGATGAAGCCGCAGGGATTGTCGCTTTGAATCACTACGATTTGGTTAAGAGCCCGATGCTGGTTACTTTACCATTGTTTACTTTGGCTGGTTATTTGTTGGCTCAGGGGAAATCATCTCAACGGTTGATTCGATTGATCGAAGCTATATTCGGTGGATTTAAAGGAGGCGGAGTTATTGTAACTGTTCTAGTTTGCGCTTTCTTCACCACGTTTACTGGAGCTTCGGGCGTTACTATTTTGGCTTTAGGTGGGCTTTTGCTTCCCGTATTAAAGTCGTCTGGGTATGATGAAAAATCGAGTATTGGCCTCTTAACCGGAGCGGGCTCCCTTGGTGTGTTATTTCCTCCTTGTTTGCCATTGATTCTCTATACTGTAGTAGCATCCTCGGCTAAGGTAAGCATTTCGCTTAAAGAGATTTTTTTAGGTGGTGCGATTCCTGGGGCTTTATTAGTCGGAATGACTATCGCTTGGGGAATTATGAAGGCTCCCAGCCAAGGGATGGAACGAAAGGCTTTCGACCCAAGTGAGTTGGGTAAGGCATTAGTTGGAGCTTTGGGTGAGCTAATGCTTCCTGTCGTGGCTTTAGTAGCTTTGTTTAGTGGATACGCTACTCCGGTAGAAGCGGCTTCGGTATCAGCCTTTTATGCATTCGTCCTTTATGTTGTGGATGCGTTGGCTGTGCGAAAGGTGAACGTATTCAAAGAACTTCCGGGCGTTATGTCCGAATGTGGGCTTTTGGTAGGCGGAGTGTTGCTCATCTTGGGAGTTGCATTCGGTTTCACGAATTATTTGGTGACTGAAATGATCCCTGACCAGATTGTGGAATGGGCAACGAACACTATTGAGTCTCCACTTGTTTTCCTGCTGGCGCTAAATATCTTCTTGATAGCGGTGGGTTGTTTAATGGATATTTTTTCCGCGATCATCGTAATCGTCCCTTTGATTGTACCGTTAGGCGCTGCGTTTGGAATCAATCCTATCCACTTAGGAATAGTATTCTTAGCAAACCTACAACTTGGTTATTTGACGCCACCAATTGGGATGAATCTCTTTCTCGCTTCCTACCGATTTGGGAAACCAATGTCGGAAGTTATTCGAGCTTCTTTGCCGATGCTAGTCGTATTTATTATAGGAGTGCTTGTCATCACATACGTTCCTGCTCTTACGACTTGGCTACCTAGTTTGATTCAGTCTAATTAAAGGCGAGGGTCTAGAGTTTCATAAAAACGCCAATAGAGGCTGTAGATTGCTGCTTCGTTGCAGATTGCTAAGACGATGTCGCCTTCGTCTACTATTTCCTCGAACGAAAAATTTTCGACCGGGGATCTTTTTATTCCGGAGGCTCGAAATTCATGTTTTGTTTGAAGATAGTAATACATGTCAATTTTTAGAGATGGATTGGCTGCTCTCAAGTGATCAACGATTAACCATGCGAAACTATCCCCTATTATGACAATTTTAGTATCCAAAGGTTGGTTGTTTTTCGCTATTACAGGGAACGGCATATCTCGCTTGAAATCCGTCGTTTTGTTAAAATTTAGCAAATTCAAGATATCGCTATCTGCATCTTTGATTTGAGAATATTCAATGGATTGTAGTTGCGGCTTTTCGATAAAGACGTGCGGACTTTTGTTGATTTGATCTATTGAATATTCGAGGAACTGAAAACCCGCCATGAGTCCCCAATGAGTCCCACCGGGGCTAAAAAGGGGATATTTGTTGAGTTGTATTTTTTTTTCAGCAAACCATTTAGGGCCATCAATAAAGTTGACTCCTTTTTGTCGAAAAGCCTTTACAGACATTTGGTAATCTTTGTTTGATTGCTTGATTATTCGTTTTTGATATCCATCGGATAGGTATTCTGGATACAAAATCACTTTGCTTGGGGCAGTGACTACAAAAAAGTCCGCACGTTTGCTTTGGCAAAAACCCTGAACCTGAAGGAGGCCATCTGAAAATAGGCTAACAGCATTCTCGTCTAAGTACCCTTTGGACATTGCATTCGCAATATAGCCGTATTCGTAGAGCCAGTTGTCTTTGCCGAGGACGATTCGTGTCCCATTGCGTGATACATCTTTGAAAAGTCTGTAATTGAGATCGTTTTGAAACCTTACCAGCGATTCTCGAAATCCCAAATTATTTGAAACCCAAGTATCGATTTTGGTTGTGAAGTCTCCAGATAAAACGTTTTTAAGATTTAATTCGGGTGTCTGTGTTTCAACTACGCTGCCTTTGAGTTTTTTTTGTTCAGCAAAGGGAGCAATTGTTTGCCAGGCTATGATGATCGCAACTACAAGAAAGAGGGTTGTGCTTATGCTGTTTACGATTTTCTCCATTAGAATCGGAAGTAGATGAAGGGATTATAACTATCACTAGCAAGGCTAACGACTGATAATGCGAAAAGGACCCAAGCTGCCGTTGTTTGAAGAACAAGAGGTAGCTTAAGTATTGAACCCTTGCTTCTAATAATGGGCGTGAAGGCGATGATAGCGGCTATCAGAAGTGTGAATCGAGACCGAGGCGATATGATTTCAAACAGCGGCATGAACCCGTCGGAGAAAAAACCATTTGGTGTGACCATTCCAATAATAAAGGTTCCAACCTCCGGTATGGTCTCGAGCCTAAATATTATCCAACCAATTAATACAAAAAGGAAGGTTACTGCTTGCTGGCTCCAACTGGGAAGAGTTAAAGTGGACGTATTCTTCTTCCATTTCTCAAAGGTGATGAGAGTTCCATGGAATGCGCCCCAAAGAATGAAATTCCAGCTCGCACCGTGCCAAAACCCGGATAGTAAGAAGACGATCCATAAGTTAAAGTAGGTCTTAGTGGGGTTAATTCTATTCCCTCCAAGTGGTATATAGAGGTAATCTCGCATCCAATTGGAGAGAGAAATATGCCAACGTCTCCAGAATTCGGTGATTGATTTTGCAATATAGGGCCGATTGAAATTTTCCAATATTCGGAACCCGAACATACGAGCGATCCCGATTGCCATGTCCGAGTAACCTGAGAAATCGAAGTATATTTGTAACGAGTATGCTAGAATGGCTAACCATAGGTAAGCTCCGGGCAATGTGTCTATGGGGTGAGACAATATGCTGTCAGCTATTTGAGCCATCGGGTTGGCTATCAAAACTTTTTTGCTTAAACCCAAAGCAAAGCGGTTAAAGCCGATCCCAATATCTGAGAATGAAGAGTGTCGATCGATTATTTGGAGGTAAATATCTTTATAGCGAACTATTGGTCCTGCGATAAGTTGTGGAAAAAAGGATACATACAAGAGGTAGTGGTGCAATCGCTTTGCGGGTTCTGTTGTACCACGGTAAACGTCTACCAAGTAGCTAATCTTCTGAAAGGTGAAAAAGGATATTCCAATTGGGAGAGCGATCTCTTTCCATTGGCCGAGTTTCAGTCCGAAGAATTGAAGGAGGTCTATTGATTGGCCAATAAAAAAATTGGCGTATTTGAAGTAGACCAAGCTTAAAACATTAAGTCCAATCGCGATCCCAAGTAGGATTTTCTTATTATTCTCACCTTTTTCCAGTCTTAAGCTGATAATGTAGTCGATGTATGAACTAATTAAAAGGACCGCTAAGATAAATGTTTCACCCCATGCGTAGAAAAAGTAACTCGAAGCCAAAAGAATGAGATTCCGCAGCCGTTTTGGGGAAGCGAAATATGCGATTAAGACGGCGGGAAGAAAGAAAAATATAAAAATGGACGATGAAAAGACCACGATTAGTGCGTAAAGAAATCGTCAGGTTTGGCAACTTTCTATTATCGTCATGCTTTCATGCCGGTTGTTGTAATTCCTTGAATAAACGACTTTTGGGCAAGAAAAAATAGGAAGACCAGAGGGAGAATCATCAAAGTAGATGCAGCCATCAAATAATGCCATTCCGTACCCGCTTGCTGGCTTTGAAAGGCCTGTAGTCCGAGGGCTAGCGTGTATTGTTTTTGCTCCGTAAGGTATATCATGGGTCCGAGAAAATCGTTCCATACAAACATAAATGTAAATAGTGCGACTACGAGGAGGGCAGAGCGTGACATGGGGAGAATTATCTGAAAGAAAATTCGCAATTCACTGGCTCCATCGATCCGGGCGGCTTCAGTGATATCTTTTGGGATTGCCATAAAAAATTGACGTAAGAGGAAGATACTGAAGGCATTACCTAAGAAAAATGGAACCCATAGCGGTTTGAAACTACCAATCCAACCAAGTTCTCGAAATAGAGTATATACTGGTACCATAATCACTGGAAATGGGATCGTCATTGTGGATACGCAGAACATGAAAATTCTATCTCGACCCGGCCAATCAATGCGAGAAAACCCATAAGCTGCTAGTGCACTAGATGCGGTTGCTCCAAATGAAGATACAACACAAAGGTATAGGGTGTTCCAAGTGTATCGCCAGAAGAGGCCCATGGAGTCGATAGCCTCGGAAAAATTTTGCCATTGAAGTTTGCTCGGTATCCAGCGAGAAGGTAGGCTCATTGTTTCTTCGAGTGGTTTGAGTGCTGTTGAAAGCATCCAGGCAAAGGGCATCGCAAACGAAATTGCGAATAGAATAAGTAGCGTATAGAGAATTAGATTACCAGTTCTGCTGAGTTTATGTGTATCCATAAAATTTACTTCCCAGCGTAGTATGTTTTGTGCTCGGTTAATTTCATGACGGAGAGCGTGAGAGTCGCAATCAGAGCAATGAATATAAGCGATATAGCGCAGGCGTAGCCCATGTCCCAATCTCGGAAGGTTTTTTGAAAAATATAAGTGGCTGTGAAAAGAAGCGAACGTCCGGGACCATCTGCCCCTTGGTTGGCTCCATCAATCAAAACGTAGGGCATCGCGAATATTTGAAAGGAGCCTATTATTCCCATTACGAGGTTGAATAAGATGTAGGGTGTTAACATTGGGATAGTTACGTGCCGTAGTTTGCTCCAAAAGCCAGCTCCGTCAATTTCGGCCGCTTCATAAAGGCTTTTCGGTGCTTCTTGCATTCCGGCAAGAAATATTACCATTGAGTGTCCGACTCCCCACATCCCTGCAATGACTAAACCAGGTTTTGTGAATAAGGGGTCTTCTAACCAACTCGGTGCGGAAATTGATGTGTCAAATAACCAACTCACTAACTCAAGAGCGGGTTGTATCATTTGATTTACCAATCCGAGCTCTCCGTTCAAAAGCCATCTCCAAATTACACCAAGGCATACCATGGGAACGAGTGAAGGGAGGAAGAACAGTGTGCGAAAAAGACCTTTTGCGTGAATGTTAAAATTGAGCAACAATGCTAGCCCGCACGCGAGTATTAGGTTTATGGGCACGCTTACTATGGAAAACCCGAGGGTGTTGACCATGGATTTCCAAAATATATCATCGAATGCGATATCTTCGAAGTTTGCTGTTCCTATGTAAATTGGGGATGATAGTACGGAATAGTCAGTGAACGCGAAAATGATAGAGGAGACGATTGGGTAGACTGAAAAGGCGATAAAGCCCAGGATCCAAGGACTTATGAATAGAATTCCTTTGAGTCGGTTGCGTCGTTTGAAGTGGCTCATAGTTGTGACCATTCTTTTATTCGGGAACTGGACACGCGATTCCAGCGCTTCTGGTTCTTGTCTAGTGATTCTTGCTGTTTTTGGGTTGCCTTGTTCAACGCATCTTCGATTTCACTTCTCTCGAAAAATATTCCAGTAAAGGCTTCTTTGATATCGCTTTGATACTTGCCGTAGTATGGGAGCTTTGGGCGAGATCGAGAATATGGGCTTGAAGCGATTTGTTGAAATTCGTGGATAAAGGGGTGAGGGTGTTTTTCTAAAAAATCTAGGCTCACATCGGATAACGAGGTCAGTTTGCGTTGACCGAGTGCGAGTTGTTCGAGGTTCTCTCGTTTGAGTAGAAATTTCACGAAGTCCATTGCTTCAGCTACATGCTTTGCTCCGCGCGGGATGCAGAGCGTGTCAGGTTCGATAATTGAAACATAGGGTAGGCCAGAGCTCTTTGCTGCTGGCATTGGGGCAATTCCGTATTCGAAATTTGGTGATGCGTACGATTGAACGAAGTTTTCCATCCACATGCCTTGGTGCACCATTGCAACTTTGCCTGTAAAGAAAGCGTTTTGACTAGAAGCGAAGCCGCCAAAACTTGACTTAAATTTCATTAAATCGCTCGCACCAAATCGATTCGGGTAGCTAGCAAGCCATTCCGAACAATCTTTCCAGGCAGGCATGTTGATTTGCAGTTTGTCGTTGTTGAAAACTTCTCCGCCAAACCAAAAGGCCCATTCGCTCAACCACCAGTCTGGTTCAATCGGCAGGAATCCCATTTGTTGAATTTTTCCTATTTCGTTTGCTACGAAAAGTCGGTCGTTTATGGCTTCTAACTCCTCTAAGGTTTTTGGTGTGGCCAAGGACTCAATATCCGCTTTGTTGAGCAAGGATTTGTTGTAATGCAAGGCTGTTGCAGTTGAAGTCGTTGGAATGCCCCAAATAAAACCTTTGTGTGTAACGGCATCTAGACAGCTCGGTGTAAAATCGTCTTTTTCTATTCTATATTGTTCGAAAAGTGAATCGAGGGGAGTTAGAGCATTGTTCTCTGCGTACGCTGGCAGGATGAAGTAAAAGAGGTACGCTAGGTCAGGAGGATGCCCATTTGCGATAGCGAGCATCAATTTCTTTTTTGGGTCGGATACGCTGAGGATTCTTACGAAATTCTTTTCTTGAGATTGGTTGTATTGATCTACCAACCTTTCGATTGCATTGCGTTCAGAGCCTTCCCATTTTACCCATAACGATACGATGGTTTTTTTATCGGTTTTTTCACCGATTTGGTTGGGTTTACATCCTGTAAAACTTATCAGTATAAAGTAAGCCAGAGTGGATACGAGTACTACATAAGTTTTCGTAGATGAATTTTCTCTGGTATTGATGTTCAAATTACAGTCCAAGGTCATTTAGTTTCATGAATCAACTACTATAAGTATTTGGTATTAGCACCTAGTAGTAACGTAATTGATAAAGGAGTTGTTGACAATTAGTGGTCTCTAGACGTGATTTCGACCTATTTAACATTATGACACGACAAATCTGTATTCTTATTTAAATGATTCCAAAATGCTCATATTCAATGGTGGACGTAATTTCACCAATTCTTTAACATTATTATGCTCTAATGCTCAAAGCTAGCAGAAAGTGGTCCTAATTTGACGTCAGATTCATTGGATACGGACAGTTTAAAGAAAAAAGTAGTTCGTGGAGGGGTGTTTTCCATCACTTCTCAAGGAGTTGGCATCATTGTTCAGTTGTTATCTACTATTATTTTAGCCAGGTTGCTCACTCCTGCTGATTATGGGACGATATCAATGGTGCTAGCAATTACCGCGTTTGCTGGTCTGTTTCGTGATATGGGCTTATCATCAGCGGCTATACAGAAAAAAGATCTTACATATGCTCAGCAAAGTAATTTATTTTGGCTGAATGTTGCTATGGGTTTGTTTCTTACTTTAGCCATTGCATTATCTTCTCCGCTAATCGCAAGTTTCTATGATAAGCCGGAATTGCTCTGGGTAGCGGTGGTTATATCGTCGAGTTTGTTTATCGGTAGTCTAGGTGCCCAACATGGAGCTATGCTACTTCGAGGAATGCAGTTTGGCAAAAATGCGGTAGCAAACGTTGCTGGGGCTCTACTAAACATGGCTGTTTCAGTTTGGTTGGCTTATGAGGGCTTGTCATATTGGGCGTTGGTGTACGGGATTATAGCAGGAACGGGATGTACGACGGTGTTGTTATTAGTTTTTTCGCCTTTTAAACCTAAGTGGTTTTCGAAGAACTCAGGAACTCGTGAGCTATTTAGCTTTGGAGCGAATGTTACGGCATCCAATTTTGTTAATTATTTTAGCAGAAATTTGGACAACATACTGATTGGTCGATTTTGGGGGGCAGAGGTCCTCGGTGCGTATAATCGAGCGTATCAATTGTTAATGTTTCCAATTATTAACCTCAGAGGCCCTGTGAGCTCTGTGATGTTTCCAGCGTTGAGCAGGCTAGATCCACTTTCTAAAAAATTTAGAAACTACTACCACAAGTCTATGACATTGTTGGCTTTAGCGACAATGCCATTGATGACATGGTTGTTTTTTGCATCAAATGATCTGATCCAAGTTGTGTTGGGCCACAATTGGTCAGAGGTTACTCCTCTATTTAAGGCCTTAGCAATTGCAGGGTTTATTCAACCCGTTTCGAGCATGAGAGGTGTCATTATGCTAGCGGCTGGTAACTCTAAAAGGAATTTACTTTCTGGAATCGTAACATCTATCGTGATAGCGTTAGCTTTTGTTGTCGGAATTTCCTGGGGTGCGCTTGGAGTTGCCTATGCGTACAGTTTGGCAGTATGGCTGTTGGCAATGCCGATGCATTCGTATGCTATTCGAGGAACATCTATCAGGACTTTGGATCTAGTGTCTGTATCATTCGTCCCTTTGCTTTGCTCTTTTACTGCAGGATGTCTCTCATACTTTTTGACAGGAACCATGATAGGGCTGCCCCCAATAGCTAGGCTTATAGTGCTGGCTCTGATCTTTTTGTTAATCACTGCATTTATAACTCTTTTATATCCAAACAGCCGACGCATTCTTACTGAAATTTGGTCAGAATTAAAGAATTAGCTCTACCAATCCTCATATCCATATGCATTTAATTACCCAAGCAAAGAGAGCTATCATAACTAAGTTGAAGGAGAGATACTTCTCTTATCCTTACCAGGAGTACAACGAATCCACAAAATCGATATTTATTCATATCCCAAAATCCGCTGGTTCTAGTATTCTAAATATTCTAGGAGCCCCTCCAATGGGTAGACTGCATATCGATTATTCGCATTATTTGCGTTCTGATGCAAAACGTTACGAAGAATACTTTAAATTTGCGATTGTTAGAAACCCAGTGGATCGATTGTATTCATGTTATAATTACATAATTCAGGGTGGTAATGGAGAAAAAGAAGATGTTCGAATGACGGAATTTCTAAAGAGTCGGTCTGACTCGTTTGATGAATTTGTAGGGGATGTTTTAAATCACCAGATGGTATTGGGGTGGGCTCTTTTTCGACCTCAATTCTTTTTCGTGTGTAATGCGCATGCAGAGTGTCAAATGGATATGATCCTCAAAATAGAAAACATCGATGAAGATTATGCTAAGTTAAAAGAACGTATTTCCGGAATTCCTGATAAGCTGCCAACATTGAATATTTCCGGAAAGGGTAACCCTCCTGAACTTTCGAGGAGGTCATTAGCGCGGATTCATGAGCTGTATGAAAAAGATTTCGAAATATTTTATCCCCATTAGCAGGTATCGATCACACTTATGATTGGGTGACCGGAATTCCAAACATCGTCTATGAATGAAGTTAGGCAATCGCCGCTTATTGTAGCGATAGCCAAGAGGCGTTCGTTTTCACTAAAAGTGAGAAAGCTGTTTAGCTTCAATCCCTTGGCGAAAGCAGTTTCCACTAAGTACTGAAGAATGTTCTCATTCTTAGTGATGTCAAAAGTGATACGAACTGAGTTTCCGTTTGCGGTTAACAAATAAGTGAGTGCTCTGAAAATATCAGATTCCGTTATGATCCCAACCGGACATTCATTTTGGGTAACAACTAAAGAGCCGATATGATATTTCGTCATAAGTCTGGCCGCGCTTTCGATCGGTTCACTTTGGCCAATTGTGATTACCCGTGAATTCATGATGTCACCGATCTGCTTAACTTGTTTGGCTGTTCCAACGCGTTCAGCGGCTCTTGTGAGATCGCGATGGCATAGAATTCCGCTCAATCTATTGCCTTCGTCGACAGCGATAAGCCTCCGAATGCGATTCTTTCGCATAATAGAGACTGCATCGCGCGGGCTGATGTTAGCTTCAACAGTAACGAGCGGAGAGGTCATATACATGCTAACAATCATAACTAAGGAATTTCGTTATTGGAGTCTGTGAGGCGCGGAATGCGCCATGTCCAATATGATTGTATCGGTTTTCAGGACTGTTGGTTGACTCTTTTGGCTACTTTCCCCTGAAGCGATTGATGATTAGTAGATCACGTTTTGTCTCTATCAGGTGTTCTTCTAGCGAGCCTGTTTCTTCATTTTTCCTCAATATTCGCAGTTGAACTACAGAATCAGGCTCTCCACTGAGAGCGCTTACTACACTGCTAAGGTCTTTGCCGTAAAGATCGTGTGTTGTCCCATCCGACTCGATGCTGCTGATGAGGCGATCGCCCTCTGTGATACCGGAATCTACTAATGGGCCATTTGCTAAAATGTCTCTTATTTCTGGGAATCCGTCAGACGAGCTGATGCGAGCTCCAATACCTTTCACTGAGTTCTCATAAATGGCTTCGTATGCGACTTCTCGCTCGTAGGTATCGCTGATACTGTCGGCCCAAGCCATCGCCTTTGTTGTATTTGAAAGGGCAAGTGAAGCGGCAGCGGTTTTGATCGCAGTTTGTCGCAAGTTATAGTCTTCGATGTTTGCCGTGTAGTTGGCTAATTCTGAAGGATTTCTTTTTGCCCATTGAGCTAGGATATCCTGGGAATACTCTTCGTTGAGTGCGGAGCTATTCTCCGTGTACCAGTCGAAAGCTTGTTTTGGTGATCGTTGCGCCCAGAGATTTAATACGGAATTTCTGTAATTTTGCTGTTCCCAATCAGTCCAATCATCTTTGTTTTCAAGTAGCTTCTCTGGGTTAGAAGCGATTTCTTTTGCGTCTAAGATTCCTTGGATTTGTGACCGGCTAATGTGGTCAGAAAAATTATGTATCCAGGCTGATTTTACAGATTCGTCTAAACTGAGTCTTGAGATTTGCTCGCTTAATTGAACTTCGATCCCAAAATCGCCACCAGTTAACGACATCATACGCCTTCTGAACGCATTCTCTTGTGAAAGAGGCAAATTCCGTTTTTTCAGGTGCCATTCGGTGATGAGTACCCGTAGGGCGTAATCGTTTTCCCTTTCTAGCGAGCTCGCGATTCGTAGAGCTTCGTCTGGGGAGTGGTTGTTCGCTAAGTAGGTAAAGAGATCGTTTAAGTAATTTAAGCGATCTGATCCTCGTAATTTATCAAGTGGAATGAGTGCGGTTCTTAGATCAAATGTCTCAATATCCTCTGTAAGGCCAACAGTCTCTTGAGCAACTCCGATTGGTTCTTCTTTGGTCAACTTGTCAGGGATTGGATGAGTGGGAGGCGCTTGTACGGGTGGTTCGTTTGTAGATTCACGAAGCGCAGATGATTTCTTGAGCCCGGCATTGTATGAGATCGTTGCCGTTAATACCAAGATCGCGAGGAAGGTGACGGTTTTTGGAGAGATTTTCCTTTTATTATTGGACATGCAGTAAAATTATTAAGGAGTTTCTTATAAATAGAGTGCGAAATGTTCAAGAGCAGCTTGTGTAATCGTCTCTAGAGCTTGATCGCAAAGGAGTTTCTGGTATTAACTAACCTGCAATACTACTTTTGCTAATCCAGATTTTACCCATGAACATACCCATATTCCCTACGTGTATCAGCGTGTCAGCGATTGCGCTTTTCTGTGTATTAACTACCATATCGAAAGGTGAAACTTACGTTTGGCAATCTGAGTCAGATTTTCCGGATACCTTTGAATTAGCCCCTGGAGATAAGGTAATTATCAAACCGGGCACTTATCATGATGTATCAACTCAATTTGTAGGCGGTGGAGACCTCCAACAGCAGGTGATTGTTGAGGCCGAAGAAGCAGGATCTGTGAAGTTTCTTGGCCGATCTGGGTTTGGGGTGAATGGGAACTATATAACTCTATCTGGCCTTGTATTTGACGGACGTCCCGAAAATTTCGACTCAAGTCCAAAGCAATTCTTGGATGACAACGTCGGCCCTCTGTCCGACCCAAAATCTATGGGTGGGCCACCTTCTTATAATGGGATGGTCGTGTTTAGCGAAAACTCTACTGGGTGCCGCTTGACCAATTCATTTTTTTCAAACTTTGATAGATCGTATGATGATTATCCCAAAGGCATGAATTACATTATGCTGCGCGGGTTTGAAAACGAAATAGATCACTGTACGTTCGAGCATAAACGCTCTTTGAATGCGACGATCTTTATCAAACCAGACCCAGGGAAAGAAGCGGGCCCTTCCGTGGAAAGGAATCACTATATTCATCATAACTATTTTGGTGAGCGAAATTACGTCGGGAAAAACGGTTGGGAAACGATCCGTATATCGGATAGTAGTAAACAGGATTACGATCTCGCTTGTGTGATCGACAGTAATTATTTTTACCGAGCAATTCTAAACCCAGGAAGCCTTTCCAAAGAGAAAGAAATAATTTCGAATAAGTCGCGAAAAAATAAATACATAAATAATGTATTTGAAGAGTGCGATGGGCAAATAACGTTGCGCCATGGCCGAGATTGTTTGGTAGAGAATAATTGGTTTCTCGGAAAAGGAAGTAATGGAGCGACAGGAGTTCGTATCATTGGCACGGGGCATACTGTGAAAGGTAATGTCTTCAGTGATTTAGATGGTATCGAATACGCGGCAACGCTGACGACGATGCAAGGGGGCTACGGCATCGTTAACAACCAGTACGAAGGTGTAGAGGATATCTTGATCGAAGGGAATCTGTTTTTAAACTGTGCCCAGCCGATAAATATGTCTTTTGCTAATGGGCGAGGGGAAGACTATGATTCTCCTCCTCGAAACCTCTCAATGATTGGTAATCGGATACTGAGCAATGAAAGCGGCTACCCGATGTTTGTTTTCGCTAGTGACCTGACAACTTCAGGCGTTTGGAAAGGAAACGAATATTATAATTCAGCGTCGCAAGAATCCTACGGTGATGTGCCATCGAAAGGCTGGAAAAAGAAAAAATCGCTTGAAATCAACCTTGGAGAACCGCCTGTTGATCGGGAGGCAACAGGCGTATCATTTTAGATAAAACAGGTACGCTGTTTTGTAGAATTTGTATTGGTTAAAATACCATTATCTCGATGATGGGTGCAATAGTTCATGTTCAACTATAGGCTAATTGGAGGAACTGTTTAAAACTGTTTCGACACGTTCTCTTTTAAACTGCGTTGTATAGAGCTTGTGATAGTACCCTCTCTTTTCCATTAAGGATTCATGGTCGCCTTGTTCCTCGATTTCGCCCCCTTTGATCACCAAAATTACATCGGCTGAGCGAATTGTCGAAAGACGATGAGCAATCACAAAGCTGATTCGCCCATCGAACACTTTTTGAAGCCCTTTTTGTATGAGTTGTTCGGCTTCTGTATCAATAGAGGAAGTGGCTTCGTCCATGATAAAAACCTGTGGATCGGCGATCAATGCCCGAGCAAAGGAGACTAATTGCTTTTCACCTGTAGATAGTTTGGCTCCTCCTTCACCTATTTGTGTATCGTATCCATTTTCCAAATTTGATATAAAACTGTGTGCATTGACGATAGTTGCAGCCTGTTCGATGTCTTGGTCGCTTGCAGCTAAATTGCCGTAGCGTATGTTTTCTCGAATTGTGCCACTAAAGAGATGAGGTGTTTGCAGTACGATGCCGAGCTGACTTTGAAGCCACTCTAAGCTCCTCTGTCGATAGTCTAATCCGTTGATTAGAACCTCACCATTTTGCGGTTCGTAAAATCTAGAGAGAATACTAACGATAGTGCTTTTCCCGCCACCGCTTGGCCCGACCAAGGCTACAGTTTGGCCCTGTTCAACTTTTAGGTTAAATGATCTGAGGATGGGCTCGTTTTCTTTGTAGAAAAATGAAGCTTCTTGAAATTCAATGGATTGGATCTCCATTTCATGCCCATCGGGTGCCAATTTTTCGTCTTTTGAATTCGCTTTAGAATGTGCTTCTATCTTTGCGACTACCGTTTCGGAATCGACTATCTTTGGTTTTGTATTCAAAAGACCAGTGACGCGTTCGCCAGCAGCTTGGGCGGACTGAATTTCAGTAAAGACCGAAGCAATTTGGTTTATTGGATTAAAGAACGATCCAGCGTAATTTATGAAAGCGATCAAAGTCCCGAGCTCTATCGCAGAAGCCAAGGTTTGCTTTCCACCGTACCACAATACGATGCCCGCTCCGGCACTGCCGATGGTCATTACAATAGGCATATAGACAGCGCCAAAGGTCGCGTTGCGGTTAGAAGCGCTTTCCATCGCTTGGGACATACCTTCAAATTCGCGCAAATTGAGGTCCTCACGTCCAAGAGTCTTGGTTGTTTTGACGCCTGATATGCATTCATTGTAGGAAGCTGTGATCCGTGCATTCTCCTTGCGCACTTCGCGTGAGCTTTCCAAAAGACGTTTTTTGAAGTAGAGACTGATAACGATTAAAGGTGGAACCGTGCCGAGAACGATTAAGGCGAGTTGCCATTTTAAGATTAGCATGACGATTGCCATTGCGATAATGAAACCAGTTCCCCAAACAATATCGAGAAAGCCCCAGGCAATAATGCGGGATAGGCGATCGCAATCTGCAGTGAGTCGCGAAATGAGCCAACCTGTTGGCTGTGAGTCGTAGAAAGCGAACTCGAGTTCTTGAAGACGTTTGAAGCTTTCTCGCTTAATGTCGTGTCCCACGTGATACGATATACTGCCGGCGTGTTTTATAAAGTAGTATACTCCGATGCATAGCGAGACGGTTAAAACTGCAAAAAGAGCAGAAGGGAGCCATAAGCCGTAGTCTGTAGCTTTGCCCTGAATCACATCGACGGCCATTTTGGTTGGAATTGGGAAAAGTGCCTCTGTTAAACTAATGCTCAAAGCGCTAACTGTAAGCCAAGTGAGGATACGCTTGTGTCCTAAAGCGAAACCGAATATTTGCTTCCACAGGCTTAGGTCGATTTTAGACCGAATTTCATCTATTTCTTCAGTTTGCATGTTAAGTTTGAAAGGGTTGGGTTTTAGGTGTTTTTTAAGAGATGGCTCTTACTTCGTTTTGTATGGCCCAAAGTCTTTTATACAGGCCATCCTGTTTTATGAGTTCTGAGTGTGGCCCACTTTGCGTTACGGCACCTTCTTCTAACACTAAGATTTTGTCGGCGTGAGCGAGGGTCGATAAACGATGGGCGATGACAATTGTAGTAGAAGTCCCATGACGCGATTTTAGAGCTTCGATGATGTTTGACTCAGTTTCATTGTCGACTGCGCTAAGAGCGTCATCGAGAAGCAAAATGGGTGGGTTACTTAGCAGTGCTCGAGATAGAGCGACTCGTTGTTTTTGACCCCCTGAGAGCGTGATCCCACGCTCGCCAATTTGCGTTTCATAGCCTTTGGAAAACTTAGCAATCGTTTCGTGAATCGAAGCCATATGAGCAGCTTCTTCTATATCGCGTTCTTCTGATTCCTGTCTGCCAAATCGGATATTTTCTTTTATCGATCGAGAGTAAAGAAACGGCTCTTGCAAAACTACGCCAAACTGAGCTCGCACGTACTTTCGATTAAGGTCTTGGATAGGGTACTTGTCTAAGCGTATTGTGCCGGAATCTGGATCGTAGAAGCGTAACAGGAGGTGCATCAAGGTTGATTTTCCTGCTCCGGATGGTCCCATTACGGCAAGCGTCTCTCCGGGCTCCACGACAAAGCTTACATTGCGTAAAGTTGGGGCACTTTCATTGTGAGAGAAGCTCAGATTTCTAATTTCGATTCGTCCGCTGATTGGCGCACACGGTGATTTGATTATGGAGTCGTCTGCTGTTTCAAGAGGCTGGTTGAGAATTTCGTATAGACGACCGAGGGCTACGATTGTCTTGCCGAGATCCGTCAAAATACGTCCGAGCATTCTGATTGGCCAAAGCACGATATTAAGTAAGCTTAGGAAAGCGAATAGAGTTCCTATTGTGATGTATCCATTAAGTGCCATGTACGAGCCAACTATAAGAGCGATTCCGATCTGCATTAGGTTTATGAAATCTGAAGGTGCCCAAAACCAAGACATGAGCTTTATCAGCTTAATTCCTTTGTCACGATATTCGAGATTTGGTGTCGCGAATCTTTCAATCTCATAACTGTGTCGTCCAAACGCTCGAACGACTCGGATGCCTGTTATGTTTTCCTGAACAACTGTGGTTAGAGCCCCTTCGGCTTCGTCTACTTCCTTGAAGACGTGCTTGACGCGATTGAAGTAAAAATAACCGAAGAAGATAATAACTGGTATTAGGAATATGGAAACAAGTGTCAGCCATGGATCGAGCAAGAGCATGATGGGAATAACCGTTATGATAAGAATTAGCCCTTTTCCGATTTCGACCACGTGTGCGGATAGAAAGATTCGGATAGTTTCTATATCCGATGTGCAGCGTTGAACGAGGTCTCCGGTCGATTGACTGTCCAAATACCGGTTACTTAGCTGTTGGATATGATTGTAAGTGCGATCCTTGAGTTGTTTACAGATGCTGTTGGCCTCGCGAGCTGCGAACACTTTTTGGTAGTAGTTGAAAACACCTGCGATAGTTGCAAACAGGAGTGTTGCTATTACTGGAATCCACAAGCGATCGCTGACGTAGTTCTTTCCTCCCATCAGTTCTGCAATGTGTAGAAGTAATTTGGAGGATTCTGCTTCATGAGCCCCGCCAATGACCTCGTCTATGGTCGCGCTCGCTATCAGTGGGATTATGAAGTTAAAGGCAGTGGCGAAGAAAAGAAAGACGGCTGCAATAAGGTAGGGTTGCCGATGCCCTTTCGTAACCTGCCAAATGAGAGAAGATCCTTTTTGGCTAGTATTGGAATTAGTAGTTTGTTTTTTCACGGAAGTGGTTGGTCGGATACAGAGTTGACGCTTGAAGAAATAAGCTCGGGGGACGCAAAAAAGCCCGCTTGTTTGATAAGCGGGCCAACTCGAAAGTGAAAAAAACTATAGTGCCCGCTGCTGTTAATAAGCGGGCTGCTAGGGAAACGTTAACGTCTACTGTGCAATCCCGCGATACCGATCCCAATTGAGTTGAGATGGCGATTAATGATATACATTGCGAGATTCATAGAGTTACTTGATTGGATTTCAGAGTGTTTCTAGGGGCTCACGGGATTGGATCAAGAACAAGTTTTGAAAAATCGTTTTTATCCCCCGATTTTTACGATTTAGAATATATGTGCAGGGAAGTTTTTAAATCATGAGCGGCGGTTCTTATGTAAATATAGTATTTAAATGAAAATTGCTAGGTTGATGCATTTGCCTAACTTCGCTTGGCAGGCTAAATTTACTTCCTCAGTTTATAGGTTTAACGTTCGAAGAATGGAGGAGTAGCTATGCATCTAGTTGTGTATATTAGCAAATTCGCGGGATGTGGTTTTGAGGTTGATTCTGTAATGGCGGACATCACACAGAAGTCGCTCATCAATAACGATCTACTCGGAATTACAGGAGTGCTTTTCTATCATGGAGGTTACTTCATGCAGGTGATCGAAGGAGAAAAAATCAATGTGGAAACTCTTATGTCTAAGCTCGAGAGGGATAGAAGGCATACTGAGGTTTACCGCATTGTAGATGAGCCAATAGCTTGCCGCAGTTTTGCGAAATGGAAGATGGATTCATTCAACTTGAGGAGTGTACGAAGAATTGACCCAAAAAAGATACGAGCGATACGAGATGCGTACAAACGTAACTATACGATGGATTCTGCGGATCTGATTCTCTTTATCACGATGGTGCTCGAATCAGATCTTTATCAAAGGCCGTCCACTTCTTTGGCTTAATTTTGTTTGTTTACCCGCAACTACTGCTAATAATCCCTTTTTTTGATCTAAAAGCAGAGCTTGCTTATTTTTTTTAGCTAAGCATATACGCATCATGCCTTTTAGTGCTCTCGGACTTTCAGAACCTATTGTTAAAGCAGTCAACGACCTCGGTTTTACCGAACCGTCTCCTATTCAAACTCAGGCGATTCCTATAGTTTTAGAAGGTAAGGACCTCATCGGATCTGCTCAGACAGGGACAGGAAAGACTGCTGCGTTTTCACTCCCAGTACTCAATGGTCTAGAGCCAGGTAAGAAAACGCAGGTTTTGATACTCGAGCCGACACGTGAATTGGCCGCTCAGGTTGAGGAGGCTATCGAAAAGTACTCAAAGTATTTGGATGAGATCAAAGTGGCGGTCATCTTTGGGGGCGTGAAGTACCAACGTCAGATTGATCAGTTGAAATCCGGCGTAGAGATCGTTGTCGCAACTCCTGGCCGCTTGTTGGACCATATCGGTCAGGGAACAGCTGACTTGAGCCAAGTGAAGGTTTTGATCTTGGACGAAGTTGATCGCATGCTAGACATGGGTTTTCTCCCTGACGTTAAGCGAATTATTAAAAATTGTCCGGATGAACGTCAGACTTTGCTATTCACCGCGACGATGCCTCGAGAGATTGAATCCCTTAGCAAGTGGGTTCTCAAGGACCCTGAGAAGGTGGAAATTGGACGTTCGCGGTCGGCTGCAGAAACAATTTCCCATGCATTTTATCCGGTTGTCGAGCGTCAGAAGTACAAGCTTTTGATAGAGTTAATGTCTCGCACGACTTTTCAGAGTGTATTGATTTTTACGCGTACCAAATTCAATGCAGACATGGTTTCGCGTCGTTTGGAGCGATTGGGCCATTCTGTTGCGGTGTTGCACTCGGATCGTACCCAGCGCGAGCGTACCGCTGCTTTAGCTGATTTTAAATCCGGAAAAGCTGAAATATTAGTCGCTACCGATATCGCAGCTCGAGGATTAGATGTTGCGGGTGTGTCGCATGTTATCAACTACGATGTCCCGCTAAATCCTGAGGATTATGTTCACCGTATTGGTCGTACAGGTCGAGCTCAGACAGAGGGAGATGCTTTCACCTTGCTAACTGAGGATGAAGTTAAGAACTCTAAAGCGATTGAACATTTCATTGGTCAGAAGGTAGAGCGAAAGAAAATCGAAGGTTTCAAGTACATGTACTCTGCTCTGTTTGAAGCGGAAGAAAAGCGATCAGCCGGTAGAACGACTAGCCGTTTGTTTGGTCGATCAGGGCGATAAGTTTCTTCAAAATTGAGCTTCAAAGTCCTTTTGTTCGACTGTAACTGCCCCATTGTCGCTTATCCAAACTTGTAGAGTCTCTTGTTTTTTCTGCTGATTACGTTTAGGAAAAGATGTTTGAAAGTGAGCAACCGGTGAGGGGATAGCTTCTGCTGGCTTCATAATATCCCAAGTGTGTGCATAACCTTTGTTGATCAACTCAATTTGGGCGATTGTAATGGCCTCGTTTGTAGAGATACCGTCGTCGGTATTCACTTTTTGGAGATTTTCTTGAAGAGATTGTATTTGTTCTAGCGAAACGCCTGTGTAGCCGAGGGTCTTACTATCTTTGAAAATCTTCGCAATTTGTTGGAAGGCTTGCTTGCGCTCGGAAGTGAATGGGTTGTTTGTCAGCGAAAGGTCAAGTATAGAGAAATTTTTCTCCGAAAGAGTAAGACGTATTTTTACGATTTGCGTATTGAATCCGGTAACAAGCAAGTGGGATTCTTTTGCGATGAGTTCCTCACTGTAAGCAAAGCGACTATGGAGAAAGGAATGATCGCCGAGTTCGATCTCGTTGGACGTTTCAATGGAGAAGTTTTTGTAGAAACCGGAATCGGCAGTAGAGCGAACATCGGCGATGGCACTTTCGAATGCTTTGGTGATTGCTTCGCTTTTTGTCCCATTCGGGATTATGGCTGCTTGCAGGTCGTAAATGTAGAATTCGAGTTTGCTGTTAGGAGCGCGGTAGGAAATTCCTTTTCCCAGACCGGGATTTTCCTGCTCATAGTCCTTTATTGCGGCCACCGCCATTTCCAATATTTTTGGAGGAAAGGTAAGTCCTGTATACTTTTCGCGATAGTCCTGTGGGGCTAGGGGAAGGGGAGTGTCAGAAACACTCATAACCGCCGGATTTTGACATCCGGGAAAAAGGCCGATGATTCCTAAAAGAAGGGGTAAAAGGAGGCTGTGGGATCTGGAAGGCGAGAGAAGGAGCATTAATAGAGATTTTGAGAACGCTCTGCTAATTATTTCTCTGTGCGATCTTCTTCCTAAAACTGACTAAAGTCACTAGACTTCCGGCAAGTATGGCCGCTAGTCCAATGCCGGTGCCTTCTGCCCATGTATTCGTGCGTAACTCGGTTGCTGTACCCGTTTCAGAGCTTAGCTCAAGTTCAATGGCAGCATACTCGAGCCCATCGGGTGATTGGGAGCTGAAGCGGGCAGCGAAAGTAGCAAGGACTAGTACTGCCCCCAACCAAATCGCTGTTAACCGAAGATTCATGTTTCCTTATTGTAAGGGGGCGTTTTGCGGTGCTTTGGAGCCTATGTTATTGAGGAGTCTTTTATATTAAGACTCTGTTTTTTCAGACTCAGCCTTGCTGGCAGTTTCTGCTTCTTCTGCTGCAGCTGCAGCTTTTGCTTCCTCACGTGCAAGTTTTTTATCGCGTTTTCTCTGTTCGCGCTCGCGGCGCTTGTAGTCTTTACTTGGTGTATATGCCATTATGTTTAGATCGTTTTTTGTTCACTGTCGTGGGTACCTATACTCAGGGTAGAGTCAACGCCTTTGACTTCAATCTGTTTCCAGCAGTTTAATGTACCACTGATTTGCGAGGTTAGATTAACAGTTGAGTGGGGAGGGGGGCTAAGAGTCATTGATACTTACTGCTTTCCCACTTTTGAGGGTAAGTTTAGCGAATGGTTTCTAATTCAGAAACTTTTATGAAGCGTTGTACTAGAGCGTAGGCAACCAATGTGAGACCTCCTTCGTAGAGTCCAGCGATCAAATGTGAGTATGCCATTGCGTGTAAACTTTCTGAAAGGGTGGCATTGGAGCTGGTCGAAATCATTACGCTTGCACTGATGGCACCCAGGAACGTTGCAATGACAGCGGCTGATGCGATGGCAACGGCCTTGAATTCGATGCACTGGCAAAGACGGGCTCCCCCAGCTCCGAGTAGGGCAGGAATAATCGCTAGATTTATGCTATTTGCTCCGATCGCAGCCAAGCCACCGTCACCGAGCAGGAGGGCTTGAAAGAGTGTTATGCTAACCATTGCTAGGATTGCTCTTGCTGGTCCGAAAAGGGCACCAAGTAGAGCACCTCCAATTAAGTGTCCTGACACACCATTCATTATTGGGTAGTTGAGCATTTGAGCGACGAAAACAAGAGAGGTTGCAACTCCTAAGGCCAATGCAGAATTTTCCTTCATCTTGGTTTTAAGGGTAGATGAGGTTGCCCAGGTAATTGCGGTGGCGCTAATGGCGGCTGTTGCGATGCAGGTCGCGTCGCTTATGTACTCGTTTGGAAGATGCATATATATGTCGTGTTGGTTGTTTGTTGAATAGCTATAGAGACTGAGAGCTCTTCTTAAAGTCTAAAAAGTTTACTGTCGCCGGAGATTTGAACAATGCCTTCCGATGGCTAGGTAGAATAACTGTCGGATTTGTTCGATCATTCGCCTAGCAACTTCGGGTTTTTCAGAAAGTAGTTTAACGCTCCAGCATGGGCCTTGAGCGAGCTGGCTACAACCGACGAGAATGTCACTCGATTGGAGGGCGTGGATTTCTTTCCAAATCTCAGAGTTTTGTTCTAATTTTTCGGATACGAGAAAAGCCGAAATGTAGAATGCGTTTTTTATTGAGCCTTTCCATGGTTGCAGAGAAGTGCGATCTGAGAGTGAGAAATGTTCGAGTGCGGATAGTCTATTGTCGTAACTTAGCCTTAAGTGGCTATCGAATCGATCGAATGAAAATGTTTCTCCGTGGGCCACTCGACCAGGAGCAAAGGCTTCGATGAACAAGAGCTCTCCTCCTGCCTCGATGTTTAGAATCGTCTTTTGTAGGAAGGAGCTTTGAGCTTGAGGTATGAGCCATTCAGGGTTCATCTCTACAAAGCTATTGCTTGCTACATGGTAGGCTTGGGTCAATCGAGCCAGCCCATTTTCCATTTTATGGATACGGAGAGCTGCTGGGCTCGATAAGGTCAGGCTTGTCCTTGGATGGGTACAAACATCGATGTCGATTGAATCGCCTTGAAGCAATCCTGCGGTCGGGGACATGACATTGAGCAATAAGCTGTGATCATTCCAATAAGCCTTACTGATATGAATGGGAGGCTTGAATGCGCGACGTGAGAGGCGAGTGCGGCCATCTTCATCGCATTCTGCGATGAGTTTTAAGTAGCCATGTAAGCGCTGATGTAGTGTAGTGAGTTCAGGCAAAATTAAAAGAGATATTCCTTTTGTAGCCAATCGATTACGTCGATTAGACCTTTTTCGGATTTAAGGTCACAAAAAAGGAATGGCCGTTCGCCTCTCATTTTCTTGCTGTCGCGTTCCATCACGCCAAGGTCTGCTCCCACATAAGGAGCAAGCTCGGTCTTGTTGATGATCATTAAATCGGAATACTGAATTGCGGGCCCGCCTTTACGGGGGATTTTGTCGCCTTCGGCAACATCTATCACATAGATAAAGGCATCGACGAGTTCGGGCGAGAACGTTGCTGATAGGTTGTCGCCACCGCTTTCGATAAGGATGACTTGTGTATCCGGGTTTCGCTCGATTAGATCGTCGATGGCGGCCATGTTCATGCTGGTATCATCGCGAATCGCTGTGTGAGGGCAGCCTCCTGTTTCAACACCTAGAACGCGCTCAGTTTCAAGGGCTTCGTTGCGGATCAAAAATTCAGCATCTTCACGGGTGTAAATATCGTTGGTGATGACGGCTAGTTTGTAGACATCGCGGAGTCTTTGACAAAGACGCAAAAGCAACATGGTTTTGCCTGAGCCAACGGGGCCTCCTATTCCAATTCGTACAGGTCTTGAAAACTTGGATTCAGTCATTTATTAAGGCTTTAGTTTATGGGTTGATAGTTCAGTAGGGATTACGAAATGAAAAGTCGTGAGAATGCTTGTTCGTGGCGGGCTGAAGCGATGTCTAGTAGGGGGTTGAAGCAACCAGCGTGGTCTCGCTCGATTTCGAGCGATTTTTCAACGACATTTTCGATTTTTTGTATTGATTGTGTGAGTACTTGTTGTGCCCCTTCTTGTCCGATTCTAAATAGTTTCAACGACGCAGAACAAGGAGCGGCAAGCGCTTGGTAGGTCCATGCTGAAAGCGTGGGTAGTAGAGGTGTTTGGAGAATGGAGTTTTCGATAGCATTGACAGTAAGGTGATGAGGAGCCACTTCTTTGGATAATTTAAGTTCTTGAAGCTTTTCGAATTCCGAACAAGGCCGTAGTTTTCGCAAAATCCGCAGGCGTTGTTGCCCTTGTGATGAGCTCGCATTGCGAATTTCCTTAGTCAATTTGGCGGCTCCGATCTCCTGGTCGAGAATACTGATTTCTCCCCAATTTTCAGTGTGGGCTATTTCGTAAAGGAATCTTAGATACGGGAGTTCGAATAGCTCTAAATTTGGGAAAAGAATGCTGTCTATATATTGCTGCAGGCTTTCAGGATCTTTCACTCGGTCAAGCTGGACGAGCTCCTCTAAGCCATAAGAATGAGCGTATGATCCGATCGGAAAGAGCGGGTCAACGGTCTGTAGCATATGGGTAAGCCAGGGAGTTGAAGGAGTGAGTGGTGAGGAGTGAATGGTGAGTTGGAGTTAGCGGTTGGTGCGTGAGGTTTTAGTTATCGCAGTTAGAATAGCGACAATATGATTTGATTCATCGACTAAAGGAGCTAGCTTGTTTTCTGCAACCAACTCGGTTGCGACTAACAATCGTAACCAATAATTTGTTTCGCGTGCCTCTTTGCAGGCAATATACATTTTTGCGGTGAAATCTGCTTTGCTCTGACTACCATTTGCCTCTTCAACATTTGCTCCAATTGATGTACCGGAGCGTAAGAGTTGAGTTGCCAAGGTTTGAGAAATTCGAGAATCGTTTTCTAAAGACTGGCAAAGCTTAACAATACGGATTGAGAAATCAAAAGATCTCTCCTTTATTTGAGGTTGCGATCCGCTCATGTTCACTACTCTCTCCTCACAACTCAATCCTTCTAATGGCTGTGGCCGTGGGAAACGATGGTGGGGCGAAAGACGCGATTTGTATCTTCGAATGGGATGTGGTTGCGTTCTAGCATTTGACGGACTGCGGGGTCATTTTCCGCTATGACGCAATCGTCATCGAAAGCTGCCGAGAAGTGGAGGTTGCCAATCATCCATCCGTAGTAAGCAGCTTGTTTCATTTCAGAAAAGGGAATTTTCAATACGGCTTCGGCTTCTTGCCGAATTCTATAAATTGAGGTTTCGTCTTCGTAGAAGGCGTCTGAATCCGTAAGCGGGTGACCTAGGTCAAACCCAAATGCTTCTCCGTTTTCCGCTTCTCCTCGCCATCTACGTTTGGCCAATTTGCGTCGATCGACTTTTAGGAAAATACTTTTTTTGCTGTTTGTATCCGATGGGTGTATGTGTCCGGATATGTGCTTTATTTGCTGAGATCCCGGCATTTTAGAACAATAGATAGCGTTGTGCTAGAGGGAGTTCAGAGGCTGGTTCGCAGCGTAGTTCTTCTCCGTCAGCAGTGACAATATAGGTCTCTGGGTCGACCTCTATCTTTGGTGTCGAGTCATTGAGGACGAGGTCTTTTTTGGAAATGTTTCGAGTGTTTTTCACTGCAACAAGTTTCTTTTGCAATCCGAGTTTCTCGTTCTGGTTGCTTTCTAAGAAACTCTGGCTCACGAATGTCATGGAAGTTGAATACTTAGCTTTTCCATGGGCTGCGAATTGAGGGCGATAGTGCATCGGTTGAGGCGTAGGAATTGACGCGTTTGGATCACCCATATTTGCAAGAGCGATGAGCCCCCCTTTGAGCACTAGTTCTGGCTTTATTCCGAAGAAGGCGGGTTTCCAAATTACGATGTCCGCAAATTTGCCTTCTTCGAGTGAGCCTACTTCGTGGCCGACTCCACATGCGATTGCGGGATTGATTGTGTATTTAGCAATATAGCGTAGCGCTCTAAAATTATCGGCTGCGGGATGAATTTCGGATTCGAGTTTACCGCGTTGCTCTTTCATCTTGTGGGCGGTCTGCCAAGTGCGGCAAATGACTTCACCAACACGGCCCATTGCCTGGCTGTCGCTGGACATGATGGAAAAGGCTCCGATATCGTGTAGTATGTCTTCAGCGGCGATTGTTTCTGGGCGGATGCGAGATTCGGCGAATGCGACGTCCTCTGGGATTTTGGAATCGAGGTGGTGGCAAACCATGAGCATGTCGAGGTGTTCGTCGATTGTATTGACCGTGTAAGGGCGGGTGGGGTTAGTCGAGGAGGGGAGTACATTTAGCTCCCCGCAGACTTTGATAATGTCGGGAGCGTGACCGCCGCCGGCTCCTTCCGAGTGAAAGGTGTGGATTACACGGTTCTTAAAGGCTGCAATAGTATCTTCTACAAATCCAGATTCGTTGAGCGTGTCGGTGTGGATGGCAACTTGAACGTCCATCTCGTCGGCAAGTGATAGGCATGTGTCGATTGCCTGGGGCGTCGTCCCCCAATCTTCGTGCAATTTAAGTCCCATTGCTCCGGCTTCGACTTGTTCTCGAATAGCTTCGATATTTGACGAATTACCTTTCCCCATGAAGCCGAGATTCATGGGGTACTCTTCAGCAGCTTCTAACATGCGGTGTATGTTCCATTTGCCTGGTGTGCAGGTGGTCGCGTTGGTTCCTGTTGCGGGTCCAGTGCCTCCGCCTGTCATCGAGGTGACACCGCTTGCGAGAGCTTCGTCTATTTGCTGGGGACAAATAAAATGTATATGGGAGTCGAATCCACCTGCGGTAACGATGTGCCCTTCACCGGCTATGACTTCGGTGGCAGCTCCGACGGTCATATTTTCTGTCACGCCATCTTGAATGAGAGGATTTCCTCCATGACCGATTCCGACAATGCGGCCAGCTTTTATTCCAATATCAGCTTTGATGACTCCGAGCTTGGCATCGATGATTGTGGCGTTGGTGATGATTAAGTCGAGGGAGTCGGCGTCTAGTGCCTTCGGAGATTGGCCCATGCCATCGCGGATGACTTTGCCGCCACCGAATTTGACCTCATTGCCGTATCCTCCGTTTTCTGCGATGAGGTCTCGTTCGACTTCAATTAATAGGTTTGTATCGCCTAGGCGGACCTGATCACCGACAGTGGGACCGAACATTTCGGCGTATTGCTTTCTATCGAATTCTAGTGGCATGTGTTCAAATTAGAGAGGTTTGAAAGTTAATGGCTTAGCTGTTCTTGATAATGTCAAACCGGAAGGAGATGAGGGAAGCGATCGAACGTAAATAGGTGCGATGGGCAACTGTCCAATCGATTTCAGATTTGCGAGCTTCGCAGCAAATTATCCCGCTTGGCTTGAAGTCTTTTTGTAGAATAAAGTCCAAGAGGGAGACGATCCCGTTGGGTTTGAAGTATTTTTCAGTGAGTTCTTTAGTTGCGAAATGAGTTCGTGCATTTGGAGCGCAGACGACATTGTCCTCGACGATGTAACTGAAATATGTGGGAAAGTCGTTTCGCTTTAGGACTTGGGCTGAGGAGGATTCATTCGATGTTGTATCCAGGCAAAAGAGACATTCGATTTGGCTGAGTTCGCTATCGAAACTCCACAGGCTTACGAGATCGGCTCCTAGATTATCTGAGATGTCGAGGCAAATTGCTGAGTGAAGTTCGTCCGTATTGAAGTCCTCTTTGTCCAGTTTTTTAAGGAGCTCTTTGGTTCGCTTCATGATCGTTGATCTTGTGGGCGGATGCTTAGTCTAAAGGCCCTTCGACTTTGCCGTTGAGGCCATAAACATGGCGTTTGCCCGCAAGGGCGACGAGTTCGACTTCTTTGGTGTCGCCAGGTTCGAAGCGAACTGCTGTGCCTGCGGCGATGTTTAGTCGGAAGCCTTTGCTCGCCTCACGGTCGAAATTGAGCCCAGTGTTTGTTTCGTAAAAGTGATAGTGACTACCGACTTGTATGGGTCGGTCTCCCGTATTGCTAACACTGAGAATTTGCGTCTCTAAGCCGACATTGGCTTTGAGCGTTTCGCTCGTATTCTTAGGAATAAGTTCGCCGGGCGTCATTGTATTGGATGGTGGACAGTTACGAGTTTTGTTCCATCTGGGAAAGTTGCTTCAACTTGAACTTCGTGAATCATCTCTGCGATTCCTGACATGACATCCGATAGGGAAAGGATCGTTGTGCCGTATTCCATAAGTTCCGCCACTGATTTACCATCACGTGCCCCTTCCATGATTTCGTATGTTATTATGGATACTGCTTCTGGGTAGTTGAGCTTTAGTCCTCTGCTTTGGCGTCTACGTGCGAGGTCGGCAGCGACTACAACTAGAAGCTTATCTTTTTCGCGGGGAGTTAGGTGCATATTGAGTAGTTTGTTAAGTTAGCGGGCATACGTTAGAGACTTAATATAACACAAGAATTTAAAAACTGGATGTATGTAAAGCACTACGCAACCACTTTTGCTAGAAGAAGTAATCGCTTTCTAATTGAGCAGCTTTTGAGCCACTTTGCGTAACGCCGATCGTGAAAATAGGTGCGCATAAATTAGCAGTTTTATATGCTCACTTTTGAGCGCTTGTCTAGGGAGAGCGTGAAAAAGGGTCTTTGTTCGTAAAAAAATCAAACTGAGGGAAATTGGCCCAGTCGATGCTAGTAGGGTCTCTCGCATATCGGAGCTGTTGGGACTTCTATGTGAACTAAACTATCCCAATCCAACCTATAATAACAAACTGACAACCGCTCTCTATACTATGAAGCTTGTAAAAAAACTAACCCTCGGACTGAGCCTTGTGGCATCAGCATTCTCCCTCCAGGCAGAGGAAACTGTAAAAGTCGGCGTATTGCACTCGTTGAGTGGTACGATGGCAATTAGTGAAACGTCGCTCCGCGATATCTTGCTTTTCACATTTGACGAAATTAACGCGAATGGTGGGGTTATGGGCAAGATGATCGAGCCTGTTGTTGTTGACGGCGCATCTGATTGGCCAACGTTTGCTGAGAAAGCAGAGCAACTTTTGGCCCAAGATAAGGTATCTGCAACATTTGGTTGCTGGACATCTGTGAGCCGTAAGTTCGTTTTGCCTGTTTACGAAAAGTACAACAGCCTTCTTTTCTACCCAGTTCAGTACGAAGGTGAAGAAATGTCTCCGAATATCTTCTACACGGCTGAGGCGGTTAACCAGCAAGCGATTCCAGCAGTTGATTATCTATTAGAAGAAGGGTACAAGAAGTTCTACCTCATCGGTACTGACTACGTTTACCCACAAACAACAAACCTCGTATTGTTCGAATACTTGCAGTCAAAGGGAATTCCTATCGAAAACATTGGAGGAGGTCTTCGTAAGGATGCAGATGGTGAAGTCATCTCTGCTGGTAAGTACACTCCTTTTAGTCACTCTGACTACCAGCAAATCGTTGCTGAGATTAAGGCATTCGCAGCCTCTGGCGATGCGTGTGTTATCAACACAGTAAATGGTGACTCAAACGTTTCTCTTTTCAAGGAAATTGCAGCCTCTGGTTTGACTGCTGATGATTGCCCAATCGTTTCTTACAGCTTGTCTGAGGATGAGTTCCGTAGCTTGCCTACTAAGGATTTGGTCGGTCACCTCGGTTGCTGGACTTACTTCCAGTCTTTGGATACACCAGCGAATAAAGAGTTCGTTGCCAACTTCCAAGAATGGCTCAAGACAGCTCCTGCAGGCGTTCAAAAAGAAGGACGTGTGACATGTTCACCAATGGTTCTTTCTTACAACGGAGTCTACCTCTGGAAAGCAGCTGTTGAAAAAGCGGGTACTTTCGAGCCAGAAGCGGTTATTGCAGCCCTTAAGTCTGGTATCTCTTTTGATGGACCTGGTGGCACTGTTACTTCACAAGAAAACCATCACATGACGAAGAATGTTTACATTGGTGAAACTCTTGAGGATGGTCAGTTCGAAATCCTCGAGTCTTTTGAGAATGTATACGGTGAGCCTTTCCTTAAAGGCACATTCATGAAGTAATCGGGTATTTCGATTATCGATTAAATTTTTGGTCGTCTGGTGGGTCCCCCTTTTCACCAGGCGGCTTTATTTGTCTCACATCTCACTCCCTTATCTACGATGAAGAAGATCCTTCTAATTTTTGGGCTTCTAGCAGTGCTCGTACCTGCATATAGCCAAGATCAAGCCACGCTTGCCGCGTTGGAAATGCTTGCCCTTGGAGAAGGTTCCCAAGCTGAAATATTGGAAGAACTCTCCGACCTGGGTGACCCCTATATTAAGACCTTTATCGGCGGCTGGCGAACCGGTGAAGTGTATTCCTATACTATTTCAGACTCTGAAACGATCGTACTCCTTCGAGTATCAGAAAAATTTAGACGACTCTCAGATAATGAGATAGTCGATCTTGCTGAGGATGATTCTAGATTAAAAAAAATTCGTCCTGCGAGGAAGTTAAGAAAGCTCCTCAAAACAATAACAGATACGATCGATCTTTCGTCTCCAGATTCAAAGACCCGCATTGATGCGGCCCTTAAGCTCGGGTTGAGCCAAAATACAGTTTACCTCGAGGCTCTGCAGAAGAAATTGCAGAACGAAGAAAACGAGAAAGTTCGTTTAAAATTTGAGGAAGCAATAAACATTAGCTTATTGGCAAATGCGGAAGGGCCTGAAGCGTTGTTGTCTGCGATTGTCCGCCTTGGAGAGCTAAAGTCCCTTCCGTCTCGCGATGGAATCACTAATATCCAGAACAAAGCGATCGAGGCGGAAGACGAAGATCTTGTGACTGCCTGCACCGTTGCTGTCGGGAGGATCGACCGAGCTCAAAAAACAATCGAACGCTGGGGCAACCTCGTTAGAGGTTTAAGTACTGGATCTGTGCTTTTGATGGTCGCATTTGGGCTAGCGATTACTTTCGGGTTGATGGGAATTATCAATATGGCCCATGGCGAGTTTCTCGCAATTGGTGGATACACCTGCTATGTGGTGCAAAATATTTTTGCGAATGCGTTTGGAGTCCAATCTGCGGCGTACCAGTGGTTCTTTTGGGTGTCTATCCCAATCTCTTTTGTCGTGGCTGGAGCTATAGGCTTTGGTCTCGAGAAGGGGATGTTCCGCTTTTTGTATAAGAGACCGCTAGAATCACTTTTGGCGACGTGGGGATTGTCAATGATCATGCAACAGCTGTTTCGTCTGAATTTTGGAGCAGCGAATGTTCAAGTGAATACGCCTGATGTGTTGATTGGAAATTTGGAGGTCGCAGGAGTTGCACTGAGTTATACCAGAATCTTCGTTATAGCCTTTGCTGGAGTGGTAATTGTTATGACTTGGCTGCTTTTATCCAAAACGAACCTAGGTCTTTATATTCGTTCGGTGATGCAGAATCGAAATATGGCCTCAAGTCTAGGTATTCCAGTAAGTCGCGTGAATTCACTCACGTTTGCGTTTGGTTGCGGCTTAGCTGCCCTGGCTGGAGCTGCCTTGTCGCAGATTGGAAATGTAGGGCCTAGTATGGGCCAAACCTACATTGTGGACAGTTTTATGGTTGTCGTTGTTGGGGGAGTTGGAAACCTCCTCGGAGCTGGAATTTCTGCGATGGGAATCGGAGCGGTCGACCAGTTTTTGCAACCTTATTGGGGGCCGGTAATGGGCAAAATTATCGTGTATTTTGTGATAATCCTCTTCCTGCAATGGAAACCTGGAGGGCTATTCCCAACGAAATCTCGAAGCATGGATGATTGATTATGAGCCTGTTCGACTGTCGTCTTTTTGTCCGTAGCAATATGCTAATCATCTACAACTTTACAACGAACAACCAGAAGAGGAAAGACTCATGAACATATTTGATAATAAAATTGAGTTTAGAGGGTTTCTCATTGGTGCGCTCGTATTGGTGTTTTTGTTACCAATGCTGAATGCCCTGACTTCACCTGATTCATTTTTACATGTATCCTCGTTTCAACTTTCACTTTGGGGGAAGTATGTAACGTATGCTGTTTTGGCGATGAGCCTAAATATTCTCTGGGGTTACACTGGGCTACTCTGCTTGTGCCAAAGTCTATTTTTCGCTTTGGGGGCGTATGCCTTCGGAATGTACCTGGTGTTGCATATCGGTATTGACGAAGTGTATAATACGCCGTTGCCAGTGTTTATGGACTTCCAAGGATACACGGAATTACCGTGGTATTGGGCACCGTTTGAGTATGGAGCATTTGCGGTTTTCGCCGCAATGGCAATTCCAGGTGTCGTTGCTTTGATTTTTGGGATATTGGTATTTCGCTCTCGGATTAAGGGGGTTTATTTTTCCATCATTACGCAGGCTTTAACTTATGCGTTAATGCTTTTGTTTTTTAAGAACAATCTCGAACTGTTTGGTCAGTCTTACATTTTATTTGGAGGCAATAATGGCCTGAACGATTTTAAGGAAATTTTCGGGGCAGATGTGGACTCAGCGTCGACTCAACGTTGGCTGTTTATTGGAAGCGTTTTATTAATGCTTTCTGTTTACCTTTTGGTTGCTTGGGTTTTAAAAACTAAGTTCGGAAAGGTTCAACAGGCGATCAGAGATAGTGAGAATCGGATACGATTTTCTGGGTATTCAACGACTTCTTACAAATTGTTGATTTTTACGGTTTGCGCAATGATCGCTGGAGCGGCAGGCGCTTTGTATGTTCCTCAAGTTGGAGGAATTAACGCAAATGAAATGACGCCAGCTAAGTCACTCGATGTTGTAGTTTGGGTAGCTTTTGGAGGGAGAGGAACAAAGTTCGGCCCCGTTTTAGGAGCCGTTGTTGTGAGTGTATTGAAAAGTTTCTTTTTGAGAGCTGCTCCGGATTCTTGGCTGATTATTTTAGGAGCCATTTTCATTTTTACGGTGCTCTTTATGCCTAACGGGCTTGTTGGTCTGCCTCAACAACTGAAGCCGTGGATTGATCGCCTTAAGAGCCGCAAGGCTACAACCTCACCTGTCTCATAATGGCCCACGTACCTTCAGAAAAGCACACGCCTTTGATTCTGTCAGTAGACGGAGTTACGAAATCTTTTGATGGATTTAAGGCGATCAATGACCTCAATTTTTACCTCGAAGAAGGTGAGCTCAGAACTGTGATTGGACCCAATGGCGCGGGTAAGAGTACCTTTATGGATTTGATTACTGCACGGACGAAACCAGACTCTGGGCGTATTCGTTATCATCAGGACGATGGGTCTGATGTTGATTTGACGAGGGTTCGCGAACATCAGGTGAGCCAACTAGGAATTGGGAGGAAATTTCAAAATCCAACGATCTATAAGTCGCATACGGTTTACGACAATTTGCAGCTCTCTCTAAGTGGGAAGCGTGGTTTGTTGAGTTCTCTATTTTATAAAGAAACCAAAGAAAATCGTGATAAAATATACGATGTGCTAGAAACGATTCGCTTGAGTGAATTTGCCGACCGCTTGGCAGGTTCGCTTTCACACGGTCAAAAACAGTGGTTAGAAATTGGGATGTTATTGGCTCAAGACCCCAAAATTATGTTGGTTGATGAACCTGCTGCTGGGATGAGTGATGAGGAGACAGATCGCACGGGCGAACTTCTTCTTAGTTTAGAAGGCAAGCATAGCTTGATTGTGATTGAGCATGACATGGAATTCGTAAGGCAGATAGCTCGGCGTGTTACAGTGCTGCATCAGGGGCACGTTTTAAAGGAGGGAAGCTTTGACTTTGTGCGAAGCGATCCAGAGGTGATTGAAGTCTATCTTGGCAGACAAACCCGAAACCACTAAAGAAATGGCTGAAAAAATGTTATTCAAATTTGAAGGCGTATCGGCTGGGTATGACGAGTCGGCTATTCTTAAGGATGTAACGCTTGAGGTTCCGGAAAAGAAAGCTGTTGCATTGTTGGGACGCAACGGAGTGGGGAAAACTACTCTTTTGAATACAGCAATGGGTCTAGTCGCCGCGAGCTCGGGAACTATAACGTTCGAAGGTGAAGTGATCAATGCGATGCCGACTGATAAGCGTGCGAGGCTGGGAATTGGGTATGTGCCGCAAGGGCGCGATATATTTCCAGGGTTAACGGTTTGGGAAAATTTGAACGTGAGCCTCCGAGTAAGTGGAGCAATCGGCGATGAAGCTGAAAAGCGTTTATCCGAAGTCTATGAGTTATTTCCCGTCCTCAAGGAAATGTTGAAACGCAAGGGCGGAGTTTTGAGCGGAGGTCAACAGCAGCAATTGGCGATTGGCCGTGCGTTATTGTTGAGCCCCAAGCTTTTGATTTTGGATGAACCGACTGAAGGTATTCAGCCCTCCATTATTGATCAGATTGAAGACGCTATCTATGCAATTAAGAAGAAGGGTGAGATGAGTGTCATCTTAGTCGAGCAGTACATAGATTTCGCTCGTAATGCCTGCGATTCGTTCTACATCCTAGAGCGTGGCGCCGTCGTCCAAAGTGGGGATATTGCGAAGCTCGATGACGACTTGGTTGCTCGTTATTTGACGGTATAAGTGGAGTTTAATTCTTACTGGTTGGGAGGCATTCAGTTAAATGAATGCCTTTTATTTTAGGCACAAAAAACCCTTCGGCCGGAGACCGAAGGGTTTGGTATTAACTATAATACTTAATTAAATTCGATTAGAATGTAAGGAGGGCTTCAATTGCAAACGTATCTACATCTGCTTCTCCGATGTCTGACATGCTGTATTCGAAAACAAGTGCAAGATTGTCAGTCAGTGCTTCGATCCATGCGACAGTGTATTTGTCAGCATCTATAACTCCAGCATCCTCGTTGCTGATACGAGCTGTAAAAGTGCCTGTATCAGTCGCTGCAATACTGTACATAAGTAGCCATTGCTTGATTTCGTCTTCCAGACCATCAGTGTCTAGGATATTATACTCGAATGCAACCGTGTGTGCATCCCATTCGTAAGAAGTCCAGAAATTGAAGAGATCAACGTCTGCGACGGAATCGTTTCCTTGGTCAGTTGCATAACCAAAGTAGAGTGTTAGGCCTTCAGTAGGAGTAAGGACTAGTTTGAGTTCACCACCCCACTCGTATTCGCCTTCACTAAGGCTGCCGTCTGCAGAATAAGCTGAATCTAAAAGAGCAATGCCGAAGCTACCCCAGTCTGCTGAGTAGTCATAGCTAACTCCGTTATGGTAGCCAGGAATTGTTGGAAACAAATCGTAAGCATAGGAGTACTGATAAAGTCCTGTCGGTTCTGCTGTTTCCCAGCCGTGGTAGCTAAGGAACTTACCCGCAGAGATTGATGAACCTTCACCGAAGTTGTAAGTTAGGAAGGCTTGCTCAAGATCAACGTCGCCCGAATCATTATCCCCAAGGTAATTGATATCAACTTGAGCTGTGATTGTGTCGAAGTCGAATAGGAAGTCTAGTTCAACTTGATCAAGGTTGAAGGCAGTTTCATCACCTTCTTCGAAATCAGTGTAAACTGTAGACATATCAAGGAAACCAGAAATAGAGAGGTTTTCATTGATTTCGATTTGACCGTAAGAGGCAGCGCCTGTGAGAGCGAGGCCAGCGATAGATAGTTTTAGTAGTTTATTCATAGTCTTAGACTTAGGTAGTGACTGTTTGTTTAGTTTGTTTTGTCAATTTTACGCACAAGTGCATAAAAATGTAACACGCAATCGTTTAGCAGATTTTTTGCCAATAAACAGTAAATTCTACTTCACGAATATAATTTACAATTTTGATAATACTTTTGACTTAATTTAAGCGCATTCATTGATTTTCCTCATGACGAATGAGTAGTAATGCTCAATTGGGTTAGGAGAACTTGCTCAAAAATGCCCAATATGGCGTAAAAAAACGCTACTCGATTGTACGAGTAGCGTTGGGAATTGTAAATTTCTCTGAGAGTTACGGCTACTCAGTAGTGCCGCTAGCCTCTGCGTCGGCTACTTCTTCATCGCTGTCGGATTCGACCTCTACTATGCGAGCAATGCCTAGGAGTTGGTCATTTCCAGAGAGGTTAATACAGCGAACTCCCTTGGTGATTCGACCGATGACGCTGATATCTCTAACCTTCGTGCGAACGGCTTGTCCGTTTTGGGTTAGCATCATGATTTCGTCGTTTTCAAACACGGTGAGAACGCCGGAAACACCTTCGGTTTTAGCTGCGATTACTCCACTGCCACCACGTTTCTGTACTGGATACTCTTCAAACTTTGTGCGTTTGCCTTGTCCATTGAGTCCGCAAACAAGCATTGTGCCTTCTTCGTTCACGACTTCCATCGCAGTTGCGTAATCGTCTTTGGCTAATTTTACGCCTCGAACACCGCGAGTCGCTCGTCCTTGATTTCTAAGGTCGGATTCGTGGAAGCGAATGGCTTTGCCTTGGCGGGTTACGATTACCAAGTCGTCTTCACCGTTGGTGAGTTTGACGGTTATCAAATCGTCGCCTTCGTCGATGTTGATACCGATGATACCACCCTTGCGGTAGTTTTTATAGTCCGCGAGATTGGTTTTCTTAACGACACCATTCTTGGTGCACATAACGAGATTGTTTTCTTCCGAGATGTCAGCGACGCATATCATTGCAGCAATCTTTTCTCCTTCTTGGAGGGATAGAACGCGTGAGATCGAGCGACCTTTGGAAGTACGCGACCCTTCTGGGATATCGTATACTTTCTCTACATACACACGGCCGTTGTTCATGCAGAAAATGATGAAGTCGTGCGTGTTTGCAGTGAAGATGTGCTCGATAAAATCGTCTTCGTAAGTGTTTCCACCTTGAACGCCTTTGCCTCCACGTTTTTGCGTTCTGTATTCACTATCGCTTGTGCGTTTGATGAAGCCTTTGTGCGAGACAGTGATGAAACAGCCTTCACGCGGAGTCATATCTGCCTTGGAGATTTCGCCTTCGTAAGGAACCAATTCGCAGAGTCGAGGAGAGTCGTATTTTTCCCGTAGCGCGAGGAGTTCTTCCTTGATAATGGCGAGTAGCTTTTGCTCATTTTCTAAGATTGAGCGAAGCTCTTCGATGAGTTTCATCAACTCCAAGTACTCGGCTTCGATCTTGTCACGTTCCATACCTGTAAGCTGGTAGAGACGTAAGTCTAAGATAGCGGTTACTTGGCGGTCGGATAGCGGGAATTGAGCTTGAAGACGTTCTTTGGCTTCGTCGCGATTCTTCGAAGAGCGAATGATTTTTATAACCTCGTCTAGGTTGTCTAGAGCTATTTTGTATCCTTCAAGGATGTGGGCTCTGTCTTCTGCTTTTCTAAGGCGGAAAGCTGTACGGCGATAAATGACCTCGCGGCGGTGATCGACGTAGCAATTGATCACTTCTTTGATGTTCATTTGCTTTGGACGGCGATTGTCCAGAGCGAGCATATTAACGCCAAATGAGCTCTCGAGAGCAGTCTTTTTATAGAGCTTCGATATGATAACCTCAGGGAATTCGCCTCGTTTAAGCTCAATAACAATACGAGTATTCTCGTCGGACTCATCGCGCAGGTCGCTGATGCCTTCGATTTCCTTAGACGAAACAAGCTCTGCAATTTTGGTTACCAAAGTCGCTCGATTGACGTTGTAGGGAATTGTTGTGATTACGACACTTTCACGATCATTCTCGAGTTCTTCTTGCGTAATGGTACCGCGCATACGAACGATTCCACGGCCTGTTCGCATGTATTCATCGATTCCTTTTTGGCCAACGATTCGTCCGCCTGTTGGGAAATCGGGGCCTTTGATGTGTGTCGCGAGCTCGTCTATTTCGATATTTGGGTTATCGATTTGAGCACAGATGCCGTCGATAAGTTCATTGAGATTGTGCGGAGGAATGTTGGTTGCCATTCCGACCGCGATTCCAGTCGAGCCGTTCATGAGAAGATTTGGTAGTCCAGCTGGTAATACGCTTGGCTCGGTCGTGCTTTCCTTGTAGTTAGGTACGAAGTCTACTGTGTCTTCATCTATGTTTTTAAGGAGCTCTTCGGCGATGCTAGTCAAGCGACTTTCAGTGTAACGATAGGCAGCAGGGGAGTCACCGTCAACGGATCCGAAGTTTCCTTGTGGGTCGATGAGAGGGTAACGCATTACCCATCTTTGGGCCATGCGTACGAGCGTATCGTATACGGATGTATCTCCGTGTGGGTGGTAGTTTTTCAAAACTTCCCCGACGACACCGGCACACTTGTCGAATGCTCGATTGTGGAGTAATCCTTCACGCATCATTGCGTAAAGGATACGACGTTGTACTGGTTTGAGGCCGTCACGGGCATCTGGGAGTGCGCGGCTTACGATTACGGACATCGAATAATCGATGTACGCAGTTTGCATAATTTCTGTTATGCTAGAAGGGCTTATGCGTTGGGATTGATTGTCCATACGTATGAAATTCTAAATTACGATTATAGCGACGTGTTTGTATTAAACGTCTAGGTACGAAACATTGAGGGCATTGTCTTCAATGAACTCTCTTCGTGGAGCGACTTCTTCACCCATGAGGATTGTGAACATCTCATCTGCTTTGGCGGCATCATTGATGTTTACCTTCAATAAGCGTCGTTTTTCTGGATCCATTGTCGTTTCGAAAAGCTGTTTTGGATTCATTTCACCAAGACCTTTGTATCGTTGAATCGAAAGTCCCTTGCGTCCGAGTGTTCGGATGGAGCTTAGAATTTCCATATTGGAAAACATTTTGACGATGGCTTCGTTCTTTTGGCCTTCGTTTTCCGTGATTGTATACACAGGGTTTTCGGCTGGTTGGAAATCTTTTAGACTGAGGCCTATATTTTCGATTTCGTGAAGAAGTTTGGACATTTCATTGGCTTCGAAAATTTCGAAAATCGAAATGCGTTTGAAGGTGCCTTCTTCTGCGTTGTGAATGTTTGTGGTGCCGGTTTCGCCTTCGAGCTCTTCGGAAGTTATTCCTTCTTCGCTAGCAAAGGCAGCTCGCTCTGTTTCGGATTTGAGGAAGTGGTAGCCTTCATTGTTACCTTCGCGAACTCGTGCGATGTACTTTGGCAGGGAATGATCTTCGGTAGAGTATTGGTTGAGGTAATCTCCCAGAGAAGCTCCATGTCGTGTAACTGATCCGCTGATACGTTCTAGTTCTGCGAAAATTTCTACAATCTTGTCGAGTTGAGCAGAGTCGAATACCTTACCATCAGATGTTCTTACGAGAGACACATCTTCGGATCCGAGTTCGAGGAGGATGCGATTGAGTTGTTCATCGTTGTCGATGTACTGTTCGCGGCGCTTGCGCTTGATTTTGTAGAGTGGAGGCTGAGCGACGTAGACGTAACCTTTTTCGATAAGGTCCTTCATTTGACGATAAAGGAAGGTCAGAAGGAGCGTCATGATGTGCGAACCGTCGACGTCCGCATCCGTCATAATGATGATCTTGTGATAGCGGGCTTTATCGATGTTGAATCCGCCTTCACCTTCGACGGTGCCAATGCCGCAACCAATCGCAGTGATCATAGTGCGGATTTCGTTGTTTGAAAGGACTTTGTCGATCCGAGCTTTCTCTGAGTTTATCAGTTTGCCTCGTAGTGGTAGGATTGCCTGGGTGCGGCGATCGCGCCCTTGCTTGGCGGATCCGCCCGCAGAATCACCCTCCACAATATAGAGCTCGCTTTCCTCGGGTTTGCGTGAAGAGCAATCGGCTAGTTTTCCTGGAAGACCGCCTCCTGAAAGAGCGCTTTTACGTACTGTTTCGCGTGCTTTACGAGCGGCTTCACGTGCTCTGGCTGCATTTAAGCATTTGTCTATGAGTCGTTTAGCTAGTTTGGGTTCGGTCTCGAAATAATATTTGAGGCGGTCGCCAACGATTTTTTGAACAATGCCGTCTACTTCTGAATTAGAGAGTTTCGTCTTCGTTTGGCCTTCGAATCGCGGTTCTGGGACCTTGACGGATACTACGGCGACAAGTCCTTCGCGGGCATCGTCGCCAGTGATGGCTGGGTCTTTGTCCTTAAGCAGGTTGTTGGCTCGAGCGAATTGGTTGATTACGCGAGTGAGAGCGGTGCGGAAACCGGAAAGGTGGGTACCGCCTTCTATATTGTAGATGGAGTTTGCGTAGGCGAAAATTTGATCGTTGTAGGAGTCGTTGTATTGCATTGCGACATCGACAACGATGGCTGGGCTATCTCCGTCCTTGAAAGGCTTTACGCTATCTCCGAAAGAAATTGGATCCTCATGAAGAACGTTTTTTGAGCGGTTTAAGAAGCGAATATATTCGGAAATACCGTCTTTGAATTGGAAGGACTCCTGTTTTTCGCTGCGCTCGTCGGTGAGAATGACTTTGATGCCTGGGTTGAGGAATGCAAGTTCGCGTAGACGCTTGGCGAGAATTTCGTATTGAAAAACCAATGTAGTCTCGAAGATCTCTGGATCCGGCTTGAAGCTGATTTTTGTGCCGGTCTGGCTTGTTTGGCCAATGACTGTGAGGGCCTTGGTCGTCTTGCCTTGGCTGAAGGTCATTTGGTGGATTTTCCCTTCGCGGCGAACTTCAGCCTCGAACCATTCGGAAACGGCGTTCACACACTTGGCACCGACGCCGTGAAGTCCTCCGGACACTTGGTAAGCTCCTTTGCCGAATTTACCGCCGGCGTGGAGGTTGGTGAGTACCAGCTCAAGCGCTGGAATTTTGTACTTGGGGTGGATGTCAACTGGAATTCCACGACCGTCATCTTCAACGGAGCATGATCCGTCCAGATGAATAGATACGCGAATATCGGTACAGAATCCTGCGAGGGCTTCGTCGATAGAATTGTCAACGACTTCGAATACGCAATGGTGAAGACCGCGTTCGTTTGTATCGCCGATATACATATCCGGGCGTTTTCGCACGCCCTCAAGCCCTTCAAGCTTCTGGATGTTAGAAGCGTTGTAGTCTGCTGTTCCTTCGTGATTAACGGGAGCGTTTTCCGGCTCAGTATTTGAATCCATAGAGTGGTAGTTTTTTTGTGCGGAACAAGTGGTTTATTAGGGTTTGCCAAACGACTTGTTCACTATTTGTAAACGATCATTAAAAAGGGTCTATTAGGTATGGTGCAAGTGTCAAAAACGCTTTGTAGGCGATTTGAGGGACTTCTTGCTAAGAAAACCGTTGCATTAATTTTATATTAGGCATTTTTATCCAAAGACTGCGGAGGTTTGAATCCGTGCTATTACTATGAAATTGTCAGTAAAACTTGATTACGCGTTTCGTGCTTTGGCTTGTTTGGCTCGCCGCTATAGTGGCGGAGAGGTTTGCTGCATTGAGGAAATTGCGGAGATCGAGGAAATTCCGGCAAATTATCTGGTGCAGATTTTGAGCGAATTGCGTAATGGTGGTATTGTCGCCAGTAAGCGTGGCAAGCAGGGGGGGTACCTTTTGGCCCGCTCTCCCGAGGAGATTTCGATGAAGGATGTGATTGCGCTTAGCCAAGGGGACCTTTTTCAGTCTGTGACGGGTGCTTCGGGTAAGTCTGGAGCTCGAGTCGCTTCTTGTTGGGCGCGCTTGCAGGAGAGTTTTGAGGCGAGCGCTCAATCGATTTCCTTAAAGGAACTAGCGACTGCCGAAAATGAGGAAATGTACTATATATAGTAGTTCCCTTGTTCTGTCGCTGTGCATGCGATTTGTGACGATCTTTTTGAGCTAACAGGTTGACCTTATAAGACTTCGCGGCTCCAATCACATCCAATATGGGTTCTGACTGGATGAGTAACTTGCTGATACTGCAAGATCGCGACATGAAGCTAAGGCAGATTCGTAGCCAGCTTGAAAATTTACCGAAGGAGAGAGCTTCTGGTTTGGCGAAAGTGAAGGAATTGGAGGAAGAGATTGTCCAGTTGCACGAGAGCGTTAAGACCTTGGAGGTTAAGAGTAAAGCACTGGAGTCAGAGATGGCTGGAATCGAAGCTCAAATCGTTAAATACAAGAACCAGCAATTGCAGGTTAAGAAAAATGAGGAGTACCAGGCTCTCACTCACGAAATTGAATTGGGCGAGGGAAAAATCTCTGATTTGGAAAGCAAAGAGATCGAATTGCTCTATGAATTGGACGAGGCTCGTAAGGTCAGAGACGAGCAGGAGGTTGAGGTCAGTGAGCGAATACAAATTGAGAAGGTTGTTTTGACTCGTTTGGACGAGAAGGAAGTGAATCTCAATAACGAGATTGGCGATGCCGAGGCAAATTTTGAAAAGGCGCAAGGCGTTTTGGATAAGCGAATGCTATCCACTTATCGTAGGACAGCGATGGGTATGAAATTTCCGATAATCGTGCCAGTGCGCCAGCAAATGTGCAACGGGTGCCATATGCGAGTGTCGTCTGGAGTGGATTCGGACGCAAAAGCAGGCATTGAAATTACCACTTGCGATAATTGTAATCGCATCCTTTATTCCGACTCTTAGCTTTGGAGCCGCGCATTCGCTCGGTCGTTCTTTTATAGTATGTCCGAGAGGAAAGTCCGGACGCCATAGGGTAGGATTCCTCGTGAAAACGGGGGCGACGCGTTTTAAGACGCGTTGACGGATAGTGCTGCAGAAATTTATACCGCCTTGTTTGGTCTTCATTGGCTACGCGGGGTAAGGGTGAGAAGGTGGGGTAAGAGCCCACCGCCGTGAGAGTAATTGAGCGGGCAAGGTAAACCCATTCCGGCGCAAGACAAAATAGGGGACTGGGTGACCCGTCTATAGTCTCGGGTATGTCGCGCTCTTGTTGTGAGAGGCTTCATTCTCTTTTGGATGGAGCAGATAAATGAATGCGGTTTCGTTTCGGCGAGATACAAAATCCGGCTTATAGGCTCCGAAGCTATGCTCTTGTGGGAGGGACTTTTTGAAGAGAAATTGTTTGCCGCAACAAATACTGAATTTGTCGAGCCAAATGCCTTGACAAGCAGGTGGATCGCGTAATTATCCGCCGTCCTTATGGCAAATACTAAGTCAGCAAAAAAGAACAACCGCAAGACGATCGCACGTACTTTGCGCAATCGTTCGCAGAAGAGCCGCTTGAAGACGCTTGCAAAGAAAGTTGAAGCTTTGGCATCTGCTGACGAAAGCGACAAGGCTGCGTTGAAAGCTGCGGCTAGCGCCTACATTTCAGCTGTCGATAAAGCGACGAAATCAAACCTCGTTCATCGCAACAAAGCAGCTCGCGCAAAATCCAAGGTATCTCAGTACCTTGCAGCATAACAATTTTCCGTTATTTTAATAGACGAACCCCCATGCGTTTTTACGTTGGGGGTTCTTTCTTTTCCGATCTCGACGAAGCTCAGTTATGGCAGACAAAGCAAAATTCATATCCTTTCCTGAAGGTTACCTAGGACCTAAGCCGACGAAGTTTCCTTTGTTGGTAGACGAGCCGGACTATTTTGCGATCAACAAGCCGGCAGGTATGTCTTGTTATCAGCATGATTGGACAATGGGGATGCCAGATGTATCGATGGCCCTGAAGCGTGAGCTCATGAATGGAAAGCCGCAGTTGGCTCGTTTGGGGATCGCTGGTGTTTATCGTATGTTTCGTCTAGAGGCTCACGAGAGTGGCGTTTTGATGTATGCGAAGTCTGCGACGGTTGAAGAAGAATTGCGGAACGCATGTGGTTCTCGTCAGTTCATCTTCAAGTATCATTTGTTGGGGTTAAGCGACTCGGAAGAGCGTGAAATGGAATGTAGCCTACCGGTAGCGAAGCATTTCCATGAAAAGCGGGCACTTGTTTCGCATAGCACTGGGAAGAAATGCGAAACGCGTTTTAAGTTTCTGCGAAATTTCGGAGGATTTCAGCTTTGGGAAGCGGAGACGCGAGACAATCGATTGCATCAAGTGAGATTGCACGCGGCTGAGAGCGGAATTCGTATTGTTGGGGATACTATTTATGGAGGTTTTGAGCCTTTGTACCTCTCGAAAGTTAAGAGAGGCTACCGGCCTAACAGCGAGAAGGAGCGGGCTATGTACGATGGTGTCTGTATACACTTGGTAAATGTTGAGTTTGATATTCCTGAAAGAGAAATGAGTTCGATTCACGCACCTTTGCCGAGTAGGTTTAATTCTCTTTTAAAACGGATGGAGGAAAACCGTGGCTATCGTCCGTAAGCCTTCACTAATCTATAAAAACAACATATTCTTCTTTACAGCCCTCTGATGTGAGGGCAACTTCTCACCCTTTTCCAAAAAATCAAGACTCTGTCACATGGGTAATCTTAAGAAAAAACGCCGCCTAAAAATGTCCAAGCACAAACGCCGCAAGCGTTTGAAGTCTAATCGCCACAAGAAGAAGCTCTGGTAGCGTTTTTCCGTGTGTAGACGGGCGTCTCTGCAAAAGGCATTGTTGGCGCAATAATTTATTTATTTATTCAAGCTCGAGCTTTGCTCGGGCTTTTTTTTGCTTCAAGCCTTTGATTTGCAGGGCTTTACAGGGTTTTGTTCCATGGCCTATAATGTTGGCTAAGAATAAAATGTTCGGTGAAATAGTTATAGAAGCCCGAGAGTTTGATGGTTTTGCAAGTATACCTTATACGTGTGTGAGGGTTTAACTGATTTGGTATGCCGAAAATATGATGATGCTCAGTCATATTTTGACTCAATATAGCATATGGAGAGCCGATAGGGAGTTATGACCTGAACGCGATGGCAGATTATTTTGCCATCTCAGGTAATAGCAATGATCTCTCCTTCCAAAAAACAGTATATCTTAGAATTAAAGCCTTCCTTAGTCCGAGTTGGTAGATTGACGTCTGTCAAAGCTCCATGCGTCGTTGAAGAGGTAATTGAAATACCTTTGGTGGAAACCCCTCATTTTGCCGATAAGCTCAGGGAATTTGCTGCAGTTAAAGGCAATGGCTATTTGGCTGCGACTTGTTCAATTTACCCGGATTCGCGGGTTTTGCACCGCCTTACATTAGACGTAGGCAAGGGAAAAGAAGAAGACTTCGTGCTGAGCACGATTAAAGACGAGCTGAAGTTGGATCCGAATGAACTGAAGGCATATTGCCTATCTGCTGAAACGGGTGAAGACGGCGAACTGAGCAGCTTTAATAAAAAGAACATCCTAATTAGTGGTGCAAACAAGGGTGAGTTGCGAACGATCCAAGATCGGTTGTTATCCGAGGGGGCGTTCCCCGGTGCCTTAGAAATTGGCACTCTAGGCGTATTAGGGGTCGTTAAAGACGTATTAACGTGGAAAGAAAACAAGTACCCTCTGCTTTTTCTGGAAATTGAAGGAAGTTATACAAACGCGATTATAGTAGGCTGCAATGGGGTCGAAATGTCGCGAAAAATTGAATTTGGTTCTGACGATATCGTTCGCTCGATTAAGGAGCAGATGAGTTTGAAGAGTGAAGAAGCTGCAGAGAAGCTACTCTCGTCTAATGATTTCGATTTTGGGGAGATGTCCCAAGCTCTATTGCGGAAGTTATTGAGAGAGCTTCAATCGTCGATTGGGTTTTATGAAGTGCAAACGGGGCAAACGGTTTCCCATGTCTTGTGCCTTCGCAACCAAGGTGTTGTGGAATGGCTCCAGAACAGCGTTTGCCAAATGTTGAATCTCGAAGGCTTTAGCTTTGATATTAAGGCTTGGCTTGAAGCTAAGGATATCACTGCAACAGGTGCGGGGTTGCTGGGTAAAGCGGATATGTCATGGCTCGGTTTTTTGGCAATGCTTTGTGATTTCGACCGTGATAAGGAGGAGAAATCATGAAGGTTGGAAAAGGGGCCAAAAAGAATGTGCCGGAAGTCATGATGTGGCGTCCTGATTTTCGCGATACAGAGAGTTTGCCGGATATTAAGATAATTCGGACTGGATTTTTCATCGCAGCCATTTGTTCGACACTTGCTCTGGCGATGGTATTGTTTGTTGGGTTCAGAGAGTATCAGAAGGTAACGACACAGGAGAGCTTGGATTCGTTGAAGATTGAAGTGGCTGAATACGAAGCCGAACATAGTGAGGTAGTCGCCAAAAACAAAAAATTCATGGAGGCGATGAAGAGTGTCACGGAAATCGATACTGCAAGAGGAAATCAACTTGTATTTAGTGACTTGATGCTGACTTGTGGCGCTTCTTTAAAAGAAGGAATAGCGTTGAGCTCTATTTCGCTCGGGGAAGAAAGCATCACCCTTGCAGGCTTGATGAATGTTCCTGCTGACGAGGCCTCGATTATTGTCGATTCGTTTATGATGGAGTTAAAAGAACGCAACGCTGATCAAGGTCATTTCCCCATATACAATTTGAGCAATATGGAAAGGAAAGAGGGAGGCGGTATCTCCTTCACGGTGACGCTGTCGAAAGAAGTCAGCGATGAGAAAAGGAGGAAAAAATAATGGACTACAAGGCTCTATTAATACTTTTCCGCAAGAATATGACCTCTGTTATTTCAGGGGCTATTATATTATCTTGCCTCGTGTATTTAGTAATGGATATGGGGAAGAAGGAAGATCTTGATTCTCGGTTTCGCGATCTTTCGATTCAACATGGGCGAATTATTAAGAACCTTAAGTTTTCCGGGGGCTTAGATGAAGATCTAACGCATCTAGAGGAACTAGTGAGCGAATTAGAGTCGGAGTTGTTTAATTACAAAGATCTAGCTTCAAACTATAATTATTTCTTTCAGTTGGAGTCTAAGACTGGAGTTAAGCTAGGAGAGCTTAGGCAAAAGAATTTCGTTGAAGTAGATAGAAGATCGAAAGCAGCGAGGAAAAAGCGGAAGCAGCTGTATCGAGAAATAGAGTATACGATGTCGGCTTATGGATCGTTTGAAGAGATTGCAAATTTTCTTCGTCACCTTGAAGGTGGAAAAGCACATTTTAGAATAGGAGAGGCTCAGCTGATGGGTGCTCGGGATTCGCTAACTTGGGATGGCTTAAGCTTAAGTATATCATTGTCAGTGCTTGGTCATAAGGAATAGTATGAGAAATTCATTTTTAAATTTTTTGCTGATAACGTTCACGATAACTTTAAGTGTGAAAGGCGCTATTTTGTCACCAGATAAACGTATTCAAAATATTGGAACGGCAGAATCTATAACCAGTCTACGTGTGGTGGTTGTTGATTCTGAAGAGGTTGAGAAAATCGGAAACCCATTTTCGTTGGATCGCTTTCCAGAGCCTGAAGTCGAAGAGTTTGTAACTGAGCGTCTACCAGCAGGTGAAGTGCTCGCCGTTCTTTCACCCTATGTTGTTCCAACCGGTGTGTTCTTGGTTAACGAAGAATACATTGCGATGTTCCAAGGGAAGCAGGTTAGAAATGGCGATTTGTTGAATGTCGTGTATGAAGGAGAGGAATACGACTTAGTGATTAGCGAAATCGACCGAACATCTTTCACAATGAAGTACGAAGAATCCACTTTAAAAGTTAAACTAAAATAGGAACGAGGAAATGAAAATAAATGAAATAGCAAAAGCGTCTAGTCTTGCTCTGTTTATTGTTACAAGCAGTGTTCTTGGACAAGATGCAGATACAAGCTTGCTAGATGATACGAATACAGCGGACGAACCTTCGTCTGCTTCAAGCAATCTTCCTAATCCTCAGGATTTAGATAGATTGTTTGCCGATGATAAAGCTGAAGAAGAGCCGACCGAGGAAGCTGTTTCAGAAGAGAAATCTCTACTGGATTCAAGTATGTCTTTGTCTGAGTCTGACACGATTTCAGTTGATTTCCCAAATGAAGAAATTCGCACGATTTTGAGAAATGTCGCAGATCTCTATATGCTTAATCTTGTGGTTCCAGAAGCATTACAAGGAACTGCTTCGATCAAACTTAGAGATGTCAATTGGAGACAGATATTTAGCGTGGTATTGGAGCCAGTTGGGTTCACGTTTGTCGAAGAGAACAACATTATTAAAGTTGTCAGTTTGGAGTCTTTGAACTTTGAGCCACCCGTTACAGAAATTTTCATGCTCAACTTTGCTGAAGCATCGAAGATTTCTGGAACTATTAGCAGTATGATTGATTCTGAAAAAGGTGGACGAATCCAGATTGATGCTCGTACGAATGGGTTGATTGTTACTGAACAATCCTCGAAAATGGATACGATTAGAGAGGTGATTAGTCGCCTTGATAAGGCAACTCAGCAGATAATGATTGAAACTCGTTTCATAGAGGTGAGTAACAATGATCTGGATGAGATTGGTGTGAATTGGTCTAGCCTGGGTGACTACACTGTTGGCGTGGGAGGAAGTGCGGGTGAAAATAGTGAAGGAACTGCATCAAAAGTTTTGCTGAATCAACGTTCAGTGGAGTCGGAAGCGATAGATAAATTGGGTAGGACTGTAAAGGAGAGTTCTTCAGCTGTTTTCACGGCCGATCAATTCAATGTTGCGATCAGTGCATTGAAAACGGCGACGGACAGTAAATTGATCTCGAACCCGACTGTTGTGACATTGAACAATCAAGAGGCTTTTATTTCGATTGGTGAACAGTACCCAATACCTAGTTACACTTATAATGATGAGACTGGTCAGTTTGAAGTCGATGGTTTTGAGTATAAAGACATCGGAGTTATCCTGCGCGTGAAGCCTTCGGTTAATAATAATGGTTTGATAACTTTAAATGTAGTACCTGAGGTTAGTGCTAGAGGAGTAAATGTTGGCTTTGGTGGTGCAGCAGAAGCCCAAATACCTATCATTAATATTAGGAAAACTGAAACTCAGATAGCCTTGAAAGATGGTTATACGATGGGTATTGGTGGTTTGATGCAGGAAGAGGTTAGGGATGCTGTAACGAAGGTTCCTGTTCTAGGAAATATTCCGTTGCTTGGTCGTCTTTTTAGACATAATAGTGAAGAGGCCGATACATTGAATCTTCTGATCTTTATCACTGCTCGTGTCCTTCCGAGTGAAAACACAGACTTTGAGGATGTGTTCTCTAAGGAATCGATGGAGAGTGTTGGCTTGGATCCTGAAGAGATTCGTAACCGATAATCTCTCGTAAGTCATACTATTGATTTTCTCGAAGGGTCTCAGCGTTTGCTGAGACTCTTTTTTATTCCCCGATTACGGTTAGGACAAGGTTTCTCGAATGAGGTGCTATTCGATGCTCCCAAAGGAAAATTCCTTGCCAGGTGCCAGTGAGGAGTTGGCGATTTGCAAATGGAATGGTCTCGGAACTACGCGTTAGAGCCATTTTTATGTGGCTAGGCATGTCGTCGGATCCTTCGTAGGTATGCGTGAAATACGGTAGATTCTCTGGAACTAGCTTGTTTAGATAAGCCTCAAGGTCAGTTCGAGCTGAAGGATCCGCGTTTTCCATCAATACCAAGCTGCAGCTAGTGTGACGGCAAAAGACGGTGAGGGTGCCGTTTTCGAGGCCAGAGGTTCGCAAAAAATTTCTTGCTTGATCTGTAATTTCGTAAGTGCCTTGTCCAGATGTGCGTACGCTAATCTGTTCGTGAATGACGTTCATTAACTTTCGTCTGTATCTGATTCAAGTGGTAGGGCGAATTTTAAGATTGTATCATCTCTTTGAATTTTGAGTTTCAAAAATGCCCCGGGCTCTTGTTGAAAGATCGTGTTTCTCGCTTGATTGATTCCAGATATTTTTACCGAATTGATTTCGACGATGGCATCGCCAGGTTTGAGACCTGCCTCTATGGCTGATGAGTTTTCATCGAGTTCGTTGATTGTCACGATGCGGCCTTGATTGTAGCGGCCGGCAGCTTCCTTCATTGTGAAGGGGGGAGTGGCGTAATAGACTTTTCCATACTGATTGAAATCATCCACAATCTTCTTGAGCGCAGAGGGCGGGATGGAGTATGAGGAGCGAATCTCCGGCATTGATGCAGTATTGATTCCGATGAATTCCCCTTTGGAGTTAAAAATTGGGGAGCCTCCTTCTGCGGGACCGATCGCGATGTTTGAGCGAGTGTAAGTAAATGGAAATATGAATTTGTCGAAGCTACTTTCGTATCCAGTTACGAGTCCAAAAGACGGTGAAGGCGCGAATTCCAATGGACTGGTTAGGGCAACGGTGAAGGACCCGATTGGAGGGCGTTCAACGTTTTCTTGGATTTCAATAAAGCCGAACTCTTTTGGAAGGTTGAGAATCTGGAGTAGGCTAAGGTTACTTTTCTCGTCACTGCCAATGACATCAGCCAAGTAGGAGAGTCCGTCTTTTTCTATCCAAACACGAGTGGTGTCTTTGGAAGTGGCGTTGGTTAAGACTTTTCCGTCATCGCTGACGAAGAAACCGGAAAAGACGATGAGAGAAGTGGAGTTTTCACCTTCTATATCTGGGTTTTTTGTAGCGACCTTAACTCTAACGATCGAATCGGCATGAGCGTTGTAAACTGCCTGGATTTCTGATTCGAGGGTTTGTAGAACGCTAGCTGAAACTATTGCGTTCCAGCAAAGTAGAACCGCCAAACAAAATAGTTTACGATTGGTGGTAACCCAAGAGGTCATGCTTTCTAGTTTGGCGTCTTGGACCGTATGATTTGAGCCCCAAACCCAGTCTGCTCGCTTGAGCTCTGGCGATTGCTGGTGGTAAAGGTTTTGGGCTGGGTATTGAGCTTAAAACTACTATCTGATCGGTCAGGCGAAAGAACGTTTATTCCGTAAGTAGCGGGCAGGCTGAACTCCTTAATTTGAGAATCAAGTGTGGTTGCAGGCTGTGACAATTCGATTGTGTTTTGCGAGTCGACAACGAAAAGAGGAGCTTCAATTACGTCTTCCGTTTCTAGGCTCGCAGTTACCGGAGCAGTCGGGGTGGAAGGTGTTTCGCTTACTTGCAATGGATTGATCGCTAGGAATGTCAGAGCGAGGGCTCCGCCGGTAGCGAGAACCGCTGCGGACTTTTTTGCTAATAGCAAAGAAAGTTTTCCTGTACGAGCGTACCAAGTGTGAGTTTCGACAAGCGCGGATAGCTGCTTACTGCGTAAGTCTTCATCAAACTTTTCCCAAAAAGCCTCATCTGGCTTTTCGCTTCGCTTGAGGCGGATCAGTTCGGATAAACGTTCGTTATCCTGTTTTGAAATCTGCTTCTTATTGGGCATATGGGAATTGAGAGGGAAAAATGATTAGCGAATATAGTCTTTGAGTTCAGCTTGAAGAAACTGCTTTGCATAGTGCAACCGAGAGCGAACGGTTCCAATGGATGTGCCGACAATCTCTGATATTTCTTTGTGATTGAGACCGTCTATCTCAAATAAAGTGATGACGGTTCTATGCTTGATAGAGAGCTTTTGGAAAGCGTCGTTCAATTTTTCCTGAAGCTCGTTCATCAAAGCCGACTTATCGGAGTCAGATTCGGAAATTAAACTGTCGATAAATCCTGCAGAATGGTCTTCTTCGTTCATTTTTTCGAAGCTGAAGAAGCGTTTCATTTTGTATTTCCGCAGGTGAGTTAATGTGGTGTTGACTGCGATACGGTAGAGCCAGGTAAAGAAGGATGATTTTCCTTTGAATCTCTGGATCGATTGAAAGGCCTTGATAAAGGCGTCTTGAGTGAGGTCAGACGCATCCTCGCGGTTGGCAGTGAGATTGTAGACAACTGAGTAGACGCGCTCGCGATATTTGAGTACGAGGGCATCGTAGGCCTCTACGTCTCCTGCTTGTACCCGTGCAACAATAGCAGCATCTTCATCTGCTTCCATCTGCCTTTCAGGCGACGAAGCGATTGATTTGCCTATTGTTTTAACGATGCTCATTTTGAAAGGCGACTATAGCGCAAAGATTAGGAAATAGAAGTCTGATCTGACTTTAAAGCAACTACTTGGTTCCAGAGCAGTTGGCTTAGAGTCAGCAATAATTTGGCAGCCTTTGAATCTTGGTAGGGAGCGAGGTGGGAACGTGCTTTTTCGATTTCGGCAAAAATGGTCTCTACCGTTTCGTCGAAAATCCCCATTTCTTTCATTTTCTTTAGCCAATGGGAAATGTCCGCGTCCCGTTTGCCCGCAAGCGTTTCTTTAAGAGCGGTCGCTTCTTCTCCATTTAGGCGATCTCTCATCAGGATGATTGGGAGAGTGGCTTTACCTGTTTCGATGTCGGTTCCGAGTGTTTTGCCGATCTTTTCCTGAGCTCCGTAGAGGTCAGTCATGTCATCGTATATTTGGTAAGCGATTCCGAGATGTTTTCCGAAGAGTCCCGATGCTTCGACGTATTTTTGCTCATTGCCTGCGAGTTTGGCTCCGAGGTAGCAGGCGACATTGAATAGCTCTGCTGTTTTCAGGTCGATGACTCGATAGTAGGTCTCGAGATCGATGTTTGGATCGCCGCGCTGCATGGTCTGTAGAATTTCACCTGTGCAAACTTTGCGTGTGGATTCGGCGACTCTACGACAAACTTCAGTTGTTGGAAATTGGGTAGCGAGGTAAACTGCGTGCGAGAAAAGGGCATCGCCTAAAAGCACAGCAGTGTGGTTACCGTATTTTTTGGCCACCGTATCGCGGTTTCTGCGGATATCAGCTTCGTCCATGATATCGTCATGGACTAAGGTTGCTAGGTGGACTGTTTCGATGACGGCAGCGACTCTGACAAGCTCGTCTACGACTTTTTCTTCACCTTGCCACCCGCTGAAGAAAATGAGCGAAGGGCGAATTCGTTTTCCACTGGTATCGATACAGTAGTCGATAAAATCACGAATTTCTGGTTCGTAGCTTTCGATTTGAGATTCGAGGTAATCGTCGAGCGCCTTCATATGCGGTTGAAGCATACGAAACAATTCTGGCAGAAGTTTTGCCTGTTGTTCGATCGGTGTTGTGGACGCGTTTTGCATTAAACGAATTTGAATGGTGAATATTGTTTGCCCAAGCCAATTGGATTGGCATTCACAATCCAAAGGCAATCACGAAAGCGGATTGAAGGCTAGGCTACTTTTCTAAAATAGATGAACGAAGAAAATCCAATTCTGATTTTGGTACTGATGGGGATCGTTGGGTATATCGCGTTCACGTGGTGGTCTGACTTTGGCAAATCTGGTTCGAGTTCCGAACAAGCTCTCCTTCCAGGGGCAAGTAAGGCTAGCCGCAAGGCCGTTGCCGTGGCGATTGTAGGGACGGTTGCTCTTTTGTTGGGAGAGGTGTTTGGAGAGATCAGCTTAGGCATTGCGGATGCCCAATCGCAGATGACGATACTATTTGCCTGCTACACCTTGTTTGCTGCCTTTGGCGAGGAATTCGTTTTTCGCGGATTTTTGTATTACGACAAGGGGGGGAGCGGGCTATTGGTGACTAGCTGTGTCGCTGTTTCTGTGCTTTTTGCGTTGCTCCATGGGTATGTCGTCAAATGGGAGGAAGGAGCAATTTTGTTCGATTTTGGCACGAAAGCGCTTTTCTCGACGTCGGCGATTTTTGTTGGCTCTCTCTGGTTTTACTGGCTGCGATTTAACATCCTTAACCCGACATGCTCTTTGATCCCATGCATAGTGGCCCACTTAACCAAGAATTTGGGTGTGATTTTGGTGAAGGCGGCTCAAGGCCATTTAGTGGGATTGTATTGAGCTTGTGTTAGATGACCCTGAGCTTGGTTAAGTCTTGTCCATCGATTATACCAATCGGCTCGTCCTCGTCATTAACTACGATTAGATCGTCGATGCGGTGCTTTTCGAACACCTTGAGGGCTTCGACTGCCAAGGACTTACTGGAAATTACAATTGGCGACTTGGTCATAAATTTGCTCACGGGTTCATTCAGGAAGTTAGTTTCTTGAATGAGCAATCGCCTGATGTCGCCGTCGGTGAGAACTCCGCTTAATTTGCCACTTTCGTCGACCAAAGCGATCGATCCAGAATTCGGATGAGACATGATTTCGATACAGGCTTTGCAAATAGTAGTGTCTGTTGCGGTGGCGAATTGATCGCCTTTGCGCATGATTTTTTCTACCCCTGGCGTAAGTGCTTGGCCAAGAAGGCCTCCTGGGTGGTATTTGGCAAAGTCTTCTTTTTGGAAGGCCTTGTACTCTAGTAGCACCATAGCCACTGCATCTCCGATTGCCATGCTGGCGGTCGTGCTCGCGGTCGGAGCCATTTTGAGTGGGCAGGCTTCCATCTCGACCTCGTAGGGAAGGAGGAGGTCGCAGGTTTTTGCTAGGTTGGAAGATTTTTTCGAGGTAACAGCGATTGTAGTAAGATCGAAGCGTTTGACCATAGATATGAATCTGAGGAGTTCCTCGGTTTCGCCGCTATTGCTAAATCCGAGCAGAATATCTCCTTCGCAGCAGAGGCCTAAGTCGCCGTGTAGCGCTCTAACGGGATCGATAAAACAGGAAGGCGCTCCGATGCTGTTAAAGGTGCCTGCCAATTTTTCGCAAACATGGGCGTTTTTGCCGATTCCAGAAAAAATGAGTTTGCTGCCTTGTTCTAGAGATTCGTGCAAGGTTTCGACTACTTTGGCGAAGCGTTCGTCGATAGAATCGCTCGTTTTTGCCAAGGCTTTTTTTTCGATGTCTATACAGCGTTTTCCTTGGCTTATGATTCGGCTAGTTTGCATTGTGCGAGAATAGTTAAAAATTAAATGCGTTTAGGCTATTTCGGACTTGGAAAGTTCCGTGTTGCTTGCTCTCTAGTTTTTTAGATCTCCGTAATAAATGAAATTCATACCCAAAGCATCCAGACTATTTTTGATAACGCTAGGATTAATGTTTCTAGTAGGGTGCACCGAATCACCCCTTCTTGAAGTTGTCGACGAGGAAGATGAAACATCTTACCGCCGTGCGAAGCAACTGATAAGCCGTGGTAAAAACAATGAGGCTTTAGAAAGCTTGTTGAAGTTGATTCAACATAGAAATGGCAATGCCCCTGAGTCTCATTTGGAGTCTGGGCGTTTATATCTTTACCATATCAAGGATCCATTTTCGGCGATCTATCATTTTAATCGATACAGTACGCTGCAAGCCGGTAAGAGCAACGATTCTGAGGTGAAGCAAAAGTTAAGTCTGGTGGATGACTTGAAGAAGACAGCGATGAAGGAGGTTATGACTTCTTTCGAGGCAAAGGTTTACCAAGATCCGTTAGAGCGTATGAAACTGATGGATACTATTGAACAATTACGGGCAGAGAACGAAGAGATTAAAAATGAACTCGTAGAGTCGAGGCGGATGTTGAGAGATTCGGGATTTACTGTGGCGATAAACTCTCCTCAGGCGATTCAATCGGTGCAGCGCGAAGTCCAGGCGGATGTGAGGCAGGAGCCGATACGTCCAAATCGAGTGGACCCAGAGCCTGCAACGCAATCAGGGGCTCGTACCTATTACACGGTTCAGCGTGGTGACACATTCTCATCAATCAGCCGAAAATTCTATGGCACGGTGAATCGTTACAAGGATATTATGGAAGCCAATAGTGGGATGAGCGCAACGCAGTTGAAGGTCGGCTCTTCCATTGTGATTCCCGAATAAGAGAAAGCATTTATTCTACCCGGATGATTGTTTTGGAGTCCTTGCCGCTAGTTTTATGGCCTACTTTTTGACCGATCAACTGGCTTCCTAAAGGTGACTTTGGAGTGATCACGAGTACTCCTCCGAAATCCGTCGATAGCTCCATGCCCCCTTGGGCGGGGCCAACGAAATATTTTTCCATGCCTTTGCTCGAAAGCGTTGTGACGATGGCTCCAAGAGCGATTGGGTCTGAGGACGTAAACCCTCTGAGTTTGAGATTATGGTAGGCTTCCAAATTATCCTGAAGTTCCTTGGCGTAGTGTGCCTGAGCGCTAGCAAGGTAGGAACTCTCCAATCCGCGTGTATCGTATTTGTTTTCGGCACGCGCTTCTTCGTCCGTAGCACTTTCAGCTGATTCCAAGGCAGCTGTGCGGGCACTTTCTAGGTCGTTTGAGATTTGCTCTACGATGAGAGCGATCAACTGAGATTTGTCCATTTAGAGCGTTACTTGGTTATCGTTACTAATTAACGATGATCCAAGTCGCGCACTTCGAATTCGCAAGTAAATGTTCCTATCCCGTTGCTCGATCCGTTTGTTTTGGTAACGAGGCTGATAGTAGCTTCCGCTTTTCTGGAGAGCATTCGCAGGAACTGCTGCCATTCCTTATCGTAGGGAAGGTTGCAATGAGCGGCGAGACCACTTGATTCCAAATCCGGATCCTCACTGGCTTGCCAATTTGCTTTGATGAGCTTGATGTCAGGAAGATAGTCGAGTTTCCTCAAAGCAACTTGTAGCAACGTCCAAGCAGTCAGTGACGAGACAGCCATAGCGCTGCCGGGAAAAAGTTGTTCACCCTCTACTGTATTTGTAAATTTTGGAACTCTGATCGAAATCGAACTATTACGGCATTCAAGGATTTGGCAGTTGAGGGCCTTAGATAGAGGGATTCGGTTGTGTAGAAATTCTTCTACTCGTTGTAAGGGTAGTTCCATATGGGCGAGAGGAGATTTTAGTTTGGCAGGGGGTGGATCTCTAAAAGATTAAGGGGACGGCCTTAAAGTACTAACCTTTCTCGTGTGGTCAAGCGGTTAATGAGTGCACACTCAACGTGCGTCGAAGCTTCTTTCGAGCGCGTAGTGGTAATTGAATACTTGTTAAGCCGGTTTAGGCTCGTTCCTGTGAAGATGAAGTAATGACAATCAGAGGATTCGTTCTTCGTCGAATTCGATCATGTCAGCAAATGAAATTAGGTCGTTGCGCTCTTCGATACCCATCTTTCGTTTTGCGTCATCGAGAGCTTGGATTCCCATTTCGCTCATGCCTTTTTGAACTAGTTCACGGTTCCATTTCGCGATCTTGAGATCTTCGGGAAAAATCGCCAAAAGGCGCTGATCGATCTCAGCATCGTCTTCGGCTTCTCGAACGATGTTTTCGACTTGGTCAGGATCGATTCCTAAGTGCAGGCAAAGGAAGCGATCAAAGCCTTTTTTGTAGTTGCGCTGGTAAGATTTTCCTAATTCCCCTTTGACGCTTTTTTTCGCTTTGGCGATGAAGCGCGGTAAGTGCAGCAAGCCACATGCATGAGGAATGTATGGTGAGGGGAGATCAAGGTGTATTACTCCGGTATCTGGTCTTCCGTTTGCTTTCATAGTAAATTTTTGACTAGGCTTTGCCTAAGGCGTTTTCGAGCGCTTCGATAATCTCAGTGGTTGGCTCCGTTCCAATGCTCAATCGTATAAGTTCAGGCGATACGCCAGCACGGCTTAAGTAGGCGAGGCCAGAATCTTCCTGTAATGAGTCATAGTGTGCCAAATAGATATAGGGGCAGGCGATGGTTGATTTCATTCCGAAACTTGGACCTTTCGCGAGGGCAAGATTGTCATAAAATCCTGCTAGATTTCCTTTTAGGTCGAAGGAGATCATGCTTCCTACTGCAGTCGAATTTCGGGCAAGTTTCCTGTAATTGTTTTTTGAATTATCTTGAAGAGCCCAGTAAACGTGATCGACTTTTCCGTGTGACGATAGGAATTGAGCAACTGCTTCAGTGCTAGAATTAATCGTTGAAATACATTGATGGTAATCTTGTGCAAGATGCGCAAGACGATCAAGGTCTCCTTGGTAAACTGGTTCTAGGTGATTTTGCGTTTCGCTGATGAGCGTTTCTTTCTCAGGGCACCTTTCGGCAACGCATATGGATCCTGCTATTGTGTCGCCTTCGTATCCAACATATTTAGTCAAGCTAGTGACAATTACATCAGCGTATGGAGAAACGTCTATGTTGGCAATCGAGTTCATCGTTGGGTCGATGATTAGAAATGCACCGTACCTATCGGCAATTTCCCGAACGCGTTTTAGGTCGATTGTTTGGACTAGAGGGTTGGTGGGCGTTTCTGTTATGATTCCTGCAAAATCGTTTGGACGTTGGGCTAGAGTTGCTTCGAGGGCATCCAAATCGAAAATATCGTAGTGATTTACGTTATCGGCTCCCTCCGGCCTAAGCTTGTCGAGAATCCTCATAGTGTCGGTGTATAGCCATCCGAGCTTTATCCACGATTTCTTGCCGTATGCAGATTGGATTTTGTTGATTGCTTGGTAGGCTGCGAAAAACGCGTTCATTCCGCTGTTGGCTAACAGAATACTGTCAGGCGAAGGATTGCCAAGATCCGGTGCGAGTATCGATTTTATTAGGACTTCAGAATCTCCTTGGTAGCGTTCTTCCTTTTCTGAAAATTGCTCGATTCCGTTTGAAGCCAAATAGTCTTCAGCTTGTCGAGAGGAGAGAAGCCCCCCAATGTGTTGTAAGTATAGTTTTGCTTTTTGGTTGGGCGTTTCATCTTCGGGCAAACGTACGCCGCTGATGCCTCCGTGGCTCAAGTATTTAGAGCGTTCGTCTCCCAAGTGCGTTTGCAATGAGCGGGCAATCTTTTCGGATGACGTTAACCAGATACGTGAATTGGGGCTGTCGAATAAGGACTTCCAATAGGTTTCGATCTTGAGAAGGAAAGGGTGTGTGACGAAACGAGGATAGCCTGACTGAATTTTATCCAAGACTTCAGGACGTTTTTCTTCATAACCGATAACATCGGCCATCGTTGGCAATGAGACGGAGACGGCGTGTATTGAATTAGGGATGCGTTGCCCCAATGGAATATGTTGTCCTGCTGGCATAAGTATTAAGGGCGGCACTTTAGGATGCATTGTTGATCTGTCGAGTGCTGAGTTGAGTCATACCAGCTGCTTGCTCGAAATGATTTGCTGTTGGAGATAAGGTAGTGTCTAAGCGAGTGTATGAAGTTCATTTCGTGGAATGTGAATGGGATTCGAGCAGCAGCTAAGAAGGGTGCTCTCGATTTTTTCAGCGAAGAATCCCCTGATTTTATTTGCCTACAAGAGACGAAGGCGACGTGTGACATCGTTAAGGAAATGGGATGGGATGATGGCTACCAAGTGTTTGCCAATGAAGCGGAAAAGAAGGGATATTCTGGAACTGCGATCATTACGAAGCACGAGCCGTTATCGATCGAGTATGATCTGGGTATTGAGGAACATGACCGTGAGGGGCGTGTGGTTACTCTGGAGATAGCCGATTTTTATTTGGTGACGGTTTATACGCCGAATTCGCAAAATGAGCTTAAGAGACTTAGCTATCGCCAAGGCTGGGATGTCGATTTCTTAACGCGAATGAAGCAACTTGAGTCTAAGAAACCGGTGATCTTTTGTGGAGATTTAAATGTTGCTCACACGGAAGAGGATCTGGCGAATCCTAAAACGAACCGTAAAAACGCAGGCTTTTCCGATGAGGAGAGAGCTGGCTTCGATCAGATTGTCGCTGCTGGCTTCGTGGATACTTTCCGTGAATTTACTCAAGGAAAAGGCCATTATTCCTGGTGGAGCTATCGGGCTGGCGCTCGTGCGAGAAATGTTGGGTGGCGCATTGACTATTTTTGTATTTCCGAGTCGCTCAGACCAAGTTTGAAATCTTCTACTATTCGTTCGGAGATCCTGGGCTCAGATCATTGTCCAGTCCAAATGGAAATGGATTTTTAGAGCGGAAACGTCGTTTTCTCTTTGCATCTAATAGCAAAGAAAATTCTTTTGTTATTAAGTATGGGAACGAAGGAAGGTAGTTATAAGGGGGCTCATTTGGAGACTCGTAGGGCTATCTTGCAAATGCTGAAGCTCCAAGGCGAGCTCACGAGTTCTGAAATGGCGAAATCGCTTAGCATTTCAACAATGGCGGTGAGGCAACATCTCCATGAGATGCAGGAGAGCGACGATGTCTCTAGTAGCGATCGTGCTATGGGTGTGGGGCGTCCGACAAAGGTTTGGAAACTAACAAATGTGGCTTCGCGTCACTTTCCAGATCGTCACCGTGATTTAGCGGTTGGGTTCTTAGATTCGGTTAGGGAATCTTGCGGACAGGATGCGGTTGATCGAGCACTTGATCTTCGCAAGGCACAGCAACTCGAAGCGTACCAAAAAGAGCTCAATGGAATCGTTGACGTATGCGGACGTGTAAAGCGTTTGGTTGAACTCCGTACAGCTGAGGGGTACATGGCAGAGTATGAAGATCTTGGTTCAGGTTCTTTTCTGCTGTCGGAAAATCACTGTCCGATTTGCGATGCAGCGACTGCCTGCGAGCGACTCTGCTCCAATGAGTTGGAAATTTTTCGCACCTGCTTGGGCGATAAAGTGACCGTAGAACGTACTGAGCACATTGTTTCGGGGGCACGCCGTTGTGCCTACGAAATTAAATCTAAGGAGTCCTAGTTTCTGTCAGAAACTAAGAGGTCTGCAAAAATCGGGTAACCTTCCGCTTCAAACTTGAAACGAAACTGATCAGCGGATCCCGGGGTGCTGATAGCCATTCGCTTACCTTGCACAACCGTTGGGATCGTAAGGGTCGAAGGAATTCCTAGGTCGGCTAAGCTGTTCTTAAATGTGCCGGCAAACATATTTGTTAGTTCGCCACAGACGTCTCTGACAACGTCGGCGTCCAAATCTTCATCATCAAGTCCAGTGATTTTCTTAGCTGCTTCGAAAGCAAATGTCTCTGCCATGAATAGGTAGCAGACGCCGCTCATATCTCCTGCGAATCCGACCGACGAAGCAAACACTCGGGGAGCGGTCTCGGGGTTGGGTCCAAAGGATGGACTATAAACTTTTTTGCCCTCGTAGCCTTTACAGCCTTTGAGCGTGCAATTTGTGCGCATCATCGTCTCTATTACTTTAATGAGAGATGAGGAGAGAAACTCTTGTACCTTTTCTATGGGAATTGACGCGGGCATAATCTCTTATCGACCAGGGCGATGTACCTATTTAGAATTTTGTTCAGCTTAAATCGTTTTGTAGGAGCATTTTGCGTGCAGAGTTTTTTAGTCTCTGTACATAAAACACGGAGTAAAAATTGTTGATAACTCTAATCGGTGCGATCCCTAATAACTGGTCTATGGTTTAGGGCTTTGAAACTTAATTTACTTTATGAAATTAAGCCCAGATTTTGAATGCCATGGTGGCGAGGCTGAGGAATATAAAAAAGCCGAGTACATCAGTCACTGTGGTCACCATAATTGTAGAGGCGAGAGCGGGGTCGACTCGAATTGCCTTGAGCGCGATTGGAACCAAAACGCCTGAAAGAGCGGCAGCTAACATGTTGAGTAGCATGGCTAAGAATACGACCCCACCTAGGATAACATCTCCTTTCCAGAGCCAAGAAAGTACGCCGACGATGAGCCCGATTGTTAATCCGGATACTAAACCGATCAGAATTTCTTTTACTAGAACCTTCCGCCATTCGTCGCCTTCGATTTCGCCGAGCGCGAGCGAGCGGACCATAATCGTAAGTGTTTGAGAACCGGCGTTGCCACCTTGTCCTGCGACAATGGGTAAGAAAATTGCGAGTACGGCGTACTTTTCAATCGAGCTTTCAAATAGGGACACGATCCAGGCTGCGAGGAATGCAGTCCCGAGGTTAACGCAAAGCCACGGTAGGCGGTTGTTTACGGATCGCTTCCAAGGGGTATTAATCCCCTCTTCGCCGCTCAAACCAACCATTCGCTGCATGTCCTCGGTAGCTTCTTCTTGGATGACGTCGATGACATCGTCTGAAGTCACAATTCCGACCAGGGCTCCAAAGTCGTCGACGACGGGAATTGCGATGAAGTTATATTTCTGGAAGAGATTTGCGATTTGTTCCTGGTCTGCGGCGATGTTCACAGTTCTCACATCGGTCATCATGACTTCCTTCACTTTAAGTCGAAGGTCGCGAAAGAGAAGATCCCGGAGTCTGAGTACTCCACGTAGTCGGTTTTCGGAATCCACAACGTAAACGTATATGGCGCTGTCGTCGTCTTGGTCCTCGTCGGTACGGATGGCCTCACGAGCTTGAGCGAGGGTAAAATCTTCTTGGACCGCCAAGACCTCTTTCCGCATGATACCACCGGCGGATTCTTTATCGTGTTCGAGAAGCTCGGTGATTTCGTCTTCCTCTGTATCGGGAAGCACTTCCATAATGTCGCTCAGGCGCTCTGGCGAAATATCGCTTAAGGCGTCGGCAGCATCGTCGGAGTACATTTCTGGAATGATCTCTGCGACCCGTTCGACTCGCATTTTTTCCAAAAGTTCGGTCTGTGTCTCATGAGGAAGTTCAGTGATGATCTCAGCATTCGATTCCTCGCTGAGTTCGCGGAGAACATCTCGAATCTCATCTATTTCCAAGTCCTCCAACTGTTCCGCAATATCGCTGGGGTGCATATCCTTGAATTTCGCTATTTTCTTAAACAGCGATTCTTGGTTGGAACTGGATTGGATTTCCATGTCTTCCATTATGCTTGGTTAATACAGAAGCTTTGCTTTCCCGCAAGTCGAGTCTTCCTGTGTGAACGAAATTTAACGCCTTTAGGTTCTTAAGCTATCGTGTCATGAGATCGTTGCGCAATTACATCTATGTTGCTTAATCTCTTTTAGATTACTTTGTTTTCCTTGAAATGCCATTAATCCAACAAAGCGCTTATCAAGCTCCATGGTTTCTTCCTGGAGCACATATACAGACGATTGTTCCGAGCCTGACGCGGCTACATTGGAAAATTGGATACGCGCGAGAACGTTTGGAGCTGGAGGATGGAGATTTTATTGATGTCGATTGGATGCGTAGTTCAGGAGATTTGAACCGATTGATGGTAGTACTTCACGGCCTTGAGGGTAATAGCCGTGCTCCCTATATCGTTCCGCTCGCTAGAAAGGCTTGTGAGTCGGGGTATGATGTCGTGGTTATGAACTTTCGAGGGTGTAGTGGAGAACCTAATCGTCTGTCTCGATTTTACCATAGCGGCGATACGGACGATCTGCATTACCTCCTTACTACATTGGGTGCTAAATACCAGAGTGTATCGCTTGTCGGGTTTAGCTTGGGAGGAAATATTGTATTGAAATATCTTGGAAAAGAGGCTACCAGTGTGCCTTCGAATGTTTCCGGAGCGGTTGCGTTTTCAGTACCTTGCGATTTGGCAGCGTCTGCTAAAAAATTGGAATCTTGGGATAATAAGATTTATATGAAGCGTTTCATGGATTTGCTGTGTGACAAAATTGAGCAGAAAGAGAGCTTGGGCTATCCTCGGATCGATTCCAGGGGTTGTCGGAAGATGAAAACATTTGCCGAGTTTGATAACGAATACACGGCACCGTTGCACGGATTTGACAGTGCTATGGATTATTGGGAACAATCCAGCAGTCTGTACTATATGGAGAAAATCGCTCGCCCAGTTTTGTTGGTAAATGCATCCAATGATCCCTTTCTCCCAAATTCGTGTCTTCCTAAGAAAATCGCAACAGCCAGCGAGAAGCTATTTTTGGAAATTCCGGAAACTGGCGGGCATTGTGCTTTTCCCGGTAATATAGGGTCAACTTATTGGTTCATTAGAAGGGCGTTGCAGTTTTTGGATCAATTCTAGTTTTCCTGATGAATCGGCGAATTAGCTATTACATTTTTGTAATTTGACCAGAATAGGGTTGTGAAAATTTCCTTTTTATTTGGTCGATATTAACTCAACTAATAACCTTTCGCTGTGGATTGGCGAGTATTATGAAGGCTTCAAAAATCAAAGTATTACTAATTAACCAGGAGTTTTTTCCTGGCTTGGATACTTGGTTCGACTTGGATTATATCGCTACTCGGAAGTCCATAACTCCTGGAGCGGAAGAGTCGAAAATTTTAGGAATCAGACAGCTGTTCTTTTCTTTCCTTGGGCTACTATTTGGAAAATACAATGTAGTTATCCTTCCGGCCTTTCGTGTTGATTTTAATTTCGATGGCAGTACCCGTCAAAAGTGGATCCGAAAGCTATTTGCGTCAGGCTTATTTAATCCGTTATTGGGCATTGTTTTGGCCAAACCGTATGTGATCGTAGTTGATAGGGATGATGTCTCGGATATCCAGCATTCGCTAATTGCTCAGTTCAAGGCGAAATTGTATTTCAAGGCAAACCTTAGAGAGCAGGATAAAGAGGGTATCGTGCAACCGTTACCCTATTGGATTTTGGAATCCCAGTTTGATGAAATAGTGAAGGGCAATCAAAGCAAAGATATAGATCTATTTTTTGCCGGAAAATTTCACCAAGGCCGTAAACGTGCCATCGAAAAATTAATACAGACACTGAATACTCAGGACCTTAATATCGTGGTTTTGAAGGAGAGAGTGGACTTAAAAACTTATTACGATTATCTCAACCGATCACGTCTCGTGCTGTCGCCTAGCGGCATTGGATGGCATTGTTTTCGCCATTACGAGTCTCTTGTTGCTGGGGCCATACCAGTGATCGACAAATCAGAAGAGGAGATTGTGTCTGATTTGAAGGATGGGCAGAATGCGATAATATATCAGAATTCTGATGACGCAGCAGAGAAGATTACCCATTACTTCAAAAACGGGAAAAACGGCTTTTGGGACTTTGACGAAAGCGCTGCTTACGTGAAGCGTGAGCATCTGGATACATCCATTAGCAGACTGCTCAAGGTGGCCGTTGAAGAAAGTCAGAATCCCAGATCGAGTTGAGTCGTCGGCTCTGGTGACGCTTTGTCGATGCAAGAAGCGTCGTCTAACAGAGTATTGTTTACTTTCTGACTTACGGGATGCGTTTTCATCTTCCGTGCTGGATAAGGCGTAAGCAAGTTGTCTACCAGGTTTTGAGCTAAGGGTGAATTTACACCTCCGAGCCATTCTTGCTTTTTGTCTGCTCCTAAAATGACAGGCATTTGCTCGTGGTACTTGCTCAAGAGTGAGTTCGCTTGCGTAGTGATAATAGTGAAACTTTCTAGCTCGTTTCCATTCGAGTCGAGCCAGCTTTCCCAAAGGCCTGCCATGTAAAACGGTGCTTCGTCTTCGAGCTGAAAGTAATATGGTTGGTTGTTGCGTTGATTACGTTTCCATTCGTAGAAACCGTCGGCGGGTATCAAGCAGCGCCGTTTCTGATAAGCCGACTTAAAGTTGGGATTCTCTGCCAATGTATCGGCTTGGGCATTGATAAGCGGTGCAGAGTCGGCTGATTTTGACCAACTGGGAATCAGCCCCCATCTGAGATAACTGATTTCCGTTGATAGATTACTCGAATGGCTTTGTCGAACGACTAAGGCCTTTTGCGCCGGAGCGATGTTGAAGCGGGCTTTCCATTTGCTTACGCTATGCAGGGCTGGCCTGCACTCGGCTTCCTCGATTTCTACAGGTTTCTTTTTAAGTGTGAATCGTCCGCACATTATGGATACTTTTAAGAAATAGATTCGATCGCTTTCTTGAATCGATTTAAGCCTTCTTGCAGAGTTGATCGAGGGCAGCCGAAGTTCATCCGCACGTGATTCTTGTCTCCGAAGAATGAACCATCGGATAGCCCGAGTCCGTGCGATTCGAAATGGGCGACGGGATCGGCGAGACCGAGCTTCTCTACATTAATCCAAGAGAGGTAAGTGGCTTCGTGTTGGTAAACGCTCGCTTGCGGCGTTTCGTTTTTGATGAAGTTGTGAATTAGATCGCGATTCCCTGCGAGGTAATCAAGAAGCTCGTTTCGCCATTGGTCTCCATGACGGTAAGCAGCTTCGCATGCTGTGTAGCCAAGATTATTCACTTCAGCAACGATTCCACGTGTCGCAGCGTTGAAGCGATTCCTTAGCGATGCGTCTGGGATAATTGCGATCGAGCATCCGAGGCCGGCAAGGTTGTAAGTTTTGCTAGGAGCTATAAATGTGAAAACACGCTTGGAGGCGTCTTCTGAGAGAGTTGCGATAGGGGTATGCTTGCGTCCATCGAGTAAGAGCTCGCAATGGATTTCATCGGAGCAGCATAGAAGATCGTGCTTTTCGCAGAATTCGAGGATGCTCTCGAGTTCTGAGCGGTCGAAGACGCGAGCACAGGGGTTGTGTGGATTACACAAAAGGAAAAGTTTGGTATCCGGAGTGATGGCCTTTTCCATAGCATCCCAATCAATTACCCAGCGGCCTCCATCTAGGACCATTGGAGCCTTGGAGACGGCTCGGCTTTGAAATTTGGGCCCAAGCATGAAAGGTGGATAAATCGGTGTGTTTGTTAAAACACTTTCACCGGGAGCGAGGAAAGCATTCGAAGCGACGTTGAGACCAACGACCAAGCCTGGCAGCCAGACGAGCCATTCCTTTTGTACTTTCCAATTGTAGTTGCGCTCGAGCATTTCGAGGACTGCATCAACCGTGCTTTTTTCTGGTCGGGCATAGCCAAAAATGCCGTGGTCAATGCGCTCATGGAGGGCGTCTAAAACCGGAGCTGGCGCTTTGAAGTCCATATCGGCGACCCACATCGGTAGGATATCCTGACCTTCATATTTTTGCCACTTTTGGCTATCGGTTTGGTAGCGTTGGGGGACCTCGTCGAAAATGCTCTTTGTTTCTATACTCATGATGCTTGCCAAAAGAGAGAGAGAATCCTGCTCGTTTGTCCAATCTCTTACGCGAAATTTCTACGTCATCGGCTGAAAGCGATGGGTTGATGTTTTGATTTATTGGAATGAGCCACCATTCAATTTGTCCCTAAATATTATATCTTATTATGGGACATTATGGCTCTTATTGTTTGGTGGCTTTTTGTTAAGTATATGAATAACAATAGTATAAATAATTTAAGGCATTGGTATTAAATGTGCAATAATGTCGTAAACCTAAACGATTAACACAGAAAATAAAAAACAAAGAATTATGAAATACATTAATCCAGTTAACTATCGCCAAAATATTTTTTCCGGTTCCCCTTTGAGGGATATCGAGAAGGAGCTAAACGTTTTATTTGGTCAATTGCCGACATGGGGAAGCTCTAAAGTTTTTGAGGACGCTGCTCGGCAGTATCCGAAAAATCTAAGCTGGTACGATAGCGAAGAAGCGTTTGTCGCCCAATTTGATCTTCCAGGAGTTAAGGCATCTGACGTCTCCTTAGAAATTGAAAAAGGAGTCCTGTCTTTGGAGGCGAAACGAAAAAGCGCCGATAGCAGCATCCGACTAAGTGTCAAAGTGCCGGAGGATGTGGCTGAGGAGGACATTTCTGCGGCGCTCGAAGACGGGGTGTTGAGACTCACATTCCCGAAGCAGGCGAAAGCAAAAGCCCGTCGCGTGGAAGTTCGCGATGCAAACTAACGATCAGAAAAATATTAATTTACAGAAAGGAAACACATACAATGGCATCTACAAATCTACAAAAAAACGAAAATTCAACTGTTTGCAGCACAGAGTCGTCTGCTCGCAAAAACGTAGCGACTCGCCCTGCTTACAAGATTTCTGAAGAGAAGGAATCCTACAAGGTGGTCGTGGAACTGCCAGGTGTTCCGCGTTCGGGCGTGAATGTAGTCGTGGAAGATGGAAATTTAAAAATTTCCGGGGAACGCGTTTCAACTGCGTCGAAGGATTGGAAGCGTTTGAGCGGTGGCACTGTTTCGGGTTATTCTCTGACGCTTTCCTTGGGCGAGGAAGTAGACCAAGAGCAAATCGAGGCGTCCGTGGAAAACGGAGTGCTGGAGTTAGCGCTTGCGAAGAAGGCGGAAAAACAGCCGCGTTCGATCAAGGTATCGTAGGTATCAATTTTCATAGGTATAGTTGAGGGAAAACAGGGTGGGCCAGTCTTCGAAAGGGGACTGGCCCTTTGGGGTAATGGCGAGGGCAATTTTAGAACCGAGAATGAATGCTAATTCACACGAACGGTTGATTATTGGTAGTTGTTTGGATCGGTAAGCTTTGATCGAAGCGATTCCAAGCTTTGTTTTTTGGGTAGGATTTTTTTGGTTACAGCTCTTTGGTTTAGCCAGTAGATGAAGCTGTAGAGAACGACCAAGAGTACGAAGTACTCAAGGTGATCTTTAATTGACCCATTTTTGTTATAGAGGCTGAAGTTTGCTAGCATCGCTGCAGCGCCACAGGGAAGAAGATACCACCAAAGAACCGATTTGAGGAACTTTGCTTGGTAGTTTAGTTGTGCGATGACTTTGTCGATTTCACCGATTAAGGAGTCATCGAACTGTGTTTCTATCAGTTTTTGTTCTTTGCGTCCCCTGAAGAAGCAAAGGCAAACAAAGAGGATCAAAGTGGCTGCTAGAAAGAGAGGGATCCCGCTTAAGAGAGATTGAGTTGCGCGGTAGATTCCTGCTGTAGTAAAAACTGCGACGCATAAAAACCCTGCTGTGATTTCGATACTGTCTCGAATTAGTAGCTTGCGTCTGAGTTTTGCGTGCTTGGATTGGACTTCACGATTGAGAGTCGCTTGATCAAAAGCGAATACGGTTTCTTCGTTTTGAGAATCCCAAATGCATTGTAGATCTTCGAATTTCATTGGCTTAGGTTCTCCGATAGTTTTGTGATTTGTTTTTTGATACGGTACAGTTTGACGCCTACATTACTTTCGCTTATGCCGAGTATTGCAGCGATGTCGGCATAAGAGAAACCGTCAAACATCATGAGCGTTAGGCTACGATCGATTGGGTCGAGTTTGTTGATTTGCTCGTAAAGCCATTCAACGCGTGGGTTCGGTTTTTCTGACCCTTGAGCGAGGATATGAGTGGCTTCATTAAGAGTCTCGCTGCGAGTTGTTCGCTTAGATTCTTTCAGTGCCCATGTGTTGGCGGCATTGAGGCTCACTCGGTAAATCCAAGTGGATGCTGAGGAATTTCCCTTGAATTTTGGGATAGATTTCCAAAGCTTGAGAGAAATTTCTTGGAAAAGGTCATCTTGATCGTGAAGCGTACGAGCGTAACTTTTCGTTATCTTAAAAAGGAGTCCTTTGTAGGAATTTATCCACTCCTTGAAGACTTTGTTTTGCTCTGCTTGGCTCTTCATTCAGCCTAAATAGACAATGGGTGGAGTAGAATTCTTACAAGAAAGTATGGGGCAGCGAAATTTTTTGTGGAATTGATTCTGGGGACCCTAACGGGAAATCTTGACTCAAGAGGCAGAAGAGTTGCCAAGGGGAACGGGAGCAGTTTTATCAGATCATGCGTTTATTATCCCGATTTTTTGCCGTGGCGTTGATGTACTTGGCGATCTTGCCAATTTATGCTCAGGAGATCGATGAGGCTAAGGAGGCTGCGCCTAACAGCGCTGAGTTTGAGGAGGTCGGATCGGATTTTTCTAAGATAAAAGAGGATACAATTGGGCGGGTTGCTGACTTTATTGATATCGATATGGGGGATAATTCCTCTAGCCGCTTGGTCTTGAGTTTCGCAATTTTGCTGGGCGCTTACATCGCTCGAAAAATCGTCAGTCTGCTGTTTTCTAATTGGTTGCATCGTATTGCGAAAAAGACTGCTTGGGAATTTGACGATCACATGGTGCCTGCCATTGGGGTTCCGCTCGGGTGGTTGGTGTTTTTATTCGGGCTGTTTTTGTCGTTGAGTGTTCTGAGTTTCAGCGAAGGTGTGGATGTATTCGTTCTTCGCATGTTTCAGGCATCGAGCATGGTGGTTGTTTTTTGGGGCGTCTTGCGGGTTGTTGATGTGCTCGCAGAGGCGATGTTGGATGTGACGCGCAACCGCGACATGGGCGTGTACCATTTCATACCTCTCATAAAGAAGGTGACACGCGCATTTTTGATCGTGATTGCGGTACTAATGGTGGCTCAGAATTTGGGTTACTCGATCAGTTCTTTGCTCGCTGGTCTGGGAATCGGTGGTTTGGCGGTAGCGTTGGCTGCCCAGGAATCGCTCGGAAATTTCTTTGGATCAGTTTCGATCGTGGCGGATCGACCTTTTAAAGTGGGAGATTGGATTCAGATTGGGAACAAGGTCGATGGGGATGTAGAGGAAATTGGGCTACGTTCTACTAAGGTGCGCACTTGGTCGAAAACTGTTATGACGATTCCGAATAAAGTAATGGCCAATGAGATCATCGAGAACTGGTCGCGGATGCCCAAGCGACGGGTTAAGCAGTACATTGGAGTAACTTACAGTACGTCACCGGAGAATATGGAAGGCTTGGTAGAGGACTTGCGTCAAATGTTGCGGGATGACGAGGGTGTGAACCAAGATTTTATTTTGGTCAACTTTACGGATTTTGGAGAGAGCGCTTTGCAGATCCTTGTTTACTATTTTACTAAGACGACCAAATGGTTGGAGCACATGGACGTGAGACAGAGGGTAAATATCAAAATCATGAAGCTCGTGGAGGCACGCGGATCATCTATCGCGTTTCCCACAAATACGGTTCATTTTGACGGGCAAATCGCTGAAAATATCGCTAGCGGATTGAGTTCAAAGTCTTGATCGTTAATATTTAGCGAAGCTCTTATCAATTAATGGTAAATGACACAGTTTTGGATGAAAATACCTAGGTTTTGTTTGCAGGCCCTTAGAGTACGATGTTCATTACTGGTAGTGTGATTGCAGAAATGCACTTTCATATATTTTGTTATTATGTTGTTTGGGGAAAGCCCGGTCTGTTAGGGAGGCCGGGCTTTTGCTATTTCTGGGGCACTGGTGGTTTTAAAAACTAGTGAGCTTTGGAAAAGTCTCGAGCAGCGTTTCCTTTAGTGAATAGCCACAGTTAAGCTTGAACATTTATTCTTGAGAAGAGACTAATCAGCAGTTCTTGATTAGATGAAATTTTTTGAATAATAATTCTGCTGAACTTCGTTTCCTATTTACCGATAGAACCAATCCATAGAATTTATAATGTATAGTAACAATCGACCTATCCGAAACTTCTTAAGCCTGGCTTTGAGCATTTTGCTCGCCGGGCTTTTTTGTGTTTCAACATCTAAAGCCGAGCAGGATGTGTCTGCACCGTTGGGACTTTCTTCTTTCAAGAACAAGGCAGAATCCTTTGGGTCTGTATTGTCGTTACCGCCATTTGAAACAACCCCCGAAGCGGTCAAGAAATCTATGGAGGAAGCGATTGTGCAGGCCAATAAATCTTTGGATGCTATTGGTGATTTAAATCCTGAGGAGGTGACCTTTTATAATACTATAGTCGCTTTGGATCATATCGGAGCCGAGTCGATGCGAGTCGCGAGTCGCATCTACCTAAGTAAGGAGACAAATCAAAGCTCTGAAATGCGCGCGGTCGGCAAGGAAATGATAAAGGTTTTTGATGAGTGGGCTGTTGGTTTGGATTATCGGGAAGATGTCTATCAAGCTGTTAAGGCATTTGCGGATACAAATCCAAAACTTGAGGGCGAGGATGCAAAGCTGTTTGAGGAGACGTTAAGAGACTATCGTCGAGCAGGGCTGCACCTATCGAAGAAGGAAAGAGAAGAAGTCGAAGAGTTACGTGTGAAGTTAAGTAGTTTGACGACCGATTTTCAGAGCAATATTTCTGCGGCAAAGAAAACACTTGTTTTCAACGCAGCGGAATTAGAGGGCGTTCCCGAATCTTTTCTTAGCCAAGAAAGTGTTAAGACAGGAGATGATGAATACAGTGTTATGGCAAACGTGACATACCATTTCGTCGCTGTCATGCAAAATTGTAAGATTGAAGAAACACGTAAGGCGATGAAGATGGCAAGGTATACGCTCGCTGCGGAAACGAACGCAAGCTTGCTACAAGAGATCGTTGAATTGAGGGATACGATTGCGAAGAAACTCGGCTATGCGACATGGGCTGATTACAAGACTGAGCCTAAAATGGCAAAGACAGGGGATATAGCTTTGTCTTTCGTTAAAGATCTTGCAGAAGGATTGCAGCCGAAATTGGAAGCTGAGATTGCTGAATTTCAGAAGCTTAAAGCGGCGGATACGGGTGATCTGGATGTTGCGTTTGAGTTGTGGGATTGGCGCTACTACAGCAATCTCTTGAAAAAGGAAAAATACACTGTGGATACAGAGGAGCTACGGGTATATTTCCCATATGAGCAAACATTGCAAGGGATGTTCGATATATACGAACATTGCTTTGGTTTGACGATTCAAGAGGTAGAGCCGCCTTACAAGTGGATAGATGATTTAACGCTTCATCTTATTTCTGATTCCGATACGGAAGAGCCGCTCGGTTTGGTTTATCTTGATATGTTCCCCCGTGAAGGAAAGTACAACCACTTTGCTCAGTTTGGATTGATTGATGGGAAGCTTTTAGAAAACGGCAAGTACCAGCGTCCAACGGTTGCTTTGATCTGTAATTTCCCAACTCCACAAGGCGAGACGCCTTCATTGCTCTCTCATAATGAAGTCGAGACGTTGTTTCACGAATTTGGGCATGCTCTTCATTCTATTTTGACCGATGCGAAGTACAGTCGTTTTTCGGGAACCAGTGTTCCGCGTGATTTTGTAGAAGCTCCTTCTCAGGTATTGGAAAGATGGATTTCGGACAAGGACGTCTTAGATCGTTTTGCCTTTGATTACAGAGACTCTAGCAAGACAATACCAGGAGATATTCTAGAAAGAATGAAAGAGGCTCGTTTGGCGACCATTGGCAGTTTTTATCGCCGCCAGTTGTCCTTTGGTTTGCTGGACTTGACATTGCACAGCAAAGTGAATTCGGAGAACAATTTAGATGTCGTCGAATTATCTAATGAAATAATTAGCGACACTTTATTGCCAGTTCCGGATGGTACGACATTTGTGGCATATTTTGGCCATTTGATGGGATATGATGCCGGTTATTATGGATACGCTTGGGCTGATGCAATTGCCTCTGATATGATAACCGTGTTCGAGGAAGCTCCAGGCGGTCTAATGAATAAAGAAGTTGGACGTCGTTTGCGCGATGAAATTTTTGCTCCGGGTGGCTCTAGGCCGATAGACGAATCTATTGAGCGATTCCTGGGCCGAAAGCGTTCGCTAGAGCCGTTCCTTAAAGAAATTGGAATCGAATAATCTGCGAGCAATCTAATGAATCTTAAGGAAACGCTTAAAGTCCTGCTTGGAGGCTCGCTTTTTTTTGCCGTCAGTATCCTTCTGCTTTATGTGTTGTCGGGCTTTGGCGATCGACCGCGTTTAGCTGATGATGGAGCCAAACGGCAAATCTTGCATATTGCCAATGGTAGCGAACCGAGTGGTATCGATACGCATCTGACCACTGGCGTTACGGAGCATGCTATTCAGATGGCATTGACTGAAGGGTTAGTTTCCGAGGACCCTGTCAACCTAGACCCGGTTCCTGGAATTGCCCATAGCTGGGATACTTCAGAAGATGGGACTGTGTATACGTTTCATCTAAGAGATGCTCTTTGGTCAAATGGCGACCCTATCACAGCTCAGGATTTTGTTTTGTCCTTTAAGCGAGCTTTATCGCCGAAGTTAGGCAACGAATACACGTATATGTTGTATTACTTGGTAAACGGCGAAGCCTTTTTCAAAGGCGAAGTAGAGTTTAATGAGGTGGGGGCCAAAGCGTTGGATGATAAAACGCTACAACTCACAATAAACGAACCCACCCCCTTCTTTCTATCTTTGCTCAATCACCATTCTTGGTATCCCGTTCATGTCGCGACAGTACTTGAAAATGGCGATTTGGATAGCCGTAGTAATAAGTGGGCTCGAGAGGATACATTTGTCGGAAATGGCCCTTTTGTGATCGATGAGTGGAAGGTTAACAATGTTTTTAGCGTTCGGAAAAACCCTCTTTACTGGGATGCGGATCGAGTGAAGTTGCAAGGAATTCGTTTTTATCCCCTAGAGAGTTTGGATACGGAAGAGCGAGCGTTTCGAGCGGGCCAAGTTCACAAAACTGACAAATTGCCTTTGCCTAAGATCCCTTTCTACATTGAGCGCAACGACCCCAATCTCCTTTTGGCTCCATATTTGGGGAGCTATCATTATAGCATAAATACAACGCGTCCGCCGTTTAATGATAAGCGTGTTCGCCAAGCGTTGTCTCTGAGTATCGACCGCGAATCTATCGTTAAGAATGTGTCGCGAGCAGGTGAACAAGCAGCTTACTCTATTGTGCCGCCTGATTGTGCGGGATATACGCCTCGTCAGCTTTTTGAGAAAGATATAGTTAAGGCCCAACGCTTACTGGCGGAAGCAGGTTTTCCCGGAGGTGAAGGGTTTCCAGAGTTCAACATTCTCTATAATACTTTAGAAAGCCATAAAAGTATTGCCGAAGCAATTCAGCAGATGTGGAGGAAGAACCTGGGAATTGATGTTGGATTGGAAAACCAAGAATGGAAGGTCTATCTTACTTCAAAAATGAACATGGATTATGATATCGCTCGCTATGGGTGGATTGGCGATTATGTGGACCCGACCACGTTCTTGGGGCTTTATACGAGTTACAGTGGAAACAATAACTCTGGCTGGGGCAGCCAAGAATATGATGATCTTTTAGCCAAGGCGGCCAAGGCAAAGAGTCTGGAGGAGCGAATGGAGTATTTTCATCAAGCAGAAAAAATTTTGGCTGATGAATCACCATTTATACCGATATACTATTACATGAGTTCTTACTTGCTCGATTCGCGTATCAAAGGATGGTATCCAAATTTGCTCGACCATCACCCATACAAATATGTTTACTTTGAAGAATAATTAGTCGTTTTCTGACTCTTTAAAAATGATTCGATTCATCCTCATACGTCTACTGCAAGCGATCCCGGTATTACTGATTATATCAGTAGTGACTTTCGCGATGGTAAGAACTGCACCTGGGGGACCGTTTGACCAAGAGGTGAAAATGCAGGACGAGGTGAAAGCTGCGATTGAGGCTCACTATGGTCTAGATAAATCTGCTATTGAGCAATATTTTGTCTGGTTAGGGAATGCTTTGCAAGGCGACCTTGGTCCTTCTTTCAAGTATCCGAACCGTAGTGTCCACGAATTGATTGGCGATGCCTTTCCGGTTTCTTTAGAGTTGGGGATTTGGGCGATGCTGGTTGCTTTAACATTAGGTGTTGGGGCCGGTTTAATCGCTTCTACGCGCCCAAACACATCACGAGATTACCTTCCCATGTCGATTGCAATGTTTGGTATTTGCATACCGCGCTTTGTGATGGGGCCTTTGCTAATACTAGTATTTTCGATTTACTTACAATGGTATAATTCCAGTGGTTGGTTTTTTGCGAGTGATCGTGTACTACCAGCCTTGACTATGGGTATTTACTACGCGGCGTATGTGGCTCGCCTAACGCGTGGAGGAATGCTTGAAGTTTTAGGACAAGATTATATTCGAACAGCGAGAGCGAAGGGCGCAGATGAAAAGAGAATTATTTTTAAGCATGCCTTCAAGGGAGGTATGAGGCCCGTTGTTTCTTTCTTTGGGCCCGCAATGGCAAACTTGTTGGCGGGGTCGTTTATTGTTGAATCGATCTTTCAAATACCTGGTCTCGGGCGTTATTTTATTATGGCTGCGTTTAATAGAGACTATTTTCTGATTCAGGGAACTGTGATGACTTACGCAGTCCTTATTATTGTTCTTAACTTGCTGGCTGATATTTTGTTGGTCTGGCTTAGCCCTCGATTGCGCTTTGATTAAGCCATTGCCTATGTCTGAAGCTGCTAACAACCAAAAGAATGAAGTCATTGACCTGGCCCACGTGGAAAAAGGGTCTTCCCTTTGGAGCGACTCTTGGCGCCGATTGAGTAAGAATCATCTTGCTGTTGGGGGAGGTTTTCTACTGTTAGCGATTGCTATTGTTTGCGTATTGGGAATATGGATAGGCCAGTCTCATGAAGAACAGAATCTTAGTTTGGGGCCTACGGCTCCGAGTTCCGATCATTGGTTGGGCACGGATATGTTGGGCCGAGATATGTTGGCTCGTATTCTTTTTGGAGGGCGCATTTCCTTATTAGTTGGACTGGTTGCGACTTTTGTTTCGTTGGTGATCGGTGTGATCTATGGAACAGTGTCTGGTTATATTGGAGGGAAAGTGGATTCGGTGATGATGCGTATTGTAGACATTCTCTACACGATCCCTTTCATTATATTCGTTATCCTTTTGATGGTCTTTTTTGGACGAAACCTTGTTCTGATATTCGTTGCTATTGGAGCGGTCGAATGGCTGACTATGGCACGAATTGTCCGGGGGCAGGTTTTATCTATAAAGAACGAGGAATTTATTGAAGCGGCACAGGCATTGGGCTTGTCGCGTATGCGTATTATTTTCCGCCACATTATTCCGAATGTCATTGGTCCTGTTATTGTGTACGCAACATTGACGGTTCCATCGGTTATGCTTTTAGAGGCTGTATTAAGTTTCTTAGGATTGGGTGTTCAGGCTCCTGCGACTTCTTGGGGGGCTTTGATAAAGGAAGGAGCGGATGCGATGGAAGAATACCCATGGATGCTTCTTTTCCCCGGAGGGGCTTTGGCCATAACTTTATTTTGTCTAAACTTCCTGGGCGATGGCTTGAGGGATGCCTTAGACGTTCGTCGCTCTAAAGATTGATTTGATATGCCGTTACTAGATGTTCGAAATCTCCGTACTTACTTTCATACCCGCGGCGGCATAACTCGTGCAGTTGATGGCGTTTCATTTCATGTAGACAAGGGAGAAACTTTGGGGATTGTTGGCGAATCTGGTTCAGGTAAGTCAGTTACGTGCTATTCGATGATGGGTTTGATTCCTCAGCCTCCAGGTAGGATTGAAGGAGGCGAAGCCATATTTGGTGGTACGGACTTGCTTTCGTGTTCTGACGAGGAGCTACGTTCAATTCGTGGTCGTCGCGTTGCGATGATTTTTCAAGATCCAATGACATCCTTGAACCCGTTTATGCGGGTGGAGGATCAGTTGATTGAGCCGTTGATGATACATCAAGATATTTCTAAAGCGGATGCGATCAAACGAGCGATCGAATCTTTGGAAGAGGTTGGCGTGCCTGAAGCGGAAAAGAGGATACGTAGTTATCCGCACGAATTTTCAGGGGGCATGAGGCAGCGCGTTATGATTGCGATGGCATTGATTACAAAACCGGAGTTGTTGATTGCGGACGAGCCTACCACGGCTTTGGATGTGACGGTTCAAGCGCAAATTTTGGAGTTAATCGCGAATTTGCAAAAAGAGCGTGGTATGGCGGTGGTATTGATCAGTCATGATTTAGGTGTGGTTGCTGGAGCGGCAGATCGAATTATGGTGATGTATTCGGGTAAGGTTGTCGAAACGGGTGAAACAGAATCCGTATTTTATAATCCAAGACATCCCTACAATCGAGCATTGCAGAAATCTATTCCATCGCTGCAACAAAAAGGGGAAGAATTGTACACGATTCCAGGCATGCCGCCAGATCCGACTCAAATTGTTGAAGGGTGTGCGTTTGCTCCTCGTTGCGAGTTTGCCGACGAAGCGTGTAAAAGTGGTTTGTATGAATTGAAGGCAAGCGCATCTGAGCATGCAACATCTTGTAAGCGTACTCAAAACAAGGAAATAATTTTAACGCCCAACGCAAATGGATGATAATAGCTTTTTGCAGGTAAAAGACCTCAAGACCCATTTTAGTATTGAAAAAGGGCTTTTGTTTCGCCGCCAAGTTGGTTCGGTAAAAGCAGTTGATGGAGTAAGTTTGACTTTGGCGAGGGGTGAAATCTTGGGCCTAGTTGGAGAGTCAGGCTGCGGGAAGTCTACATTAGGTAGAAGTATTTTGCAGTTGGTGAAGCAAAAGTCTGGTTCGGTTACATTGGATGGGAAGGAGTTGACTGCAATCACTGGAAAATCGCTCCGAAGTTCTCGAGCTGATTTTCAGATGATATTTCAGGATCCTTATGCTTCGCTGAATCCACGTATGACGATCTACGATACCCTTTCGGAGGCTTTGCAGTCGCATAAGGAAATTCCAAGTTCAGAAGTATCAGCCGCTGTGGGATCACTTATGACGAAAGTTGGGTTGTCTCCACGATTTATGCGTAAATATCCGCATGAATTTTCTGGAGGACAGAGGCAGCGAATTGCGATTGCGAGGGCGTTGGCGGTTGAGCCTAAATTGATTGTGGCAGATGAGCCCGTATCAGCCTTGGATGTTTCGATACAATCGCAGATTATTAATCTTCTAGCCAAGTTGTCTCGAGAGATGGATTTGACTTTGATTTTCATATCGCACGATCTTTCCGTGGTGAAGCATATTTCCGATCGCATCGCTGTGATGTATCTCGGAAATATCGTGGAGATTGGGCCAGCGGAAGAAGTGTTTCACAATCCGCTACACCCATACACGAAAGCATTGGTGAGTGCGATTCCTGTTCCAGATCCGAAGAAGGAGAAGGAACGTAAGAGAATCTTACTTTCAGGGGATCCGCCTTCGCCAATCAATCCACCAGTTGGCTGTGCCTTTCATCCGCGTTGTCCGCATGTAGAGGAGGAGTGTAAGAAAGCGAGACCAGAGCTCGAACCTTTCAATGGAAAGTCACAAGCGGCTTGTGTTCGTTTGCAGGCACTAAACACGAATTCAATCTGAAGTAGTGTTAGTTAGCTGCCTTTGGTTTGAAATCACAGTGCGAACAATCCGTAATTTTCGATGTCTTTGGTCGGCTTGGATGCAATTTGCATTCAATGCAAATTCTCATAAGCCTATTAGACTTGCCCAAGTAATATTATGCTTCCAACTCAAATGAAAAAAATTATCCCAATACTCGCAACAATTATGACAGTATCAACAGCTGCTTCTGGCGGTTACAAATTAGTCCAAGAACCACTTGCTGCTGATCCGATGCAGGTGAGTGTTTACGAATTAGAAAACGGACTAACGGTTTATCTTACGGAGAATCATGAGTCTCCTACGTTTCGAGCAGAGGTGACGGTGAGAGCAGGTTCTAAGAATGACCCTGAGACAGCGACGGGTCTAGCTCATTACTTGGAGCATTTGCTTTTCAAGGGAAATCACCGTTTGGGATCTACGGACTGGGAAAAGGAAAAGGTGCACATTGAAAAGATCGAAGATCTCTACGAGGAGCATTTTCATGAGGACAACGATGAGAAGCGCGCTGAGATCTATGCAAAGATTAATGAGGAATCGCAATTGGCTTCTGAATACGCGATTCCAAACGAAATTGATAAATTGTACTCCAGCCTCGGGGGAACGGGTATAAATGCATATACTCACTCGGATCGCACAGTCTATTTGGTCGAGATGCCTTCCAACAGGATGGAGCAATGGGCTGAGATCGAGTCGAATCGCTACAACAACCCTGTGTTTCGCTTGTTCCAACCGGAGTTGGAAATTGTCTACGAAGAGAAAAATCGCTCCATGGATAACAAGGATAACTTGGTTCATGAGAAAATCGCTTCACTTGTGTATGGGGAACATCCCTACGGATCGCAAACTGCTCTGGGGTCGGTCGAACATTTGAAGCGTCCTTCGCTTAAGCGCATTCATGAGTTTTTCGATGCTCACTACGTGGCAAATAACATGGCAGTCGCGATTTCTGGTTCAATCGACAAGGAAGAGACTATCAAGATTGTTGAAAAATATTTTTCGTATTTGCCGTCAGGTAAAGCACCGGAATTCAATCGCCCATTGCCTGTTCCTCTAGAGGAAAATAAGTCTTTAGAGTTCTCGTATTTAGGGGAAGAGACGGTTGTGGTTGCGTTTCAAACACAGGCTCTCAAGGGAGAGGATGTAGAAGCTTTGAAATTGGCTGATATGATCATGGACAATGCGAGTGCTGGATTGATCAATTTGAATTTGAACCAAAAGCAACTTGTAGCCAAGGCTGGATGCTATCCTTATTTTAGAAATGATGCTGGGGCACAATATTTCTGGGGTGTGCCAAAGGAGGGACAGTCGCTCGAAGAGGTTGAGGCATTGCTTTTGGAACAGATCGAGTTGCTCAAAAAAGGTGAGTTTGATGATTGGATTATTCCAGCGATCGTAACTGACTTTAAGAAAAACGAAAAGCAAACACTGGAAACGAATACTGGTCGACTGCGTATGATAACAACGTCGTTTGGAGCTAAGATCGATTGGGAGCAAGCGATTGGCGAAATCGATCGTATCGGAAAATTGAATAAAGAAGATGTTGTTCGTGTAGCCAATAAGTATTTCTCTAAGCCATATGCAGCCGTTTACCGTCGAGATGGCGAGTATTCCGCACCGAAAGTGCCTAAGCCTGAATTTGATAAGATTGATATTGATCGCTCGAGAAGCTCAGAGTTTGCTGAGTCGGTTTTAGCGAAAGAGGCCGAACCGATTTCTCCAGATTTTTTGGAAGAAGGAGAGGATTATCAAATCATAGAAGTGAGGGACGGGGTTCGATTGTTCTATCTTAAGAACCCAATGAATGATCTGTTTAGGCTTACTCGAGTTTATGAATTCGGTAAGGAGGAACTGAAGAAGCTGGATTTGCTCGCAGCCTTGCTGAATAAATCAGGAGCAGCGGATCTGAATGCGGAAGAACTCAAGAAGGCTTGGTATCAAAATGGAGCTGAATTTTCTTTTGAGCCTTCGGATCACCTTATCAGCCTAAGCGTTTCAGGCCTTGAAGAGAAATTTGACGAAACAATTGGATTGTTTGCTAAAAAACTCTCCGAGGCAAATTTCGAGGAGCCTGTTCTTGAGGAATTGATATCGATCGAATTGAAGAAGAGGGAAGATCGTAAGAAAGACTTTAATACGATCTTCACAGCGTTGAGAAACTACCACCGCCATGGTGAGAACTCACCGTTTTTGAAAGGTACATCCAGCGATGAGTATGAGGCGACAACTGTTGCTGAGATGAATGCTTTGTTGGAAAAATTAAATGGATTTAGTCACGATTATTTATACGTCGGAACATTATCTGTAGATAGAGTAAAAGAGACTCTTCTGAATTTGGTCGGTAATGAGGTGGTATTGGAGGCTCCAATTGCTCGGAGTATCGCTCAATACAAGGAACCGGAAAAAGATGCGATAATGTACGTTAATTACCCGACAGCTCAGGCTCAGTTGCGTATCGAGTTCCCGGATGGTGAATATGATGAAGCGTTGTTGGACGAGGTAGAGGTGTTTAACGAGTATTTTTATGGCGGCATGTCTGGAATCGTTTTCCAGGAGTTGCGAGAGGCTCGTGCATTGGCGTATTCGGTTTGGGCGTATTACCTGGCTCCAGTCTACCTAGGTGGCCAAAACTTGGTTATGGGTAATATTGGTACGCAAGCTGATAAAGCGGTTGATGCATTAGAAGCGTACCTCGAACTCTGGAATGCTATGCCGCATTCTCCCAAGAGATATGAAGAGGCACTCGCATCGATTGATAGCAAGTATCGTGTGTCCAAAATCCCATTTCGTGATGTGTTACCTACAGTTAAGGCCTGGGAGCGATTAGGGCTAGAGGGAGATCCACGTGAGAATCGTTATAAGCGTGTATTGGATCACGATCTTGAAACGCTCTTTGAGTTCTACACGGCCCGCATCAAAGATCAACCTAAGTTGATTTCACTCCTTGGGCCATCGGAATCGATCGATGTAGAACGCTTAAAGAAAATGGGAGCCTTTACTGAGGTTACTGTCGACGAGCTGTTTGTAGACTAGTTTGATATTACCACTTCTGCCAGAGCGGGCAGGGGTGGTTCCCAATGAGATGGATAAGCGATTAGTCGATCTGATACGGGATAATTGAACAGATGGGATTTTTGGCGGTTTTTGCCCTTAAAAATGCCTGTCAATCAAGAGTGCTTTATGGCTCTAAAAAGCTACCCTAATTAGTGAGCGGTCAAAATTGCTTTTTCGTGCATTCTTAATGCGGAGTCGTTAAGAACGTTATGAGGAAAATTTGTTTCACCGCTTAAAGAAGCAAATATTGTAGTAATTTCTGAAGAGACTTTTCAAAAACATACCTTTTTGTATTCTTTTCGGTATGTTACTATTTGTTCCCTTAGAATCCTCAGAGAAGGAGACCCGAGTTGCGCTGGTCCCAGAGAGTGTGAATAAATTGGTCGCCTTGGGAGTGAGCGTATCGATCGAACGTAACGCTGGCATCAAGAGTTTCTATACAGATGAGGCTTACGAGGCGGCGGGTGCGAAGATAGTCGAAGACTCTGCTAAGGAGTTGCCTGAAGCGGATATCGTTGTGCGAATAGGCAAGCCTCCAGCGGATGAGGTCTCAGCGATGAAGCCAGGAAGTATCCATGTGAGCTTCTTGGATCCTTTTAATGAGAAGCCTTTGATCGATGTTTTTGCCAAAGCGGGAGTGACTGCTGTGAGCATGGAAATGATACCTCGTACGACTTTGGCTCAAAAGATGGATGCGATAAGCTCGCAAGCCAATTTGGCAGGTTACTTTGCTGTTATAAAAGCATCGGAAAAATTGAATCAAGGATTGCCGATGATGATGACTCCAGCGGGTACGATATCCCCGGCTCGTGTATTTATCATCGGAGTAGGCGTAGCGGGGTTGCAAGCGATTGCGACTGCGAAGCGTATGGGTGCGCGTGTTGAGGCTTTCGATACGCGACCTATTGTTGAGGAACAAGTAAAGTCTCTCGGAGCTAAGTTCGTCAAAATTGACCTCGGAGAAATGGGGCAAACGGATCAAGGGTATGCCAAGGAGCTTACTCTTGAGCAAATTGAACTTCAGAGGAAGGGAATGGCGAAGGTCTGCGGACAATCGGATATCGTTATCACGACCGCTAAGTTATTCGGACGCCCGGCTCCTAGAATCGTTACTAATGAAATGCTCGATGGGATGAGGCTGGGTAGCGTGGCCGTTGACCTTGCTGTAGAAACCGGAGGAAATGTCGAAGGAGCGAGACTCGACGAAATTGTTGTGCGGAAGAACGGTGTGAAAATTGTTGGGTTGGGGTCACTAGAGGGTCAGGTTGCTGTGCATGCGAGCCTGATGTATTCGTGCAATGTTTACAATTTCATCGATCATTTTTGGAATAAGGAATCCGGAAGTATTGGCTTGGATCTGGAAGATGAAATTCTAGGAGGCTGTGTTATTACTCATGGTGGAGCAATCGTGCACAAAACCTTTAAAATTTAACTAGTAATAAAAATGGATTTAGTACTTTTGTTTTTTATTTTTGTCTTGTCGGCGTTTCTTGGGTTGGAGCTTATTTCAAAAGTTCCCTCCCAATTGCATACTCCGTTGATGTCCGGTTCTAACGCGATTTCGGGGATCACAATTGTCGGGGCTTTGCTAGCTACTGGTGCCGAAGCTGAGGGTTCGTTGGCGATGGTTTTAGGATTCACTGCCCTCGTTCTTGCTACGATTAATGTAGTGGGTGGTTACGTTGTGACAGATCGCATGCTCCAAATGTTCAAGAAAAAGGAGAAGTAGAGAAATGGATACGATTGGGTTGATAAATTTTGCATACGTAATTTCGGCAGTGTTTTTTGTGTACGGAATAAAAATGCTTGGAACGGCGGATACGGCTCGGAGGGGTAACCGTATTTCTGGAATCGGTATGCTGATTGCAGTTGTCGTTACGCTCTTAGATCGAGGAATGCTTTCCTATACTTGGATTATTGTAGGTTTGTGCGTAGGAGGCTTTGTGGGCGGCCTCGCTGCCAAAAAGGTAGAGATGACGTCGATGCCTGAACTCGTAGCTTTGTTTAATGGCTTTGGTGGATTGTCTAGTTTGCTAGTTGCGTGGGCTGAGTTTGAGAAAGCTCGTGGATTGGGCTGGTCGTCCTACTCGGAATCTATGGGAGTTTCTTGGGTTTTTAGTGGTGGTGTAATTTATGTAGCTATGCTGATCGGAGCGGTGACGTTCACAGGAAGTCTCTATGCTTATGGGAAGCTTTCTGGAAAAGTGCCTGGAGCTGCATGGATCTTTTCTGGGCAAAGAGCGATTAATCTCTTGGTTGTCGTGGCGATTGTTTCTCTGGGAGTTTTCTTTGGTCTGTCTGAAAATGAGGATACGTCGAATGTTCTGTTTTTAGCCGGCATTGCGTTGTCGCTCATATTTGGATTTATGGCCGTGATGCCGATTGGTGGAGGCGATATGCCAGTGGTAATTTCGCTTTTGAATAGTTTTTCAGGTTTGGCAGCGTCTGCGGCTGGATTCGTAATTGGGAACAATGTCTTGATTGTGGCCGGTTGTTTGGTGGGGGCGAGCGGCTTGATTTTGACGGTTATCATGTGCAAGGCCATGAATCGGAGTTTGTCTAATGTCCTCTTTAGCGGATTCGGTTCGACGGGGCAGTCTGAAGGAGGCGGAGACGACGCGGAGCCGAAAGCGATTGGAGTGGATGATGCATTCTATGTGCTCGAAGCAGCTCGTTCTGTTGTGTTTGTTCCGGGGTATGGAATGGCAGTCGCTCAAGCGCAGCATGTGGTAAAAGAGTTGGCCGAATTATTGGAGTCGAACGGGGCGGAAGTTAACTTTGCGATTCACCCGGTTGCAGGACGAATGCCCGGACACATGAATGTGCTCTTGGCTGAAGCGGATGTGCCTTACGAGCAATTGCAAGAAATGGAGGCGGTTAATCCGGCAATGTCTACGGTTGATGTAGCGATTGTGATTGGCGCAAACGATGTTGTGAACCCTGCGGCACTGAGTGATGAATCGAGCCCAATTTATGGGATGCCGATTATTGAGGCACATGTCGCAAAGAGCGTGTTTGTGCTCAAAAGAGGACAGGGGCGAGGCTTCTCTGGTTTGGTCAACAAGCTCTTTGTGATGGAAAATACCCGAATGATTTATGGAGATGCGAAGGCAACTTTATCGCAATTGGTCAATGAATTGAAAGGATCTTGAGAAGGTACTCTTTTCTTCCGGCATGCTAGTTTGAGGTTGTTATCCAGTTTAAGCACTTGTTGGTTTAAACTTCCCTTGACTCCAAACTACGTTTGTAATCTACTGATTGGGCGTAACGTTTAATATACCCAGCACTACGGAAAATGGAAAAAGGCCCCAAAATTTCCGACTCCGAATGGGAAGTCATGAAGGTTTTATGGGATCATGAACCGATGACTGCCGTCGAAGTCTTGGAACAACTATCACACGAACAGTGGAAGCAGAAAACTGTGAACACTTTTCTTGCTCGCTTGGAATCGAAAGCGATTATCGAATCGACCCGTGAAGGGCGTGCTAATGTTTACACCACTATTTTGAGTGAAAGGCAGTGCTGCCGCGAAGAAGGGAAGCATTTCTTAGAAAAAGTTTTTCGTGGCAAAGTGGCCCCAATGATGCTTCACTTCATAGAGAATGAGGATGTCTCAGAAGAGGACCTCGCTGAATTGAAGCATTTGTTGGACAAGAGAGGAACGTAACGTGGCGGATTTGTTTTGGGCGTATTGGGAAGCTAGCTTCCGTTTTGCATTGTTGGCTCTCGTTCTATTCGCCCTAACACCAATTTTGAAACGCTGGCTTTCGGCCAAGCTCATTTGCTGGGCGTGGGCTATATTGATTTTGCGCCTCGTTTTGCCGCTATCTTTGCCGGTTTCTGGCAATTTGTTCGATTTTCATGATGCATTGCATTCGTCCGCTTGGACAGATGCGATTCGTAAGAGTGTAGTGACCATCGGATGGGGGGAAACGATCCTTCCACAGTTTCGCGACCAAGACGATATGGTACTGGCATCGCGTGTTGGGTTTTCATGGGAGAATCTTTTTATCGCAGTTTGGCTCTTGGGAACGCTTGTATGTTCGTTCTTTTTGGCTTCGAACATTGTTCGCTTAAGCCGATTCATAAAAAGAGCTGAGCGCTTGAATTCAGGACCTCTCTACGAATTATTTAAGGATGTGCGCCGTCGTTATGGCATTCATTCGAATGTTCCTTTATTGATTTCCAAAGATGTAAGCACGCCAGGAATCGCTGGCATATTCAACCCTAGAATAATCTTACCTCAATCGTGTGCGGATGAGCTGAGCGAAGAAGAGCTTCGCTGTGTTTTCGTGCATGAGCTTACTCACTTCCGTCGCGGCGATTTGTTTGTGCACCATGCGTTGCTGTTGATTTGCTACCTGCACTGGTTTAACCCGTTCGTTTGGTTGGTGTTGCGAAATTTCAAAATATCGATGGAGCAAGCTTGCGACTCGCAAGTGATGGATAGCGTGTGTGCAGGGACGGCTCAGCAATATGGGTACACTTTGCTAGAAGTTTTGAAGCGTTCTCATAGTCGCAGGGATGCTAATGTAGGGGCTCTGTGTTTGATTGGTAATCGTAAAGTAGGGGCTCTGAAGGAGCGAATTGAGCTGATTGCAAAACCTAAGCGTTTGAACCCCGTATTAGCTGCGGTTGGTCTCTGTGTCTTTGGTCTTGGATTTGCTTACGGAATCACGAGTCAAGAAAGTGCCGAGCAAGAGACGACTCGTCTGTTTCGTCTCACGCGCCTAGCGACACCGTTTAGCGCTAATTCGAACAAAGTGCCTTACGATTCTCCTGAACGTTCTTGGGATAAAGTATCCGTTGAATATGGAGCAGCTCCCCGTAATTGGGTTCAAGTTGCCGATGTATCAAAGTTCAAAGGACAAAATGCCAAGCTTGTGGCTAGAGTTCGGATGGATGGTTTTGTGACCGCAACTGAGATCTGGGCCTGTGTTAGTGACATCGATGGTAAAACTTTGAGTTACGTGAGTAACGACAACGAAAACAGCGTGAAAGCAGGCGAGCGAGGAGTTTGCGAGGTGTTGTTCAACGTTCCCGATGATGCGACCGAAATTTGCTACGGTTTGGCAATAAAGGGCTCTGGAAGTGCATGGGTAGAGGATATCGATATTGTTACCTCGGACCCCAGTGAATTGGCTTTGGGGAACTAAGCTGTACGAAAAAGTTTGCTCCTACTGAGTAACTAGAAAGAATCGCCGTTTCATGATTGTGAAAAGGGTTGTAAGTTTATTTTGGTTACTAATTATACTGACATCCTGTTCAGATCCTAACACAAAGGAGTTTCAAGTTAGCGGAGTTGTCGTCGAAGTTTTGGAAGAACAGAGAAAGCTGGTAATCGACCATGAAGAGATTCCTGATTATATGCCTAGGATGGTTATGCCGTTTAAGGTGAAACCAGGTGCTTGGGATGAGACGATTGCTGCTGGAGATGTTCTGAGTTTCGAATACAAGGTGCAGAAAACATTTTCGTGGATAGACAATATCAAAAAGACGGGTACGGCTGAGCTGTTGGAGGATTTGGTGTCTAAGGCGAGCTTTGGAAATGGAACAGAATTGTTGTCTGTGGGCGACCTTATGGATGATTACGCATTTTTAGGGATTGACGGTGAAACGGTCCGATTGACGGACCTGGCGGGTAACCGGATCGCTATGACATTCATTTTTAGCCGTTGCCCTGTGCCTGAGTATTGTCCTCGGATGATGCGAAATTTTTCCGCAGTGGCAGGCGCTTTGGAAAAGAGTGATTCAATTTCAGATAAATGGACGTTATTGACGGTATCCTTTGACCCAGAGTACGACACTCCAGAGGTATTGGACGCTTATGGGGATTCTTTTGGTCAAGAGTCGGATAACTGGCTAATGATGACCTGCGAGGATTCAGAAACGCTCTCTAAGCTGGCGGTTGATGTGGGGCTTAAGTTTGGTGAAACCAACGGGACCTATCTGCATAACCTTAGAACCGTCGTTCTCGACGAGGAGCGTCGCGTACTCAAAATATTTACGGATGAAAATTGGGATCCGGAGGCATTGGTTGATCTTTTGGTTCATGACGAACAAAGCTGAAGTCAGGTTGACCTTTCGCTCTAATTTACCATGTTAAATAGATTGGTTTTACGAGTGAAAGCATTCGAACTTTTCAAAATGGAAATAGCTGCTATAAGATAAAAATGGATTTGAAAATCTACAAGCAAGGCAGTTGTTGTTCCCTATCTGGTGGGGAATCAGTCGAGCTTAATTATGAGGACCTTAGGCAGTCTTTAGAGGAAGCCTTTCGCGAGGGTGCTCTACAGTCCAATCGTATCGATACTTCTAAGGAAGCGAGCGTTCGGATACGCTATTTGGAATCGATTGCTGATCTCTTGCCAGCTAGTTTGTTTGCGAAAGATAAGGACGGTCGCTATAACTACGTGAATGCGAGGTTCTTGAAAATGACCGGCTTGGATGATATCTCGCAGATCGTTAATCGCAAGCCGAGCGAGGTTTTCGAAGGAAAGCGCGGAGCGATTGCGGAAGATGAGGATCGTGAAGTTCTAGAAGAAGGAATCGAGATTATTGACCACGAGAACTACCATCGTGGGGTTGGGCTTGAGAATATTTGGGTGATGGTGTCCAAGTCTCCAGTGTTCAATGCGGAAGGAGAGGTCATCGGTATCGTGGGCATGGTGCTCGATATCAATGATCGCAAAGTTGCCGAGGAAAAATTAAAGGCGGCCAATAAGGAGTTGGAAGAGAAGAACCACTCTCTTGAGCAAGACCTGAACCTGGCCCGCAATGTCCAACAATCTTTTTTCCCTCAAGAGGGGATGCTTAAAACCTTTGAGGGAGTAGACGTCGCTTTTAAGGTGCGGCAGTCGGAGCGGCTCGGAGGAGATTTTTTGCAGATAAAGCAGATCACGCAAAATTGCTTTGGTGTATTTATTTGTGATGTGATGGGGCATGGCGTTCAAGCGGCATTTATTACCTCTCTCATAAAAGGATTACTCGGGGACATGAACGAAGGGTTGGGGGACCCCGGCCAATTTATCAGTTCATTGAATACGCGATTTTGCGAATCTATGGGTTCGCATGAAGAACTTGTTTTTGCGACTGCTCTGTATTTGGAATACAATAGTGAAACGGAGACTTGTCGTTTCTCAAATGCGGGACATTTGCTACCCAAGCTATACAGCGCTTCGACCCACGAATTCCGTACTGCACCCGTATCAAACGAATACGACACCTGTGCGATTGGGATGTTGGATGATTTCGAATACGCGACAGATTCTTTTGTTCTTAAATCTGGAGACGTGCTTGCAATGTGTACCGATGGCTTAGTGGAAATTCAAGACGAGACAGGTGCTGAGGTTGGGTTTTCCTTGCTCGAGGAAGTCGTTTCAAAGAATCATAAAGACGCAGCCAGTGTGATTGTGAGCAAAGCGTTTGAAGAAGCGAAGAAGATGTCAGTGCAAGCGCTGCAAGACGACGTATCGCTTTTCGTTTTCAAAGCTTTAGCATGATAGGTTTTCGCTTCAGGCGAGACGTTGAAACTTCTCTTCGGTAACTTCGTGCTCAAGTGGTTGGGCGTTTAAAAATCGTCGGATCTCTTCTATAACGTATTGACCGAGTCGTTCTCTTTCCTTGCCGAGCGAGCCTGCAATGTGAGGTGTTAAGGAAACGTTCGGAAGTTTGATCATTCGCTGATGTTCTTCATCCGTTGCTTTCTCGGTGACGTCGATCATTGCGCAAATATCCGGGCGAGTTTCCAAGACGTCGCAAAGATCTGTATGGTCCACTGTGGCGCTGCGGGCGGTGTTTATGAAAGTGGAGTACTCGGGCATCACCTCGAAATGCTTTTTGCGAATCATTCGTTTGGTTTCAGGCAAATCGGGGGTGTGCAAGGAAACGACATTGGAGCGGCGAAACAACTCGTCAAGAGAGACGAGTTCGACGTCGAACTTCTGAGCGTCTTCGTTACTCATAAAGGGATCGTAGGCCAGTACATTGATGTCGAAATTCTTCAGCAGTTTTCTGACGAGCTTTGCAATCACTCCCATGGAGATTAAACCGACGGTGCTTCTGAACGTTCCAGCAAGGGGATAGATGTCCATGATTCCTTGATTGCGTGCGTGAACGTGCTGCCAACCTGACTTTAGAGAGAACAGTATTTGCGAAAGAGCAAATTCTGATACAGGGATCGCGTTAGCCGACGCCGCAGAGGTGATTCGAACACCAGACTCCCAAAACTCGGGTGTGGCCATGTAGCGAATACTGCCGGCTCCGTAGAAAATCGCTTTTAATTTTGGAGCAGCGTTTAAAAATCTTTGATCCAGTTTGGGGCCACCCCAACTTGAAACGATTATCTCAACGTCTCTTAAGCAATCTAGATTATCTAATACACTGTCTGCAGTGCTGTGAGTTTCGGGAATGTCTAACAGTTCTGCGATGGCTTGCCTTTCTTTGTCGCTGTAAACAGCTTCAAATGCATAGTCATGCATGATGTAGATTGCTTTGGGTTTGAAGTCTTTCATTTGGTCACGACGGCCTAATGGCACGTTTCAACCTAGAATGGACTGCAAGCGACTGTTCATTCAATAGAAAAACACCTAAGTTTTTTGGACTAGACCACCAAATTGAGAGAGGCGCATTTTATTTTCTTTTTGTCGGAAGCAGAGCCACGAATTCTTTAGCTTCTAACATAAGCTTGGTCCATCTGCGATTATGCTCATAAGGGATAGCGACCCATTCTTTGAATACGCGTCCTGCGGGGGAGAAGGGGAGCCCGATCTTTTCTTCGATTAGCGTGCCTACGCGCTCTTTGGAAAGTTTGACGACTAAGTCGGCCGATCGGTGGTCGAGGGTCGCAAAAAATGCCTTGTTAACGCGCAAGCATTTGAAGCCCATCATGGTGCCTTCTTTTACTGAAGGATCAGAATAGAGAGATTCTGCAATTGTCCAAAATTTCTTTTCGCCTTTTTCGGATGACATAGGAGTGGATTGGGTTATAGAGATTAGAGATTGTTTTTAAGCCAGGTGTGGAGGTCTTTCAACTTTGCGAATCGTTCGTCGCACCAATCGACAAAGTTAGCCGTATGGATCGAATCGGGTGTCTTCTCCTGCCATCGAACCTGAAAGCTCTTTCGTCGGAGAAGGTCTGCCCGAGGGTGTTCGTTGGTGTAAGGACGAGGAGGCTTTTTGAGTTCGGGCTCACTAATGTCGATGAGCTGATTGTTTGCCAATTGATTGATCGATGACTGTAATGAATTCCCTGATATGTCGTTGTCTAGAGCTGATCTCCATTTGTCTAATCGAGGCTGCGTGTCAAAAACTGATCCAGTCGCAAAACCGATCATTTTCGGTGTGATTCGTAGCCGAAGTGTGGGGCCTGCTTTCTTGGATGGAGCTTCCCAAAAATTGAGCATCAGATTGTCTTTGAATACCGATTTGTCGGCACTGAATCTAAGATCCCTAAAAATAGGAGAAATAGATCCGTTGATACTTGGCTCCGCTGTAATTGACGACGAAACTGATGTTTGAAGTTTTTCTCCCAGAGAGACTACTAATTCGCGGGCTGGTTGGAGGAGGCTTTCTTCATAGAGGTCTCGCCAGTCTTCGAACCATTTTTTGTCTCTAGCAGGAAGCTCGGCTAGTAGCTCGATGCCTGATGTTGGAAAGCCTTTAAAGGCGGAAATTGTTTTAGCCATAGGTAAGCACTGTGCGTAGTTTACTTATGATGCGGTGTCGTTAGCGTATGTGATTGCTCCGAGCGTAGCACCCATTGGGTCTTTAAGGATTGTTAGGCGAGGCCCATTTTCTACGGGAATATCTTGTGGTGGTAGAATAATAGACCCTCCAAGCTTTACGATCTGTGCTGCAGCTTTATCAACATCGTTGACTGTAATATAAGGCATCCAGGCTGTAGGCGAATTCGCTTCTTTAGGATCTTTTGCGGTGATGCCACCGATTTTTTCTGCTCCATTGAATAGAATGTAGTACTTGCCATTTGGCATGTCCATTTCTTCGATCGTCCACCCAAATACTTTTTGGTAAAAGTGGATTGCTTGTTGGGGATCGGTAACAGAGAGCTCGTTCCAGCTGAAGTCTCCGTGGTTGTGTTCGCATTTTTCTGACATGGTGATGATCGTTTTCTTCTTCTATTATCCTGCGACGATGGTGTGGTCGCTTATATAGAGGACGATTGCCAATCCGTCATTTCGACATGCTGGACTAATTTTTTTTAAGATGCTGGAGTCTTTTTCTTAGTATATCCTTTTCTGCTGGATTCGCACTCTTGGAAATTGCGATTTCGTAGGCACGTTCGGCCTCATCGTAACGATTGAGTTGACGTAGCAAATCAGCTTTGGCGGCGTAGAATGGCTGGTATTTTTCAAGTGTACCTTGTTCCTCTAGCTCTTGAAGCAATTTTAGCCCCGCTTGGGGACCCTGTATCATTGAGATAGCGACAGCTTCATTGAGTCTCACAACAGACGATGGACTGTATTGATAAAGTGTGCGGTAGAGTTGGGCGATTTGGGGCCAGTCTGTAGACTTCCAGTCAGGAGCATGGGCGTGTACGGCGCTCACGGCCGCTTGAATTTGGTACGGGCCAATTCTTCGCTTTGGAAGAATTCTTCTAAGGATTGTATCGCCTTCCTCTATATTTTCGCGTATCCATAGACTACGATCTTGATCTTCTAGCGAGATCATGGCGCCCGCTTTATTAGTGCGAGCGGGGCGGCGAGAGTCGTGAAGCAACATTAGTGCGAGCAAGCCGTCTACTTCTGGTTCGTCGGGGGAGAGTTTACTGAGGACCCGCGCAAGACGGATAGCTTCTAGGCAAAGATTGCTTCTAAGGAGCCCATCCCCCGAGCTTGCCAGGTAGCCTTCATTGAAAATAAAGTAGAGTACGGATAAGACAGCTTCGAGCCGTTCTTGCCAGAGGTGTGGAGGGGGAACGCGGTAGGGAATGCCGGCATCGCGAATTTTTCGCTTAACCCGGGTGAGGCGTTGGCCCATTGCGCTTTCTTCGGTGAGAAAGGCTTTCGCGATTTCTCGAGTTTCCAATCCGGCAACAGTGCGAAGTGTAAGGGCTACTGAACTACGTTTATCGATTGCTGGATGGCAGCAAGTGAATATCATTCGTAGCCGTTCGTCTGGAATCTCCATATCGGTTCGGTGCTCTCCTTGTTCTTGTTCCAGCTCTGAAAGAAGGGCTATGCTAGATTGTTTCTTAGCGAAACTCTCTTTTCTTCGAATTTGATCGATGGCTTTTCGTTTAGCGACTTGGAGGAGCCAGGCACGTGGGTTCTTGGGGATGCCAGAATATGGCCAACTGTTCCATGCGCTGAGTATCGCATCCTGTAGAGCATCTTCAGCAAGCTGGAAGTCGTGTATTCGATAAACAAGTGCGGAGAGGGTTTGGCTCCATTCCTCTCGTACCGTTTTTTCTATAGTCTCACTTGTTTTGTTTCGGAGCACTGAGATGGCTTAATTACTCGGTTCGGGGATTTTCATTAGTGGACGAATTTCTATCGAACCTGATCGGGCGTTGGGAATTCTCGCAGCGTATTCGATGGCTTCATCTAGGTTCTGGCACTCTATCAAGTAGTAGCCCGCTAATTGCTCCTTTGTCTCAGCGAAAGGACCGTCGGTTGTTTGAATTTTTTCCTCCCGAACGCGAACAGTCGTAGCTGTGCTTGTCGGCTCCAATGGTTCGGCTCCCAAAAGGATTCCTTTGTCGGTTGTCTCTTTGATCAGGGCGCGGTGCTCTTCGACTAAACCAGGATACCGTGGATCGCTGGCTTGGATGGATTTCGATTCTTCAGAGTATATGAGAAGTAGGTATTGCATCGGTGCTTTGGGTTACTGGTTTGATTTATATTAGGTTCTAAGAGGTAGACGAATAGAAATTTGAATTTCGACATAAACTTCAAATTACCTAGAAAATTAAATATTAACCAAAAGGTTAAATAAAGTTGACTCCCATTTCTACATTTAACAAAAAGGTTAATTAAATGAATTCCTGAAGATTGATAATTGGGGAAGATCACATGTTGTAACCAATTACAAATATGAAATTAGTCAGAACACTTTTAATGATTTTTGTCCTTTCGGGGTTTGCTTCGGCTGAGCAGATTGAAAAAGAGGCGACCGAGGTAACTGTCATAAACCCGATCGAAATCCCAGAGGGTCGCTTGGAAGAGGCTCTCGGTATATGGGATAAGTATGCTGAGTACTTTAGGAAGCAACCCGGCTATCTGGGAACGGCGCTTCACCAATCGATGGATCCAAGCGCAAAGTTTGTTTTGATCAATGTCGCTCGCTGGAAATCGGCAGAAGCCTTTATGTCAGCTCTTCAAAGCGAAGAGCTGAAGGCAATAGGAGACGGTTTCCCGGATGAAATGCCGCACTATCCTTCAATTTACACGATAATACGTAACTAAAGATTAATTACATAAAAATATTCCATGAACTCAACTACAGATCAAAAAATTGCAACGAGAGAAGAATGGCTAATTGCTCGTAAGAAGCACTTGGAGAACGAAAAAAAGTTTACCCGGTTAAGAGACGAATTGAGTCAAGAAAGAAGGGAATTGCCTTGGGTTGAAGTAAGTGAATCTTACACCTTCGAAACAGATAATGGGTCTCAGACATTGGTTGAGCTTTTTGAAGGTAAAAGCCAGCTAATCGTTTACCATTTTATGTTTGGCCCTGGTTGGGGTGAAGGGTGTAAGAGCTGCTCCTGTATAGCGGATGGGTTCGAGTCGGCGATAAAGCATTTGGGTGGCCGAGATACAACTCTCGTTTCCGTATCCAGAGCGCCCTTATCCGAATTGAAGCCTTTCAAGGAACGCATGGGGTGGAACTTTAAATGGGTGTCTTCGTGTGAATCTGAATTCAACAAGGATTTTAACGTACACTTCGACCCAGAAGTCGTTGAGAAGGGTACCACTGAATACAATTACGGCCAAAATCCTTATCCTGTAGAAGACGCCCACGGAATTAGTGTTTTTGCTAGGGGAGAAGATGGTAAAGTGTATCACACTTATTCCAGCTTCGCTCGAGGATTGGATATGATGTTTAGCGTCTACAATTATCTAGATATTGTTCCGAAAGGACGCGATGAGAAAGACTTATCGTTCACTATGGAATGGATGCGTCATCACGATAAATACGAAGGGTAGTGATGCTCACTGTCCCAGTGTATCGAACCATTAAAAGGATTTTGAAGTGGACTAGTGGCATCCTGTGTTTTCTTCTGCTCCCTAAATGCTTTGTTTGTCTATTGGCTTATGTCTCTATTTTGCTCGGACTTGGAGTCGAGGATATTTGTGGCATAGAGGGGGTAGAGTTTAGCACAATGTTGCACCTCCTCAATCATGAGGGAGCTCGTATACTAGATGGTGTTCTCTACCCGATCATTTTCATTTCCTTGCTGGTGGTGGCTGTTGTGTGGCGTTTCTCTTTCTGTAGGAAGTGTAATTTTAGTTTGTAGTCTTTTCACTAAGACATAATTGCAATAAGGCTTCCACATACAAAAGAGGCGAATGATCTGCGTAATAGTCGATTGGAATGGCTGAAAAATGGCCTTTCATCCAGCGATCTTGAAAGACCTCAGCGTGGTACTTATTCAACCCAGATACGCTCATGCCAAATTTTGATAAATGGGACGGGTCTATTTCTAGATTACCACTCGAAGAGATGAAGTAAGTTTTTCCGATGTGACGATAGAATAAAGAAACCGGAATTTTGGGTACATAGTCGTTGTCGTTAACAAAGCGAAAAAGAGGCAGTGTTTCATTTAACGATTCTGTGAGCTTTTTATCAGATATTCGTGGGGCTCCTATTGAGTAAATTCCTTCCGCATTATTTTGGTTTTTTATTGCCCACAAGGTTGCCAAAGCGCCTCCTTGACTGTGCCCCGCAACCCAAAGTGTTTTGGGTTCGGAGTTTTCCCGATTGGCCAAGGACTTGTTGATTTGTTCTTCAATGTGACCCAGAGCAATTTTGAACCCACGGTGAACACGGCCGCGCTGATCAAGTTTTACCAGGCTGACTTTCAGGTTGGCCCGGATGTCATTTTTATCCGTTTGTTCAGTGCCTCTAAAAATGAGAATTCGATTTTTGGAGTCTTCAGCCAGAAAAGCGAAAGCCCCTTTCTCGTCAAAATACTCAATATTGCTGTATCCAGCCTTTCTGAGTGCGTTTTCGACAAACTCTTTGTCTGTCACATAAATTAGCATACTGCACTGCGCCAAAAAGGCAGCATTTGAAAGATATGCCTCAGCGTCTGTATCAAGCGAAAGGGTGTGCTCAAAATATGGGTAATTCGTATTTGGCGCAAATAAAGCGGAGTGCGAGAGTTCTCTTCCGAAGTCTTTTTGTGTTGATTCCTCTGGCAGAGCGATTGGTGCGAGTAGAAAAAATATAAGAATGACTGGGAGGTATTTCATGAAGTTGTTTCTAAGAGAAAAGTTAAAGGCTTTGCGGGTTTCGTTTTCGCACGTTGTGAGCTGCTCCTTGATGGGCATCTTCGTTGATGTAGTTTCGCCAACGATCCGACTCCGCCATTTCTTTAAGCTCTTCGTTTCTTTTCTTCAGAAATGATTTCATGTATTTCGTCAAAAACAGAGATTCGGCTATTCTTCCGAGGAAACCAAGAGGAGCTTGATATTCAAATCGGTCGCTCATTTTAGTCTCTCCATTCGATTCTTCAAATCGATGCTGATGTGTCATTGATGAGAATGCCCCTGAAATCATTTCGTCTTCGAACAAGAATGGTCGCTCAAGCTTAGTTATCTTAACTTTTAGTCTTTGCTTCACGCCAAAGTGAGTTGCCTCCCAAGTGACCGTTTCGCCTGCATTGATCAAACCACTTGTCCTACCTTCGACCGCTCTTTCGCCCGATTGCGAAGTAGACGCCATGTGGGCATCGATACTTCGAGCCAAGTCAAAGACTCTTTCGACTGGAGCCGCAATTCGGGTTGTGAGTTGGATCAGAGCCATCTATTTTGTTTTGCCCATACACGCGTGGGTGCGTTGAGTTAGATATTGGTGATATATGCGTGGCTCTCCATTTCTTTTTTAGGAGTGGCTCATTCATTTGTTCTTCGCGTTCGAGGTGGTTGCGAAATACGCGGAAGAAATCGTCCTGCATAATTTGTATCTATTTATTGGTTTCGAATTGTTTTGAGATCGTCGTTTCCATCCATGTTTTCCATAGGTTTGGCCAGGTTTCTGCAGACCTATTCCCGGGTCGCATACCGTAACCATGCCCTCCGTGAGGCAAAATGTGGAGTTCAAATGGTACATTGCTTTCTCTGAGAGAAGAGCTCATTACAAGACTGCTGTTGGCATGCATGTCGTCCGCGGCGACGAATATGAACATGGGGGGAGTTTCTCTGTTTACTTTCAATTCGGGGGTCAGGCTGTGGTTCGCTCCCTTATCCAAATAGGCTGGGTAAATAAGTGTAACAAAATCGGGGCGGGCTGACAGATTGTCCAATTCATCGATTGGCTCGTATAGAGTTTCGAGGTATCGTGTGCTGGCTCTTGCGCTCAAGCTGCCTCCGGCTGAAAACCCGAGAACTCCGATCTTGGTAGGGTCAAGGCCGCGTTCTTCGCTGGTTCCTCTTACTAGCCGAATCGCTCGTTGGATATCCTGTAGCGTCCCCACTTGGTTTTGGGGTACGCGATACTGCAGAACAAACGCTGTGTATCCAAGTTCGCTCAACCATTCCGCAATCTCGTACCCTTCCAAATCAATCGCCAGTCTTCGATATCCACCTCCTGGGCAAATGATAACAGTAGCCCCATTTTTACGTTCCGAATTGGGGTTGTAAACAATCAGCGCGGGATTGGTTACCTTTTCGATCCTCGTTACAGAATCGTCTTTCCCGCTTTGACTCTCAGCAAATACGGGTGGAGCTTTAGCGTCACTCTGACCAGGAATTTTTTCAGGCCATAAATAGACGGTCTCATGAACTTGCGATAGTACCGTGTTAACGAGGAATAAGTTTAGAAGAACCTGAATTAGTAGTTTCATTGTGATTGTCTATTTTGATTTGAGTGCTTTCCGGATTTCATTCTCTCGGTTCAAAGCTTGTAGAGCTCTTTCGGTATCCATTCCGAAGTTTTTTTTTCTTGTATCGATAATCCAAAAACCTTCATAGCCGACCTCGTGATACTGTATGCCTGCCAGTTGATACTTACCGTTTAGGACGGTGATGTTGATCTCTTCATTTTCCTTAATTCTATCATCATTGATGTGCACTGGGTTTAGCCTACACTAGATTCTCTTTTGTTGTGTTGTTTATCTAGTTGGTAGCATTAAATGCTAGTTCATTGCAACCCCCTAGGGGGTTGGTCGCGATTTCCTCT
>JAKYXN010000059.1 GCA_022538095.1 Puniceicoccaceae bacterium K14 | reverse complement strand
GTTTTGCGTGCTCGTCGTCACGGAAAATTTATAAGCCTCGTTTTCTACACCATGGACTGGCGTTTGGGTGGCGGTGGATTCGTCAGTCGTCCATGTGGATGAACCTGAATTGCTGGTAGTTCCGTCAGCCAGTCCTGAAAAATCTTCTTCCCAAAGCGTTTCCGTGGATTCTGTGTTTACCGTTGGACCATCATTGGTGTTCTCGACTGTAATAGTAAAAGTATCGGAAGCTGATTCTTCTCCGTCTGATGCAGTGACGGTGATAGATATGTCGCCGACGTCTCCATTTTCTGGAGTCCCTGAGAGTTCACCCGTATCCGAGTCGATAGTGATCCAGCCTGGGAGTGGGTCACCGTTTTCGAGGGTGGCGGAGTAGGTGAGCGTGTCGCCTAAATCTTCGTCTGAGAAGTTGCTGGATACGTCTAGGCTAAAGGCTGAGTCTTCGTCTGTAAATGCGTCCGCAATTGAAGCGCTTACGGTTGGTCCCTCGTTAACACTCGCAGCATTGATCGTGATCGTTTTGGTAGTAATATTTCTGCTGGAATCTTCGACTTGAATTGATAAATCAAAGGGCCCATCGCTTTCGGCATCAAGACTAGTACCTTCTTTAAGTTTAAGAGCTCCGTCTACAATTTCAAATAAGCCAGAGGAATCTTCTTCAATACTGAAAATTGCAGTGTCTCCTATATCTTGATCATCTGCAGATAGATTAGCGATTATGGCTCCATCTACATTTTCAAGTACGGAAGCGCTAGTGTCACCATTTTCATCAATCTCTATGGTCGATATCGAAGGTTCTGTATAAGTTGCGGTTACCGTTGCTTGTAGTCCGTCGGGTCCATCGCCGTCGGGGTTAATTATGGTGAGTGTATTTTCTCCATCATTGAAGGGAGGAATTGTGAAGTCACCAGTTTCTAGTTGCATACTTTCGTACTCTGTCGAAGCAGAAGTAGGCGTAGCTAATATCTCAATGTTGTCCTCCGATATGATAATTTTGATACGTGGACTTCCGTCTTCACTCTTAATCCATGGTGAGGAAATAGCGTTGCCAGATTCCAATTGTAGAAAATTTTCTGTATCGGAATCATAAACATTACTTTGGAGCTGAATGATTTTGTCCGTGATTGGCTGGCCGTTTATCTCGAGTTGAAACGAATTGTCGATTTTAGCAAATTCGATTATGATTTCTTCGGATCCTGATTCAGAGCCATTGAAGTCTATTGTGGCTGTTCCTTGGCCTCCTCCATTTGAGGTTTTGATGGAACTACCTGAAACGGTAGCGTCTACATTTCCTCCAGTTTCAGGAGCTTCAAAATTTATGTTAGAAGGTGCTTCATTGAGATCATTCACGTCGATAGTAAAATCTTGTACGTGAGTTTCTCCTGCTGAGTCAGTAACCCGAATGGAAATTGAATGGCTATCTGCTGATTCATGGTTCAAATCGGCGCCGCTTTTAACTTGTATATTGTTATCAACAATCTCGAAGATATCGCTATCAACTGGATCTCCGTTTTCGTCTACAAACTGGTAGGAGTGACTATCATTCGCGTCGACGTCGTCGGTAGATAAAGTAGCGACAACTGTTCCACTGGAACTATTCTCATCTACAGAATTGTTATTTAGGCTTATTGCAGTTGGCCCGTCGTTTGTGTTCTCTACCACGATTTCGAATGTATCCGAAGCGGTTGCGCCGGCACTATCGGTGGCTGTAACTTTTATGTCGGTTAAGCCCACGTCATTGTTTCCTGGAGTCCCTGTTAGTTTCCCTGTTTCGGAATCAATAGTAATCCAGTCTGGTAGCGGACTTCCATCGTCGAGAGATGCACTGTAAGTAATTGTTTCTCCAATGTCTGCATCGAAGAAATTAGGCGAAACATCAAGGCTAAAGGAATCGTCTTCATCGATGAATTGGTCTGAGATTGCTTCGGAGACAATTAGCCCATCATTCTCGTTTTCGATATTAAGATTGAATACATCTGATACGCTTGAATCATTGAGATCTGTCGCAGTAACTTTGATACTTATTGATCCAATATCCTCATTTCTCGGAGTTCCAGAAAGTATGCCGGTGCTTTCATCCAAGGAAATCCAGTCAGGTAATGGATCGCCATTTTCGAGAGTAGCGGAGTAAGTGAGCGTATCTCCTAGATCTTGGTCCGAGAAATTGCCGGATACGTCTAGACTGAAGGCTGAATCTTCGTCTGTTGATTGGTTCTCGATTGAGGTTGAAACGGTTGGCCCGTCATTGGAATTCTCTACGGTAAGAGTAAAAGTGTCGGATGCGGACTCTTCACCGTCGGATGCGGTGACTGTGACAGAGATATTTCCAACGTCTTCGTTTTCTGGGGTTCCTGAGAGTTCGCCGGTTTCTGAATCGATGCTGATCCACTCTGGGAGCGGATCGCCGTTTTCGAGAGTAGCGGAGTATGTGAGCGTATCTCCTAGGTCTTCGTCCGCGAAGTTGTCAGATACGTCTAGGGTGAAGGCGGAGTTTTCATCGATAGATTGATCACTGATGGAAGTGATAACGATGGGGCCATCATTAGTATTTTCGACTGTTAGTACGAATGTGTCTGAAATAGATGCTTCACCATCGGAGGCTGAGACTGTGATCTCTAGATTTTCGACATCGCCATTTAACGGAGTTCCTGTTATTTCTCCTGTATTGGGGTTGATGGAAATCCATTCCGGGAGTTCCGTTCCATCGCCGAGAGTTGCTGAGAATGAAAGTGAATCGCCTAGGTCTTGATCAATGAAATTTCCTGAAATATCGAGAGAAAAAGGAGAATCTTCGTTTGTCGATTGATCTGCGATACTCGTTGTAACGCTGGGTCCATCGTTAGTGTTTTGTACAGAAATTGTGAAGGTGTCAGATACTGATTCTTCCCCGTCTGACGCAGTTACAGTGATCGATATGTCGCCGACGTCACCGTTCTCTGGAATTCCCGACAATTCTCCGGTTTGGGCATCGATTGATATCCATTCGGGAAGAGAATCGCCATTTTCCAATTCCGCTGAGTAAGTAAGTATGTCGCCTATGTCCTCGTCAGAGAAATTGTCAGATGTGTTAAGGCTAAAAAACGAGTCTTCATTTGTGGATACATCATTAATGGATGTTATAACAATGGGACCGTCGTTTGTATTCTCTATCGTGAGAGAAAACGTATCGTTGATAGTCTCTTCGCCGTCTGAAGCGGACACAGTTATGGCAAGAGTTTCGACATCTTCGTTTTCTGGAGTCCCTGACAGTTCGCCTGTTTCCGTGTTTATGGTGATCCAGTCTGGAAGTGGATCACCACTTTCGAGGGTTGCTGAGTAAGTGAGTGTGTCGCCTATGTCTTCATCTGCGAAATTACCTGAAATATCTAGGTTGAAGGCTGAATCTTCATTGATTGTTCGATCTTCTATATTAGATATAACAACTGGTCCATCGTTGGTATTTTCTATTGAGAGCGAGAGAAAGTCACTTGCTGTGGCTTGCCCATCGAAAGCCTTTATCAAGAGTTCTAGCTCGCCTATGTCTCCATTTTCTGGAGTTCCCGATATCTCACCTGTTTTGAAATCGATGGATAGCCATTCCGGCAATGGATCTCCATTGGCAAGAGTCGCTGAGAATGTGAGAGAATCCCCGAGGTCATGGTCTGCAAAATTGCTCGATGCGTTGAGAGTGAAGACAGAATCTTCACTTATAGAAGTATCTTGGAATGAATGAGTTACTGTTGGAGTATCGTTGGTGTTTTCGACTGAAAGAGAGAAGGTGTCGGTTACGTTTTCTTCTCCATCGGAAGCAGTGACCGTGATTGAAATTTCGCCGATGTCTCCATTTTTCGGTGTGCCTGTGAGTTCGCCTGTTTTTGAGTTGATTGATATCCAATCTGGGAGTGGGTCTCCGTTTTCTAGGGTAGCGCCATAGGTGAGCGTGTCTCCTAGGTCTTGGTCAGAAAAATTACCTGAAATATTGAGGGAGAAGCTCTCGTCTTCGTTTGTCGCGATATCTTCGATTGATGTTGTTACAACCGGACCATCGTTTGTATTTTCGATGGAGAGAGTAAATGAGTCTGATGCAGTTTCTTCTCCATCGGATACTGTGACAGTGATTGAAATATCGCCTACATCCTCATTTTCTGGAGTTCCTGAAAGTTCCCCTGTGTTGGGATTAATTGATATCCAATTTGGGAGTGAGTCACCGTTTGAAAGTGTTGCAGAATAAGTTAGAGAATCTCCAAGATCTTCGTCTTCAAAATTTTTGGATACATCCAAGCGAAATTCCTGTTCTTCTTCTATCGATAGGTCAACAAATGTTGTGGTGACTGTCGGGGCGTCGTTCGTGCCTTCTACAGTAATTTCGAAAGAATCGCTAACGGAGGCTTCTCCGTCTGATGCAGTAACGGTAACAGATATTGTTCCGACATCAGAATTCTCGGGTGTTCCAGACAGTTTTCCTGTTGCTGCGTCTAAAGAAAGCCAGTCTGGGAGAGGGTCTCCGTTTCCCAATTCTGCAGAGAAATTGAGGATATCGCCTAAGTCTTCTTCTGTAAATGAAGCGGATACATCGATCGAAAAATTGGTATCTTCATTTGTGGTGGCATTTTGGATCTCCCTTACGAGGACAGGGGTGTCCTGAGTATTTTCGATAGTAAGTGAAAAGGTATCTGAGATAGTTGCTTGTCCATCGAATGCTTGGATTGAGAGACTGATAGATCCGACATCATTGTTTCCTGGAGTGCCTGAAAGTACACCTGTTTCTGGATCGAGTGATAGCCAATTCGGTAAGGGATCTCCGTTCGAAAGGGTTGCCTGAAAACTGAGTGTGTTGCCCAAATCTTGGTCATCGAAAGCCTCGGAGGCGTCCAAGTTGAAGGGCGCGTCTTCGTTTACAGACTGATCTGCGATTTCAGTAGTTACGATTGGAGCGTCATTTGTGTTTTCGACTGTAAGTTTGAAAGTATTGGATACGGATAGCTGACCGTCGCTTGCGGATGTTACGATAGTAAGTTCTCCCACGTCACCGTTTTCTGGGGTTCCGGAAAGAAGGCCTGTTTCCGAGTCTAGGGTTAGCCAATTAGGGAGTGGATTTCCGTTTTCAAGCGTAGCGGAATAGGTGAGCGAATCGCCGAGGTCTTGATCAGTAAAATGCTCTGATAGTTCTAGGTTTAAAAGGGAGTCCTCATCTAGGAATGTGTCATCGATTACGCTGACGGTTGGGGCATCGTTGACATTTTCGACCTCCAAGTTGAACATCTCACTCGCGGTCGCTGATCCGTCTGAAGCGGTGACGATAATCGAAATACCACCGATGTCCCCATTTTCTGGAGTTCCCGTCAATTCACCTGTTTGCGAATCAAACTCTAGCCATTCAGGGAGAGGACTTCCATTGGTTTGGATCGCTTCGTAGGTTAAGACTGTGTTAGCGTCGATATCTACAAATTTACCGGATACGTCCAAACTAAATTCGGTATCCTCGTCGATTGTTTGGTCTTCTATCTCAGAAACCAGCTCGGGTGCGTCGTTGGTGTTGGTGACAGATATTGTAAAGGAGTCAGACGCGGACTCCTCTCCATCGCTCGCTGTTACTTCGATAGTGAATAAACCTAGATCGTCGTTTCCTGGTGTTCCACTTAGCTTGCCAGTCTCGGGATCGAGAACTAACCAACTGGGTAGGGGATCTCCGTTGGAGAGGTTGCCAGTGAAGGTAAGGATGTCTCCATATTGCGTATCGAGATCGGTGAAATTTTCTGTTAAATCAATATCGATAGGGGCGTCTTCAAGAAGAGATATATCCGAAATTGGTTTTACCGTTGGAGCGTCGTTGAAATTTTCAATATCGATCTCAAAACGTATTGTATCGGATTCGCCGCTGTTATCGGTTGCGACGATAGCGATTTCATGCGTGCCGATTGAATCGAAGGTTGGCGTACCCATTAGTTCGCCAGTTTCAGCATCGATTGAGAGCCAATGTGGAAGATCGGCTGAGTATGTCAAGGTGTCACCATTATCTGGATCTATGAAGGCTCTGGCGGGGAGTTGGATGTTGAATATAGCATCGATGTCGTAGGTTTCGCTGCCGATTGAAACCGTGGCTACAGGTGTATCGTTTACTGCTTCGACATCTATGGTAACAGTACTGGGCGAACTCGACCAAACACTGCCATCGGATGCAGACCAACCAAAGGAAACTTGTCCGTTCCAGTTTTCATCGGGAATGAAGGTTAGTTGTTCGATCGTGTCTTTTTCGATGACTTGTCCGATCGTGACTTCGGAGCCATCGAGTGTTAGTCTACCTGCTGTAGGAAGACTATCGATACGTATGGAATCTAAGGTGTCTCCATCTTGATCTGCGAAGCTCGCCTCAAAAACTTCAGGAGAGAAGCTTACCGATGTGTCTTCGTTTTGCGAAAGGTTTGTCGACGTAAGAGTTGGGGCGTCATTGGAATCGACAGGCCAAAGTTGAATCTCTTCCAGCTGTTCGTTACCAAAGTCGTCGATCGATCGAATCGTGAGGGTGTAAGGTTCTGGGTGGGCTTCGTAGTCGAGTGATACGCCTTCTTTCAGTCGGATCGAATTTCCGATTATTTCGAATAGACCAGATGAGTCGTTGGCGACTTCGTAGATGAAGGCGTCTTTGCGATTCATATTGTCGGCACCCAGTTGGCCAACGACTGCACCTTCCAAGTTTTCTTCGATGGCGTCTTGGCTAAGGGTGAGGTTATAGTTTGTGTAAACCTCTTCGTTTTGGGGTTCTTCGCCGTGCTCTTTGTTTAGAGTCGGTTCTTCGTCTGGAATTTCCTCTGTTTCGTCTTCCCCATTTACTTCAGGAGGGGGAGCATCGCCTAGGGTGGATGAAGACTGGGGATTAATCGGTTGATCGCCTTCCTCCTCTTGAGAAGCCTTTTTCTGTTCTATTGGTTGGTTGGCGGTCGTGTTTTCTTCGTTTTCGGGAGCTGCCACTTCCGAAGAGAGAGTAGAAAACTGTAGATTTTCGACAGGTAGTTCAGGAATGTCTTCACCGTCGGGTGATTGAGCTTGATTTTGCTCGTCATTCTCTTTGCTGGACCCGCGAGCTTGGAAGTTACTTCTAAATTCTTCGATTACGAATTCATCACGTGCTAGAGCATTTTCAGTGAGGTTGATTCCTCCTAGTACAATACCGTGAATGGACATGAACTTCATCACGTCTCGAAAAGTAGTAGCTTCTGTACGGTAGAGCTCTTGTTCGGCTGCGTTTTCTCGAACAATCTCTAGGGGGTGGATGCGTTCGGAAGCATCTTCGAAATTGGCTTTGTCAGCTGAATTTGCGTTTTCGTCGCCTTGAAGATTATCCCAGAAAGATTGCCAAGTCAGGAGGGGGCCGCTTTCGAGGGTGAGCTGTGGCTCGATGTCCCATTCGGCGTTGGCGAAGTTTACCAAAAGGAAGGTCGATCCGTCTTTACCGAGGACTAGGATGTCGTCTCCTTGCGGAATAAGGTGCGAAACCGCGTCTGGATTTTTAAGAGCAATTTTCGTCTCTGAGGATAGACTGATTGATTCCCCATTTTTTAGCAAAATGCGGTATTGATCCTCTGAGCCACTATTCAGATCGAGTACTAAATTCATAAGGAGGCAGCTTTGTCGTGAAAAATAGGTATTTAACCCTTCATCGTTATTCGACTGCTGCCGCTTATTGCTTAGCGGTCTGATTTATATTTCGTGTGCTTTACTTAAATTTGCACAGGATCCCTTGCTCCTTCTTAGAGAGATATACTTATTGCGATGGTTCCTAGCTGGAACCTGTTGTGCTTTTTGCTGATTCTGCGAACAGTGAGCGAGTTCTCCTCGATTTCCACTGCATAGCGTTTGGGCCATGGAAAAAATGATCCGGTGTTAACGACCCATATGCCATCGTGCTTCCAAATTCCTGGGCAGTGAGTGTGGCCGATCACAATGACTTTGGGAGAGCGCCCATGACGACGAGCAAATTCCACCGCTTTCGCAGGTGTGTTTTTCCAGCATTGGAGAATCTTAAAAGGTCGATGAGGAGGCCACAATTGGGCAAAGAAAACGATGGTTTTTCCAAGAGTTGTTGGATCGTAATCGAGCGCTTTTTCGTGAGCCTCGATTGAGGCTTCTTTGAGAAGTTGTAACTCGGTTTGTAATTCGTAGTTGTCGTCAGGCTTTATGCGCTTGGAGCAGGCTTTATTGAGGACTTCGACGTTTTTGCTCCACGGAGCGATGTTTTCAAAAATTCCGTCACCATGCGTTATAAAAACGTCTCCATCATGTGTTTCCATGAAATGGTTTTGGCTGATGGAAGGGTCGTGGTTACCCGAGATAAAGTGAATATCCGAACACCACTGGCTGACTTTGTCCGAAAAATCATAAAAACTAGGTAGTGGGTTGTAAGTGTGTTTGGGAGAATCTTCGTACTTTTGTTCTATTGTGTCCCCGTTGAATATGAGCTTATCTGTTCCTCTACAAAGGTCTTCAAGCTGATCAATTTCTTTAATGATACTCGCTTTGTGACCGAAGTGGATGTCGGACAAAATTCTTAATTTTTTAGCCACGTGTTAAATTCGATTTTTTTAATACAAGTAGTCGGTGTTGCGAAAAGGTAACTTAAGTGGGGATCTGCGGATGACGAATAGAACTTTAGTTATGAATGAAAAAAGTGAACTAGCCAAAATGATTGGCATGACTGCATCGTCTGCTCACTTGTCGATGGATGCGGCAAAAAGTATGAACCGCATAATTTTCAAGGAGACAAAGCGATCTGTGACTGAACATATTGCAGAGATCGATCGTTGTGAAAATAATGCGGAAGACAAGGCGCTTAAGATGTTCCACAAGAGTTCTGAGGAATCGGAATATCTCGATTGAGCGCTTGTATCTCAAACTAACGACTTTCAAAGCCATCTTCGCTATGCGAGATGGCTTTTTCTTTGCGAAGTAGAGAATGAATATTGGGTTCCGCAAACTACCGAGTGGTCACAGCAGTGCCTTTTAGCTCTTATAAATCGCGGATGAATATCTTAGATTTTCGTTTGCTAGATTCCCACTGCATTCGGCGTTCGTCGGGCAAGTCTTCGCTAGTGACTTCATTGAAATCGCACACGTTAGTGAAAAAACTTAGACTTTGGGTCGAGAGAGCAATCACTCGGGAGGCGCCCTCCAGTTTTGCTTGGTGACAGGCGAAGTTGACCATCTTTTTGCCGATGCCTTGCTTTTGATACAAGGCATGAACGAACAGAGAATTGATCTCACGTACCGATGAATTGGAGGCATACTTACTCAATAGCATGCAACCGATCATGTTGCCGTCGATTTCGTAGACAAAGTAGTTTTCGATGTTCGATTCGATAGAGTCAATCGGACGGGCGATCAACTCGTCCTTCTCGACTGAACTACGAGTCAGGTGGTAGATGAGTGGGATGTCGTCTCTGTTCGCCCGACGGATTTGTTGGTATTCATTTCCGTAGATTAAGGTGCCGACACCCTCATTGGAAAATACTTCGCGGATAAGGCCATCGTGAATCGTTCCGTCCAAAATATGGATACGGGAAATTCCATTGTTTACACCGTTGGCAGCATGTTTGGCTTTGCTTGTAAGGTTAGAAGAAAGGCCGTGGTTGTCAGTCCCCAAGGCTGCTTCAAGATCCTCGATGGATATCTGGCTTGTGAACTTACTGTCGAGGCTGAGCCCCAATTCATTTGTTAGGAAAAGAATTTTAGTTGCTTTAAGCGCATGTGCGACTTCGACAGCCATCAAATCGCTGTTGATTCGCAATGTATGTCCGTTGCGATCAAATCCGATCGGCTGAATGATTGGAACAATGCTCTTGTCGATCAAGTGAGTGAGGACTTCGCTATCGATTTGGTCGATTTTACCGCTATACTTATAATCCTGTCCTTTGAGAATTCCAATTGGTTTCGCTCGGACAGCGTTGGTGATCGCGCATTTGAGTCCGCTCTGCGTGATGTATTCGAGAATCTGATGAGACACTCGGGAGGAAGCACGAATTGCTAAATCAAGGGTGGCGGCATCTGTAGTACCCGAGCCATTGCTGTCGCTGATAGTGATACTGCGTTCCGTTGCTAATTGTTCGAGTTGGCTTCCGATGCCGTGAACAATGACGACTTTGATCTGCAAGCTACGCAGCACGGCGATGTCCAAGAGGATATTGGGCAAATTGTCGTGCTTGATAACCGACCCATCCAAGGCAATAACAAAGGTCTGTCCTTGGAATTTTGGTACGTAAGTCAGAATCCCTCGAAGGTCGGCTGGCTTGATTGCGATGTTCTTGTCGTTCATTAGTTATTGATTATCATCGCATTCAAATGGAAAACCGAGCGAGAGCAAGGTTATGATGCGTCGTCTGGGGAATCGACGTTTTCAGGGGTTTCCTTAGGAAAGGCGGGGATTTTCCATTCGTGGATATAACCCTCTGCATAAACGTATATGGATACTTCCGTTGCAGCGACGGGATCAGTTGGAATTGCGAACTGAATTTGCTCGTTGGGAGTAGCCAATGTCTCCGAAGCGTCCTCGATGCTCTCTACGAAGAAGCTAGGCAACAGGTGGAGGCTTCCTTCTTTATAAAACGCTTGGAGATGGAAACGATCATCGGAAGCGATACCGCCGGGTAGATCGATACGGATTGTAAAGGGAGCTCCTTGCTCGATTGAGGCGTCGCTTTCAATTTTAAGGGGACCGTTGACCAGTACGGGTCGAGTGGGAATGTAGTAAACGAGCTGTTCTGGGAGGAGAGATTCCAAGGCTCCAGAATAGGGGCGAAGCATCTTTTCGATGTTCGCTCCGCTAGGAGTGACGGTTTCTTGAAGTTCGGTGGTGATGCGATACCAATTGTAGAAATTTTTTTCGACGAGTTGATCGCGGCGATTTTGCATTGCTTGATGCGGTTCGAAGGCAGGGCCATCTTTCCGGTGGGCGATGTTTATAAATGTATAGGCACACACGAAAAGACCGATGGCTAGGGCGATAGGCCACATTGGCCATGGATCGCGATCGGTGGGATTTTTTCTTGGAACTTCGCCGTTTGGATTCTCGTCTTTTTGCATGAGGGATAGTAGCAAAAGGGAAAAATTGTTAAGATAAAGCTATAACGTTGTGGTTGAGTGGCATTTTCTCGTTGCGCGACTTGAGGGAGGCTTCATTTATAACCATTTTTCCTATGCAAAACTGGAGCAACACCTACATACCGACGTTGAAAGAAAGTCCGTCGGAAGCTGAAATCGAATCTCACAAGCTACTTCTCCGTGCTGGACTGGCTCGTAAGATTGGTAGCGGTTTGTATGCGTACTTACCACTGGGCGCTCGCGTGTTGGAGAAGGTTAGCCAGATTTGTCGCGAAGAAATGAATGCGGCCAATGCGTGCGAGCTTTTGATGCCTGCAGTCGTTCCGGCCGATTATTGGAAGGAAGGTCCTCGCTGGAATGCGACGCGCGAGATTATGTATTCTGTGAATGGGGCGGGGGCTAATGAGAAGCCATCGGAAGATCCGCAGTTTGTTCTCGGCCCAACTCACGAAGAGATTATTACGCCTCTCTTCGGAGCGGAAGCGGCCAGTTACCGCGACATGGGGCGAACATTTTACCAGATTCAGACGAAGTTTCGAAACGAGATTCGCCCACGCTACGGGCTTATGCGTGCCCGTGAATTTATCATGAAGGATGGCTACAGCTTCGACGCGAACGATGAAGCGGCCTCTGAAACGTACCATCGTATGGCCAGTGCGTATGATCGCTTCTTTGCACGTTGTGGATTGGAGTTTATCTCCGTTGAAGCCGATACCGGTGTAATGGGGGGGGATTTTTCTCACGAGTACATGGTGCCTGCTGAAGTCGGCGACGACGATGTTGTCTACTGCCACGATAGTGGTTATGCTGCCAATATTGAGAAGGCTACGAGCGCTTTGGTTCCAGAAGGACTAGCAGACGCGGAACCTGTTGGCGAGATGGAGAAATTCGAGACACCTGGTGTGAAGACAATCGAAAAGCTTGCCAAAGAGCCGTACAATATCCCAGCGGATGAGCAGTTTAAGACCTTGCTCTTCGTCGGAGACGACAAGCTATTTGCGGTGGTCGTTCGTGGTTGCGATCAAGTGGAAGAGGCAAAGCTGAGCTCTCTCGGCTACGAGTTGATTCGCCCGGCGACAGTGGATGAAATATTCGAAGCGATGGGTGCGTATCCAGGAAGCTTGGGCGCAGTTAAAGGCAGCTTTAAGGATCGTACAAAGTTGGATGGAATTTACGGTGACGAAGCAATTCGTTTGGTTGGCAATGGTACGACTGGTGCCAATGAGAAAGCGATGCACATGCGCAATGTAAACGTGAGTCGCGATCTTGACATCGATTCATTTGGCGATTTCCGTCAGGTTCAAGAAGGCGAGCCTTGTCCGAAGTCTGGCAAGCCACTGAAGATTGCTCGTGCGATCGAGGTGGGTCATATCTTCAAGTTGGGTACGAAGTACAGTGAGAATGAAAAGTACGGAGCGACGTTTACTGACGCGGATAAGGAAGTGAAGCCAGCGATCATGGGTTGCTACGGTATTGGAATTTCGCGTACGGTACAGGCCATAATAGAGCAATGTCACGACAAGAACGGCATCCGATGGCCATGGAACGTAGCTCCGTATCACGCAGTGATTACCTTGCTGGATCCGGATATGGAAGAGGCTGTGACTTTGGCTAATGAGCTGGGCGAAGCTATGGAAGCTGCTGGAGCGGACGTCTTGTTAGATGACCGCGATGGGCGTCCGGGAGTGAAATTCAAGGATGCGGATTTGATTGGAATCCCACTACGCGTGGTAATTGGCGGTCGCGGCTTGAAAGAGGGCATAGTTGAAGTTAAATTACGTAACGGCGGAGACGCGGAGAAGGTTGCTCTTGCGGATGCAAAAGCGCGACTTGCGGAAATCGTGTCCGAACAAGCTAAGGCGTAACTCTATGGTTTCTTGCGAAGTAGTCGTTCCCGAAACGAAGACCGACAGCTCGACTGAGTTGGCGAAGCTTTGGAATGTTGTGGTGCTAAATGATCCTGTTAATTTGATGTCCTACGTGAGCATGATTTTTAAGAAAATCTTTGGCATGTCTCAGGAAGATGCTGATGCTCGCATGCTCGAAGTGCATGAGCTTGGTCGTTCCATTGTATGGACGGGTGAACGGGAAAAAGCGGAAACCTACGTTTACCAATTGCAGGAATGGCATCTGAACGCGATATTGGAGAAAAATGAAGCCAGTTGAAATGAGATTAAACGTAGAAGCGGTCAAACCGCTTCTCGACCATATCAAGCCATTGATTGAAGCGCTTCATAATCAGTTGGCTTCGCCTGGGAGCCCGCCTGACGATGAGGACGAGGATATGGTTGGTTTCTGGCAACAAGACTTGTTAATATCGCAGCAGCAGGATGTTTCGTTATTGGTGAATTTGTTCGACGATCAGTTTATGGAAACGGGGCGGGCAATCTTGGATTTGGAAAAGGCGGATCAGCTCCTACGCGCATGCGCGGCTCTTCGTTTGAAATTGAGGGAATGTTCTTTGGCGAAGGTTGAGGAGAGCGTTTTAGAGTCAGGCGAGATTGATTTTGAGAGCTTTGATTTGGATGAACGCATTGGCTACGGAGCTTATATGCTTTTTGCCAGTTTGCAGGAAATGATCATCGCGCAAATTGAAGGTCCGGCTCAGGACGAACCTGAGTCAGACGGACACAGTCGGTAATGAGCGAAGAAGCGCAGAGCCGACAAAGCTCCGGTAGATACATCGCTTCGCAATTGCCTTTGGGCAATGGTGAAGGTCTACCGGTTTCTTGGCAGCTTTGTTCGCTAATGGCCTATTTGTTTTTGCTCTTCAATCAGGGATTGTTCTGTCTGATGGCCTACTTGAAGAGCATACAAGACGATGCAGCATTGGCTCAAAATTTCGCGATACTGAGCCTCGTTTTGGGAGCTATTGTGGGCATCGCTTGGGTTTTAACGTTTTTGAAAACTCCGATTAAAAAGGCTCTCGATTGGGTTGTTCTTTCAGTCGCATTGTTATTAATGGTTTGTATGTTTTTGGGGCATGCTGAAATTGTTGTGATGGTTGTCTTTTTGTCTGTGCTTTGGGGGCAAACTGAAATTGCAATGATGGCTGTTCTTCTGTCCGTTTTTATTGGTAACCTATTAGCTACTATTTGGTTAGGTCGTGGCCTGATAGCTTTGTGGCTTGCGAAAAAGCCTTAAATTCTCGGCTGCGGTGTCATAGTTGTTGACCGGAAAGCGGCTAGTCTGTTTTGTCTTAATCAGTTCGCACCCTGTCGCGTTCGAGGTACTGCAACACTGCTCTGAGCCTACCTTATTTTTACGGGGGCCGTGACGAGTCGTTAATGCTGGGCCGTAAATCGGAAAGCAGAGATGGCTAAGATGGTTCCCACCTGTAACATAAACAGGACTAAGAGCCACCGTGGGATACGGCGCAATGATGGGGGCGAACTTTTTTGTTTCTGAATCAAGGGGATTGGAAACTTCGGCATAAAGCGTTGTTCACTGCCTTTTTACGTTTGCTCTTTGCGAAGACGCTTGCCTAATTGTGTTACAATTATGGACAAACTCGCGCTCTATCACTTCCTCCATGTTTTATCGATTATGCTGCTGACTGGGGCGACTTTCTACGTAGCGGCAAATCCGAAGAAGCATAAGAAAGGTAAAATGATGGCCATCACAGGCATCTTGTCACTCCTAGCATTGGTAGGTGGTTCAGGTTTGATGGCTGTAATGAAATACAGCTGGGGTACGCCTTGGATTATCGTAAAAATCGTTTGTTGGTTGGCCTTGTCTGCTCTGTCTGGCATGGCGTATCGCAAATCCAAGTCCATGGTGGTCGCGGGAATTATACTCGCAGTTGGCGTAGCTGTTTACATGGTTTACTTCCGGCCTTTCTAAATCTCTTTGAGACGAAATAATTTATTTTATGGCGCAGCTTATTTGGCTGCGCCATTTTTTTGCCTATGTCCGACGAAGAATCAGTGACCTCAAACGAAGGGAATTTGTGTGGTGTTTGGGTGGATGCCAAAAAGAGCGAGAGTTATTTCGCCTATGATCGTGGGGAAGGCGCTAGAGAGGTAGTCAATAAGCCGTTTCAACCATTCCTTTGGGCAACAGACCGTTTGGAGTTGGATGGAATAGGCGGCGAGTCAGTGGCTTCATTGAAAGGCGAAGGCGAGTTTAATCGCTTGATCCATTTCGATAGCTGGAAGGATTACGATGCGTGTTTGAAAGCGACTGGCAAATCGGGGCAAATCGATTTCATCCGTCAGCTAGAGCATCAAGAGTTACTGTCATCGCGGAATCATTTGTTCGGTGAAATGCGTTTTGCGAATTTGAGGCGCTTGCAGTTGGATATAGAAACGGCAAGCTCTGAAGAAGGAAGTTTTCCTGATGCGAACCGGGCAGAAGATCGAATTTTAGCGATCGGTTTGCGTTGTCAGGGTCAAGAGAAGATGCTCGTGCTGCAGGAACGCAGTGACGATGCGGAGAAGGTATTGCTCGAAGCTCTCAATGATTGTATCCAAGGTTTCGATCCAGATACGATAGAAGGACACAATATTTTTAAGTTTGATTTGAATTTCCTGAAGTTACGAGCGAAGCGATTCAAGGTTGCATGCGCTTGGGGACGATTCGGTCAAAAAGCGAGTTTCCGTAATAGCCGCATGAAAGTTGCAGAGCGATGGATCGATTATCCGCGTTGCGATATTCCAGGACGCACGGTGGTGGATACGTATTTGCTCGCTCAAATCTACGACGTATCAACGCGTGAACTCATGACCTATGGATTGAAAGATGTTGCTCGGTATTTAGGGGTGACGCCTGTGGGTGGTGGAGATCGAGTTTACATCGAAGGGGACAAAATTCAGTACATGTTCGACGATGATCGTGAACAATTCCTGGCATACCTGGCAGATGACTTGCGTGAGACCGAGGGCGTAGCTGATCGGTTGCTGCCTACTTATTTTGAGCAATGTAAGACGTTTCCCATCACGCTTCAGGAAGCATGCCTGAAGGGCACCGCGAGCAAGGTGGATCTAGTTTTTCAGGAAGAGTACTATCATCGTAAGTCAGCTTGTCCTTTCCCCGGAGACAATCGAAGTTTTGCTGGTGGGTATTCAGCTAGCTTTAAGTCAGGCATTTTCGAAAATGTACTTCATTTCGATGTGGCTTCGCTTTATCCAAGCATCTTGCTCTTCCTTAATCGAAATCCGGAACGCGATACAGAGGGCGTCTTTATTCCCATGTTGACGCAATTGCGGGAATATCGATTGAAGTACAAAAAACTCGCTCGTGAAAGTGATGACCCAGCATTAGCCTCCGAGTACGAGGCTCGCCAATTGAGTTATAAGATTCTTATAAATTCATTTTATGGATACCTTGGGTTTGCTGGTGCCCGCTTTGGCGATTCTGGCTTAGCGGAGGAAGTCACGGCTAAGGGACGTGATATTCTGCATTCACTCATCGAGTTTTTCGAAAATGAGAAATGCCCGCCACTTGAAGCGGATACGGATGGTATCTATGTGGCTGCTGGGAAGTTTTATTCTTCAGAAGAAGCGTTGCTAGAAAGAGCGCAGAAGGTTCTGCCGGAAGGAATTGAGCTCGAATTCGACGGTAAGTATCCGGCGATGTTTTGCTACAAAGCTAAGAATTATGCCTTGAACGATGGCGTAAAAATGATCGTTCGAGGCTCAGCCTTGCGCTCGCGCGGTATCGAACCATTCCTGAAAAAACTCACTTATAAGTTGATCTCGTTCCTACTTGGTATTGACGAGGAAGACCCAGCGGAAGTCGCTCTCGATTTCCAGACAAGAATCGAAGACCGGTCTATAGGGATTAAGGAAATAGCAAAGTCGGAAATTCTCAGTCAGAACCCGTTAGCTTACAAAAAGAAGATGGACGAGGGCGGTAAGCCTCGGCGAGCCTCTGCTGAGGTCGCCCTGAAGATGGGAGACCACGTTCGAATGGGAGATCGTGTCAGTTATTTTATTGTGCCGAAGGAGCGGGGTATGAGTACGGATTGGCAGCGAGCGCGTCCGGTGGATAGCTATAATGCGGAAACGCTTCCGTATGACCCTAAGTACTACATCAAGAAATTGGACGATTGGAGAGTGAAGTATGCCGCGTTCTATCCGAAGCTTACGGAAAATGCGGCACAGGGAGAGTTGTTTTGAAGTGATGAAGAGTGATTTGTAAATGGGGAGTAGATCAACTTGCTAGTTGCCGTTGCTTATGCGAAATTCCTATTCAGCTTACCAAGGAGTATAATGTATCTATTTGTCTCCTCAGGCTTAATTTATGTCAGTGGGGCAATCGGGTTTGAATTGATTGCGGGTAAATATGATGAGCAGTTTGGTGAAGAAACTCTAATGTATTCATTTCTTTATACATGTGAAGAATTGTTGGAGATGTTTGGGGTCGCTTTGTTTATTTATGCTTTGCTAGTGTACATCGTGGATCATGTAGAACAAATGACGATAGAGTTTGTTGGTTCGTAAAATGGATAAGGTAGAACAATTGGTAGGCAAATTGAAGATGGATCCGATTCCTGAAGAAGGCGGTTGGTTTGCGAGGAAGTACACATCGAAGCAGGCAATTGACGGTCGCCCGGTGACGACTTCGATCTATGCCTTATTTACTGAGCTGCAATTTTCTGCCCTACATCGTTTGGATGCTGACGAGATCTTTTTTTATCAATCTGGATGTGCTTTTCAGGCGTTGGAATTGTTGCCCGATGGCAGCCATCGAGTAATCGTAATCGGACCGGATTTAGAGAAGGGGCATTGCCCACAATATACCTTCAAAAGGGGGGCTTGGTTTGGCGGAAAACCTGTTGTGAAAGCCGACTGCGGTTATTCACTGTTGAGCTGCGTGATGTCTCCCGGTTTTGTATACGAAGGGTTTGAATTGGGGTTTGGGGAAGAATTAATAGAAAATTATCCAGATGCAGAGCGTTTGATTGCGGACTTTGTTAGGTAGTACCATTCCCGATTTGCCACATCGTGAGGCGCTCGATTAATAGTGTAATCGCGACTAGAGTTGTTTGTTTTTCAGGGTAAAGCAGATTATTGGTAATTAAATTGAATTTGTCGCTACTGGTCCGAGGAGTGCGTGTATTAGGCTGTTTTTTCTTGTTGGAGAACGCCAACTCGTGGCTACGCTTGGAAAAAGAGGAGCGAGTGATTATTTGTGATGAAAAAAATATTTCTAGTTTTTGTACTGTTCCTTTTGGTTTTTACGTTGAACTCGCAGGTTATAGAGTCGGGGTTTGAGGACTCGTCGGTTTCTGACTTTCACATTCAAAATTGCTGCGGAAACGGTGTAGTCGTTGAAGATTGGGGCGAGCTGGCTCGAAGGGGGTCAAAGGTAGCGAAATTTCAGTGGTGGGAAGATAATTATCAGAACAACCGCAGTTCACGCGGAGTCGAAGCGACAAGCGAGCGAGAGGTAAGAATCAACAAAGAAGGCTGGTATGGCTTTAGTTTTTGGGTAAATGCTTCCGGCGATAACAAATTCCGACTGGATTCTGATATAGGTATCGCTCAAGCGTTGGCGAATGGAGGAACTGGAACTCCACGCTATCCCGACTGCCCGGTCTCATGGACTTGGATTCTTAATGCAAGGGAAGACGGGCTACACTTATCCCATCGTTATGGAGGAGGAACCTCCACTCAGTTGTATTTAACGGATGGAATTCCGGTAGGCCGATGGGTGGATATGATTTTTCATATGAAGTGGTCTGAGAAGGATGAAGGTTTGATTGAAGTATGGGTCGACGAAGACTGCTGGGGCGAAAAAGGAGCTCCAACCTACGCCGCGTATGATATCCCAATTGGTTTAGATTGTTGGGAGGATGATGCTTTAGTTACGGGAACTCATTTGAAATTTGGTATGTATTGTCATGATACAGGAGCATATGTTGATGGAGAGAAACGAGTAATCTATTTTGATCAAGTGACGGTGATTGAGGGCTACCCGAAAGATGCCTGGTATCAGGTGCAGCCAGAGAGAGCTGAAGTTTCGCCAGCTCCTGCCCCTCCTGTGGATTTCTATTCAGTTGCACGCAATTGTTACGTCGAGTTAGATTGGAGCGACAATAATGAAGTCGATCTTTTGGGCTACAATGTATATCGATCATATGATCTTAAAGGAGAGTTAGTTCTAGTTAATGATGAACCAATCTCTCTATCTAGTTTTATCGATGACAGTGTTATTGTTGATCGATTTGCATACTATGCTGTGACTGCGGTCGATTCGGCCGGGAATGAATCGGTTCAAAGTATTCAAGATATGACCATAGTCAAAAGCAGTATGTTGAGTAGTTGGGATATCGGTACATTGGGTCGGTCAGGGAGTGTTGAGGATGCTGAGAATGGATTGATTGTTAAGGGGTCGGGCCAATGGAGCTCGAAGGAAACAGATGAGTTTCATTTTGCTCATGCGGTTGGGGGCGAAGAGTGTGAGATTTTAGTACAGGTCTCAGAAATCAATGGTAGCTCCACAGGAGGGTTTGCTGGTATCTCTATTCGTGACGGCCTGGGCTCAGGCTCTAAGAGCTTTACACTTGGGTTTGAAACCGAAGGAACTGGCCGTTTTTCGGGCCGGTTCCAAGAGAGTGGGGAGGCTGCTGAGCTTGCTACATTCGATGGAAATTCCCTAGGTTGGTTGCGTCTAGTTCGTAGTGGAAAAAAGATAACAGCTTATTATGCAAAAGATGAAGGTTCGTGGGAAGTGCTCCATGAAGAAACGAACATCTCTTTAGGCGAGTATTGTTATTTGGGAATGGTTGTTTCGTCATCTGGTTCTGACGACTTAGCGGAAGCTCTGTTTGATCACGTTTCACTATCTGGCTGCAGGTCTAATCTTGGCTCTCATATTGTTGAAGCTGAGGCATTTTCATGGAGTAATCGTTCGCAAGTCGATCAAGCATCCGAAGGAAGCTCTCGTATCACATTTTTGGAACCGAAAGACTATTATGCATTTAATGGCCTGGATTTTGGTGAGGGTTGTTCTCTGGTAAAAATAAGACTTTCAAACCCAGGTCCAGAAACCAAACTTAATCTATATAACGCGAGGACATTGGATTCAGCTTGGGTAGGCACTGTGGTTGTTCCTTCGACTGGCAGCGACCAATCTTGGGTGACTATGAGTGCAGTGACATTTGGTTTGGAGGGGCCTAGTTCGTTATACCTGTTTTTGGAGGGCGATGCCGATCAAGATGTGAGCGTAAACTGGTTTGAGTATATCGTCGATGGGGAATCTAGCTATGGTCAACTAGATGCGTGGCGTCTAAATACCTTCGGGACGTTGGCCAACGCAGGGGATGCAGCCGATGTATCGAATCCAGATGGAGACATGCACAGTAACCTTATGGAATATGCAATCGCTGGTGACGCCTTGTTGGCTGAGACTGAAGAACTCGTGCAACGTGGAGAGAGCAGCAATGACAGCCGCTTGACATTGAGCTTTAATCGAATTTCGGATCCAGGCTTGGTCTATACTGTTGAAGGGGCGGAAAATTTCGAAGAAGGAGTTTGGTCAATCGTTTGGGAGAGTGCTGGAGAAGAAAATGTAGCGGGGATCGTGACTGTTGAAGATACCGAAACTGTTGGTGGTTTTTCTCAACGTTTTCTTAGATTGAGTGTGAATGGTTACTAAACAAAGTGGGTACTTTGTCGTTATTTAGCACTCTCCTTTTGAGTGGCCTTATAGTGCTCTTCAAGGGGACCTGGCTTATAAGGCGTAATATCTTTAAAAGCCCAGCGTAGTCCTCGGGCCCAGCCTTCAATTGATACGCCACCATGTCGTTCATCTTCGATTTTCCAATTGAATAACTCTAAGTCTTGGTAGTCTCGTGACTCTAGCCGCTCTTGGAATTCGATGATCGGAGCTGTGTATTCAAAATATTCGCCTCCTCCGTAAGTTAGGAAAAGTCGTGCAGGCAAGTCTGTGTTCTCGCTTGCGTAAGACTCGTCTTGGGTGAGCATGAATCGATTGCCCCAGTGAACGGCAGGGCTAATCGAAATAAAGCGTTTGAAGAGCTCAGGTTTCTTGTACATTGCGTATAGCGAGAATAACCCTCCAAGTGAAACTCCACCCAAAGCTCTCTCTTCGAGGTCTGCTCTAAAGTTTTTTTCAATGTGGGGTATAACGGTCGACTCTATGAACTTAATGAAAGTATCGGCGCCTCCAGTTTCAGCTGGGTGAGCCTCAACAATCGAAGGTGTCAAGTCACCGACCCGTAGCTTATCGTATTCTGCATCCGCTCCCGAATATGTTATTCCAACCAAGATAATTTCGAGGAGAGATCGATCGTAATTTAACTTTCCTACGATGCTCGTGATTAATGGGGTGTCCCACTGAGCATCTGTGTAATAAAGAACGGGGTATGACTGGTCTTCACCTTTGTGATAACTTCCTGGGAGCGTGATAATTAAGTCGTGATTGTTGCCGGAAAACTCGGACTTCAATGTTTGAACTATTGTATTCCTTGAGATATTATAGTGGCCCTGCTCTGGTAGATTGCAGCAAGCTGCGAGTAAAAGGGTGAAGGGGTAAAGCCAAATTTTCATGCTGAGAGCGTTGTACGAGGTTTCTAGAATTAGACAATTCTCTTTCGGATCTATGGAGTGAACAGATGGGAGGAATGATGATAAGGGAGGGTGCTCAATCGATGTTGAATTAGATTAGAGCAAAATTTTGCATCTCTTTGCCCGTTTTCTTCGCATAAGTATTTTATGAATAAACGAATGATAAGAATTTCCGCTTGTAGTACTTGGATTTTATTCGCGGTGTTGCTTTCAGTGGAAGGAAAGGTGAGCTTAGGATCTGGTAATGTTATCAACCTGGCAGAGGCTGCTGTGGACGAACAAGAGTTGGAGAGTGTATTGGAAAACATGCTAAACACAGTTTTCTTGGAACAAAATTCATTTTCGCTACCGTTTGACACGATAGGATCGTCTTGGGCAATTAAAGGGGAAATATTGCGGCGAGAGAAAGGAAGCAGAGCATTGCAGATGAAAGTCGGCTATGGAGTTGGGAGTGCTCGACTGAAAGTGCGTATCCAACTTATAGAACATCCATCAGGCGAAATTGTCGATTCGTTTGTAATCGACGAGAGGACTCGTTTTCGAGGACCGATGTCCGAGCGAACAAGTAGTTTGAACCAACTATCTAAGATAGGTTCTCGTAAAGTAATCGATCGTATCGTGAAACAGGTGGAGTATTGATTCACCGCCTTATATCCATGGCCTTTTCACCCCGACACACTGTATGTGAGGTGACCGCCTTTTGTTTGGCGGAGTAGCTCGTATGGCAAGAAAAGCATTCAAGTTCGCTCGACCAATGACTCAAACTTTCCGGCGATTATTCGCACTCTAGGTCGCTGAGTGCCAGATAGCTGAGACCCAATATGTAGTTTTGGTTCGAAATCAGCAGGGTTTAGTAAAAAATGATGCTAAAGTTGCATAAATGTTGAGTATTTGTAAGATGTCATAAAAGTGCATTCCGACAATGGAAGCTCGGTGGAAAAATGCGAACTTGGCTGATTCTCAATTTAGTTATCATTGCTATCAATTTGATGGTAAAGGAGTTGAAGAGGTTTTTCATGCTCATGATCGCTACGAACTCGTACTCATTATTCGTGGAAATGGGGAATGGTGTTTGGACACTCAATCTGGGGATTTTAAAGGGGGTACTGTCCTACTCGTGTCACCACAGACTTTGCATTCGTTTCGTTCGGCAAATTCGTCCTCTCAATTGGAGGCAATTGTGGTTCATTTCCCTAAGTCAGTTTTACCGCGAGGCTTGCTAAGTATCGAGGAAGCGAAACCTATTAAAACACTGTTGGAAAAGGCAAAGCGTGGATTGATTTTCGAAGCCTCAGACGCCGAACGCATTCGCTTTAGAATGCAAGCTTTGCTGCGTTCTAAGGGAATGTTTCGCATTGCCCGGCTCCATGTTTTGCTAGAACTAATTGCCCAGCAGAGTATTTCGCAAGTAGTTGTAGAGCAAATAAATGGGATGAAATCGTCAACTGCGCGAGCACGCTTTCTTTCCATAAAGCGATTCATTAATGAACACTGTGAAAAGCCAATTGGCCGCAGTGAGGTAGCTGCATTTGTGGAGATGGACGAGGCTTCTTTTTCTCGGCTCTTTCATCGCGAAGCCGGAGTGACTTTTTCTGAGTACCTCGCCAAGGTTCGCATCCAGAGTGCGGCCCGTTGGCTGATGATTCGGAAGGATTTTTCCATTGCCGAAGTAGCTCGCAGGAGCGGGTTTAAGAATCTGAGTTCTTTCAATAAGCAATTCAAAAAGCGTTTGGGTATGACGCCTTTGGCCTATCGCAAAGCAGCGGATATCGAGCCCTTGGCGCCTTAGTGAGGGACAAGTGATTTTCTAACGGTTTCTCATTGCACGGGAAGCCGGCTAGTTTCAAATTCTGCCCCTCAAAATTAAGAACCATTTAATTTCCGAAACTATGGCAAAATCACTATTCGAAAAAGTATGGGATGCCCACACAGTTCGCTCTATGTCGAACGGTCAGACCCAATTGTTGATCGGCACTCACCTCATCCACGAGGTGACCAGCCCACAAGCGTTTGGCATGTTGCGCGACCTGGGTCTCAAAGTCGCTTACCCGCATCGTACATTTGCAACGGTTGACCACATCGTTCCAACAGACCAGCGCGTTGAGCCATTTGCCGATCCATTGGCGGATGCAATGATCCAAGAGCTTCGCAAAAACTGCGCTGAGTTCGACGTAACCTTCTTTGATTTGCCAACTGGCAAGCAAGGTATCGTGCACGTTGTTGGGCCTGAGCAAGGTATCACACAGCCTGGTTCTACGATCGCTTGTGGCGACTCGCATACTTCAACTCACGGAGCCTTTGGCGCGATTGCTTTCGGAATCGGCACTACTCAAATCCGAGATTTGTTGGCGACGCAAACAATGTCCATGACGAAGCTCAAAGTTCGCCAAGTAAAGGTGAACGGGAAACTTCAGCCAGGCGTTTATGCTAAGGATGTAGCTCTTCACATTATTCGCAAGTTGGGCGTGAACGGCGGAACTGGATATGCTTACGAGTACGCCGGCCAAGTTTTTGACGACATGACAATGGAAGAGCGTATGACTGTTTGTAACATGTCTATCGAAGGTGGCGCTCGCGCAGGCTATGTGAACCCAGACCAAAAGACTTTCGATTACTTGGAAGGGCGCCCTTACTCTCCGAAGGGTGCGGAGTGGGACGCAGCTATTGAGCGTTGGAAGTCATTTGCGAGTGATCCAGATTGCGAATACGACGATGTCGTAGAAATCGACGGGGCCGATATCGAGCCAACCGTTACTTGGGGAATCAATCCTGGCCAAGCGATCACAATTAGCGAAAACGTTCCAACTGTTGAGGAATCCCCAGAAGAGGAAAAAGCCAACGTTGCAGAAGCTCTTGAATACATGAAGCTCCCAGCGGGTTCACCTATCAAGGGTACCAAGGTAGACGTCTGTTTTATCGGTTCTTGCACCAATGGACGTTTGTCCGACTTCGAAGAAGCTGCAAAGTACGTTAAGGGCCTCAAGGTCGCTCCAGGTGTTAAGGCGATTGTTGTTCCTGGTTCACAGGTTGTTGATGGAATCTGCAAAGCCAAGGGACTTGATAAGGTTTTCAATGATGCAGGATTCGAATGGCGTGAAGCGGGTTGCTCTATGTGTTTGGCGATGAATCCAGATAAACTTATCGGCGATCAATTGAGCGCAAGCTCGAGTAATCGTAACTTCAAGGGCCGCCAAGGCAGTCCCACAGGTCGTACGGTATTGATGAGTCCAGTGATGGTGGCAGCCGCTGCGATCAAGGGAGAAATCTCAGATTCGCGTGAAGTATTCGGTATCAACCAGCTTGTAGAAGCTTAAATTCAATTAGGAGACTTTAAGAAATGTCATTAGCAAAAATTACAGAAGTTAAAGGCCAAGGCGTTTACGTTGCAGGCGACGAAATCGATACAGACCGCATCATCCCAGCTCGTTTCATGAAGTGCGTTACTTTCGATGGATTGGGCGAGTATCTTTTCTACGATGTACGTAAAACAGAGGAGGGAGCAGACAAAGAGCACCCACTAAACGAAGAGCGTTTCAAGAATGCTTCAATCCTTCTCTCTGGAGCGAACTTTGGATGTGGAAGTTCACGTGAGCACGCGCCGCAAGCGATCTATCGTTACGGTTTTCGCGGAATTATTGCGGAAAGCTACGCGGAAATTTTCTTTGGCAATTGCGTGAACTTGGGCATCCCTTGTTTCATCGCAGCGAAAGAGGATATCGCAGCAATTGCAGCAGCAGTCGAAGCAGATCCATCTATCGAGATCGCACTTGACGTGACCAATGAGCAAATCACTTACGGCGGCAAGGAAATCACTGCAGTCGTGCGCGACACAGCTCGCTTTGCATTAACCGAAGGCAAGTGGGATACGATTGGCGAACTGAAGGAAGCTGCCGACGAAATCGCAAAAGTTGCTGAAGCGCTCGTTTACGTAACCAAATAAGGGTTACGCAGATAGCGTACTAAATCTTTCTAAGCGAGGGAGCCGATTCGGTCCCTCGCTTTTTTGTTTTGTAAATTTAAGAGTCACCGTTTGTTAACAAACAATTCCTTCAAAAAAAGAATCTTTTCTGATAGCTTTTGAGCTCTGTTACCATGAACACTCAAAAGGAAATCCACTATGCTCAGAATTGCGACTTTTAACATCGAGAACCTAGACGAAGCCTCGGACGATAGAAACCCCTCTTTGGCGGATCGTGTGCCGACGCTACAGCATGCACTGAAACGAATTGATGCAGATATTCTATGTTTGCAGGAAGTTCACGGTCAGGAGTTGCCTGAACACACGTTAGATAATCCGAAACGCAGTTTGTCTGCTTTGGATGCCGTTATTGCCGGGACTCGTTACGAATCCTATAAGCGAGCACACACAGTGACGAGTGACAATGTTGCCTACGACAAACGAAACCTAGTCGTGTTATCTCGTTTTCCAATCGTCTCTCAAAAACAATACCGCAACGATAAAATCGAAGACCTTAAATACCGCAAGGTAACCGCCAAGCCTATAGAGGGCGAAGCAAAGGACATAGGCTGGGAGCGTCCGATTCAGCATGTAACTGTGGATACGGGAAATAATCAACCACTTCACCTCATCAATCTTCATCTCAAATCGCGTCTGTCCTCCAATATCAAAGGTCAAAAAGACGGTTTCGAATGGAAAAGCGCAGCAGGTTGGGCCGAAGGCTACTTTCTGTCTTCTCTCAAACGAGTAGGGCAAGCGTTGGAAACACGAGTCCTGCTCGATGAAATCTTTGCTAACGAACCCGAAGCTAGAGTCGTTGTATGCGGTGATTTTAACTCTGAACCAGGTGAGGTTCCTGTCGAAGCGATTTGCGGGCGCGTAGAAAATACGAATAATCCAGAATTACGTCACACAGTATTGGTTCCGTGTAGTAAAGGTATTCCGGAGTCAGTGCGTTACAGTCATCTTCATCACGGTGAAGGAAACTTACTCGATCACATGATGCTTTCACAGTCTCTACTAAGTTACTTTCGCAAGGCCGCCATTTTTAATGAAAACCTGCACGATGAGAGCCTGCCATTTACCTTCGATAATAAGTATCCAGAATCAGATCACGCACCCTTTGTGGCTGAGTTTACAGACTTAGATGCTTGAAGAGCGTAAGAGGATGTACCGGGATAGGGCATTTCTCACAATGGCTGCCTGGTATAGAAGAAGGGGGAGGGCTTTGCACTCGCTCGACAAAAAGAACTTTCAAGGTGTGTCTAAGCAAATTGTAGAAACTCTAGCAATGCACGAGAGTATTCGACTGTATTTGTCTTCAGCTATTTGAAAGACCATACTCGCTTCAATTTTTACTCAGCCTAAGAAATTCGCTTATTCGCCTAATAATTCCTCTTCTTTTGAATATGAGGCTACGGGGTTCTGCGTGTTGTCTTCTCGCCGAATAGGAACTCTCCCTTTAAAGAGAGCCTTGTTGGCTTTTTCACGGTGTCTTTGTCTAACCCATGAAAAACGAAGTACAGATGTCGTTTTCAGAGACTTTGAATCCTTTGGGTTATTGTTGCCGGCAGCAATTTTAGTGGTAACGAGATTTAAATAGAAATCAAATGGAGTCATTAAACGCTTATACTGTATATGAGTTTGGCCTCCGAAGGAAAAAGAGAGATAACATTGCGGTTTCTTGCCCAACCGACAGACGTGAATTTTGGAGGCAAGGTTCATGGTGGTTCCGCAATGAAATGGCTGGATCAGGCAGGGTATCTTTGTTCAACCGGGTGGAGCGGGCGATATTGTGTGACTGCCTTTGTTGGCGACATCAATTTTCATAATCCTATTCTCGTGGGCGACCTCGTAGAGGTGGATGCAAAAATCATTCATACGGGGCGAACTAGCATGCACATAGGGGTGACGCTCAACTCATGTAATCCCAAGCAGTGTGAATTTTCAAAGTCGATTCACTGTATCATGGTCTTTGTCGCTTTAGACGAGGGTGGCAAGCCAGTCGAAGTCCCGCAATGGCAAGCTGAGGATGAAGCCGATATTGCAATGGAAAAATATGCTATTCGAATAATGGACTTGCGCTGCATAAATCAAAAGGAGCTCGATGTATTGATAAAGTAGATTCGATAATAACTGTATTCAATCGTTCGAGTTATCTGCAATAATCAACCATTTTTTAATAAAAGCTAATAAACCAAAATCAATATGCTTACTGACTCTACTTAGAGTGGTTTTTCGTCTCGGTCGTTTGAGCTCGCGCTGCCACCTCAAAGCGGCAACCGTAAGACTTGAAATCGTCAGTTACACCTCAGCCTAAACGACAAAATCACCCCTTAGCCTTCAATCAAAAAAAGACGATAATCGATTGCACCAATAACACAATAAACATAAGCAGAAACTGCTTTCTTCCTACCCAATAAATCTAATGAACAACTTTAAATACAATACGCGGCGAAATGCCAAATTCTCATTCATCGTCACCGTAATTTTATTAGTGCTTTCAGGCTCTTTTTCAGTGGCTGAAACATCAACAATTGAGACGGTAGTAGCCGAAAACAAAATCGCTGAAAAGGCTGAAACCAAGTCTGAGTCTCTTGAGCCGACTAAAGAAGTCATAGCTATCGGTGGGTTTGATGTCGCAGCTTATCACTTGGAAGGGAAAGCGATTTTGGGCAAGGGAGATTATACTTACGTTTGGAAGGGACAGACGTGGCTGTTTTCATCAGAGACAAATAAGAACGAATTCGAAAAAGCTCCCGATAAGTATGCTCCGGAGTACAACGGTTGCTGTGCATATGCTCTATCAGAGGGGAGAATTGAAAAAGGCGATCCTGAGGTGTTTCGCATAAACGACGGCAAACTTTATTTCTTTCATGATGAAAACAGGCGAGCGCGTTTTGAAAAAGATATTTCTAGGAGCTTTGAAAAAGCCAATAAAAACTACGTCAAATTATTCTCCATTAAGTTCTAAATAAGCTATAGGTTTCACACGCTCTATACCCAAGGCCGTTGATCAAGAAAGAAGTCTAAGGCCATGTTGTTTCTGAAAATAAATATTCAAAATAGCATTACGTTAATTTTGTCCAGATTTGCACGTTTAGAGTCATTATGAAGAGTTAGGAGACAGTGTTAGGTTTTTTGGTGAATAAGTAAGTTTGTTAGCGTGCTGTTGCATTATATTTCGCGGAAATTACCTCGAAGAAAGTTGCTTTAGTCCTTTTAGATTTTGTATTAGAACTTCTTTGACGTCGGTATTTTTCATATGCCCCATTATTCCCCATGGGCCATTGAAACCTGCGTGAATGAGACTTTCGATCATTTGATATTCGAACTTGCCTTGTCCTATTGGCGAAATCTTTGTCCCGTTGTTATCCATCCCATTCAAGTTGACTGCGACTAGGTAAGGGGAAATCGCGTTCGCGATTTCATCGAAGTGATCGACCCACTGATGCCCGTGGTGAAAATTGTATACGATTTGGAGTTTGTGTTCTGGCAGAGCTTCGATCAGCTCAATTTGATTGTAGGGATTGGCAAACCAACCTGTGTGATTGTAAAGGGCGACGCGACAACCGATGCTAGCGGCGCTCTTAGATACGAAATCAATGAGCTCAATTGCTTTTGCGAATGATTGTTCATCGGTAAGCCCTTCAAAAAAATTGGGGCTGAGTCCCACCCAAAGAGTTGTCTGAATACCTGACGCTTTGACTGACTCGATAAGCCTTTGATTTCCATCCCCTAGTTTGCCGGCACGATCTCTTTCGGCATTTAGCCAAAGCCATACGCCGATCACCTCGATTCCGTGTTCAGTGGCTAATTGAAGCTCTTCAAGAGTGTCATCTAAGTGCCTGTCTCGCCAGTCGTATGCATAGCGTTGAAATCCTAGTTTCTGGATCATTTTTATCCGCTGAGTAGGCGTACGTTCAAGCGAATCATACGCAACGATACACCAAGGGAAGTAGTCTTCAACTTCTATGAGTTCCTTCTGTGGGGCGCTGGCAAAACTAGTGCGACAAACGAAAAGGGAGGCTAAAACAAATACCCAAATGAGTTGAGATCTGGCTTTAAAAACTAGCTCCATAGATCGCTAGTTATCTTATAGTTCTCCACGTTTTGCAACGTTAACAAGCGGAGATCAAAGGGCTCTAGCTTATTCCTCTTCGCTTTGTTGCTTTAGCACGCGTTCGAGGATCGGTGTCATATCTTCGACGCTATCGAAGACTGATTTTGCTGTGAAGATCGGGCAATCATTTTGCAAGGAAAGGACTATGGAATCACTTGGGCGAGCATCGAGTTCGATGATCTTGCGAGCGACTTCGTTATTCATTTCCAGAAAGACCCGTGCAAAGAAAGTGTTCTCTTCTACATGGTTGATGACGATGCGATTGAGTTTCGCTTCTAGGCCTATCAGCATACTCGACATAAGGTCATGCGTAAGAGGGCGCTCTTTCTTAACCCCGTTCATCGCCATTGAAATCGCGTTTCCTACACTGTGATCGACATAGATTACGTAGGTTTTATCATCATTTCCCAAAAATACGGCACACCCATTAACTGTTGGCATTACGCCTTTTACGGAAACTTGAACAACGTTAGAGCTCATATAGGTTGGTGATTTCTATTCTGTAGGATAATTCAAAGAATCCGCGAAGGACTCTCTGTAACTTGGATCGTCTAATCCAGCAAAAGAGTTAAGGGAAAGATTTAAAAAAGAGCAATCTAAAGAAGGGTTAACAGGGAGGGCGAGTGGTAAAATAATTTTGATCAAGGAATGAATTCCTCGAGCGTCGCTTCACTAGATACTTTCGTCGCTAGACCCGACTACGTAGGCGTGGATCACACTTAATTCTTTGCTATCTGCGGAACGCCCTTATAAATTTCGTAGCATAGTCGTTGACTTGGCGGAGACGTTAATGGAGTGGACAGCGAAAAAGCGAATCGAAAGCTAGAGGTTCAATCATATATCGAACTGTCTGTATTCAGGCAGAGGGCAATTAGGACGAAGCCGTAGGTGAACTTGCCACCTGCAAAAAGCTTATGAAGCTAGCTAAGGCCTTTTGCTTGTCCTGTTCTGCACCTAGGTTCTGAACGTGTCAGAATTGATGAAATGCGACACCATTGTACTTTAGTTGGAAATGGATTAATTAATAAACAAAGAAAAATCTTTATATATTAGGATTTGGGTATAGTTTTCTAATTAGTGAAGTCCGATTCTACCTATGCTAAAGCCCTAGAAGGATACATCCAATGTGATATTCACAACATGTGGGATGCTCATTTCCCAGCAGCCATACTCGCGACTGAACTTTTCTTGGAAAAACACTCCGTATCCAAGGAAAGCGAGATCCTCATCGAAAAGCAGATAGGGGCGATTGTCAGGTCGAAGCCAGACTTGTTTTCAACGGTCCGGATATCAGAAAATGATTCTACAACGAGCGAATCGATTCTAGCTAAAGAGCTTTTGAACGATCTCAAGTCGTTTCGTCAGGTCGAATTTGGACACCACACAATCCACGCTGCCCTTATCCTGGAAGCGCTTCGAAGAGAGCCAGATTTTTTGAGAACGGGATATATACGACACCTAATGTCGCTAATTTCCAAATACAAAAATAGCATACCTCGGTATTGGCTACATCTCGAGCCCGAACACCGTCCGACTGATTTCTTTATCGATAAGCTAAACGTTTTCGATCATGATATGAGTAACCAAGAGATTGCTCGTATCGTTTTGGTAGAAGTTCTTGGGCACGGACCATTATACCAACAAATGGGCAGTATTGCCCATACAGGGCATATTTTGGCTCAGGCAAATTCGCTTATACAGCTAGATAATCTTGGTTACCGAGCGATTCGCGACGAAGGTTTGTTTGGTTTAGAGGCTCATATAATCCTTACTCGTGATTCTATCGGTAAGAGTGCTCCTGAAAACTCAAGTTGGACACCGACAGTACGGGCTGCTCACAAGTGGACGGAACCGGAGTTTTGGCAGCAAGATTTTCTCAAGAACAGTTGGAACGATGGCCATGTAATGAAGTGGGGGTATGCAACGTATGAGCTTCTTCGTGTTGCAGATGATCCGGAGCTGAAAGAACCTGCAGAAGAATTGCTACGCCACTTAACTAATCCTTGTCATACTGCGATTGAAACTGAGGAAACGCTAACGCCCCACTGAAGATAGGCTAATGATGCACGAGTACGGGATGGCGTAGATCGCGTACAAAATTGTGAGCAGTGCCATTTGCGCACCATTCCGGTGTCTTTTATACTATCTGTTAACATTGAAAGGGGGGGGGCGAGCCGAGTATTCGTTGATACGAAAGTGGATGGAGGCTGTCTCGAATTCCCCTCCATCGGCTTGTTGAACTAAGCCGCTGCGCGGCAGTTTGGGGTTAGCTTCTTTCATTTTGAGTTGGAAAGTTGGCAGCCTCTCGCGAGGCTACCGGTGGTATGAA
>JAKYXN010000058.1 GCA_022538095.1 Puniceicoccaceae bacterium K14 | reverse complement strand
ACGCTCATACTCGGCGAAGAAGAGCTATCGGCCCTGACGCCGAAAAACTGGAAGAAAGCAAGGCTATCCTAGGGGCAGATTCTGTGTCGCTTACGCTTTACTAAACTCGGACAGAGCCCGTGACAACGCCACCAGTGCCGCCCTGCTCCTTTGCTACAATGCGAGCTCTTTTCGAAGAAAATCTGGCAGTAGCACGGCTTGATATCTTCGCAAAGCGAAGATGCTGCTTGAGATTAAGCTCTACGGCGGGCCAGGACTATAAAGGCTGGCCACAAAAAAGCTCAGCTTATTCAATAAGCCGAGCATTGATGATTGTGCTCAATCGCGTTTCCTAAATTTAGCGAAAGTTCCCTGGCAAAAATGATTCTTCACAAAAAAGGAAACCTTCCTAGGCTCGAGACGACTAGCTACTGGTGTAGCTTATAGTATATGTTGACGTCGTCGCGGCTCCAATCTCATCCCAGTCATAGAGTTCAAGATTAAGTGACAAGCGAGTCCCATTTGGGAAAGTCAAGGTTTCAGTAACCACTTCGGCTGAAGAGCAATAAGGCCATGAATCGATCAAATAATTACCAGCGTCTACCGATTGCCAATCATCAGTTAGCACAAAACTATAGACCTCTGTATCCAAATCAAAATAACTAAGAGTCGTTGTGATGGTAATCGTTGCTGTGATAGTCGTTTTATTAGGAACATCTATTTCAATGACCTTTTGTTCGCCATCTATCCAAGGAGTATTTGGAGCTGTAAGCGTGAACGACCCCAAGTTATAATTGCTAACCGAAGAAGAGGTGAGCGTTTCGCTTACAGGGGTGTAAAACTGTGCCAATGCACTGCTGCTTGCAAAAAGAGACAACGCTAGAATTGAAAATAACAATTTCATATTTGTATAAGGTGTTAATGAGAAAATCACGAGTTAGTAACTAATAGTTTTCAGGTTTTAAGGCAAAAACAAGTAATAGAATTACTGTTTTATAGATATTACAAAGAAAACAAATAAGTATTATAAATTACTTTATGTAAACATTTATTCATTAATAATAATGGTTTACACTAGTAAATTGATATACATTGGCTCTTGAGCGAGAAGTCTGAATTTCCTCTCAAACTGCTTTCATTGCTTCAACCCAATCCAGCGACCCCACTGGATCCTTAGCTAGTGAAGGCGACTGGAATCGCATTTGGAATATTGGTACAAACCACTCACCCCCGCCCCTACCGCCATAAGCTTATTTGCAGCAGAAAATCTACGCACTCCTCTGAATATCTTGCCGCGAAGCAGAGCCAATGGTCTACCTCAGCGACATTCTTAATAAGGTCGCCAATTACGACTAACCGCAAAGGCCGTAAAAAACTGGGAGCAAAGCCAAGTCAAGACGTACTCGAACGGACGCTTACGATTCAACTTGTTTCCGTAAACGCAATACATCCTCTCGCAACTCAACCGCCAGTTCTTTTCGATCACGTCCACCGACCGTACGCATTTCACCAAAAACAATCGTCGCACTCACTCGTGGCAATGCTAGCATATTAACAAGGTGTGGTGTAAATTCTGCGTCCCCCCACCAACAAACCTCGTCTGCGACGCTCCCGCCCACACAATCGTATTTTATGTACACCGGTGTGATTGGCCAATCGTTTTCAACCATCGGCTGCAGCAACGAACTCCTATAAGAAAGGACCTCTTCTCCATTTGTGGAAGTTCCTTCCAGGAATATCGTCAAGCTGACACTCTCATCGATCGCTCTCCCAAACGCATCATTTTTATTAGCCACATCACGCTTTCTGCTGCGATCGATAAAAACAGTACCAGCCATCTCTGTATATTTCCCAATCAATGGCCACTTCCTTACCTCGCTTTTGGACAGAAAATTCAAATTCGTTACGGAGCTCAGTACAAGTATGTCCATGTAGCTCTGGTGATTCGGGGCAACAAACCCCTTCTCCGGAGGAGTTCCGATCACATGAATATCGAACCCCATACCACTCACTAGGGTACTCGACCACTTCTTCAGCCACTGGGACCGTTGGGGTAAATTCCAATATTTGCCTCTACGAATTAGATAATCCAAGCCTGCAAAACCAAAAACAACTAACATGTGCGATAAACGCTGCACACGTCGTAAGGGTCTCAAAAACGTCTCCACACTTTGAAATCAAAACAACAGATTTCTTTCTGACAAGCCTCAGTCAGCTTAGCCAAGAAGCTTTTTCAATGCTCGTGGAGCCAAATTCTGCAAATCTAGAAATGTGAGAAAGTCTATTGTCTTAAATTCTCGATCTAAAGCAGGCGGAGAACAGACTTTGGACCCAAGTGTCAAATAAGACCGCATTAAGCGAGGGATCGCCACAGAACGGCAGGCTTCCGGCAATCGAATTCGATCGGAATCTGTCATGGTAATACGAAAGCGATCTGTCGGTTCTGTCTGAAACCGATCTTCTACCAAACAATCTTTTAGCTTCTCGTAAGCTGCAATGCCTTCTACGGGGTCCGTCGAAGTCAATGAGCTACAACCAATCAAATAGCGTGCTCCGTAGACTTTGGTGTACTGAGCAATCCCTTTCCACAATAGGCCCAAAACAACCATATTTCGGTGTTCTTTAGAAATGCACGCTCTCCCGAGTTCCACGGTTTTGGAACGAATACCTTCAAAAGGTTCGAAACAGAACTCTTGCTCGCTATAATAGCCAAAATTTGCTTTGGCATTCTCACCTGTCTGCAAGCGATACGTTCCCACGATAGATTGATCGTTAACATGCTCAATAAGCAAATGGTCACACACCTCATCAAATCGATCTTGGTCCAAACCGGTTGCCTCTGAAGCTTTCAAGCCTTCACCCAGTTCTTCATTGAAGATACGAAAACGGAGTTTCTGAGCCGCGTTTACATCCTTGAGATTCTCCGCTAGCCGAACACGATAAGCCGAGGTCGGCGAAGGCGGGATAAAGTCCCTGATGCGTTGGTAAGAGCTGATGAGATTCGTAAACATTGAGGTATCGTTTTTCTTAATAGAACAAGGCAATCTAACTTAAAGCACTGTCAAGTATACGTTGCATAGCCCAATTTGAATTTACCTTCTCGTCACACTGCCAAATTTCAAAGCCAAGAAAAGCATCAAAACTGAAATTCCTTTGCTTTTTCATATTCTTCAACCGCTTCTTCTAAGACGCCATGCATCGCATCCAAACGTTCTGAGGACGAAGGGTGAGTCGAGTACCAAGGATCGGAAGATCCCCCATCTAGCTGTACCATTCTTTCCATTACAGTAATAGCAGCTTCTGGATTGTATCCCGCACGGGCCATATAAATCATCCCAATTTCATCCGCTTCGCTTTCCTTTTTCCGATCCCATGCCGCCACCGCGCCAGTCGCTCCTACATTATAAATACTCATTATGCCCGAGGTGGCTAAGCTACCTACGGACATCAGTCCGACAACACCCAAGGTGGTATTCCCTGCTTCAGCTATCATTGCTTGCGATATTCGCTCGTGCGTGTGCCGGGCACTCACATGAGCAATCTCATGAGCTAAAACGGAAGCGAGTTCATCCTCAGTCTTTACGATCTGAAAAAGCCCAGTATAAATACCGACCTTTCCGCCCGGCATAGCGAATGCGTTCACCTGCGGAGCATCGAATATCACAAATTCCCATTCGGCGAGCGGCACATCCCAAAAAACTTCTTGTGAAATTTTATGCCCCACCCGCTGCATCATTTCATTGTATTCCGGGTCGTAAGAAATAGCTAGCTGAGCTTTCATTTGCTCGAAAGAGGCCATCGACATGCGAACCACTTCAGATTCCGAGACCAAATTCATCTGCTTCCTACCCGTAACAGGTGTAGTACTACAATTTGTTAAAAGTAGAGTAAATACCAGGGACGACACAACGGTAGCATACAATTTAAACTTCATAATTAGCGGGCTCTTTATTGGGTATTTTATGGCACTCCGGGTGAATCTAGTATCTGACTCGCGATTTGCAATATAGATCCGCCAATGGACGTTCCTTCATATAACTGCTAACGATCAGCAACAAAACCTGAATCCAAGTAAATTCAAATTTCGTAATTATTGCAGGTAAGTTTTGCAAACGAGCCCAGCCTGGAACATATTACTTACTTTAAGACACTTCATTCAAAAAACGAACTGCAATATTACCCGAGTCTTACAATCAACCCATAGAACATTCTATGTCGATGAGCCAAAATTCTTCCGATTCACCCAAAAAACATAAAGTAATCCACTGGAATCCTGAAGACGAGGAGAAGCTAGAGAGCCAGTCGTCTTCAAGTAAGAAGCTATTGATCTTTGGAGTCGTCGCCATCACCGCAATATTAGTTGCAGGAGGACTAGGGTTTTACGCCATTTCAACGCAAACAAACGCTGGTGATAACGAAAGAGACGGTCAAGCGAGTCCCGGCGAACCAAATATCCAGGAAGCATTTGTAAGCCGCTCAAAAGCAGATTTCGCACAGGAAACCACAACAAAAAAAATTGAGGCGGCCCGAGAAATGCCAGCCAATCACCAAGTTCTTACCCAAAAACTAATCGCTGTCGAAAAAGAATTCCTTCTCGCAGAAACATTCATGAAGCGTTCTAACTATGCAAAAGCGCTTACCCAATACGATCGAGTGAGCGAACTCATTGATGGTTTTTCAGAAGAGGTTAAAAACAAACAAACTTCTCGAGAACTCTACGATAGTTTCCTCTCCCGTGTAGAATATTCAGAAGATAAGAAGTATCTAAACGAAGCCGCTTATGAAGCTGCATTTGAAGCTGCGAGTACCGGCAAGCAGTTCTTAGATGCTGGCTCCTTCTCAATAGCAAAAAGCAAATTAGATGAAGCTGCAGTCTTTCTAAGCGATCTTGAAAATTCAATAAATGAATACGTTCAAAAAAATGCCTCTCAGGGGCACCGCTTAATTGCTCAAGGCCAGGGTGGAGAAGCGATCGCAGCCTTTATGAACGTCTTAAAAATGGCTCCGGACAACGAGGACGCCATAATCCAGCTCGAGCGAGCAAAATACGCTAAGAAGACTCACTCTCTACTCCTTGCGGCAAAACTAAACGAAGACCAAGGACAACTCGAAGAAGCACTAGAAAACTACGAACAAGCCTTCGCCATAGATAGCCGATCTGCAAAGTCGCAACAAGGCGTCTCCCGAGTTAGACGAAAAATTGAAAACCGAGACTTTAACTTTCACTATACTTCAGCGGCCAATGCACTAAACGACCTACGGTACGACGATGCGATTGAACATTTAGAAAAGGCCCTGGAGGTCTTTCCCACTCGAACGGATATTGCCGATGCAATCGGTCAAACAAAAGCCGATAAACGGCAAAGCGATATCGTAAGCATGGTAACTCAGGCCTATTCGCTTGAACACGAATACCAATGGAAAGCGGCTAGAAATATCTACGAAGAGCTTTTAGAGATAGAGCCAGAATTGGAAGAAGCAAAAAACGGAATGCTCCGTACGGGAAAAATGATACGCACAATCCTGCGTTACGAAAAGCTCATAGAGGTGGCAAAAGTTGAAGCTAAAAGTTTAAGCTTCCAGCGCTCAATTAGGACCTTTGACTCCGCAATGAAATCCAAGCCTGCCTACTTGGCTCTCACTCCTGAAAACGAAAACTTACGCCGCTACCTTCAGCTGCAAAGCAAACCCGTTTCGATAGAAATTTCTTCAGATAACCAAACATGGGTCAGCATCGAAGGCCCATCAAAACAAAAGCCTGCAAAACTTGAAAAAGAAACCTTCAATTTACTCCCAGGCCGCTACCTTATACGTGGTAGGAAAAATAAATATGAAAGTGTGCGTTACTCGTTAATTATTAGAGGCGGAACAACCCAAGAGCCTCTTAGCGTAATTTGCGACAAACGAGCCAAATAGAAAAAGTAAAAAATGAACACGAAACGTCATCGCCTACTAAAATCGACCACGCTATTGTTTTTATATCCTATCGGCGTGACCCTCGCATTCGATCCTGACCCAGATATCTTTGACGCCACAAAAAATGGCGCGGGCGGCAACGGAAATGCAGATCAGATTCAAGATGTACAAACTGTCAACGACCCGCTGGGGGGAATGATTAGTGTCGTAGACGAAAGTCAACTACCAGCGATCGGGCAAATTTCAGGGATAAATTTACCCATAGGCCAAACGGGCTCCGGAATAAGTCTTCCGATAGGCCAATCAGGAAGCAGTGGCAGTGGCGTATCTATGAGTGGTGGCTCGAGTGGAATACCTCCAATCTTCGGAGGTGGCGGCGGTAGCGGCAACAGCAATGGACAACAATCAAGCTCGCTCCCCTTCCCTCAAGGACAAGGCGGACAATCAGGCGAAAGCGGTCAAATGCAACTCCCCCAAGGGCAAGGCCAGAGCCAAGGGCAAATAGGCAACTCACCCACAGGACAGTTTCCTCCTCCTCCTCCCGATATTCCGATTGGTGAACAGTCAGGGCTGGAGGGTAGCGAAATCGATACTGGCGAGGGCAGTGAATCCAGCCAGAAAAACCAAAACTCTAGCAAGAGCTCAGGTTCTGCCGAATCTGGAGATGGGAAACAAGGTGAAAGCGACAACCAAGAGATGCCCGGCGATATGGGTAACGGACAAGGAAGTACGCGAAGAGGAACTGGAACGGAACAAGGGGTCCAAATGCCTCAAGGACTGTAGCTATGATAAAAAGAATACTTATCCCATTGGCTGTATTGAGCATAGCAACTTTGTTAAATGCTCAAACGCCCAAAACAATTGTGTACCCTGCAGAAGCAATTCAAGACAGCGCTCGTCTCAACAAAGCCGCTTATGATAAACGTTATCCAGGCATCGACATCACAGGAATCGGCTTAGTCGATATCGGATGGTATGTACGCTATGGACACGAACAACTCACCTACCTTTTCGGCCCATTCGATGACTTGGAATTCGCTCGTATTCAAAAAGCGACTCTTGAGCAAATTCGCCTCGCGTCCGTACTCAAAAGCCCAAGCCTCAGCTCTAGCGTGGTAGACATCATTCGATTTGATTTCAGAAATTTTGAATCGACCGACGATTCGGAAAACGTGAGATCTGTTGAATAATTTTCACAGTTAAAGTTTTCCACTCAATACGGCCAAACAACTCGAGGCTGAGCTCTGGGCTGTTGAGGAATATTGGGCACCCCAGGTAAAGGCCTTTCTTCATCCCTAAAGCCTTCTCGCTGCAGGGCAATAAAGGCTCCTCCATGGGCAAAGGTTAATTCACGCATCAAATTGGCAAACTTCAGACCCGATTGGCTTAGTCCTAAAGTCACTCCCGGACTAATTACATTTGGAAAGCCAACCGCATTGATTCGGCTTATTCGCTCCCCTTTCTTATCTTTATTTATTTGGAGCATCGTCCTCAAAACTGGATCTGACTTTCCAGTAAATTCATCTCCAAAAACATAGATCCCCATTTTCATATCATCGTTTTCAGGATCATGTAACAGCCGAATCGCACGCACGATTCCTGGAACAGGATTGCTATCACTATTTCTCGGATACAATCGAATTGCTCTAAGTAATAGCATGCGATTCTCCGGAGTATCCTCGATCCATTTACTTGCCATCGTACGCCCTACAATAAAGTGGCCGCTAGCATCGAGTAATTGTATGCCATCAACTTGAGGGTAAGCTTCTAATGATTCCTGAAATTTTTGTACCACATATCTCCGCACGAGGTTTGAGCTCTCATCCCTCATACTACCCGATGTGTCTATAACAAAAGCGATATGAGTGCTATCTACCGGCACGCCCACCGGCGAAGGCTTGATTACAACCTGCTCGACATCAGCCTCTTTCTGCATCGCTGCAACCTCTTTTTTTAGCTGTTCAATATCCACCAGGTACTTATCCTTACTGCTAGAGTTATTGAGTATCTGTTGCTTAAGCTCAGCTATCATTGCATCCAACTCTTCTATTTCATCCTTTTTCTTCGCAGTTTCAGTTTCGAACATAGAAATCGACAATTTCAAGTCCTCAGTAGCGAGTTGGTACTCATTTAACTTGGCAATTCGTTGCTGTATCATTGTCTCCAACACATCGTTCAAATCATCGATACGTCGTGTCTGCACACCCATTGATATAACAAATAACAAAATTATTGCCCCAAAACCACAGCATATACAGTCAAGGAACGATAAACTAAAAATCTCTGTTGATCGCTTCTTTTTCATATATCAGGCCAAGACTCCGAAGGACAGACCATCGCTCCTCCTCGTTCGTTACTCAGCCTCCAAAAATGCACGGCGGCTGCCGGGTCGTTAAGCATAGGGTACAAAATAGTATTCACCGGAACTCCTGAGAGTAAAATTTTCTTTGCCGCACGAAACATATTGATACGGTCAACATCGCTTAACAAACCTGCTTTAGAATAAGAGTCCGCTAAGGTGGGCAAGCCATCTGCGATTAAAACGATCCTGTTAGGTACAACATCGAGATCATCCACAATATCAAATGCTATCTCCAGGTTTGCCCCTTCGCCTGGAACTATTTCATCGATTAAGTCTAATACCTCTAACGTCGTATCCGCATTAAAAGGATCATGCCAAGTGCCTCCGGAGTCTGTTTCGAGTGGATGTAATTCATTGTTGAAGAATATTATTTTGTAACGCGTCGTTTTATCTACAAAGTTTGCGATCAGCCACTGAAGGCCATTTTTCGTACGCACCCACTTAGGAGCCTTTTTCTTTTCCTCATCTTCATCCTGCAATCGCTCGGCCGCCTTGGTTACCTCATCGTCAAGCATACTACCGGACGCTTCCACGAGAAATAAAATATGATCTCCCTTCATGTCGAAGCCTGTCAAATACTGCCTTCGTTCTTCATTTGGAATAGGAATCGGAGGCTTTTCCTCGACCTTGGGAATCTCCTCCTTATCTTTCATAAGCTTGCCAAGGGCTTCCTCAATCAATGCCAACTCTTTCATAAGTAGCGCTAAGGAATCGTCCAAATCGGTACGTAGGCTCTTTTTTTCATCCAATTCAATCGATATCTCTTCGTGCTCATCTTTGACGTCTAAAAGGTACGCCCGCAAGGTCTCTAACTCCTTATCTTTCTTAGCGATAGAATCTGTCATTTCGCCAATAATTTGTGAGATTTTGGCTTCGATCGTACTGTAAATAGATGCCTTGTTTCCAGCTGTTAGTACAAACAAAAGCAATACAGCTCCAAAGCCACAACAAATACAGTCCAAGAATGACAAACTGAATACTTCTGTACTGCGTCGCTTAAACTTCATTCTATGTATCTCGACATAAACGGGGCTACCTACTGCATGCAGTGAATGAGTAATAACTTCTTACGTCGCCCTCGAATAGTCACCTCGATTTCATCGCCTGCACGAACACCTGAAAGCGAATCAACGTCTACGCTTTCACTACTCTTCTCAACCAACACCCAACGCTCGTTTTTCTTAACCAGCCTAGCGAGCTCTCCGGGCTCGCCCAAGCCATGGCGGTCGACAACCAAATGAAAACGCTCGCTCTCACCTAAACCAATGATAAAACCGTCCTCGACCAGTTCATAAGCAAGCCCATCACAAACAATATGAGAAGGCGCGAGTGACTTCCCTTTCTTAATCAAACTAATCGAGCAAAGGGAAAACCTCGCCTCATCAGAGCCATCGTTCATCAAATTAGGCTGAGCGATTCCCGTTTCAACGCGCACGGTTTCGACATTTTCGCAAACTGCCCAATTCTTCCCCAAATTAGCTGCGCCAAAGGCAGCGCTTTCAACGGGCAATTCGCGAACATGACCTACGTCTTGCGCTTGTATTGACTCTTTCAAGCCATGAACGGCCGCAGCTCTATGGGACAAAATTATTTGCACGCGACTACTTTCTCTGCCGAAATCATTAATGGCTCGAAGCAGTGTTTGTGTGAGTAATTTAACCTGCGGAGCAAGATCCAAGGAAACCGAATCTCGAGTGATCGACATGTGCCTTGAAATATCTTTCGTCGTTACCTCAATACTTGCTTCCTCAATCTGACCGAGATTAAAAAGCATGTCATTCGTCTGAGCATGAAATGCTTGTTCGATCTGTCGATCCTCAGTAATATCAAAGGCGGTATGCTTCAAAAATCGATTGGCCAATGCACCTGAAAACCTTTCCAGCATTTTGGCGAAGCCCCGTTGTGGTTGATGCGAAAAATAAACTCTCTGCAACCCCGCCCTCTTATTAAAAACTGTAATATTTGTAGCATGTAACAAGAGATCGACGTGGAAAACACTATCGCCTTCGGGCACAGTGCCTAAGCCGTCACTATAAAGGGAAGCCGCCGCCAAATCAATAATTCCCGCCAACGGCAAATCGTAATCTTGCAGTATTGCAAGCAGTAAGCCCAAACGCTCCTCCGACTTTTCATCGCTTTCCAAGTAATTGCCAGGCACCGCTACAATGATACGATCAATTTCGTCGCAATGGACACGTATCCGAGTAACAAGTTCACCTACGAATTTATGAGCAAGCTGAGAATAAGTAATACGCCCTGCTGCTCCGTCTAATTTCAACGTTTGGAACGAAATGTTATCCAAAAATTCAGAGCACACGCGTCGCGGATAAATTCTGGATACACTTTGAGCTTTTGCCCCAAAAACATAGGTTCCGTTCGCCGCCAAAGCATATGCTGGAAAGTGGTCCGATTGAACACCCAGCTTCACTGAAGCAGAGTTTCCGTCTTCCTTTAGCTGGACGCAAGAGATCCCTACATCGCTTAACTCAATTCCCAGTGTCGTCATTTAGATTTTTTGTTTCTCTCTAGCTAAAACTCACTGAGCTCGTTTCTTCCTCCTTATTGGGGGTCTTCATCAAGCCAACGATATTTCGCGAAACGAAGTCTTCCAACTCGATAAGCAAAGTTTCTTGTTTCGACTGAAGCAAATGCACGAAGAACATTAGAATAATACTAAGAAAAAGAGCGATCAACGTTGAATTAAACGCTAATCCAAGCGACGATGTTACGCCCTCAATATCTCCCCTGATGGCTTGGTCCGCTTGTGCAAGAGCCTCACCAATACCGCGTACCGTTCCAATAAACCCAACCGATGGAATCGCCCAAGCGATATACCGAACCAGCGACAAATCTGACTCTAATTTTTCGTAAGCCAACTCCGCCCTCTCTTTCACCGCATGGGCGGCATCCTGTATCGAGCGAGTCGAGTCAAACCGATGCAAAGCGGACATAATGATATCTGGTAAGATCCTATCCGCTAACCCTGAAACTCCACTCACTTTCCCCTCAACTTCTTTGTAGTGCGATAAAGCGTCTTCCGGCAAAATTCGCTCCCCGCGGGACATTCTTAAAAACGGCTTACTCAACATAGACGATTCCCTTCGAATCTTAATAAACTTGTACCCAATTATAACGCTAGCCCACATCATAAGGCTAATACACACTTGCTGTTCGTAGTCTTTCACTATGATCGCAAGCGACCGATTCGTGGCGAAGGACTTATCAGGGTTTTGAGTGCTCTGGAGCCGGCTTGTGATCTCGATGTCCTGCGCAAGCGGGCGGATATACAACTCGTAAACAAAATTTACCACCAACACAGACAGTAGCAACCCCGTTGCAATTATTACAAAATCTAGCGAATAAAACCCTTTTTTCTTCATATGTCGTAATGTGCCATACTATATCTTAAGACCTCTTATACTAACAATTCATTTAAATTATAAACGCACACAATACGAACTCTCTTGCGTTTTTACTAATTTATTAGGGAGCCTACTCAATCACAATTGGGAAATTGCAATTTTTCGGAAACAGCTAAATGTTATACGAGTCTACTTTCCAATTAGTTTCAACAAATCTACCCAATCGGCGAATCCAATTTTCCTCTTCAATCGTAATCTTTCAATAACGCATGAATAGAGTCACAGCATTCTCTAAGATCATTTTGCTCACAATAAGCATTTCTGTGCTCCTTTTCAATTCTGGGTGCGCGGGCCCCGCCGCATCTAAAACCGCTAAAGGAACCGGTACCGGTGCTGCCGTAGGAGCTATCGGCGCAGCAGTAACTGGGCAAGACGCCGGAGGCATCATCGCAGGAGGAGCTGCTGGGGCACTCATTGGCGGGGTTATAGGGGCCGTACAGGAAGGCAAAGAACGCAAGCGCCAGGACACACTTGCTCAACAGCGTGCCCACAATCAATCGATTGCCATGCAAAAGCGTGCTGAGGAAAAGGAAAAAGCTCGATTGCAAGAAGAACTAGACATAGCCGAGGGATTTCGAATTAGTGAAACAGAGCTAGATGAAGTGACGGAACGTGCAGAATCGGCTGAGTCCAAACTCAAGAAGCTCCAAGCAAAGCGTGACGCCGCCTTAGAAAGAAAACGTGAGCTCGACGAAATGGAGCAGCGTGAGGAAGACGCTCTTAATGAAATAGCTCGCCTCGAAAAAGAATTAGCAGAATTAGAAGGCTCCGACGATTTGCAGGAAGATTTGACCGAAAGTATAGAGTAATACGCCCTCTCGTTATCATCAAACAAAGACCAACCGTGAAACGCAAATACACCATCAATTTGTTGACCATCGCCCTCATAAGCATGTTTGTCCACGGCTGTAAAACCACTTACCAAATGGAAGTGGACGCAATTACAAACCCTGAAATCGATTATGCAGGAGACTCCTACGTTTTAGTCCCGCGCGATCCTGATACGGACACGAACGACCTTCGCTACAAAGAAACCGTTAATTGGATAAAAACCGCACTCTCAGCAAAGGGAATGTACGAAGCAACCGATCCTCTTAAAGCGGACATGGTCATCGAAATCGATTACGGCATCGAGCCTCCTCGACAAGAATTTAAAGTCGTTGAAGAGCCCGTTTACATGAGCGTTCGAGGGCCTGATGAAATTCGAACCGTAGCTAACACCGACCCTAAAACAGGAAAGACGACTTTCTACCAAGTATCTGTGCCTGGGAGAGTGAGGCGCGAACTCGCAGGCTACAAAGAACGGGTAGTATCAGTAATCGTAAACGAGAAGTATCTCGAAATGGTAGCTGTCGAAAACAAACTTGAAGAAGCCTCAGGAGACACGCCCGCTAGCGAAATATGGAGCGTGCGCGTACGCAACACGGATGAGAGCGACGATTTGCGGGAATACTTACCGATCATGGCCTCTGCTGCGACTGACTATATTGGTGAAGACAGCGACAGTGAGCAAAACGTAAAACTAAAGGAAGATGACGAACGCGTACAGTTCATAAAGAGAGGCATCAATGAGCAAAACGTCGTCGTTCAGTAGCTAAATTAGCTGCCTCTACCTGCTTAGCAATATCCACAGAAACGTCCCAAGTTGGGATACTGCCAAAGCCCCAGCCACAATTTTCCAGAAAACAATCGGATTCCGTTCCATCAATGGCAAATCATCGGCTGCTAAGAATTTTTGGTTGGGAAACTCTAAATCGTATTCGAATTCAGAAAACGAGTCATAGCGTGCAGTAGGACTAACTTGAACGCTCTTTTTTAGAGCACCATCCAGCCAATTGGGAATTAGTCTGTTATAACGCATTGCAGGCGAATACTTTAAAGCTACGAAATCACGCAAGCAGCTGCACTTCTCAAACGAATCGCCATAAGGCAGTTTCCCTGTCAGCATCTCATAAATGACGACTCCAAGGGAAAATAAATCAGACTGCCGGTTTGGCTTTCTTCCCAAAAAATATTCTGGAGCGCTATAACTCAACGTGCCCAAAGCCACTTCTCGCTTAAACGATGTCGGAATTTCTTGAATACTGGGCACATGCGTCGATCCATAATCGATGATTACCGCGCCTCGATCTTCGTTTATTATGATATTCGCGGGCTTCAAATCCTGATGCAGCATTTCCTGTCGGTGCATACCGCGTACCCCCGATATAATTTGCTTCGCTATCTCAATCACACGCCGTATGTCAGGGTTTGAATTTTGCTTCATCCATTCCTCCAGAGTTGGCCCCTTCACGTATTCTTGCAAGTTATACAAAAACGTCTGCCCGCGTGCTGGCTTAACCGAGGCCGCCAAATGATCGCTCTTTAATTTAGTTCCTATCCAACCCTCCATCGTAAAGCGTTCAATGTAGGCATTGTCATCCTCATAATTAACTGAAGGCGTCTTCATGACAAACTCCTCCCCAGAGTCACCATCCTTAACGACGTAAGTTTGACTCCTGGATGTCGCCTGTAATTCACTCACAACCTCATAACCATCAATGATCATTCCCGGATACAATTCTGGGGGAAACGGCATACGTCGGAAATGCTTATACACTTCCTCATTACTTGCCACCCCCGCTTGCTCAATGCGAACGAGAACCGCACTACAATTGTCATTGCTCCCGCCTTTTAATGCGAGCTCTACCAATTCTGAGCAACTCTCATCTAAGTTTTGATCATTCTTAGACAAATGAGCGGCAATTGCAGAATCATCCAAGAAACCATGTATGCCATCTGTTGTCAGGAGAAATAAATCACCCGGCTCAATTGCGATACTTTTCACGTCAATTTCGACTTTCGTATCCATCCCCATGGCACGAGCTAAGCCCACATTCCCCTTGCCAAATTTCACAGAATGATCACGCGTCAACATTTCTAGTTTACCGTTTCGAAAACGGTAAATTCTAGAATCACCGACGTGAAAAACGTAAGCCGTCATCGCTTTGACTACCAGTGCAGAAAATGTAGTAACATACCCTCTTCCATCACTTGAGTACCCTTGGCCTAAACTGTATAGCCATCGGTTTAGCGAACTTATTACTTTGATCCCAGCGGTTTCAGTTGTCCAAGCTTCAGGTGAAGAATAGTAATCATTTAAAAAGCCCTTCACACAAATATCGGCCGCTTGCTTACCAGCTTCCGCAGCACTGACTCCATCTGCGATCACAGCCGTCATCCCCTTCAGGCCCAGATCCAAACCATCTGGAATCCGAACGCCTAGGCTATCTTCATTCGCGTCGTTATCGCCTGCATCGGTGGAGCACCCTGCATCAACGACTAGCTTCGTATTTATCTTCATTCGTGGGGTATTACAGCTTTCTTGCCCCAAGCCATCATCTGCGTCAATAGCACTCATATCAAATCTAATTCCAAAACCTGCATACGCACAAAAAGGCCCGTCGAATTATCGACGGACCCCAACAAAATAAAATGAGCGGCCTCCCCTAAGAAACCTCAATCATTTGCACTGTTCCATCCTCCAAGACTTCTACTGTGTGCCCCTCCGGTTCGTCCAAGAACATCGAAGCGACAAAACCGATTACTGACGAGGCTCCAATTACCATAAAAAATGTAGAAGCGTCCACAAAACTATAAACAGTCAAAAAGGTCACCGCTCCAACATTTCCATAGGCACCCACCATTCCAGCAATTTGGCCGGATAGACGACGCTTAACCAATGGAACCAAAGCAAACACTGCCCCTTCCCCCGATTGCACAAAGAAAGAACAGAGCATTGTAGATCCAACCGCCGCCCAAATCGGCCAAGTTGAGCCAACCTGCCCCATAAGGAAATAGCCAATCGCCAATCCGCAGATAAATATCAACATCGTCTTTCGGCGACCAAATTTGTCCGAGACTAAGCCGCCAAATGGACGAGCAATCAAATTCATCAAAGCAAAGCCACCTCCAAACAAAGCAGCCAAAGCTGGGCTCAAACCAAATGTATCAATAAAAAACCCAGGAAGCATGGATACAACTGCAAGCTCCGAACCGAAAGTCACAAAATAGTTAATATCCAAAATCGCAACTTGCTTGAACTTATAACGCTGATTCTCTTCGCAGCCATTCTTAAGCATGTCTTTGTTTACTTTGTAAATCTGACTCACCTGGAAGACAAACAATGCAGCAAGACCAATATAAAAACCAGTTGCTAAACCATCCGATAAAAGCTTTACCCCAGCAGGCGACAGCTTCCACACAAGTACAGCCAGGCACGCATACATCGGCAAAGTCATCCCGATCAAAAAGTAAAAATCCTTCTTGGTGCTTACTTCCAAGCCACCGGACTTCTTTGGCTTAAAATAGGTAGATCCTTTCGGAGTATTGCGGGCATTAATAAAAAAGAAAATCCCGTACAAAAAAGCAATTCCTCCCACTGTTATGATCGAATAGCGCCATCCGCTTTCTCCTCCAAAAAAGAGTGCAAGGCTCGGCAAAGTCCATGCCGCAGCGGCCGAACCAAAATTGCCCCATCCCCCATAGATCCCTTCTGCCAAACCAACTTGTTTCGCAGGAAACCATTCGCCAATCATCCTAATTCCAATTACAAAACCAGCGCCAATGAAACCCATTAGTAAACGACCAAGAGCAAGCATTTCATACGATTTCGCTGTAGCAAAAAACAAGCACAGCCCTCCCGCAATTAGTAATAAGAAACTGTATACATGACGGGGGCCAAATTTATCGACCAACATGCCTACCACGATTCGCGACGGAATCGTCAATGCCACATTCAGAATCAACAGCGCTTTCCATTGAGCCTTCGTCATGTCAAACGAAGACATGATAGCATCTCTCATTGGAGCATGGCTAAACCACATTACGAAGGTCAGAAAAAACGCAAACCAGGTAATGTGCAGTGTAAATATCCGAGGATCGGAGAACTTAGAGAGTTTTAGTTTATCTTGTGACATAGAGAGAGAGGCAAAAACAGGAGTAATCTTCCATTTTTGCGATACACCCACCTCAAGCTATGGATATGCCAATAATACAAATCGGTTAAATTAATACATTTCAACTTTTTCCAAAGAACCATGAATTTAATTAATCAATCAAGCAATCATCTAATCCACAGCATCTTACAAAGTCCTCAATTCGTATTACCATTTACCAGCCCACTCCAAAATAAAAAAATGAACCAGCGCCCAGCACTGATTCATTTTGAACTCGAATCTCCTTATACTATCTTAGATTTTTTCCGTTCTTCCTTCTCGTGCTCGCAATCATCTAGGAACTGAAGAAGACGTCTACGATACTCATAAAACTGATCCGTCTCTAAGATCTCCTCACGGCTCCTCGGGCGCTCGAAATCAATCTCCATAATCTCCCCAACTTTGGCTCCAGGGCCGTTAGTCATCATACAAATACGGTCAGACATAAAAATTGCTTCATCTGGATCGTGTGTGATGATCATCGTAGTGATCTTCTGCTTATCCAGAATATCGAGAATAACATCCTGCAATTCCATTCGCGTAAGCGAGTCCAAGCGTCCAAACGGCTCATCAAGCAGAAGCACCTTAGGCTTCAACGCAATCGCACGAGCGATTCCAACTCTCTGCTGCATACCACCTGACATTTCACGTGGATACTTATGCATCGAATCAGCTAAGCCAACAGAGCTCAAAGCGTACTCTGTGATTTGCTTACGCTCCTTTTTAGAAACATGGGCGTATGTTTGATTAACACCCATATATACATTCTGGTAAGACGTTTGCCACGGAAGCAAACAAGGAGCCTGAAAAACAACTGCTCGGTCGGGGCCAGGCCCTTCGATTTCCTTACCTCCTAAGAAAATACCACCTTCTGAAATTGGGTTAAGCCCAGCGACCATTGTCAAAACAGTAGACTTGCCACATCCAGAGTGACCAATGACAGCAATTACCTCACCTTGCTTTATCGTCATATCGAACCCGTCGACAACACGAACATCGGGACCGAAAGGATTCGGGTAGGCCTTAACCAATTGTGAAATTACTAAATGCTTATCCTTGTTCATCGTCTTCGTATTCGTAAATTTTAATAGGTCCAATTGCCTTACGACGCACTTCACTATAATCGCGTGGCTGTACGTCCGGCATTTCAACGTTTGAGGTAACACGCAGAGCTTTCGCTTCTTTGTTCATTGAGATCAAGAACTTGGAAATCTCCGTACGTAAACTCCTGTAGTCTGGGTCGTTATTAATTGTAGTCCGATCTCTAGGACGATCTAGTTTCACCTCAAACGGTTTCGACAACGTCGCTTCAGGCCCCATTGTCAATGGAACGATCCTATCAGCCATGAGCAAAGCCTCATCTACGTCATTAGTAATCATGACCACAGTGCGCTTATCCTCATTCCAAATGCGCATAATTTCGTCCTGGATATTTGCTCGGGTCAACGCATCCAAAGCGCTCAATGGTTCATCCAAAAGCAAAACATCAGGCTTCATCGCAAGTGTCCGAGCCAACGATACACGTTGACGCATACCACCTGAAAGCTCATGAGGCTTCTTTTCCGCTGCAGGCAACAAACTAACCATTTTGAGATAATGGTCAACGTGCTCTTGCAATTCATCTTTACTGTACTTCGGAAAAACCTGCTTCACCGCAAGCCCTATATTTTCCGATACAGACAGCCAAGGTAACAGCGAATAATTTTGAAACATGATCCCCAGGTGAGTCCCCGGTTCCGTCACTTTCTTACCGTCTAAGTACACACCGCCTTTATCTGGTAATTGCAATCCAGCTAGGAGCGACATCAAAGTACTCTTACCACTACCGGAAAATCCGATAACCGCAACGAACTCGTTTTCTTCAACCGATAAGTTGATATTGCTCAAGACTTCAGTCCGATTATCAACCGTACCAAATCCTATGCACGCGTCTCTAATTTCTAAGTACGACATATTCGTTTATTCGATTAAAGTGACGTTTCACCACCGTCGAATGAGACGAAGCGCTGAAGTATTATCATCATGCGATCGAGTAAGAATCCTATGATCCCGACTACAAAACAGGCATAAAGTATGTTCGCGAAGGAGAAAGAAGAACCATTCTGATACTCATCCCAAACGAACTTGCCCAGACCATCAGAAGACGAAAGAGCCTCAGCAGCAATTAGTACCATCCACCCAACACCTAGAGAAATACGCAAGCCGGCGAAAACCAATGGAAGAGCAGAAGGGATAATAATTTTGGTGAGTCGATCCCAGAAACCAAGGCGAAGAACGCGTGCTACATTTATGTGGTCTTGATCGATTGAAGACACACCAAGCGCAGTATTCACCAAAGCAGGCCAAACAGCGCACATAGCAACTGTACATGCCGAGAATATCAAAGCTGGATTAACTCCCAGAGAACCAATAAACGGCAATTTATTCATCAAAAGGAAGAACGGGTGAGATTCCGGGTCCGGGAAAAATGCCCCAACGACAATCTGGAAAATCAAAAGCCATACGACTGGCGAAACCGGTTTAAAAATTGAAATGATAGGAGTTAAACAAGCCATCGCAATCTTACTCAAGCCACACAAAACGCCCACTGGAATCGCAATTGCCGCCGCTACGAGAAAACCAATAAAAACAGTAAACAAACTACGTTTTATCTGCATATAAACAGTCATAGCAGACGCATATTTTTGCTCTTCCAATCGAGTAATCGAATCCTCTTGCCGTATTACTTTTTTAGATTCAGATAGCGCCGCTTTCGCAGTAGTAGCATCATCAAGTTTAGCTAAACTAGCTTCCAACTTTTCTTTTGCAACTTCCACTTTCATGCTACGATTAGCTCTCGTTAAGAAATCCACTCGTTTGCTTAAAAATTGAGCTTCGTTATTAGCTGCGCTCAAATCCAAGCGAGCTTCTTCCATCGGTTTGTATTTTTCAGAACGAATAGCGTCTATCTTGTCTTTGATAATTCCTTCATCAATACGACTAGCATCTTTAAATTCTGTTTCCGCTCGCAATGCAGCAAGGAGACCTTCTTTCGACCCATTGCCGTTTTCAAACTTCTCAGCTTCCACAGCCGACGCAGCTTTAAGCTCAGCAGCAAGTTCTTTATTCTTTGCTTTCAATTTAGCCAAGTTCGCTTGAAGCGGTGAGAGCTGCTCTTCAAGCTTCGCTTCGTAATCCGCTTCGTGCTTCGCAAGCTTCGCCTTGTATTCAACAACTAGCACATCGTTTTCTACGATTGCTTTTTCAACTTCAGCTAAGGTTTCTTCGCGCTCTGAACCAACTAGTAGAAAGTCAGATTCTTTCATCTTTTCCCGTTTACTGAAAGTGTCATTGATCACAGCCGATTCAAAAACAACATCGGGAGTCGGAACCTCCCCTGACTTGGTTTTATGTTCCGGCGCCACCTTCCACCAAACGCCAACGCAGATTGCGACGAAGATTATAGGAACAATTAAAAATTTCGCGATCGACTCTACCTGCTTCTTGGGCTCTTCGCCAAAGCATAGTCTTACGATAGGATCGAATACCGTGAATCCGGTTATATCGAGGTACCGCAGAATACGGTACTTAATTTCATCTGTAGTTTTATCCGCCATGATAGAGAGTTATGATAGAACAGAAAACGCAGGGTGACTGACTTCTGTTTATTTTAATGCCCCCCTTCCATAGAAAGGAGGGCAATAATTTGTTTAAAAATTAACTACGTTATTCGTCGTAGAAAATGACTTAGAATGTGTCCTTGTTACCAATCTCGTGGGAGTTCAAGTAACCGACCGGATCCTTACCGTCGTAAGTGATACCATCGATGAAATCGCTTGTAGGCTCTTTGTATCCATCAGTATCCCAAGGTACATCTTCTTCTGCGATATAGCCTTCTTCGAGAAGGTGCTTAGCAGCTGCCAAGTAGACTTCTGGCAAGTAAACTTCCTTGGCTGTTTCGTGGTACCATTCTTCAGTCTTAGGCTCTGTAATTTGGCCCCAACGACGCATTTGAGTGAGGAACCAAACTCCATCTGAGTACCATGGGTAAGTAGAGTGGTATTTAAAGAATACGTTGAAATCAGGCATCTCACGCTTGTCGCTCTTTTGGAAGTAGAAGAATCCAGTCATTGAGTTCTTCAAAACATCGTAATCAGCTCCAACATAGTTCTTCTTGGAAAGGATTGTACATGCTTCTTCACGATTAACGAGATCGCCATCGTCGTCTGTTTCATCAAGCCACTTACCTGCTCTGATGAGCGCTTTAGTAACCGCGATGAGTGTGTTTGGATTTTCGTCTGCCCACTTCTTCGTTACACCAAATACTTTCTCTGGATTATTCTTCCAGATGTCGTAGTTGGTTGTAACAGGAACACCAATCCCCTTTGCAACTGCTTGTTGATTCCAAGGCTCACCTACACAGTAAGCTACGTTTTTACCAGATTCAAGTGTCGCTGGCATTTGCGGTGGCGGAGTTGTTGATAGCTCAATATCGCCTCCTGTAAATCCTTTGATATCAGTCGAGGTGTACATCCCTGGATGAATCCCAGCAGCCGCTAACCAGTAACGAATTTCATAATTGTGAGTGGATACAGGGAACACCATTCCCATTGGAAGCAACTTACCTTCGTCCTTCGCCTCATCAACGATTGGCTTCAATGAGTCCGCTGTAATTGGGTGCGGAGGAGTATCTGTATCCAACTCTGGATCGTTCTCCTGCATTTGCTTCCAAATGTCGTTGGATACAGTGATGCCATTGCCATTCAGGTCCAAGGTATAAGGAGTCACAATGTGCGCCTTAGTACCAAAACCAATTGTCGCGGCAATTGGTTGCCCCGAAAGCATATGAGCGCCATCAAGCTCGCCGTTAATTACATTATCAAGCAACTGCTTCCAGTTAGGCTGAGCAATAACCTCAACCTGAAGACCTTCGTCCTCAAAGTAACCCTTTTCTTTAGCGATTACGATAGGAGCGCAGTCTGTTAGTTTAATAAAGCCGAACTTTAACTCATCCTTTTCAAGATCGAGAAGCTCCGCTTGTGTTAGTGCTGCGCTAGCCGCAGCTGTGATCGTAACGATTGATCGTTTTAGTATGTTCATCTTTTATCGGATTAGGGGGGAATTTCGAAATTATTGACGAATCGATTCGGCCGATAGCTTCATCGTATAAGTCTTCTCTGAATACACGTCTTTTAAGACTGTCCAGCTGTTGCTCGTTTAAGTCCGGACCACAGCTAGAAATTCGTTTAGCAACCCAATCGGCTTGTTCCTGTGTTGGTCTATTCGCATCGAAGCGATTGAATACAAGATAACCGGGTTTCCGTTCTACGCGTCCCATGCCGTAATCAAATTGCGACGAGAGACATTTCATAATTAAAGAATAATCGCAATTAACACGGTTTCGTGAAGCCATCGATCGTGCAATACTCTCATGGTTCGCCGTATCATCACAGTAGGCACATGCTTCATATAAAGCAGCTATAACGGCCAAATGCTCCTCATTGTGATCTTCCGCAAATGACTCTTTGACCATCAAAGCCTTTTCCGGGTGATCAGGACATATATCAACTGAACACGCCGGAGACCAACCGGTTTCTTGAGCAATCGCTAAACTGGTCCAAGGGTCACCAGCGCAAAAACCATCGATCGTACCCGCCGCTAAGTTGCGGCACATCTGACTAGGTGGCAACGTAACCATCTGAATATCGATATCAGGATCGATGCCTACGCTTTTGAACCAATCGCGTAAAATGAAAGCGTGAGTCGAACACGGGAACACCGTAGCAAAAATATATTTTCTAAAATGACGACGATTCGTAATATCTTGATGAAGGCTTTTTCCATCGCGAACACCCCGTTTCCAGAGGTCTTCTGATAGTATGATCGCATTACCGCCTCGGTTCAAAATCATGCCCGTGACACATGGCATTGCGATCGAATTCATACCCAAAGTAGCTGCCATCGGCATTGGACAAATGGAGTGCGCTGCTTCCAGCTCTCCATAAAGAATTTTTTCGCGAATTGTAGCCCATCCCACTTCTCGACTGAGCGTTACATTCAAGCCATACTTAGCAAAAAAACCATTGTCTTGAGCTACGAAAAATGGAGCGGCATCCACAAGGCTCACAAATCCCAAACGCGTAATAGTCCTACGCTTGGATGTGCGAATCGCCGGGGATTCAAGTTTAACTACTGTCTGCTCATTAGTGCTCACGCCCCCATCTTTAGCGACCTTCATGCCAACGTATCATTTTGCTTGAAATTAATATTTTTAATTCTTTCATGACATTTATTAATTGAATTCATGAGAGAAGAGATCATAGATAGCAGACAATTACTTGCGTTCCGCACCTTGGCACATACAGGGAGCTTCACCCTCGCAGCCAAGCAACTCAACCTGACACAATCAGCGGTCAGCCACTCAATCAAAGCGCTTGAAGATGATCTAAATTGCTCACTTATTTCGCGACTAGGGCGCAAAATTCACCTGACTCAAGCTGGTGAAAATTTCCTGTCAGCTGCAGAGCGCATGATAAGACAAATGCAGCACGTGCGCACAGAGCTGGATTCACTGGGCAAATGGGGAGCAGGCAGATTACGGATCGGAGCAGGCACCACAGCATGCCAATATGTATTACCATCATTGATTCGCGAATTCCGCCAAACCTTTCCAGATTGTCAGCTTTCAGTAGTACCAGGAGACGCTAAAGAACTCCTTGAACTGCTACGGTCCAACGAAATCGACATGGCTCTGACCCTTATTCCACCAGGACAAGATGACATTCAGCACCAGATCGTATTCGAAGACGCCTTACAATTTGTAGTTTCTCCCATGCATCCTTGGGCGAGTCGGAAAAACGCGCCGCTCAACGAAATAGAACAGCAAAGCTATGTAACCTATAGCAAAAAAAGTTACACCTTTGAATTAGTAAGGAAGCACTTCCGCTCAGAAGGCCATGATCTTTCAAACGTCATCGAGTTGGGCAGTATGGAGGCCATCAAAGAGCTTGTTAAAATCGGGATTGGAGTCGGAATCGTTGCTCCATGGATCGTTCAAAAAGAATCAGAAGAAGAATCCCTATTCGTTGTTGGCCTGGGACAAAAGAAAGTGAAACGCAGTTGGGCAGTCTGTCACCTCAAGGGTCGCAAACCTACTCTGATGGAGGAAACCTTCATCGGTCTGTGCGAAAGCGTCTTCGACGGAGTAAAAGGTTAGCCGTATCCAAATAAAAAGCGCTCGTCCTATTTAAAGAGCGAACGCCTGGAAACTCCTTGGGAGAGACAAATTAACTAACCGGCAGACTGTACGTCTTCCCACTTATCAAAGCTGGTATTTGCCCACGTTTTGTTAGTGCGTTTTACCATTCCCTTCAAAACACCTCCGACGCCAAGCTCCACAAATTCTTCCACTCCAAGTTCTGCCGCACGCGTCATGCAGTCCTCCCAGAGCACTGAGGAGACCACTTGCTTTTCAAGTGCTTCCTTGATCGCATCCGCTCCCGCAACTTCCTTACCCGTCGTGTTCGTTAAGGTAACAAGTGCCGATTCTTTAAATTCTACAGTACTCAAATATTTCGCAAATGCCGTACGGGCTGGTTCCATCAAGCGACTGTGATAGGCACCCGCAACATTCAAAGGTATCACGCGACGGAACCCCTTCTCAGTTCCAGCTTTCACTGCACCTGCAATCTTATCGGCTTCTCCAGAGATCACTATCTGCCCCGGGCAATTCAAATTTGCCATATCTACGTCCTGCTCTGCACAGAAACTCGCAACAGTCTCACGATCAACTCCGATGATACAGGCCATTGATCCCTGAGTCGCCTCGCATGCTTCCTGCATCAAACGCCCACGCTCAGCGACAACTTTCAGCCCCGTTTCAAAATCAAAAACGCCCGCAGCTGTCAAAGCCGTGACCTCACCCAAGCTAAGCCCCATCGCGATAGATGCCCCTTCCAAAGCAGATGACTCTTTCAGCAAACTGTAGAGCACATAACCATGCACAAACAATGCTGGTTGGCATACTTTTGTTTCGGTCAAAAACTCATCCGGACCTTCAAAGCTCGCGGTCGTCAACTTCCAACCGAGAATCTCATCGGCCTTGTCGTACAACGAGCGAGCAAGATCGCTATTGTCATAGAGATCTTTGCCCATGCCCACTTTTTGAGCGCCTTGACCAGAAAATAGTAACGCTTTCTTCATAAGCCACTTTGCCATACCAATTTCAACAGCGGGGCAAGCGCAATATTCGCATACAGAGTGACTGCCAACCGGAAGTCACCTCATCGCGAATTTCCAGCAAAGAAGAAAGGATCTTCAATAGGCTTGTCGAAACTCAGCGGCCAGCGTACTCGTCTAGCCTCTTCTTGAGAGTATTACGTGTAATACCCAAGATCTCAGCCGCCCTCGCTTGATTGCCACCGGTATCTTCGATCGCTCTTTCAATCATTTCCTTCTCAATGAGCGATAAGATCCGCTTCTTTTTTTGCTCCTTCAATTCCCCGTAGAGAAAATCGTAGGTTTCCGGCAAAGATCTAACAAACGTTTGCGGCTGTGGCAAAATGGATTCCACAGCGCTAACCTTTTCCTGAACTTCAGCCACAACCGGCTTTGCAGGCTTACTAGTCACTGCGTATGGATCGAAGCGAGGTTTCTCAACATCAACAGCCTGCGCACTCTCTACTGTTGGCGAAACAGCCGGTGCAGCTCCACCAATGGATCCCACAGCCTGCAGGATCGTACTTGGGAGATCCTTCAACAAAATAGTGTCTCCTTGAGCAACCACAGCGCTGTGATAAACGACATTACCCAACTCTCGAACATTACCCGGCCAGTCATAGCTCACCAAGGCATTCATTGCGTCTGCAGTTACTTTCTTCGCCTTTGCCTTACGCTCCTTCAAGAGGCTCTGTAGCATATAATCCACGATATCTTGAATGTCCTCGCGGCGCTCTACGAGGGATGGTAGCTTTATCCGGAAAACGTTTAAGCGGTAGTAAAGATCCTCTCTAAAAGTCTTTTCCTCCACCATTTTCTCCAAATCTTTATTCGTGGCAGCGATTAAACGTACGTTCACTGTGATTGTTTCCGTACCACCGACACGTTGAATTTCGCCACTTTGAACCGCTCGCAAAATCTTCGTTTGAGTAGCCAGAGCCATATCTCCGATTTCATCTAAGAAAATCGTTCCTCGATCACATTGCTCAAACTTGCCGATGCGCTGCGTAGTCGCTCCAGTGAAGGCACCTTTCTCATGACCAAACAGCTCACTCTCGATAAGGTTGTCCGGGATCGCGGCACAATTTACCGCTACAAATGGACCCCCTGAACGCAAGCTGTGCTTGTAGATACAATTGGCGATCAACTCTTTACCAGTACCACTTTCGCCCGTAATCAGCACAGTGGCATCGCTCGCTGCAACTTGACCAATTATCTTAAAGACTTCCTGCATCGCAGGAGAATTCCCAACAATGCCATCTTTGTAGTCTTCGCTGTTAACTTTAACCTCGTAGCTATCAGCCGTCTTCAGATCGTTCGCTGCAGAAATCGCAGCCTCCGCCAGACCCAAAACCTTATCCACATCAAACGGCTTCATAATGTAGTCATGAGCTCCAAACTTCATCGCTTCGATCGCCGTCTGCGCCGTCCCAAAAGCCGTCATCAAAATGATCTGCAGGTTAGAATCCAGCGAACGCATATGCTGTAGCGTTTCAATCCCCGTAATACCACCCATACGGATGTCCATAAAGACCAAGTCCGGGCTGAGGCCCGACTTGATTTTCTCAATAGCTTCTTCGCCACTTCCGGCCGGTACGATACTGTATCCTTGGCTGCCTAGGACTCGGCCTAGCGAGTAGCGGATTTCGTCGTCATCATCAACAATTAGAACTGTAAATTGGCTTTTGTCAGGAAGCATATCGTAGATAAGATAGTAGAAGATCGACCTGTAAATGTTATCGGTCGACGGAAAGTTTGGCCCCTATTGCAAGGGAACCTGTAAGTTTAGCAATAACTTTTGCACCGAACCACAATGCATGATTTAGGCCAATTTTCGAAAAATATTACCTTTTGTAAATTTACTGCATACTTTTGAAAGTTCAAGATAGCCCTGCTCTGTAAATAAACGTGAATTCGTAACCGAAACGAGCCTCGACAAATTCGACTCCACCACGTAACTACCGGTTCACCAACCTATGAAAATTCCATCTCGCTCACTATTCGTAATCGTCGGCTTGCTTACTTTCACAAACTCCTGCCAAGCCAAATCAAAAAAGCTCGAAGCTTACGCTAAGTTTCAATCCAAAGAAATCAACGAGTCTAGCGGCTTTGTGAAAAGCAGAACGTTGGCGAACACCTATTGGACTCATAACGATTCAGGCGACTTTGCTCGAATTTTTGCGGTCACACGAGATGGGCAAACAATTCAGCCCGAATGGGATGCAGATTCCTACAAAGGCTTAAAAATTGGAGATGCGATAAACATCGACTGGGAAGAGCTCGCGATGGACAGCAACGGCAATTTGTACATCGGAGCCTTTGGAAACAACGCAAACACACGTAAAGACCTAGCAGTATACAAAATACGAGAACCCAATCCAATCGAACAAAACTCTACACGGACTCTTAAGACCATCCCCTTCGCATATCCCGACCAAACGGCCTTTCCTCCAAGCAAGCGTAATTTCGATTGCGAAGCTTTCTTCGTATCCAACGAAAAATTGTATTTCCTTACCAAGCACCGTAGCGATACGAGCACGAAATTGTACCGCCTAGATACAGAAGATAGCGACTCAATAAATGAGTTAACTTATATCAACGACTTCGAGATCGGAGCGCAAGTCACCGGTGCCGACTCCTCCCCTGACGGTTCGAAAATAGCCGTTCTCACTTACAAGTCCATCTGGGTTTTCCATAAACCAGAAAGCAGTGACAACTACCTCAACGGAGAAGCATTTCGTCTGAAAATTAAAGCAGGCCAATGCGAGGCGATTTGTTGGGACGACGAAGAAACCCTCATCGTAACCAACGAAGGCATGGAATTATTCGAAATTAAAGAATCCGAGCTGTCAGCCTACAATCCTGACGAATAGCGCAAGCGAGGCGTCCCATAGTATCTCTTCCGCATCCGTGGCCTTCAGCTCGCTGAATGCCATATTTTCCTGAATATCAACTCTACTTTCTCCGTAACAGGCGCCAGATATCCAAGGCATCACTTAGCCAGATTTCTTCGCCGTCACTATTAGGTCGATACTCCATTGGCCAGAGCGAGACAATCAATATCCGGAAATTGGCGACAAATAACGCAAGACTCGATAGGCCTTGCCATCCGCCAAGCGGTATATCCTTCAAGAACCACCCGAGCGAAACCGCCAGCAAGACCGTTAAAAGAGGGCCACCCAAAGCAATCAGCAACTGAGTATTGCGCGACTCCAACGAGCGATCATAACGAGTCGACCCAAACTGCATGCCTCTCCAAGAAGCGTGAACACTCAAACGCCCAATGCTTATTCTCTCAAGAAGCTCGCCCTTTCCTATCGCCAAATGTATTGGTTGTTTTGTCACAGCCAAAGCAGCCATCGAGTGGCCCAACTCATGAACAAACACGCTAACAACCAAGCCCAACGGGTAACATACCAACAAAATGGTTAACTTCAAAAAGATCTCTCCGTTACTTGCACCTTCCATCAATAAATTAGACTCGCTCGAAAATTAAGCAACCACACCCGAATGACGAGCATTTTCAACAATCGCACCCTGTAGCCTTCACTCACTTTTAAGGAAAATCAAATTAAGTACGCTTCTAATAACTCAAAACCATTCGCATCCGTTAATCATAAAGACAACCTTAAGATCTTCTGAATCACCGCAGTCACTATGGACCAACGAACTCATTCACAAGGGAGACAAACTCTTCTCGACGTTCAAAATGAGGATTATGCCCACTCTCTACGATCGTCTTAATTTCTGCTTTTGGAAAATGTTTTCTAACAATCGGCTCGTCACCATCCTTGAAATACGCAGACATTCCACCTACAACGAACATAACCTCTCCGAGGTAGCACTGTCCATCTTCTAACGATGAGGCTTCAATCGACCGCTGATTCGACTCCAACTCACCCAAGTTTATTTGCCAACGATAGCCTCCAGTTTGCTTATCACGAACGATATTGGTCACAAGAAACTGGCGCATTGCCCAATCATCTATATCCTCCTCAAGTAATCTCGCGGCTTCCGTTCGACTTTTGAGAGAAACCATATCAACCTTTCTCATCGCCACATATTCTGTGTCGTGGGAGTTTGGATATGTTTTAGGAGCAATATCCACTACGATCAAAGATCCTATTTTTTCGGGATTCTCACAAGCCAACTTCATTGCGAGCTTCCCGCCCATCGAATGCCCCATCAAAATAGGTTTCGTTACACTATGGGATGCCATCCAATCAAGTACGTCTTCCGCCATGCCATCATAAGAATGTGGTGCGACATGAGGTGATTCGCCATGATTGCGCAAATCCAAGCAAAAAACATGATACTTGGCTCCGAGATCCGCTGCAGCCGCTTGCCAATTACGCGAGGATCCCATAAGACCGTGCAAGATCACCATTTGCGGATTTCCCGCTTCCCCAAACTCTCGATAGAATAAGTCCATACACTTCGAGCAAGCGGCCATGGACCTTAAAAGTCCAAAACTTTTTTAAGAGATACTTGAGCCGATAGAGACGCTCGTTCAAAGACCTCCTTGAATTTCTCACCATGGTTAAGACCGTTCAACAAAATGGCTAGACGTTCAAAAGTCTTCGCAACGACACCTCTCAAGTCGCGATTTTTCTTGCCCCGAGAATAGGCAGAAGCTTGCCTTCCCCTCTTCTCAAAAGCAGTGAATACCTTACTTTATGGCTAAGAAAAAGATTACCCCAATGATGGAGCAGTATTACGAAGTGAAGAAGTCACTTCCTACAAATACCTTACTCCTATTCCGCCTTGGAGACTTCTATGAAATGTTTCACGAAGACGCTGAGATTGGGGCTCAAATTCTAGGTATCACATTGACCAAACGCAGCGATTACATGATGGCAGGCATCCCCTATCATGCTGCGGAACAATACATCGGAAAAGCGCTCAAAGCGGGTAAGAAAGTCGCGATCTGTGAACAAGTAGAAACGCCGCAAACCGGTAAGCTAGTCAAACGAGCCCTCACTCGGATTTTAACGCCAGGTACCACAATCGAGGACAATCAACTCGAATCGACTCGCAACCATTACTTAGCTGCCTTCGAAAACGACAAAAGCGGAGCAGCCCTCGCCTGGCTCGATCTTTCCACCGGAGAATTCCAAATCGCGTTTGAAAAAAATTTGGATGACCTCATGCCAGTCCTTAGCTCCATCGATCCAGCAGAAATGCTAATAATTGAAGGAGAAAAGGAAAAATGGATGGCGGAGGCCCATGATGGTTCGCAGCAAAACGAAATCGTACATTTTCTAAATTCTCGTTCCGTAACAGAACTTCCTGGATACCACTTCGATAACGACGCAGGCGCTCAAGGCGTCATGGAAACGCTTGGAGTCATCAATCTGGAAGGCTTCGGCCTAGACACTCAGCACAAGGCACTGGGCTCTGCTGGAGCTCTCTTGCACTACGTTAAGGAAAACCTACGAGCAAAGCCTGAAAACCTGTCATCCATCAAAGAATACAAAAGCGAGGCAGCTCTTTTAATCGATCCGTCTACCCTACGAAACCTCGAAGTATTTCGCTCTACTCGCGGAACCCGCGAAGGTAGCCTCCTTCAGGCTATTAACAAGACTGCGACCGCCGCAGGGGCCCGCCTACTTGAGCAATGGCTAATCGCTCCAGAGCGATGCATACAAGAACTGGAACGCAGGCAAGACTGCATAGAAGCGCTTATTGGATCTCCTTTAGCGAAAGGTGAACTTCAAGATCTCCTAAAATCGATCCGAGACGTAGTCAGAATATTGGGACGCCTGCAGAACAAGCTCCGCAATCCTCGCGAACTAGGTGGAATCAAAGAGACTTTAAATCAGCTACCACTGATTCAAGAAACCTTAGGCGAATTCTCAGGAACAGCTCTCGATACAGTTTCTGCCAAAATACATGATCTTCCTCACTTAAACGAGCTTCTCAATCGTGCACTCAAGGACGAGCTTCCAAACAACCTGCAAGACGGTGGCTATATCGCAAAGGGCTACGACGAGGAACTAGACAAAATGCTGTCCATGACAACGGACAACAAACAATGGCTGTCCGCTCTGGAATTGGAGGAACGCGAGCGCACTGGGATCAAAAACCTGAAAATCAAGTACAATGGAGCATTTGGATATTTCATAGAAGTTACCAAATCAAATCTCGGCAACGTACCCGATAATTATATACGCAAGCAAACCATGGTCAACTGCGAGCGCTTCGTAACCGAGGAGCTCAAAATTAAAGAAAAAGAAATTTTCCACGCTGAAGAAAACAGCAAACGGCGCGAAGAAGAGCTCTTCGTCGGACTTGTTCAGGCCACTCTGGAGGAGTCTGTTGCTCTTCGTCAAATTGCAAACGCTCTAGCGGAAATCGATGTCTTTTGCGGTTGGGCTGAAATCGCCCGTTTGTGGAATTACTGCAAGCCAAACTTGGGCGATAACGATCAGATAGAGATAACTGAAGGTCGACATCCGGTCGTAGAGCAAATGCTCAAGCAGCAATCTGCCGGAATGGCGGGAAGTCACGCATTTATCCCCAATCACACGCAACTGAGTTCCAGCGAAAGCCAGATTCACCTCATAACCGGCCCCAATATGGCGGGTAAGAGTACATACATTCGACAAGTTGCTCTAATAACGCTTCTTGCCCAAATCGGTTCTTGGGTACCAGCGACTCAAGCAAATATCGGGATCGTGGACCGTATCTTCTCGCGAGTCGGCGCTAGCGACGACTTAGCAAGAGGCAACTCTACTTTTATGGTCGAGATGAACGAAACGGCTAACATCCTAAACAATGCCACCAGTAAGAGTTTAATCATCTTAGACGAGATCGGCCGCGGCACGAGTACTTACGATGGGCTAAGCATCGCCTGGTCCGTTGTAGAACACCTACACCGAGAATCTCAGGACGGCCCTAAAACTCTTTTTGCTACTCACTATCAGGAACTTACACAACTTGACAAACACCTGGATCGATTAAAAAATTTCTCAGTTGCTGTCAAAGAATGGAACGACGACATCGTTTTTGTCCGACAAGTGATAGAGGGTGCCGCTGATCGCAGCTACGGAATTCAGGTGGCAAGGCTAGCCGGGCTCCCCTCACCCGTAATCGCTCGAGCAAAAGAAATTCTCGAGCGATTAGAGTCAGACGACGCCTCTGTCACCGTGTCATCGCCTACTCCCAAAGCGAAGCCACGAAAGAAAATCCACGTGCAAGTTGATGATAATCAATTAGATTTTTTCGGAGCTGAGAACTAACTCAAGCGGAGCACAAAATTAGTCCGACTAGAGCAATTTTCTTTAAAATAGTCGCATTTTAATAGCGCTTTTTCTCAAAAAGCAGTTAGGGTGCCTCTTCCATGAAACCGTTAAGCATGG
>JAKYXN010000057.1 GCA_022538095.1 Puniceicoccaceae bacterium K14 | reverse complement strand
CCAGAAGCTCTTCTCTAATCTTTTCTTTCATATGATATGCTTTCTTTTTTAAAGCACATCAGACGCCAGTTACACAAAAATTCTTACAGGCTCGGATTGCGAGGCATTCTTCAAGCATGCCAATTATGCGACTGAATGAATGAAAGATGCTCTAATAGAGAATTTTGTAAGTTAAAATTTAGGCTTTTCTCAGATCGCTGACTTTCAATCATCTGCAATCAGGAAGATAATTCCCAGCTATGCGTGAAGAGCAGGCAACTTTTGCTTCAGCTAAGTCTTGTCTAAATAAAGATGGAGCCTTCTAGGTACAGGATAGCCTTACCAGATATAAGAATGCGATCATCGTGCTGCTCGCAAGTGAGGTGTCCTCTTCTTTTCGAAAGTTGTTGTGCGTTGAGCTTTTCTTTTCTGAGTCGAGCGGACCAGTAGGGTGTAAGCGTGCAGTGGGCCGAACCTGTGACAGGATCTTCATCGATACCGTATTTTGGAGCGAAGAAGCGACTGACGAAATCACAGCTTTCTCCTGGAGCGGTAGCAATGACTCCGCGCAGCTGTAGCGATTGTAGGAGGCTGAAGTCGGGTTCGAGGGACAGGATGTCTGCTTCCGACTCAAATACTGCCATGTAATCGTCCGCTGCGTAGCATTCGCTTGGTGCTTTGCCGAGTGCTTCGCTTAAATTTTGCGGCGCATCGCAGAGCGTTCCAGGTTGTTGTGGAAAGTTGAGTGTCAAGGTATCTTCAAACTTGGATACGCTTAGTGGGCCGCTGCGCGATTTGAATGACAAATCGTTTTGATCGTTGCTCAGCATGAAAAGGACATAAGCAGCAGCTAAGGTCGCGTGTCCGCAAAGATCCACTTCCTTGTTTGGCGTAAACCAGCGGATACGATAGGAGTCACCTTCCTTAACGTAGTAGGCAGTTTCCGAAAGGTTGTTTTCTTCGGCGATAGCTTGAAGTGTATGATCGGGCAGCCACTCTTCGAGAGGGCAAACTGCTGCTGGGTTGCCAGAGAATGGTTTTTCTGCGAATGCGTCGACTTGGTAGATTGGAAGTTTCATACTGAGTCAAAAATTCGAATACATTTTGTTGAATTATCAAGTGCTGGAGGCGTCATAGTTCGTCATAGACTTTAAAGATCTTCGAGTATGCGCTCTCGGTTGGCTATAGGGTGATAGAAACCAAATAGAGCGTTATGCTCTGCAAGAAGGTTCTGAAGTGACATGCGATATACTTTGCGTGTTGAGTATTTGTTCTTGCGGCTTTTAGTGCCGGGTTGAGCAATGCCGTAACTTGGAGAGAAATTTCCTGTGACGATGTTGTCTCTCGCTTTGTTCAATTTTTGGCCGAGTCGGATCGAAGGTTGCATTTTGCCTTTGAATTTGCTCCACACAACATTGCTAGCAATTGTGCAATCTTGGCCGTCATACACTGAAATACCGTGCCAGTGATTAACCATTACTACGTTTCCCTCGATCGTGAAATTGACAAGTGGTCCATCAAAGAGCCCGATACCTTGGTTGATAGCTGCGAAGGGTTCTGCTTTGGGATCGTGTCCAATGATTATGTTGTGAGAAATAGTTAGATTGCGCATTGTTCCACTTCCTTTTTCATGTAAAAAGCACTGGATGGCGTCGTCGTGATTTTTGTCGCCCTTCCAGGTTGGAGCGAAGGCTTTTTTGATAATATTGTACTGAGCAGTTTGGCCGTCGCGTGTCATTCGAATGCCATCACCTGAATAGTGTTCGATAACGTTACCTTCGGCCAAGCAGTCGAAGGCAGTCATAGTCAGAGCGAATCGTGTGTTCCGTATGTAGCAGTTTCGCACGATGGTTCCTGTTCCGTATTGGCCAATTAAAACGCCTTTGTTTACGTTTATCCAGTCTTCGAATTCGAAGTCTAAGTGAGAATCCTCCGCAAAAATTTCGCAGTTTTCGAGGATGTTTTTTCCGCTTTCAGGGTGTTTGTTGGTGAGAGTGACAATATCTCCTTTGTAGGGCTGTCCTCCAAAGGTGGGGCTAATGCGTAGATTCGTAATGTTCCATCTAGCGGCTTTTGTTAGCGTTAAGCGGGATAGAGTTGCTTGCTGATCGGGCGCGGATGTGATCGTTATGAAATCTTCATTTATGCCGGATATCGTTGCGGACCCATGGTAACCGTCTTTTAAGTACAATGTGTCGCTAGGTTTTAGCTTTGATAGATTGCCTTCTGCGATGCTCTTTTGTAGAGATGGCCAAGGAGACTCTCTGGTGCCTTGTCCTCCATCTTCAACTGTTGGATCAGCGTAATACTCTGCCGTCTGGGCAGTGTAGAGAATGAAGAAAGCAATCAAGAATGCGTAACAGGTTTTCATGATACAAAAAATGGTTGGAATCTGTTTTGTTTGGCGTGTAGCCTTTGGTTCAGATTTTTTCTTTTCTGGTCTGTTGGTGGTGGATTAACTACCTTTACGTTGGAAGTATGGCGATGATTTATTTGGATTTCGTTGAGTGTGGCTTTTTTGCGATGCAAACCTGTTATTGGATGGGTGTTTTGAACTACCTCATGTGAAAATGTGATTTTGTGGATGCTGCTTTATCTTTTGTTTGATTTCGAAGCGGCATCGAGCTTATCAATGAAGTCGAACGTTGTTTATCCCTCTTTTGTTGCCCGATGAATAGAATTGACCGTCTCACTTCAATGATACTGATGTTGCAAAGTCATCGTGTCGTGACTGCGGAGAAAATTTCGGAGTATTTCGAGATCAGCGTACGGACAGTCTATCGAGATATCGCAGCTTTGGGTGAAGCGGGAGTGCCGATCGTCGCGGAGGCGGGTGTCGGCTACAGTTTGGTTAAAGGCTATAATGTCCCGCCTATCATGTTCACTCAAGAGGAGGTCGCAGCTCTATTTATGAGTGGCGAGCTTACGGAAAAATTTGGCGATGAATCGTTGAAGAAAAGTTTGTCGGGAGCCTTGTTGAAAGTGCGCTCTGCATTGCCAGATGGGCACAAGGATTACTTGCGGCAGCTGGGTGCTCGGTTGGAAGTTTGGAGTCGCCCGAATATGCGACAAAGCAGTGGAGCCTTGATGGCGATTCAAGAAGCTGTGGTCGAGCGTAGGTGTGTGACGATTCTATACGATAAGGGCAGTCGGGGAGAAGTTTCTGAGAGGACAGTTGAGGCTTTGGGCTTAACCTTCTATGGGCAGCAGTGGCATTTGATCGCTTGGTGTCGCATGCGTAAGGCGATGCGCGATTTTCGACTGGATCGGATAAATAGTTGTGAGGTCTTACAGGAAACATTCTCCGGTCATGACGATTTCTCCTTGGATGACTTTGTGAACTGCATCTCAGAGGAGAGTCGACAGTATGCTATAACCATTGAATGCGAACCGTGGGCGTTGGAGCGGATTTCGCAACACAGTCCGTGTCGAATCGTATATCAGGAAAACCTGTCCAGTGGTTGGCTTTTGCTGAATAGTGAAACGTATTCGTTGGAGTGGATGGCGCGATGGCTTATTGGGCTGGGGCGCTCGGTCATTGTGAGGGAACCGGAAGAGTTGCAGGTGCTAATTTCTCAAGAGGCGGAGAAGGTTCTCGAGCATTATCGGCAATTTGTTTAACAAAGTTTAAAGGCTCCTGACATAGGGTTGTCAGTGGGTAATGGTAGAAAGAATGAGCGCGAAGGAATTCGTCCTTTGTCAGTATCTATTAATCCCAACTAACAACCTAGAATTATGAGTGAAGAATCCAACAAAGAAGATAAGTCTCCTGGTCTATTGCCTTGGACTGAAATTGTAACAAACGACAAAGAAAGCAGCGTTAAGTTTTATACTGAACTGTTTGGGTGGTCGACCGATGTTATGCCAATGCCAAATGGGCAGGAATACACTGTGTTCAAAAAAGGTGATCGTCCAGTAGCTGGATGTGTTGTACCTCCAACGGAAGAAGGGGCGATGCCTATGTGGTTGAGCTATGTTACGGTTGAAGACATCGATGCTTCTATCGCTAAACTTGAAGCTTTGGGTGGGAAGGTGTTTAAAGGTCGTGTGGATATACCCATGGGGAGTTTTGCCGTAGTGGCTGGGCCTGAGGGGGCGGTATTTGCTTTTTGGCAATACGGTGAAGAAGGCTGATCTTCTGAGAGCTAAACTCAATCGAGGTTTTGTGGGGCGTCGGCTCGTCACTCGATTAGCTGGCCCTCTACGAATTATATCCAAAAATTTAATAAATTATAAATATCGAAAATATGAAGATAAGAGAGATTGCTTATACGTGTTATCCTGTTACGGACATGGGTAAGGCTCGTGAGTTTTACGAAGGAATTCTCGGCTTAATGCCTACGATGGATCATGAAGGTGAAGGATTCCATTGGGTTGAGTATGATATAGGTGCGGCTACGTTGGCTCTCGGTTTTGGCGAAGGAATGACTCCAAGCTCAGAGGGTTGCAATGTGGGGCTGGAAGTTGATGATTTTGATAGCGCGATCGCGGAACTGAAAGAGGCGAATGTAGAGTTTAGTTTTGGGCCGATGGAAACTCCTGTTTGCCATATGGCCTATGTTCGAGATCCCGACGGTAATGCTGTTGGAGTTCATAAACGAAAAGAAGGTCATGGCTAGGTTTGATATTGATCTAGGAAAAATCCATAATTTATGAATACGCACGAGAAAATCAACTATGTGGAATTCCCGTCCTGGGATTTGACTGGGACTAAGCGTTTTTTTGCCGAGGTCTTTGATTGGGTATTTCAAGATTTTGGCAAAGAATACGCAGCCTTTAAGAATGCAGGAATCGATGGGGGATTTTTTCAAGCTCCGAAAGCGTCCTCTAGCGAGGACGGAAGCGCTTTGGTTGTTTTTTACAGTGAAGATTTAGAATCTACCCGTGAGAAGATCTTGGAGGCCGGAGGCATGGTTGTAAAAGAAACTTTTTCGTTTCCAGGCGGCCGTCGCTTTCATTTTGCAGAACCAAGCGGAAACGAATTCGCGGTTTGGTCGGATAAAGGGATGTAGTTGAATTGCTAATTCAGCTTACTATATGCACTTAAAGAAGAGTCGTTGACTCTTAAGGCGAAATGGCATTTTGTGAGTGAATGTTGACTCCTCGCAGAATCGTCTTTCTCGCGGCCTTTTTTTTGACATCGTTTTTAGCCCGTTCCGAACCTCTGGCATTTCCCGGCGCAGAAGGTTGGGCTTCGGAAACAGTGGGTGGCCGTGGTGGCGAAGTTTATATCGTTAATAACTTAAATGCGGAAGGTGAGGGCTCGCTTCGGGAAGCATTGGAAGCAGAAGGACCTCGGACTGTATTGTTTAATGTGGGTGGCCTTATCGACCTCGAAGGGAGCTCGCTTGTTATTTCCAATCCATACCATAACGGTGGCTGGGCAATCGACTCCTTATCCTGGAATTACGATTATCGACGGGGGATTCGCTGTGGAAAAGACGCATGATGTCATTATCCAGCACTTACGAGTTAGGCCTGGAGCTGCGGGGCACGTCGGTGAGGTTTGGGAGCCGGATGGAATTACGATTAATTCGTCGCATGATGTTATCGTAGATTAGCTGGGCGGTGGATGAGAATTTGACTGTTACTGGACCGCGCTTTGATGGGGAAAATCCAGATGAGTGGAGGGCCAATACCTCGCATCGAATTACGTTGAGCAATAACATCGTGGCGGAAGGATTAAGCGTGGCCACCCATGCTGAGGGTGAGCATTCGAAGGGCTCTTTGATTCATGATAATGTGACAGAGATCGCAGTTATTAAAAACCTCTATGCCAATAATATGGCCCGCAATCCTGTTTTTAAAGCAGGGGCTAGGGGGGTAATGATGAACAATGTTATTTACAATCCAGGACGGATTGGAATGCAGTTTTCGACTGTTTACGATGAATGGTCGGAAGAGCTTGCAAGCTCCGGGGATGGTTTGCCAGAAGAAGCTCTAATCTCTGTAGTGGGTAATAGCTTACACTGGGGGCCTCTCAATAGCTTTTTTGGAAATCCAATTCCTCTCTTTGTTGCATTGGATGAATTCGCAGGGGTTCCAAGCTTAGAAGATTGGCACGCATTGAGTGTCTATTTTGAGGACAATCGTAGGTTCGATCACTTTGGTGCTCTAAACTCTCTGATTCCCCTTCTAACAAATGAACAGGGTCGGTCCGTTTCTCAATATGTTACCGAGTCCAAACCAATCTGGCATGATTCGCTTGATGTTATATCCAGCAGGGACTTGCCGAGTTACATCGTTGGGAATGCCGGCGCTCGACCCTGGGAGTCGGACCCAGTAGACAACCGCATTTTGCTGGATTGGTTGAATTTGTCGGGGGCGCTAGTGAACTTTGAAACAGATGTAGGTGGGTTTCCTGAATTCGAACCTACGAAGCGAGGCGATCTGTGGGACAGTGACAAGGATGGTCTGCCTGATGAATGGGAGCGTCTCAAAGGTTTGGACGTAACTTTGGCGGATTCATTGGAAAGAGGGTTAAGGGGCGATGGGTATACTAATTTGGAAGTGTATCTTCATGAATTGAGTTCGTTGCGGGTTGGTGATGAGGCTAGTTTAGTTATTGAGATTGCTGAGGATGATTTTGTTCTTCGATGGGAAAATATGCCGAGCGGAGGTTGGATAGAGAGCTCCACGAATTTGAAAGAATGGGATACTCTTTTGGCGGGGCCTAGCATATCGGGACTTCGAAGGATTACAGGATTGAACGGGATGACTGTATTTTATCGTTGGGTAGCTGGAAATTGAATCCTTCTCCAAATTCCCCCCTGATTTCGTTAGTGTTTTAATCGATTTTTTCGAAGCCTACAGTTTCTGATAAATGACGAAATAAGCCAAAAATTTGCAATAGCTTGAAACGCTCAAAATTGAAAGAACGGGGGCATTCTTTAAGGAAGTACGAGTCTATCGGTATAGGATTGAACAAGTTAATTGTATTTAATCGTTGGCTAAGGGGAAATACTTCCTTCTCCAAGTTTTTCTTAACTTAGTTATTGTTCTAATCGATTTTATCGTTTCCTATCATTTCTCTTAAATGACGAAATAAGTCTAAAAATGGAATGGTTTGAAGCATTCCGGTCGTATCTTTTTTTGGACGAAGAGTCGCCTTCATTTTACCTCACCCTGGAAACACTAAAAATCGCCTGATTTGAAATTATCGCCTCTTACTTTCTGCATCGCTGCGACATGCTTTGCTCTATCCTTATCATCTGCCCAATCTGAATTGCCTCTAAATGCAGTTCGTTTGGATAGTTTTCTCGCGTTCGAAACTCCTGAATCGAATTGGCAACTTATTTCTAATGTCACCGGTGATCCGCGCCACGAAGCGAGTTTTTCGACTAAACCCGGGGTTGGGGTGATTGCTAACATTGCTCCGCGGAGGAGTGGTTCGCATTTGTTTACAGCATGGGAGCATGGAGACATCGAGTTGGAGTTGGAGTTTCTAATGCCAAAAGGCTCGAATTCAGGGGTCTATTTGCAGAGTCGTTATGAGGTGCAACTGTTCGATAGTTGGGGAGTTGAGAATCCAAAGTTTAGCGACTGCGGTGGAATTTACGAACGTTATATAGAAGACGAAAAATATGGATACGAGGGGGTCGATCCCAAGTTAAACGCTTGTCGAGCTCCTGGATTGTGGCAGCGATTGCGCATAGAATTTAGGGCTCCACGTTTTGATGAAACAGGAAACAAGATAGAAAATGCTCGCTTTGTTAAAGTAGTGCTCAACGGGTTCACATTGCACGAGAATGTTGAAGTTACTGGACCCACTCGTTCTGCTGCGGCGGAGGATGAAGTCGCTATTGCACCCGTTATGATACAGGGTGACCATGGTCCCGTCGCTTTTCGAAATATCGCCTTCAAGCCATTGGGAGGCGAAGGGGTGAGCATCGACGAACTTTCATGTGTTGTTCGCTTGGGGAAGGAACTCGAAATAGGGGACTACGATGATATTGAGCCGGACTATACTCCTGAAGTGACGCATTTGGATTTGGAAGATCTAGAGCCAAAGAAAAATTTTGCTGCGACTTACACAGGAACGCTTCAGATATCGACTACAGGTACTTATGCCTTCACGGTTTCAGGTAGAGGCACTACGAAACTTGTCGTAGGCGAAGCGGTCGCTCTTGATCCTCTTAGCGGTGGTGGACGAACAGTGCCGATATATTTGGAAGCGGGTAAGCATGCATTTAGGCTCGACTATCTACACGCTAAATGGGGCGAGGCTAAATTGAATCTGCAGGTAGAAGGTCCTGACTTTGGGATGCGCTTGTTGACTCCTGAGAAAATTGGTGAAGAGGAGGAAGAAGAGGAGCCGAATAGTCTAGTAATTCAGCCATTCGAAGAGCGCGTTCGACTCCAAAGAGCTTTTATTCCCTATGAACCACGCAAGCGCCTATATGCGGTTGCCGTAGGGTCGCCAGAAAAAGTGCACTATGCTTATGATTTTGATACAGGGTCTATCTTGCATGCGTGGAATGGCGATTTTTTGGATACATTTGAAATATGGGATGGTCGTGGTGTTGAACAGATCGCCAAGCCTGTGGGGCCTCTGTTAACCTTTTCTTTGAAACCAACTGTAGCGTTCTTCAAAAAGACGGACGATGATTGGCCAAACGTGCCCGACCCAGTATGGTCACCCAAAGGATATACGTTAGACGAGAAGGGGCAGCCGGAATTTTATGCGCAGTTAGCGGAGCTTAAAATAACCGACAAAATTATTGCATCAAACGGTCCTCGAAATCTGCACCGTAGCTTGAAAATTTCGGGTGGTCATAGCCGATGGCAGACAGGAGTATTGCTCGTTGAAGCCAATGTGATCGAAAATCAAGGCAATGGGCGCTACATCGTTGACGATCGGACGTTTTATGTAGATGTGCCGCCTGACAATGAGCTGCCGCCTTTTGTAAGGCGCGTAAATGGCCGTGATCAATTGATGGTGTGGGTTCCGAGTTCCAATCCAGAATCCGCAATCAGCTATAACATTATTTGGTAATGGAAATGATACGACAAAATTTCATCAAGCTGTTTGCCATTGCTGTGGCTGTTTTAATTTCTGGACAAGCGTTTGGGCAGAACCCCTCCAAAAAGGAGCGTTTTGTTGCGGCTTCCGATGAACTGGTGGCGCAAGAAGGAAAGTATTGGAAGCGCACGCCAATTCCCGTCCCCGACGACATAGTATTGGAGACTAGCGGAATTCTTCCCTTGCCTGGCAAGCGTTTGCTCGTCACTACGCGTCGCGGAGAGATTTGGATGATAGAAGGAGCGTATGACAAAAAACCGAAGCCCAAGTTTAGTTTGTTTGCCTCTGGCTTGCATACGCCCCTTGGAATTGTGAGCGCTCCGCAGGGAGGGTACTATGTTGCGCAGCGCCAGGAGGTTACCCATATCGAGGATACAAATGACGATGGTTTGGCGGACTCATTTAAGACAGTTGCTCGTTTGCCTATTTCTGGAAGTTACCATGAATATGCGTATGGGCCTGTGATGGCTCCTAATGGGAATATGCGAGTAACTCTTAATGTGGCGTTTGGAGCGCCGAATCAGGCACCAGTACCTTGGAGAGGCTGGATGGTTGAAATCACTCCGGATGGTCAGATCATACCCATTGCAGCGGGATTACGCTCTCCTGCAGGTTTTACTGTTACGTCTGATGGTCTTTGGTTGTACGGGGAGAATCAAGGCGAATGGATGGGGTCGGGGCACGTGACCCAAATAGATAAAGGTGATTTCGTTGGTCATAGAGAATCATTGCGGTGGTCACGAGAGCCTGGTTCTACTGTGAGCCTTCGCTTTGAAGATATCCCCGATAGCGGCGATCCAATCTATGAAGTTTCCAAACGAATACCGGGGATTAAGTCACCGACTGTTTGGTTTCCCCATACTATACTAGGAATCTCTACAGCAGGTATTGAAGAAGATCTTACAGAAGGTGAATTTGGTCCATTTACAGGCCAATTTTTTGTGGCTGACCAAGGGCAGAGCAAAATATTACGCATGACTCTTGAGGAAGTAAAGGGCGTTTGGCAAGGAGCTAGCTATCCATTTAGAGAAGGCTTTGAATGTGGTATAATAAGGCTTACTATGGGGGAAGGCGGGTCGCTTTTTGCTGGTGAAACTGCTCGGGGATGGGGAAGTGTTGGTACGAAAGAGCAGGGCTTGGAACGACTAGATTGGACTGGAAAAGTACCTTTTGAAATTTACGAGGTAAAGGCACGTCCAGATGGGTTTTTGTTGAAGTTCACAAAGCCTGTTGACCGTACAACTGCCGCGGATCCAGAGAATTATAGCATTAGCAACTTTACATATAAGTACCATTCTAAATATGGCAGTCCGGCTGTTGATTTCATGAAGTGTCCGATTTTAAAGGTCGAAGTGGCTGAAGACGGTATGAGTGTTCGCTTAGCAGCTGTGTGTTTGAGAGAAGGATACGTTCACGAGATAAAGGCTCAGGGCGTTCTTTCCAAGGAGAAGAGCGATAATTTATTGCATGACACCGCCTATTATACGTTAAACCAGTTTCCTTATGGAGATCGGATTATTCCGTTTGATTCAGATCTATGTGTAACAGCGGTTTCTCCTGCTTCGTCGAGTGAAGAATCGTCTTTTGCCAAGTTGAATTCTGAGAAGCCTGCTAGCTGGGATGGCGCGAATGCTCAAACGAGTTTTTCGTTGGGAACAGTTCCCGGAATGAAATTTGATAAAACGCTTTTAGAAGTAAGTGCTGGAGATCGTGTTGAGCTTATATTCAATAATGAAGATGATATGCTGCACAACGTCGTTATTTGTAAGCCTGGAACCGGGCAAATTGTGGGGGCGGAAGCGTTGCAGCTCGGTGTGCAAGGTTTGGAAATGAATTTTATTCCCGAGTCGGATGATGTCATTGCTCATACTGCACTGGTGTCTCCTGAAACGACCGAGACGATATACTTTAAGGCTCCGTTAGAACCGGGAGATTATGAATACGTTTGTACTTTTCCTGGTCACGTTTTTTCCATGACTGGAATTTTGCGAGTACTGCCTTAGAAGAGGTTGTTTGTACGATTCGATTGCTAAGTAGGGGCGGTGTTTTCGCTGCTCCTATTAATTCTAAAAGAATTTTAGTGAGTGAGGTCTTCGTATGAGCGAGCGAACCTTGCGCGTTCCCTATTGCCATTGTTATGTGGATTGTGTTTTAGATTAACAACTATCTATTTATGGTTTATCTGATAATAGTCTCGTGCCTATGGGCATTTTCTTTTGGCCTTATAGGCAGTCGTTTAAGTGGCCTTGATTCGACGATTGTGGCAGCAGTTCGTCTCGGTTTGGCTTGTGTTTGCTTTGTCCCGTTTTTGCGGTTGATGAGGATTAGTTGGCCGAATGCTTGCAAGTTGATTGCTTTAGGGGCGTTGCAGTTTGGAGTGATGTATGTGGCGTATATTCGTGCATATAGTTACTTGCCGTCGTATTTGGTGGCGTTGTTTTCAGTGATGACGCCGTTATACGTTGCGGTGTCGCATTCGATATTCGAAAGGACTTTTCGGTGGCAGCTGTTGGCTTGCTCTGCACTTTCGATTCTTGGAGCGGGGGTCATTAAATATGCTCAACCAGAGGGGGCGATTTGGGTTGGATTCTTTTTGATGCAGATAGCGAATGTAGCTTTCGGGCTTGGGCAGGTGCTTTACAAGCGCTGGAAGCAAGCGCATCCGGATGTGGGGGATTCGTCTGTGTTTGCACTCATGTACTTTGGCGCGTTCCTTTTCTCCGGAGCTTCGGCGATTGTATTGGGGAATTGGGGGCATTTTCAACCAACGGGAGAACAAATTTGGGTGCTCGTCTATCTAGGTGTCGTAGCTGCGGGAATCGGTTTTTTCTTATGGAATAAGGGAGCAGCGATCGTTAACGCGGGGACATTAGCTGCTTTCAATAATGCAGTGGTTCCTCTTGCAATGGCGACCTCGCTATTTGTCTTTGGCGAAATTGCTGAGGTGAGTAGGGATGATCTTATAAAGCTGACTTCTGGAGGAAGCTTAATATTTGTAGCGATTATTTGGGGAAGAAAGACAGCTTCTTGATTTCGTAGGGCTCCAGTTTACTGGATGCCGAGTTTAGTATTTGCGGCTCTCAGCGAGCTGAGGCCCTACGTTTTTTTTGATTTGTAGTTTACCAGGACCAGTTGGCTCCGGCGCTATATTGGCGGCCGCGACCTGGGGTGCCGGGGACTTCTTCGAAGTCTTCGTCCCAGAGGTTCTCGATTGCAATGAAGAGTTCCAAGTTTTCGTACTCAGGGATGAAGAAAGACATTCCAAAGTGAGTGAAAAATGCCCTGTTATCGTCGTTTCTAACTGTATTTTCTTTTTGATGACGCCATTCATTGTCTAAGCGGATTTGAGCAATTTCCCCCAAACTCAAGATAGCCGCGGCGGTAACGCGATGTTCGGCGAAGTTTAGGGCATAGAAGCTCGCATCGACATCTGCAAGGCCGTAGTCTTCATCTTTGTCAAGATATGTGTAGCTTCCGAGTATCTCAAAATTGCCGAAACTGTGAGAGGCGATGGCTTCGAAACCGAACGTTTCGATATCGACATTGTTTGCAGAGCGAGCGTTTGAGGATGCTGTGGAATAGGTCCAGTCCACGAGATCGTCGTCCTGACGAACAAAGAGGGCGGCACTCAGGCTCGATTGGTTGCGTTGCCAAGTGGCTCCGAGTTCTAGGTTTTGGCTAATTTCTCGCTCGAGATTGGGATTGCTCGCAAAGAGTCCACTCGTTCCCCCACCTATGGCAGTGTATCCAGAAACTTGAGTCGCTTGAGTAAAGGCTAGGTAAAACTTGTCGTAACCAGAATTGCGTTGCTTGGTGTAGGTGATGTCAGCGATTGGGGAAAATTCCGATTCGTTGCGGTTAGTATCGTCGAAGGAAAGTCCTGTTCGTATGGAGAGTGAAGACTCGTTGTTTAAGTCCAAGCGATACTCTGGAAGAACGGCAAGTTTGAGATAGTTGCGACTGGTGAAGCTGTTTTCAAGGTTGGTCGATTCGATTTCGTCTGCCGTAAATTGGCTACTGAAATTGAGGGAATAACTGTCGCTAAAACGATGCGCCCCTGAGAGGCCGAGGCCGTATACTTTTGTTTCATGCACAAATGCTCTACTATCTGAAAATCGGTTGAAGAGGTAGTGATCCGCGTGACGTCGGTAGTAAGCAGTGGCTTCCCAATTTGTGTTCTCATCGTAAGTCTGCTGGTGATTAAGCATGATGAGTGTGGTCTTAACATTGTCGGACTCATTGGAACCGAATGGAGCTGCATAAAGCTCTGGCCAAGCAAGAAATTTAGCTTGATAGCCTGCGATAAGGTCGGTTTGAGATTTCGGTCCAAGGAGCTGAAGGCGACCGCTGTAACGGTTAAAATTGTGGTCGCCGTTTTCGATTGATCCTGCGCTTTCGGACCGAGAAGCTTCTGCTTCTGCTCCCCATGACCAATCCGACTCAGAGTTGAAAGTCCACGCGGTGTAAGCCCGTTGGAAGTTCAGGTCATTGTTTCCGAATCCGATACTCGCTTTGCCGCCGTCGATAATTTCGGAGAATGAGTAATTGATGGTTCCAACTGAGCTATTGGCACCGAAGAGCGCATTTTCTGCACCTACGAATATGCCAGGACCTTGCATCATTTCAGGCGCAATAGGGAGCTCAGCTGAGTAGTGACCTGTTTGGGGGTCTAGAATATTGCTCGCTCCTAGGCGGAAGCCGGTGTTTTCGAAAATTCCGCCTCGAATAGTTATATCTCCCTGAGCTTCAGCGAGATTACGAACTTGGAGGTCTACTTGTGGATTCAGCTCGAGACGAGATACCGGAGCGGCGTAGGTCGAAATTGGTTCAATGATGGCCGTGTGTTGGGCTTCGATATTCAGTTCAGGAAGTGTGAAAACCGAGTCGGTTTCTGCGATTGCGGCTGAGCAAACGAGAGTTCCCAAGAGAGTAAGTTTAGTTGATCTTTGCATTTAATTGATAAGTAGATGGGAGTACAATCTCTTCCGGCGGCTCTTTGTAAACTAAAAAACAAAATGCATTAACAAAGGGATTTGAGATATCCTAATAACGAATTGGCAAAATGAGGGGCGATCCTCATTTATTACTTGGTAGGTAATACGAAGGTAATCTTTTGAGGATAAGATGGGGCCCTTATGAAAATTAATCACATATCCAAAAGCGTTTTATCGATAGTAGCGGCAGGCGCCATAGGCGTGTCTGCTTTAGTGGCAGAATCTCCTTTGGAGCCTGCGGGCAATGTAGCAGACCAGTTAGAAGAGGCAATTTTTTTGCAGGAAGCAGAGTCAAATCTGGAAGAGGCGATTAAGAAATATCAGGCGATCTTGGAGGCTGAAAGTCTTGTAAGAACCATAGCTGCAGAAGCGCAATACCGATTGGCGGAATGTTACTGGGAACAAGGGAATAAATCACAAGCGTTTTTAGAATTTGGTAAGCTTGAAGGTTTATACCCTGAGGAAGAGCGTTGGGTTTTGGCAGCTAAGGAGCGCTTACCCGAAGTTTTCGAGCCGGCGTTTGACCCTTTCGTCGAGGGGGAGCGTTTCAAGTATAAATACACCCTGCCAACTGGGAAGCCGGCGGGCTACAGTGTTAGTACATTGAGTCTCGTCGAAAGAGACGGGCAAAGCCTGTGGCATCTTGAGCATCGAGTTTTGGCGGGCGAGCAACGAATTGCGACGATCGAATTCGATACTGAAAGTTTCGATACGGTTTATTGTGGATTGGTCTCTGAAAACCTTGGAGTAATAAATACAGATTTTTCAAATGGCGGTAAATTAGCCACTGTCGAGTATCCTGAAGTCGACGAAATCAAAGAACTCTTTTTTCAAGGGAAGACATATGAGAATGACCATGCTCAGTCGTTGGTAAGGCAGTTTCCTGTCGAAATAGGATATTCTACTGAAATGAATCTATTTGTGCATTACACGACTATGCAGATTTCTGTGACTTTCGAGATAGTAGACATTTTAGAAATGGATACGGTATTAGGAGTCGTCGAATGCTATCATGTCGAAGCCAACGTTGGAAATATGAAGCAATCTATTTTTATCACTACTAATGACCGTAGAATTCCTGTGCTCATGAAGGTTGGGGGTATTTCTGTTGAGTTGATGAAATCGGATATTTTCGATGAAGATAAAGTTAGGACGTATACGAGTGATAAATACGACTATAGTTTTGATTATAGTGATAATTTGACTTTGGTCGAAAGGGGGGCAGGGAAAAGTGAAACATTAGAGAGAATAAATTTCTTGGCTCCAACGTTTCCGACACGGCTCGAAGCTCAAGCTAATCTTAATGAGGAGCTAGGTCTCATCGTTCCCGGAGACTTTGAAGCGACGATCAAAGCTTTGAGCGAGCGTGAGATGAAAAAATGGAAAGATTTTGATTTTGGAGACGAGCCTTATCAGCTAAGAAAAGTTAATGGAATGGACGCTGCATTTTTCGATGCGACAAGAGAAAGCGAAGGTGAAATTGTTGAAAAGTTTTCAGCTTGTTTTATTTTGAGCGACACAATGCACTATTCATTAACCCTCAAAGGAGAGCCAAGGGATTGGTCAGAGTCGCATAGCGAATTCCTAAATATCGCTGAGTCTATCTCTGAATAGATAGCATGTTAAAGAGTTCAAATAGCAGGTTCTTGAGCGGTCACAAGTTTAGTTGGCTGTATCCGCTTATTGTGACAGCAATCGCTCTGCCTGCTGTTTGCGTTGTTTGGTTTTTGCGAGAAGCTCTCAAGAGTGAAGAGGAGGCCGTTAATAGCCTAATTGATGAAGCTCAAGAGCGTGCCTTGCAGGATTTTGAAAAATCGATTATTAATTTGTTTGCTCAGCGGCTTGAAGAAACCAAGAAATCTTTGAATTCCGAGCGAGTATACAATGTTCGATTACTGAATGAAGTTATTGCCAAGGATCTAGCGGATGCTGTTTGGGTTTTAGTTCCAGGTGAGTTAGTAACACCCAGAGATCGCGAATTCGAAGGACGGGCTTTGTTAGAGCGGGCGAGAGGGGTTAGACGGGCTACGTTGGGTGCGAAAGAAAAATTTACCCAACTTATGAACTTGTTGGAGGACTCGGAAGTTCGCAAGTTGCGTCTAAAGAGCGGAAGAAATGCTGCTTTAATGGTTTGCGTAATGGCGTTTGAGGAAATCGATTCTGAAAATGGAATAACCTCTGATATTCTTGCGCTTGTAGATTCAGTTCTCGATGGGACCATTCGAATGGATGTTCCCTATAACCAGTATTCATATTTCTATGATAAATATGGAGATTTGGCTACAAGTGAACTGGCTAAGAAAAATGTCGAGGCAATGAGTTTGTTGCGACGTTGGCAGGAAAATGCCGCGAATGTTGAACAAGTAGAGAACGGTGTTTTTACGTCAGGCGATATAGTATGCTATAAAGATGATGAATTAATTCTTTTGTATAAAGAATCGTCCATTCTTGAGATGGCTGGGAAATTGGATGAGCGTATTGAGCTGTCGTTTTCGAAAGATGAGTCTGCCAAGGAGTATGCTCGTAAGCGTGTCATGTTTGTTCCTTTAGAACGATTTACGATCGCCATACTCGATGGATTCGCTCCCGAAACGGCTAATCGCACGCGGTTGTTTTTATTTATCGGTGGATTGGTTCTTGTTTTGTCAATTGTTTCAGGAAGTGCGGTTTTGCTTTTAATTCGAAAGCAAAGGGATGCTGCTCAATTAAAGAATGACTTGGTGGCAACTGTCACACATGAGCTCAAAACACCAGTGGCATCGATTCGCTTGTTGGTCGATACAATGTTAGATGAAAGTCGAAAGGGGTTTGTGGATACGGGCGAGTACCTCGAATTAATCGATAAGGAGAATAAGAGGCTAGGTTACCTAATCGATAATTTTTTATCGTATTCGCGTATGGAGAGGAATAAGAGCAGTTTTGACATCGGGCCGATTGATGCTGTCGAGGTCGCGCAATCTGCAAAAGAAATATTCACAGAACGCTTTAAGGGGAAACGTTATTCTTTGGCGACTGACTTTTCGGACGATTTGCCTGACGCTCTGGGGAATGTGGAAATTCTATCCACCGCTGTAGGCAATTTGTTAGAAAATGCTTTGAAATATGGAGGTAAAGAGCCTGAGATAACCCTTCGCGTAACCAATGGTGATAATGGGGTGGAGTTCTCCGTGATTGATAAGGGGGCGGGGATTCCGCGTAGCGAGCAAAAGAAGATATTTCGGAAGTTCTATCAAAGTAAACGCAGACTGTCGGATCATTCGGGAGGTGTCGGCTTGGGGTTAAGTATCGTGTCGTTTATTGTTTCCAAGCATGGCGGAAGTGTTGGTGTTCAATCTGAAGTTGGAGAAGGTAGCTGTTTTACCATTACGATTCCATATGCATAAAATATTGATAGTAGAAGATGATGTGGCTCTGTCTCGTGGGCTAGTTGACAATTTTAAGGCAGAAGGATTTGATGTTGTTTCTACCGATAGTGGATCGATTGGTTTAGAGCTGGCACTCGATGATGGTCCAAGTATTGCGTTATTGGATATAATGCTTCCGGAGGTTAATGGCTTGGAGATTTGTCAAGCGATCCGGGCTGAAGGCTTGGAATATCCCGTTGTAATGCTTACTGCAAAGGGGCAGGAATCGGATATTGTACGCGGCTTAGAGATGGGTGCTGATGATTACCTCACTAAGCCCTTCTCGATACGTGAATTAATCGCACGTGTACGTGTGTTGATGAGGCGACACGGATCTAGAGGAGAAGGACTAATTTCATTTGGCGAATGCGAGATAGATCTGGCTTCGCAGGTATTGAGAAAGGGTGGAGAGGAGGTTAAGCTGACTCAGAAAGAGTACAAGCTACTTGAGTTTTTCTTACGTCGCGAAGGGAAAGCCCTCACTCGAAAGAGTATTATGAATCAAGTATGGGGTAGCAGTATTTTGGTGACACAGCGCAGCGTCGATCGCTGTGTTACGACATTGAGGGCGAAAATAGAAGAAGAGCCGTCAAAGCCTGTGCATATTAAAACGATCCGAGATGTCGGCTATCGCTTTGAGAAAGAGTAGTGGTTATGCGTCCGGTTTGATGTCGCTTGAGTAGCCTTCTGGAAGCGGCGGATGGGGTCGCTTGAAATAATATGAATTTGGAGCGTGGTTGATTCGCTGGGCTTCAGGAACATCGGAGGCTCCCCAGTAGTGGGTAACGAGCGTTTTTCTTGTTGAATTCGGGTTCGTTATCGGAGTACCTCCATGGTACAGTTGTCCGTGCCAAACGAGTACGTCTCCTCGTTTCCCAAGGTAGATTTCTGATCCGATTCCTGCTTCCTCTAGCTTTTGGTCTATATACTCTCGTACTTGCTCACGTTCTTCTGGATTGGTAACGTGGATACCTCCGTGGGCTAGTCGACAGGGTTCTATGAGGTGACTTTTTGGAAAGTATCTTACAGGACCAGAATCTGGCTTTATGTCCTCTAGACAAATTGAGGTAACGACCATTCTACCAGGTGTAGGGGGTGGCATAAAGTAGGTGTCGAAATGGTCGTCTTGCTGGCTGCCTTTTTTGAAATTGAGACTATTGATAATTGCCGGAGCTTCTCCGAGTAGCTTTTCTAATGCGTCGGCGAGTGGTGGATACAGGCAGATGTTTCTGCATTGTTCGGACTCGAGAAAATAATCGTTCAGTTTGTGGGAATATTGGCGGGCGTCATCAGGCGCATCGCTTAATTTCATTCGTTGGTCATTGTAAGGCCCTTCGCAGAAATCTAGGATGTAGGGGCTTTCGGTTGACTTTCGATTTTCCCAAATGGAATCGATTTCCGCTTCCAGTTTCTGCAAAGCGGTTTCATCAAAAACGTTTTTCAGAGTGAGATAGCCTTCCGATTTGTAGAATTCTGCATCTTCTGCAGTGAAGTGAAATTCTTCGTTTTTGGGTGAGAAAATATTTTTTAGGAACGATATCATGGATACGAATCGAGTTTGATTTAGAGAGTGGGTATTATGAACCCATCAGTCAAAACGTATTCTAGCAAATTGTTCCTTCTGCTTATGGAGTCCGGTTGAACTCTTGCGTAACAATTGGTTTTACGCCCGTTATTGCAGGGATTCCTCTTGTTGGGAAAAATCTTACAACTGTTGGTGTCTTGCTTGTTCGCTCTTTCTTCCCGTGAGATTTCTTTGATTTTTTGGAGCTGCTTTTGTTTACCACATAGCGGCGGGTGTAAGAGCGTCTTTTGTAAGATTTTCTCTCCTCTTTGATCGACTCTTGGGCTTGATGCTGCTGGTTGAATTGAGCAAATTCATGAGTGCGGGCTAGAGAGAGCTCTTGCTGCCATTGCTTTTTGGCAGTGAGGATTTCTTCTGATACGTCAATTGCCGGATGTTGGTGTTGAAATCTTTTCCAAAAATCCAAACGCGCTTGTGGACTTAGCCTGATGACGTGTTCGTTGTTGCTATAGCGCTTATACTGGCGGGTAGCGAATTCGAGGCGTTTTGCCTGAATTTGTTCGGGTGTCTGGCGAGGGCTTTGTTTTGGATTGACCGAAACGACAGTGCCATCTCGCAGCTGGATGGAACAGCTTTCGAAATTTAGGATTCTAATTTCGTTGTTACCTAGCTCGCTTTGAGGTTCGCCAAATCTTTGAATGACTTCCTTTTTGGTTTCTCCGATCTCCGGAAGCGAAGAGGCGCTGGCGGTTGAAATTCCTACAGCGAAGAGGGCAGATAAAGGGTTGTTAAGAAAACGCATAGGTAAGGTTAATTAGTATTTGGATTCTCGAAGAAAGCCAATGAATAATTTCGACCTCGATTCAGTTAATTTTGTTTCCTGTTTGGCTGAATTAGGTCCTGTAATTTCTCCTACTGGGCCAGGTCGCATGACTTTAAGCTAATGTGAACTTGTGTTGTGTGGAATAGGGCGTTGGATTTGCGAGATAAGATGAACACGATTTGGAGAGTTTCAGGGTATTTGTTTCGGTATAAAGGGTTGTTTGGGCTAACCCTAGTTTTGGCATTGAGCAGCACAGTTTGCTTTATGCTTATTCCGAGGACGGTGAATTATATTTTCGATGAAATAATCACCGCGAAAAAGATCGATCTGCTCATCTACGGGGTGGGTGCTTTGGTCTTTTTATACTTCTTGGGAGAAGTGCTAAATGTGTTCAGAATCAGAGTTAACAATGTGGTGGAGCAAAAAGTTTTGATCGATTTGCGTACGGAGTTGCATGACAAGCTTTTGAAATTGCCAATAGGTTTTTTCGACAATCGGAAGTCTGGTGATATAGCCTCGAGGGTTATCGAAGATGTTCAGCAATTGGAACGTGTGCTTTTGGATGGCACGGAGCAAGGGAGTAAGTCGTTGCTAACCGTGGTGGGGATTACATCCATCTTGTTTTATTATGAACCGATACTCGCGGCCTTAATGATTTTGCCAATTCCAATAATGCTTGTGATGTCTCGAATCCATTTTATAATTACAAAGAAGAATTGGTCGAAGGTTCGGGAGAGCTCGGGGGATTTAAATGCTCTCTTGATTGAGGACATCCAGGGAAACCGCTTAATAAATTCATTTGGGTTGCAATCTCGTGAGCAAAAGCGATTCGGCGAAAAATCTGAGGAGTTAAAAAAGAGAACGCTGAAGGCGATGTTTCGTTGGTCGATTCATGGGCCAAGCACCAATTTTGTGGTAAGTCTGGGAATGGTTGCTGTCGTGGGATATGGAGGCTATTTATATGCGGTGGATCCGGAGCGATTTGATGTGGGTGACTTTATCATGTTCTATGGATACTGCAGCATGCTTTACATCCCCTTGAGTCAGTTGAATGGGTTGGTGCATATGTTTGCCGCTGGAAAGGCTTCGGGAGAGCGCGTTTTTGAACTGTTGGATTATCCAATCGATATCGAAAATCCGGAAAGCCCGAAAGCGCACCCAAACGGCTTGCTCAAGGTGGAGTACAAGAACGTAGATTTTTGCTACCAAGGACGGAAGCAATTGTTGACGGATTTTAGCCTGGAGCTTCCGTCGGGTAAGGTTACTGCTCTTGTCGGGCACACAGGCGCAGGGAAGTCTACTGTGGCGAGTTTATTGCAGCGTTACTATGATGTGACGTCTGGCTCTGTTAGTATCAATGGGGTGGATGTGAGAGACCTTGCTTTAGAGGATCTCAGGAAAAATATAGGGGTAGTTGCACAGGATCCATTTCTCTTTGACGGAACTGTGAGAGACAACCTACAACTTGCGAAACCAGACGCTTCCGAGGAGGAGATGATTGATGCACTTATTGGAGCGAGTGCTTGGGAATTCGTTGAAGCATTGCCAGGAAAAATGGATACGTTAATCGGCGAGCGTGGAATTCGTTTGAGTATGGGCGAAAAGCAGCGATTGACAATTGCTCGTGTTATTTTGCGTAACCCTCCGCTAGTGATACTCGATGAAGCCACGTCTAGCGTAGACACGCTGACTGAGGCTAAGATTCAGGAGGCGGTAGATAACCTTGTTGAGGAGCGTACAACGCTGGTGATCGCTCACCGCCTATCTACAGTGAGTCGAGCAGATCAGATTGTAGTGTTGGACAAGGGAAGAATTGCAGAGAAGGGCAGTCATGAAGAATTGCTCAAGCGTGATGGGCATTACGCGAAGCTTTGGACAGTTCAGATGGATGTTATTCCTGAGGGCGCTCGCTAGGAGTTAGCTACAAAAAAAGCCAGCACACGGAAGTGTAGCTGACTTTGAAAATTTTTAGGGTACGAAGCTTCTTTAGAAATTGAGTCGAACGCCCGCCCCAATGAGGTCGACTTCAACTTCCGCATCAAAACGAATGTATTCAGCGTAGAGTGAAATTCTATCAGCAAACTTAAGCTCGGCTCCCAAGCCAAATAGGACATCGGTATTTGAGTCGTCTCGAACGATGTCTATTAATTCGCTTTCTAGCTCGATTTTGTTTTCTACGTAAGCGTAACCTGCTTTGCCGTAAACTCTAAGCATTGGAATGATGTCGATAGAGGCTACGATGCTTGCGGATATTGCGTCGGAGTCGACGAAAGATGAGTTCTCGCCGATTTGGGAAGAGTAGCTACCGAGGTCATAATACCCGAGCTCTACTCCGATGCCGTTTGCGAATTCATAGCCTAGAAATAATGCCTGGACGGTATCATCGTCTTCGAGGTCAAGATCTTCTGCAGCAGCGATGACTATATCTGAATCTGCAGCGTACAGACCGCCTCCGATGTAGGCGTCGCCTGCTTTCGCAGTTGCTGCCAGGAGGGAGGCTAGGAGGGTTTGAAGAAGGATAACTTTTTTCATAGTATGCGGTTTGGTAAGTTGGTGTTTTTGGAATGATTAAATTGAGTTATGGCTCTATTTAACTTTTCTTAGCCAGAGGCTGCCTCCTTTTACTTTTAAAGCAAGTGGGATATTCTCTTCAAACCACGTAAGGTTTTCTGGATAGAGGCTATTGGGATAAAGAAGGATTTCGTAGGAATCGTTGTGGGCCAAGAATGCTCTTAGTAAGTACGCCTCGTTCCAACAACGTCCCTCCTCTACCCATGCTGGGTCATAGTCAAATGGCCAGAGGATATCGTGGAAATGAATGATGACGCCTGGTTTTAGCCGTGGAAGAACGTTGAACACGGCGTGATTTACGTCGCTTCCCGTTTTTGATACGTGAGAGGAATCTATAAAAAGGATATCATCATGTTCGAGGATATCGAATGTGTCCAATGGGACATCTTGTAGTTTTTGCTCTACGACGTTGAGCTCCTTGAAGCGTTCGCCGGTCAAGTTTTCTAAAAATTGCGGATAAGGCTCAATGAATTTGAGCGTAGTTTCCTTGGGTAAAAACTTGTCGACAGTCTCGATCGTCATGCATGAGGAGTAGCCACAGCCGACTTCTATGATATTCTTCGGGTGAAATGTTCGCAGTATACTATGTAGCCATATTCCATCAGCATATCCAAAAGCTGGATTGTCCAAATGGTACAAGCTGGCTTCGTTTGGTTTTTCTGGGAAAGGCAATTCTTCAATGAACGGCTTAAAGCTTTCGATAAGGTCCCATTGGCGAGAATCGTTGAAGTCTATTTCTGTAGGTCGAGTTAATGATGGTTGTTCGGCAACGAAACGTTCTCGCTCTTCTGTGCTTGTTACTGCGGAGTAGAAGTGACCAGAGGGAACGAATTCCGAGCTTTCTAGAATTTGATCATATTCTTCGCTCTCGACGAGCGATGCGACTACTTGTTCGCGTGTCGTATGCTTCTCTTTTAAGGCTTGAATATAGGCTGCCTTGCCTTGTGGATCGGCCTTGCGTCTCAAGACTCTTTGGAAAATCCGTTCTATGAAAACTTCGTCTGTCATCTTTTTGTTGTTCAGGGATGGAGCATTCTAAATGTATTTGAAATACTTTTACTTGTTGAAGGCTCTACGTTCGCCTTGTCTGCGAATTCTTTCCACTTGTATACGGAGCTGAGGACTTCGGTGAGGATGGTTTTGGCCTTACGCGTTTTGATATCGATATTTTTCGCCATTTCCAGGAAATCTTCGTAGAGAAAATTATCTCGTTTGCCATTAAGGCTCATTTGGTGGCTACTTGTCCAGGCCCCTTGGGGATTGTAACTATAGTTGATGTCGTAGGCGGGGGAAAGTCTCCATTGTCCTTTCTTGTTCATCAGAAAAGCAATGTTTTTTGTATGATCGTCTTGGTTACGAGCAAGTATGTTGAAGATGGCTCTGCGATATTGTTCTTCTATGTCGTTGTGCGGGAGTCCGAGTTGACGCATGACTAGGATCGCTTGTTCGTAGCTATACGCTCCGGCTTGATTGAAATCATAATGCGCCATTCCGCAGAGCGTTTGCATGTGAATTTTTTGATTCTCAGGCCCACGGTCAAAGCGGCGTGTCATGAAGTGGCTACGTCCTCCTTCTTCGAAGAGGCGGCAGTCCATCATGAAAATGCCAGCATTTACCGCCATTAAATGATAAGCGTATTCGATTTTACCGTACCCCATTGGGTCGGCAACTTCTTTGTCACGATTGCCGCTTACGCCGTCGAGTTTTAGGAGCCAATGAGTGAAGCCTTCCGGGGCGTCGAGCTGCCCAGAGTGCACTTGATTTGTTTCAGGGTTCCAAGCGATGACCGCTTTTGCTCGTGCGCCGCCTGCGGAGGTACCGACTCGAATGATGTCGTTCATCGCTTCCCGAGCGTCAACCGTGTCGAGTTCGGTTTGTAGCTGTTCTTTTTGAGATAGGGCTTCGTTTGCGAGTCCAACGAGCGCATCGATTTGGATTTCCTGTGATTTACTTTTCGCAATACGTGTTTCAGGGAGAAATTCGAGTGCTCCCATTGCCCGTGAGCCAACGTAGCAGAGGCGTTCGATCGGCGTAAAGGAGTCTGGAAGCCGCCCTTGTTTGGCGAGCCATTGATCGATGAGCAAGTGGCCAAACTTATCTGGAAGGGAGTCTGCGAGGGTCCCTGGCAAGCCGCTGAAACTATCCCTTTTAAGGTTGGGAAAGCTGTAGGGTCGCTGTCGCAAGGGCATATGGATAGGAGATATTTGGATGCCGCTTCTCAGGAAATCGTGATCGTATTGGAAAGATCCGATTTGGCTACGATCGTCCCATGAAACGACCCCCACTTGGGTTCCCCATAGATGAATTTCGGCCGCGATACTCATGATTGTTTATTAAATCAGAATTCGACTATTCCTTCCAATTCCATGGCCCTGGATCTTCTGCGACTTCTTTCGTTTGGCGTTTCCCGGTAGCTCGTCGGCGTTGCTTGCCTTGAAGTTTAAATAATTGGATCGGGCTGATTGTTTGAGGGGGAAGGAGTAAGTCCAGTTGGTCCAGCATCTTGAGACCTCGCAACAAAGCGATGAGCGTCCCAAGAGTGCAACTTTGGCCACTTTCGGCATTTACGATCGTGTTGCGGGAGACCCCGCTGGTGTCGGCTAGCTCTTGCTGGCTCATGTTGGCGTTGAGCCTCGCCATTTGTAGGCGCTCTCCGATTTCCCGCTGTAAGGCTTTATCACTTTTCCCATATACATCCATAGTGCCTATAATTTTAGTCAAAAAATCAATAAATGACTTATTTGCAAATATTTTTGTGCAAAAGTATTATTAATAATATTTTCTTAATGTTAATAAAAATAGGCAAAATTGCTTTAAAGACGATGTTTTGACTAAACTTATAGGCACAAAAAAAGGCCGACTCATTTGAGTCAGCCTTTTGAAAAGCAATTTTTAAGTGATTGCGAGCCTATGCTTCGAACTGTGGACGAGTGGGATCAGGCCAGTCGATGTGGTAGAAATTACCACGTTCTTGGTCCACGCGCTCGTATGTGTGAGCTCCGAAGTAGTCGCGCTGAGCTTGTAGCAAGTTTGCTGGCAGGCGTTCGCTGCGGTAGCTATCGTAGTAAGCCAGTGACGACATGAAGGTTGGAATTGCGATACCGCTTGCAGCCGCTGCAGCCACAACCTTACGCCAGTTTGCTTGGCAACGATCGATCTCGCTCTTGAAATAAGGGTCGAGGAGGAGGTTAGCCAAGTCTGCGTTGCGTTGGTACGCTTCGTAGATCTTCTGCAAGAATGCAGCGCGGATGATGCAACCACCGCGGAAAATCATAGAGATCTCGCCGAAGTTAAGCTTCCAGTCGTACTCTTCTTGAGCAGCGCGCATTAGCTGGAATCCTTGAGCGTAGGAAACGATCTTAGAGCAGTAGAGGGCGTCGTGGATAGCTTGTACGAATTCATCCTTGTCGCCGTCGAATTTTTCCAAAATAGGAGAAAGGATCTTGGAAGCCGCAACGCGTTCTTCCTTAACTGCGCTCAAGCAGCGAGCGAATACCGCTTCTGCGATTGATGGAGCAGGAATGCCCATGTCGAGAGCGTTAACGGAAGTCCATTTACCTGTTCCTTTTTGACCTGCAGTATCGAGAACTACGTCTACGAAAGGCTTGCCTGTAACAGGGTCAGTTTGCTGAAGAATATCAGTTGTGATTTCGATGAGGAAAGAGTCGAGAACGCCCTTGTTCCACTCGCCGAATACCTTGCTCATTTCCGCAGGTTCCATTCCGAGTAGGCCGCCCATAAGAGCGTAGGCTTCACAGATCATTTGCATGTCGCCGTACTCGATACCGTTGTGAACCATCTTCACGTAGTGACCAGCGCCATTTTCACCGATGTAAGTTGTGCAAGTTACGCCGCCTTCAACTGGGTTGCCTGGAGTTGCTCCATCGATTGGCTTACCTGTTTCTGCGTCAACCTTGGCAGCGATTGCTTCCCAGATTGGCTTAAGCTCGTTCCAAGCAGACTCTTTACCGCCCGGCATGAGGGAGGGGCCGAAGCGAGCGCCTTCTTCACCGCCGGAAACACCGGAGCCAATGAAGCGGAAACCTTTTCCGTTTAGGTCCTTTTCGCGACGAATTGTATCGGTCCAAAGAGCGTTACCACCGTCGATGATGATATCGTCTGGATCGAGAAGTGGAAGGAGGCCTTCGATTACGGCGTCCGTTGCGCGACCTGCTTGTACAAGAATGATGATCTTGCGAGGGCGTTTGATTGATTTTACGAAATCTTCCAGTGTTTCGCAGCCAACGAGTCCGCCGGGCGTGTCTGGATTTTTCGCTACGAATGCTTCTGTTTTAGCAGCCGTACGATTATACACTGAAATGCGAAAGCCGTGGTCGGCTATGTTCAATGCAAGATTTTGACCCATGACCGCGAGGCCTACGAGTCCGATGTCTGATTCGGAGTTTTCCATGTCTTTTCGGATTAGAGAGAGGGATATAATGAATGGGAGAGAGCCTCATCAAGCGCTAATACAATAAATCAGCCACAAATCTGCTTGATTTTGATAGGATTTACAGTCTTTTGCGTAAATGATCCTGCGGCTTTGCGACTATACGAGTTTTGATGGAAACCAGTAGGATAAGAAGTCGATTAGAGGGCTTATTAGAGCGGGTTCGTTTCGGTTATAAACCCAAGTCATCAACAAGATTATAGACCCTGCAAATAGGATGGGGTACATTGCGAGCTTTGGCAGTCGTTTAACTGTTTGGTAAACGGAAATAATCAAGACAACTATCAAGAACGTTTTGAGATAGGGGAACCATTCCTTCTCAAAGAGAGGTTCTATTGATAGATAAAGTTTTTCGAGGTATTCCATTCTATTGACTCTAATAGAACGAATCGGTGAAAGCAGTGTAAGCTTAAGGGGTGGAGGCGCAATTTATCCAATCGGTCGTTCCCTCGGCGTAGTGCTCCTTCTTCCAAATGGGGACTCGGGCCTTAACTTCATCTATGATATAGCGGCAAGCATCGAAGCTCGAGCCACGGTGCCCAGAACTCACGCCAGCCCAAACAGCCATATCTCCGATTTCCAGGGTTCCAATTCGGTGTTCGCAGAATGCGAGCTCGATATCAAACTTCTGTTTGGCCTCTTCTATGATACGCTGTCCTTCCTTATTGGCCAGGGCTTTGTAGGCGGAGTATTCTAAGCGATCGACGCTTTTGCCATCATTGTGGTCGCGCACCCATCCTTCGAAAACTAAGCAAGCTCCGGATTTTGGATGCTCCAGCTTAGATTTGAGTGCGTCTGTGTCGATTGGCGTTTCAGTTATGCGAAAACTCATAAGGTTGTTAGCCTCCAGCAACCGGTGGAATGAAAACCAGAGAATCGCCTTCTTTGAGAGGGGTATCCCAGTTGGCGAATTCATCGTTGATGGCCACCTTTAGGTTCTCTTGTCTGAGCGTGAAATTATGCTTCTCGCGTAGGGCTTGGTAGGCAGCAGCTGGATCTTTGTAGGGTTCTGTCAAGGTCTCGCTTGAGAGTCCGCTTTGATCTTTCAAAATGGCGAAGTATTGGATGTCTATGCTCATTGGGCTTTGTAGTCTCCGCTTTTGCCCCCCGTTTTTTCTTGGAGGGCGATGTTTTCTATTACAATGGCTTTGCTGATTGCTTTGCACATATCGTAGAGCGTTAGGGCAGCTACGCTCGCGGCGGAAAGAGCTTCCATCTCAACGCCTGTCTTGCCATCGGTGATAGCTTCGGCTTCGATTCTTATGCGTTCGTTGTCCATTTTATCAATGGTTATGTGACACTTCGTGAGGGGAAGTGGATGACAAAGGGGGATGAGATCACTTGTTTTTTTGGCTCCTTGAATACCGGCTAGAATTGCGGTGTGGAAGACGGGGCCTTTCTTGCTTTGGATGTCATTGCCATCAAAGGCCGCCATGACCTCTTTGCCCAATTTGACGATGGCCTGAGCTTTCGCGGTGCGGCGAGTGATTTGTTTTTCGGAAACATCCACCATGTGTGGTTGCTGTTTTCCATCTAAGTGTGTGAACGAATTCATAATTCAGGACCAGGGAAAATAGCGATGAACACTACCCACCTCGAAGTCGACTTGATCTTTTGGCAATTGTATAAAGCCAGACGTTTGAGCGACGGAAATGAAGTCACCGGATGTGTTAAAAGGCAATGGCGTCGCCCAAAGCGTTCCGTCGTTGTCGGTTGCCACTGATACGGGAAGAAATAGAGACAGCAGAGCTTTAAAGCTATATGATTGCTTGAGCTTGATATGTGTCTGCGGAGCTTCGTGAGTCTGTGCCATTTTCGCCAATGCAGGAATCACATAGCGATGGAGGCAGGTAAAAGAGGATACGGGGTTTCCAGGTAAGGCGAAGATGGGAATGCGTTTTCCACCGCGTTCGTAGATGCCAAACCATAACGGTTTTCCGGGGCGTTGACTGACCCATTGAAAAACCATCTCCGCTCCATTTTCTTTGAGAGCATTGGGAAGGTAGTCGTATTTCCCTTTTGAAATCCCGCCAGCGATCACCAAAACGTCGGAATTTTGTAGGAGGGTGGCTACCGAATTTTCGACGATTGCTTTGTCATCGGGTAGGTGGTGCTTGCTTGTGTTTGAGAAGCCTGAGGATATGAGGGCTGCTGCTAGGGTGGAGTCGTTGGATCTTCGAATTTGATGAGGTAGCGGGGTGTCGCTGATTTCGACTAGTTCGTTGCCGGTGGAGACGATGTTGATTGTAGGTAGTTTAGAAACAACTACTTTTGTTTTTCCGATAGAGGCTGCTATAGCTGTTTCCTTGGCAGTGATCGTGCGTCCTGGTTTGAGAAGTATTTGTCCCTGGCGACAATCGGACCCAGCTGGGTGGACGCCCAGTCCAGGTTTTACTTCGGTGGTTGTGCTCACTGTTGCAGTGCCGTCTTGTATTGAAATATCTTCGACGCGGATGACGGCGTCGGTTCCACCGGGCAGCGGAGCTCCGGTCATTATTTCGAAACAGGTATTGGAGTCGTGTAGCGTTTTTGGGGCAGTTCCTGCGGCTGCGATGCCGACGATGGGGAAAGAATGCTTGCCGAGCGAGAATGCTGAGGAATCTATAGCGATACCGTCGAGCGTGGCTCGATTGAAAGGAGGTAGCTCTCGGTCGGCCAAGAGAGGCTCACGTAAGGTGCGCCCCAAAGATTGTTCGAGTAGGAGGGTTTCCGTTGGGAGGGAATCGAGATTATCGCTAATCAGTTTTTCTGCTTCTTCGACTGAAATCACGAAGCGAGTCGATAGAGGACCTACTGCTTGGGGGCAAGCGCAGTTTTGCGCGAGGCCTTAGACGGGAGTAAGGGAATGCGTTTTGTAGAGTGCGGTGGCTCGGAGCTCGGTCTTTTCCAGTTCGCAGTTGATGCGAGTTTTTATGTTTTTCGAGTCAGAGCACGAAGTAAGCGAAAAGTTGAGGCCAGCGTCTTCGATCAGGCGTAATTCTTCTTGTCGGAATTTTCCGAGAAAGGCGATAGCGAAGCAGATGCCATTACTGGCAGTGGATACGGTGATCTCGATTTTTTCCAATTTGCGGCACATGCGGATTATGAGCATGACGTCGTCGATGGATGCGATTAGCTCCGGGGTGAGCTCGGTGTCGCGAAGCTTTGAGAGCTCTTTTTTGTTGGATTCTATATTCCAGGAAAGCCACTCCGGTTTGAAGCGCGTGGCAGCCCATTCTTTGACGGCGGTCAAGCAGTCAATAGAGCTACTTTTTTCCAAGTCGAGGTAGCGGGCGTGTTGGCGTCGAAATAGCTCGAGGTCGCCAAAGGGCAGGTTGTTGGACTCAAGAAGATCGACCAAGTAGTTCAAGGAGCTCCCGAGTACGCGACGATTCTTGCCGGACTGCTTGGAAAGCAGGTCAGGCCCAGAAAAGAAGGTAGAAAGTCCAGGTAGTTCTTGTTGAGTCATTTATTCAGATTCGTGGACAATTGTTTATCCAGGGCGTGAATACAGTGTTTTGGAGGAATAATGGTTTTCTTCAGTGAGGAGGGGATTGCAAACTGATTGTTTTACAAATAGGCCGGATCGATCAGATTTTATATTTATTTTCCAATCTTAGCTAAGTTCTCATGAACGAACGGTTTACTGGGCGCTGTAGGGAGGGGGAGTTGATTGGCTACTTGGCTCTCAGCAAGCTGAGGCCCTACGAATTTGAGTTAGTTTCAATAAAAAAGGGGTCATTTGAGGTGTTGTGGTATAAATCTCTTTAAACTTATTTTGGGATCGTTTTGATAAGTCGCTTATGTCTTTGCCTCGTTATACATTTGTTGCCGGACCTGATGATTTCTTAGTGAGCCGTGTTGCTAAGGAAACCTGGGCAGAGCTTTGCTCCGGCGTGAGCGATGATTTCTCACAGGAAGTTATCAATGGGTACGTGGGTAAGGTAGATGAAGTGGAACAGGCAGTAAACTCGTTTCGAGATGCGGTTCAAACAATGGGGCTCTTTGGTGGCCGTCGGGTGGTCTGGCTAAAGTCTGTTTCGTTTATGGCTGATAATGTTCTGGGTCGTTCGGAAACGACGCAAAAGGCCTGTGATGATTTACGTGAGATTCTCGAAGGAATTAATCCCGATGAAGTGGGCGTTTTGATAACAGCCTCGCCGGTTGATCGTCGTAAACGTTTTGCCAAATGGCTTGAAAAAGGGGGCACTTATCTTGCAACGGGCGGGATGGACTCCAAAGGCAAGGGGGCCGAGGCTCTTATTGAGGTCATGAAGGATGAATGCGCGAGCATGAAGGTCTCGATCGACCGCCAAGCAGTGGAGGTCCTTATCAGTAAGGTAAACGGTAATTCGCGTTTATTGTTGGAGGAAATACGCAAGCTTGCGACTTATCTTGGGGAAGAGGGTGCGACGATTACTTCTAAATTGATCGAGCAGCTTACACCCAATTTCGGCGAGGGTGATTTCTTTGAGTCGACTGAAGCCTTCTTTTCTCGAAACCTCACATGGACCTTGGATGCGCTTCGTCGGCACTTCTTTGCAGGCAACGATGCACGTCCGGTGATAGCGTCCTTGCAGAATCGAAATCGTTTGTTGATTCAAATCCGTTCGCTAGTCGATGGCGGTGAAATACAGGTTGGGCCTCGCGGTATTGCAAAACCCGGTTTTGAAAAAGCGGCTGCTAAATACGCGTCGTTCTATGATGGTCTAAATAAGAAGAGTAATTTCAACGTGTTCACACAAAACCTGTGGTATATGGGCAAACTGGCGGGCGAATCCAAGTTACCAAGCTTGAAGCGTTTGATTGATCATCAGCAGGAGTTTATTCGAGCGTTTGAGGAAATCGTGGAACGTCCGAATGAGCAGGAAGATGCATTGAGAACTATGGCTATTCGGTGCCTGAGCTAGTGTATTGCCCGGAAAGTTAGTCTAGAGTGAGAGGTTTTTCGTTGCCCCATTAATTGGCAAACCGCATATGTTGGCGTTTTGAGATGAGGATCTGCCTTTTTACCGATAGTTTCTTGCCCTATATTTCTGGCGTTAGCTCGGCGGTGCTTAACCAAGCAAACGAGCTGGCTCGTCGTGGGCATGAGGTAAGCATTTTTCATCCTAGGCCCAAGGATCGTACGGCAAATGATAATGTTCCGGGGCTCGATAGTTCGGTGAGCGTACTGAGTCTGCCGGTTTCGATTCCCATTCGAAAGATCCCCAAGCTTCGCTTTGCCTTGCCGCTTTTCATTTATACTTACCGTCGCCTGCGCAAGCAGCCGCCAGACTTGATTCATGTACATACGGAATTTGGCTGCGGTCTCGAAGGCATGCTTCTCGGGCGTTGGAAAAAAGTGCCTGTGATCGGGACATTCCACACGTTTTTTGCAGAGCCAGATTATCTGAAACAGCTCAATATTCCCAATTGGTCATTTACGCGGACAGCGATGTGGAAGTGGTCAGTTACTTTTTTTAACCGCTGTAGCCATATTGTCAGCCCGTCGAAGTCGGTGCGCGACCATTTGGTTGAGCGTGGGCTTTCGACGGAAGCAACTGTTCTCTCCAATGGAATCGAGCGGGTGAAGATCCGTCCTGCCGAGGAAATCGCCGAGTTTCGCAAGTCGATGGGCATCGATGGGTTTGCTTTTATCTACATCGGTCGGATTTCGCCGGAGAAATCTATCCCAGTTGCTCTGGAAGCGTTTAAGCGTGTGCTCGCTACTGATTCGAGCGTGAAATTCGTTATTGTAGGCAATGGCCCTGATGACGAAGCGATTGACCAAAAGGTCGCCGAGCTGGGTATCCAATCGGCGGTTATTCGAACCGGACGGGTTGAGCGCAGTCGACTGATGGCGGAGAACTATCCGTTGCTTGGCGACGTATTCGTAACTGCGAGCAAGACGGAGAATCAGCCGGTGAGTATGTTGGAAGCTATGGCCTTTGGTTTGCCAATGGTTGCTCCAAGAGCGAAGGGAATCCCGGAACTCATCGACCACGGCGACAACGGCCTGCTATTTGAGCCAGACGATGTTAAGGGAATGGCCGATGCAATGCATCAATTCATGACGGATAAGGAAGTGCTTGCAAGGCAGAGTGCTGCTGCAACCCGCTTGGCGCAGACGCACGACATCCAAGAGATCGGAGATTTGCTAGAAGGTATCTATCAAGGCGCAATCAACGCCCACGGGAAGAAGTGATTGAGAGAGGCTTTTAGTCGTTTAGCTTTTTGAGCTGTAGGTTTTATTTGACTACGCTTGATTTGAGTGTAGGTCTGATCGTCGATCAGACGCTTACCGCAAAGGTTAAATGAACTCAAAGGTCCAGGGGGCTCATCGGCTCTTTGATTGAGGCCACGGGCACGGTATGCAAGTAACGCATTGTTGTCTTGATACTGCCATGCCTCATTAGTTGTTGAATCGTACGAATGTCGAAATTATTCTGCAGGAGGTGACTGGCGAAGCTGTGGCGAAAGGTGTGCGCGGTCACACGCTTCATCATTTCAATTTCGCGAGCAGCGGTTCGAATAGCGTTGGATACATGCTTTTCGTGAGTGTGATAGCGTTTGTATTCATTTTCTTCGGGCAGATACGTCAAGGTAGAAGCGGAAAACAGCCACTGCCATGGCAAGTCTTTGGCAGCTTGCTTATACGTGCCGGATACGGCGCTGGGCATAAAGACTCCAGCGAACTCAGCTGCTACATCCTCTCTGTGTAGGTTCTTTGCCCTCTCGATTTGTTGCTTGAGTTCAAATTCCAAGCATTTGGGAAGGGGGACTGTTCGATCCTTTTTTCCTTTGCCATCATGGATGGTCAAAATCCCGTTCTCGAAATCTAAACAATTCAAACGGATGTTAACCGATTCCGCTAGCCTGAGCCCGCACCCGAATTGCATTTTTACGATAAGGCTAAAGGGATGCTTTAACTTGCGGATAACAGCATCGATTTCTTCGCGAGACAAGACCGTCGGTATGAAGTTTGATGTTTTGGCCCGTTGTACGCCCTCAAAGCCTTCGTATTCGCGCTTCAGCACTTTGGTAAACAAGAACAACAGGGCGACGCTTGGTTTTGCGTACTGGCAGCTACTTTTCGTTTGTTAGCCAGATAAGTGAAAAAGTCGGCTGCGTCCTGAGCGCACGTGCTCGCCGTTTTCCCCTCCGAGATGAGGAAGTCCCGGAAGCGGATAGCCCACATGCTATAGGTATTGAGAGTGCTCGGGGAGTAGTGGAGCGTTTGAATGCTCTTCTTCAATTTTTCTAAGATTAGGTCCCAGTCGTCTCCCAATGCTTTTTGAGCTTTGCCTGTGAGTAAGCCCTCCTTTTTTTTAACCAGCTCGAAATAAATTTTCAAGGCCACTGCCGCCTCGAACTGTTGCGCTTTAGATTGACCCTTCTCCGATAATTTAAGGGTAAAGGCTGCCAAGCTATCTGGATCTTTAAAGCGGTGGTGGTATTTGTGGCAGTAGTCTAAGTAATACCTGAGCCATTTCATGTACGCGGAACGTTTAGCTGCACTCAGTTTGCGAAGATTCAGCTCTTCGGAATATTTAGTTTTTAGCTCAGTTGGAACGGTAAACATGATGCAAAAGACATTAATGATATAACGTGCCATTTAGAATCTTAATGGTCTCGAGCCTCTGCTAGGAGGAGTGTTTGCCCCCATGGCTTTCGTGGGTTATCAAGCTTTCGCTTCACAGAGCCATAATA
>JAKYXN010000056.1 GCA_022538095.1 Puniceicoccaceae bacterium K14 | reverse complement strand
AAAGCGGGAAGAGCGAACGGTATAACCATCGCCGCATCCACGCCATTGCCGGAGCCGCCAACGCGAACCTTGTCCTCGGTGTGCCAAGTAGTAGCGCCGTTGGATTGAGCGCCTTTGTCCTGACGTGAAAGAACTAAGGACTCAAAGCGTGAAGAGCTTGACGATAAAAATTCTGATGAGTGCAATGAAGCTGCAACTGATTCGATATCAACAATATTTACATATTTCCGCTCACTTGCTTGGCCAAAAAACGCCTCACCATCGGACATTCTAAACTCCACCGGATAACTACCTGCTTCCGCAGGGGCTTTGAGATCGAAATCAAACGTATAAGTATCTCCCTTTTCTAATATTGAAAGAGGGGAAAGGGAAACTTCGTCAACAGACCATGGGTTTGGATTATCTCCTATGTACGTAAGGCTATATCCCTCAAGATTACTCCAAGGCTCCTCTCCTGTATTTTTCATTGTAATACGCACGTTTTCCACTCCAGAAGAAAGCATAAAGCTTGGCACACTTTGTTCTTGGAAGCCTGCATCGAGCCCTTCCGTATCTGACTTTCCAAAATCCAGAGGAAAAATCTGAACATCGTCATAGCTGGCAAGAGATTCCACGTCCGCCGAAAGGGCTAACCCGATGTATACGTTCTCTGACATTGGGATTTTTTCGGTCGCAATAAGCTTCCACCCCATCCCATCGAGAGATACATAGGAGCTAAAAATATCGCCTTTCCTCACGAGACGGACATACGCGGGGGCATTGTATCCACTAAGGGCTTTAGTCTGTCTAGCTTCCCCTACTATTTTTCTAAAAATTGATGTAGACCCCATACTGCGGGAAGTCAAACTTGATACCATCACCGAACCGGGAGCGAGACTTTCACGGTACATAACACCTGCAAAGGAGGCTTCATTCTCATTGATCAGGCTCGATACCTGCGCTTCAATCGAAGAGTCACCGACAACCCTATAATATATGTACTGCAAGTTGTCTTTCGTTGGATCCAAATTCACTCCATTGACCGTACTCTCGAAGGAATCGCTCTCTGCACGATAGATCGAATCACCATCAACAGAGTCGCCGATAGAGATTTCCTTAAACACCTCTACAGGAGCGTTATCCAAACTTTCGGCAAGTCCTAGACGACTCAAAACAGCTATCAACAAAACGCATGCGAACCCAGTTAAGCTGAGAGCATTTTTCAAGAGTGGCTTATTAAACATAAAGCTGAGACTATCTATTTTTCTAGGGGCAAATATTCCTTAGAAAAACTCCTCACAAATCGTAATCATTTAATAACTACAATCTCAAGAAGCCTTAAAGGAATAAAAGTGGATTCTTATAACAGGCCAAACTTCTCTGAGTAAATCACCCTAAATTGCAAGTATTATTAACTAGATATTAGAGATATAATGTTTTCCCCTATAAAGGATGTACGAATCTTATAAGCTCCAAGAAATCTCGTCACAAAATCGCAACAAAAGCCAATTCTTACCCTAATTATAGTTAATACAGTATCTATCAAAATTTATATTGGTCAAATTTAGCAAAGTATGCCGCCACTTGTATTCACCATGCTCAAAACGACTTACAAATAGTAACACATATATTAACGCTGCTTAAGGAATGTGAAAATAATATCAATCGACCGTGTAGACGACATATCCCATTCATGCGTTCTTGACGGTCAATCCGACTACAAGCATAGTCGCCACTGTCTGATCTGTGATGTCTCACCGGTCGAGGCACGCAGGTTGGGCATTTTGTCAAATCTGTAAGGAACATGAAAAGACAACTAACACTGGCTTGTCTGCTTATGGTCATTTGTTCTTTGAATCTATATTCAAATGATAAATACGAGCAGGCGTATGTTAAGATGAACCAAGGTTCAGCGGAGGCTCCCAAGCCAATCAACGTGGAAACACCTGATTTGGACACAGCCCCTGCAGGACTACACATGAACGTGTTGCTCACTGTAGATGCATATGGCAAGGTGGTATCCGCCGATGTCGTCGAATCTACAGATGATCGCTACAACACGGGCGTAACAAACACAGTGAAGCGCTGGAAGTTTCAACCATCCATCAAAAATGGCGTGGCTGTTAAATCCAAGGTAATCGTACCCATCGTGGTAAGGAATACAGACGCTGAACTAGCAATGAGATAAATAGCGATACCTTAAACATAATAAAGAAAACAACACGGGGGTGGGTCTCAGCAACGAGACCCACCCCTTATAATTTATGGACCCCACTTCCGAGCCTGGCTCAACCTAAAGCCTTTGTATTTCCACCTTAAAGGCTTCATTCACTTAGGAAGATCAAATCGAAGTGTTTGCAAGTTCCTTACAGTCTACACGGAATTCAAACCCAAGCTCGTTCTTTTCCATGCTACCTTCTTCGAAATATAGAACGATCGCCTTCTAGCTCCACCGAAGAGCCTACTCCACCAATACCAGGAAATGCTAGAGCACGGTCGATACTCTTGGTTTCCGTGAATGGGAAAAGCTCCCAACCTCTCATCATTTGAATCGTCCCCCCCCTGTCTACGCAGGGATTTTGAAATCAGATCGGTGAGGGACCGACTACGCTCTAAGCGTAGCAGGCTGAAAATCTCGCCCCCTCTTGAGCACAAACAACACGGCTCAAGATTGTAAACAGCCTGGTCAGAAAAATAATTCGATCTCTCAAATCCACATGAACAAAACGCTCATGAGTTCGTAGGCAATAGGTCGCACAAAGCTCTATTCTCGGCAAACCCGATGGACATCTTGGGAATCCCAGTCAAACTTATCCAATCGCCACCACCCGACACTTCAAAGTCTACCCTGAGACTCAGATATCGCGCATTTATCGGTTGAATCTCTTTCCAATTCCTTCCTTGGTATCGGTTTTCCATATTCATGCGTCTAAGAATCATACTTCCACCGAATCTAGAATCCTGCGCTCCACGCGATGCCATCCCTACGAAATTGGAGGTCGAGTCGGACAATGGCAAAATTAGCCAGCCGGAGAAAATACCGATGGACGCCCTCGGTTCCTTAAGCGAATCAGAACGAGTCGCCGCCTTTAGCCTACTCCAGTGGTGTGGAGGCAAACTAGGGTCCTTTTTACAGTTGGACCGCGAAAAACTATCGCAACTGATAGATGCTCTTTCAGGCGAAGCGTCGTTCTTTTGGGCTAACAAACCGAAGCAACCAATCGATTGGGTTTTTAGCGAATTGGTAGGCGTCAGTGAGTTCGTAGCCCAAGAAGAGGAAGAAAAAACCGCTGAAAGCAAAGGCGAAGACTCCGGACCATCGCTTCGCGAAGCAGCTGGCATCCGCGAACCTGTATCCACACCTAAGCCCTCGCTCGAAGAGTCTTTTGATGGAACTCCTCCAGTCGTCGATGGATCCTCTCACTATCTCGCGATAAAGCTCCCCTCGCGCGAGCACCCTTACTATGATGAGTTTCGAGAACTCCTACAGGGGTACCGTTTCAAACTAGAACCGGCAAATCGGAAATGGTGGCTACGCGATCGCCACCAAACATTGAATTTTCTAGGTGAACACTGGGGTGACTTGGAAAACCGCTATGGGGTCGACTTCACCGAGAATTTTCTATCCAGAACCGAATCACTGAAAGACGCCGATATTCGGACCGAAGTGACCGAAGAAAGAAATGGATACACAGTTGCAGTATCGGTGATAGCCGGCCAAGCTTCCGAGCAACAAATCAGCCAAAGCTTCAACACCGGTAGGCACTACGTCGAAGATGGGGACAAGGTCTATCTCGTTAAAAAACAAAACTTGGAAAAACTCCACGGTCTCCAACAGGTCCTAGCAGAGTCACCCGACGCACCTCTCCTCCATCATGGTCGCTATCAAATTCCTCACGTACGGACACCACAAATCGAAGAGAATCTAGCCGAACTCAACCCTAATTTCAATCCACCCAAAACATGGCGAGAACGTAGTGTTGCTCTTAAGGATTTGAGTTCCCTAGCAACTCCCCGAATACCAAAAGGACTCGTAGAAACGCTTCGCCCGTATCAAAAAATTGGAGTTTCTTGGCTACACCATTTATTCAAAAACAAACTGGGAGGCATCCTAGCCGACGAAATGGGTCTCGGAAAAACCATCCAAGCGATATCCCTTTTGGCCTCCCTTAAGGAGTCAGGAAAACAAGGCACTAGCTTAGTCATCTGCCCTGCATCGCTGGTTGAAAATTGGCGACGCGAAAGCGTTAAGTTTGCTCCCAAATTACGGGTAATTGTCAACCATGGCTCTCAACGAATCAAGAAAGCTGAAGATCTTAACGGGTACGATTTAGTCATTACGTCCTACGGCACTTTGATTCGCGACCAAAAGAAGCTCGCAGACACAGACTTCCTTTGTGTGATCGGAGATGAAGCTCAGCACATAAAAAACAAGCGAACGCGAAACGCTAAGGCGATCTCCTCCCTACACACTCAGGGCAGATTTTTGCTCACAGGCACGCCAATTGAAAACAGTATCCAAGATCTCATTTCTCTCTTAGACTTTATCATGCCAGGAAGCTGGAAAGGCATTCCTTCGGGGGCTCGTGGAGGTGAGCGCAAGTGGCACGAGCAACGTATTCAAGATCAAGCGGCCCCTTACATTCTACGCCGCTCGAAATTGAAAGTTGCACCCGAACTTCCGGAAAAGATCGAGCAAGTCATCTTTGTCGATATGACTAAAGATCAAAAAGCAACCTACGATAACGCACGTCGATCTGCTTCAGAAGAAATATCCGCGTTGGAGTCGAGTGGAGCCAGCGAAGGCGCAGTTCGCATGAAAACGCTCACCCAACTTTTGCGCCTGCGACAGGTCTGCTGCGATCCGCGAATATTGGACGACAAACTGCCTGCTGACGCTTCCCCCAAACTGTCTAGCTTCCTTGAATTACTCGAAGAAGCCATCGACGGAGGCCACCGCATACTCGTATTTTCCCAATTTGTATCTATTCTTTCGTTACTTAAAAAAGAATTGGACAGCCAACAGATCCCATACTGCTACATCGATGGTAAAACAAAAGATCGCATGGCAGAAGTCGATCGTTTCAACGACGAGGACGATATTCCACTCTTCTTGATATCACTCAAAGCGGGGGGCACAGGTCTCAATCTCACTGCAGCCGATACCGTCATTCACTTCGATCCATGGTGGAATCCGGCTGTGGAAGCCCAAGCAACCGATCGTGCTCATAGAATTGGACAGGACAAGATTGTCACCAGCTACAAACTTATCGTTTCCGGCAGCGTCGAAGAAAAGGTACTACAGATGCAAGGTGAGAAAAAGAAATTGCTCGAAAACATCTTCGAAGCCAGCGAAGCCGCCAATTCGAGAATCAGCTTAGAAGACATGAAAAATCTTTTCTAGCTTAGGGCGTGTTGGTGAATAACACTCGAAAATGGGCCCTGTCGCGAAGCTATTCAGCTCAAACCGAATACGCCAAAGCCATCCGACACTCGTGTCGCGAGGCTTTGGCAGCCTTGCGCTGCTTCGATTTGGGCTCGAACCAGCAAAGAGTTTATTCACCAACACGCCCTAGCTTCACAATTCCAATTTTAAGGCGGTTTGTTGGCCTTCATTGACAAATTCCGCATTTGATCCAGCATGCGGATAGGCACACCGCAAGCCGACTAGCGAATTGTAAGCTTCCCCACAGCTAGTCTTTATAACTCATTAATTATCAGAAAAATGAGAGTCTACATCTTTATATTTCTTTTGTTCGCTCCAGCTCTTGTTTTTGGTAGATCCCAAGGTCAGCCTCAAAACGACTTCCTCGAAACGATTCATAGCCTAAGAGCAAACACTTCCGTAGAAGCTGCACGCGAGCTACAAAGCATTCAAGTAACCCTTTTCAGAAATGGAGACACACCAAAAAACTGGCGCCCTCTTCTCGAACTCGGCATAACCTACAAACACAATGAGGATTATGAAAATTCTCAAAAGTGTTTCGAACGCCTCATCGAATCTGCAAGCAAAGTGGACGCAGTTGATTGGATCACGGATTCGTACGAAAATCTAGCCGATCTCGGACGTTGGAAACTAGACTATGATCAAGCCCTTGAATATGGATTAAAAGCTCTCAAGAACAGTCGTAGGTCTAAAAATAAAAATCTAGTGTCGGAGATACATTTCAGTATCGGAAAGACTTTTGAAAAAATGGACATGGAGTGGAAAGCTGCACATTCCTACTCCCAAGCCATTGCTACCGCTGTTAAAAGCGATCCGCCCAAGCATATCGGCAAAGCCCACCTTTACCTCTCACAAATTTTAAAAAGCTCAGGCAAATTCAAAGAAGCTGCCAGTCACGCTCTACTTTCCTCTGATTATCTTCCGACCTTTGGCCGCCCCTTAGATCTAAGACAGAGTTACGAGTTAATAAGCTACTGCCAAATCAAACTCGGAGACTACGACAAAGCTCTGGAAGCAGCAACTTTGGGTCTAGACGCAGCAGCAAAATCTAAAAGAGAGGGAGACGAGATAATATTGTTAGGCTACCTCACTACCATTTACCGAAAAATTGGATTCTATGACCAAGCCCTCAAACACGGACTCGATGCGCTAAACATCGCCGAAGAAACGGGCACAGCTGATAACATCGCGACCGCCGCTTTGCAACTCGCTGTTATCCACCAAACAACAGGCAATCCCGACGAAACAAAAATTTACTTGGACCGCGTATTCGAACTGGAGGAAAAGAATATTAAGCAAAAATACATTGCATCGGCCCTAAAGACACTCAGCCAGGTTCATTCTCAAAATTCAAATTTCGACAAGGCTTTATTTGCAGCAGGGCAGGCACTCGATAAGTATTCTATTATTCACGACGAAATTGGTATCGCCGGTTCATTATTCAATTTGGCAGAAATATACCGCAATATGGGGAATATCGAATCCGCCATTACGCAATTCGACTCCTCCTTAAAATATTACGAACAATCTTCCGACCGCTATGGCAAAAGCAATAGCCTAATCCAGCTTGGCCCTCTCTACTTCGAAAAGGGGTCAAAGAAGTACGGAATAGACCTGATTAAGCAAGGAATCAAAGAAGCAGAAGAAATTGCGGCTAGCACCTTACTTCTCGATGGTTATCGTATGCTTTTCACACTACAAAGAGAAAATAACGAAGATAAATCCGCAGCGATATCGGCTGAGAAATACATCGAACTACAAGATAGCATACTCAGTAAAGAAGCCCTTTCTCGCCTATCCAATATGCAATTCATCTCTAAGATCGATCAGAAGCAAAAGGAAATCAACAAACTACAATCCGAACGCATTATTAATGAGTTAGAATTGGAAAGTAACGCTCAACAAATCGAACTCTTGAACCGAAACCAAGAGCTACAACGAATGCAACTGAGCGAGTCAAAATCCACCCGCTTGATATTGGTGATTTCCATCCTCCTAATCGCCGCGATTCTCTTGCTAACGATCGTTCGCTACCGATACCTACAAAAAATCAGACAAACTCTACAGGAAAAGAATGACGCTATAAAACGCTCAAACGACCAACTCCAAGAAGTAAATCAGAGTAAGGACCAGTTTTTCACGATGATCGCTCACGATCTCAAAAACTCTATCGGCAATCTTACCTTTTGCATGCAGTTTGTGAATACGGAAAATTTCATCCCCAAAGATGCCGATGCAAAAAAACTATTAAACTCCCTTCGTCGCTCAGCAACAGAATCGCATCAACTCCTTCTTAATCTACTTCAATGGGCAAAAATGCAAATGTCTCGCATCGAACTCAGAGAACAACCTATAGTCCTGATCGAAGTAATCGAAGCGACCTCCGAAGTATTCTCAAATTCATTACTTAACAAAGAACTCAAACTAGTTGTTGATATCGACAAAAAGATTGTCGTCGAAACTGACGAAAACATCTTAAAAACAATTCTAAGAAATCTCCTGCACAACGCCATCAAGTTTAGCAATCGAGGAGGGATCATTACGATTTCAGGAGAACCAAGTGATGGCTCTTTTCTGCTGAGTGTGCGAGACGAAGGCGTCGGCTTACCTACAGGTTTTCAATCGAAAATCGCCGATTCTAAAAAATTTGTGCACGGCAGTGGAACCGAAGGAGAAGTAGGATCAGGTATCGGAATCGCCGTTTGCAATTGGCTATTGAAACTTTCGACGGAAGAACTTTACTTCGCTAACAACGATTCAGGAGGTACCACTGTTTCGTTTACAATCCCCTTGCAATCAACACACTTAACCGAAATTTCCATCGCTTCAAATTCTGTTTTTACTCAATGACCACAGCCTTGAAACCTATTCACGCTCTAATCGTTGACGACGAGGAACTCGCTCAGCTGCAAATAAAATACCTTCTCCGCAATTTTCCCCGATTCGATAAAGTCGAAACCGCTAGTAGTCTAGACGAAGCTCTCAGCAAATACAATACGAGTAAACCCGATGTCATCTTCCTCGACATCAACATCCAAGAAAAGACAGGCTTCGAACTACTCGAATCTCTGGAAGACGCCCCTCCAATTATCTTCTCAACTGCCCACGAGGAGCACGCCCTTAAGGCCTTTCAGGTACAAGCCTTCGACTACATTTTAAAACCCATAGACTCGGCTCGACTTAACAAAATCCTTCAACGATTCATCAAAGAGTTTGATAAAACTGCCCATCAACCAATCGAAGAAGACGAAGGAAACCCATTCAACAGAATATTTCTGAAAGATGGCGATAACGCGTGGTTCATTGGCTATGATGAAATCCAAAGAATTGAGAGCGAAGGTTCCTTTTGTCGTATTTACCACAATAGCAAAGAAACCAAGATTCACCGTTCTCTCGTGCAAATAGAGGCCAAGCTTCCGAGCAAACACTTCTTTCGAGCCAACCGCCAAACTCTCATCAATTTAGCGTGGCTACAGGACATAAACGTTTGGTTCGATGGCAAATTTCTCCTCAAAATGAAAGACGGAAGCGAAATCCAACTCTCCCGATCAGCTGCCAAGAGCTTGAGAGAAATTACGTCTCTGTAACGTGCTTCGATACAAAACCATTCATTAGCCCAATTGGCTATTCACGGTCCCCAAATTACCATTCGTACGAAAAAGACACCCTTTCAGCCAAAAAGGGACATATTTAGGTCCATATTTAACAGCACTTGCTGCTGTAAGTTTATTTAGAAACTAAATATAACGGACATAGCTCGTACCCATTTGCCGCTTCCTATCAGGAGGCGGCCTTTTTTTAAGGCTAGCAGGTCAGTATATTCGATTTACGGTCAATAGGTCGGCCGGTTTTTCGTAATTGAGCAACTCACCAGCCCAAAAAACTAAACCACTTGAGGTGCACAGCTAACGCCCTAAAAAAACAATCCTCTGTCTAACGCGCGTTGACACCGCCTTTCCATCAATCTCTCCCGGATAGAATTTTGATATCAAGATCGACTGCACCGCAGGATAAACGAGGCTAGAATCACTCGAATTCAACACTCTCGGAGCGACGCAATTACCTTCATTATCTATAATCCATTCCATATCCACCGTTCCCTTTTTTTTCTTAGTCTTCTTGCCCATTAGCATACTCGGCGACACTTGATGCTCAGGCCGAGGAGGGATTGAAAGTTCCTTCATCTCGTAAGACCTTTCAGCCAAGCTACGTACCCTTAAAGACAACTCAATTTCCAAACGAACTCCAACTGGCACGCCTCCCTTCTTAGGAGTTTTAATTTTCCAGTCCTTCATCACCGCCTCAATCCCATCTTTAACTTCTTTAGGAGTCGTGTTATCAAAATCAAAAATTCGACAATTTCCAATTCGATCCACGCCAACACTCACCTTCACCAAAAGTTCTCCAAACTTGTCTGCAAGCTCATCAGTATAATCAAACTCACCTTTCTCGATAAACTCAATTCCCTCATCCAGCTGGTCTGTAGAAACGAGGAAATCTCGATCGATAGTTTCAAGATCGTCCATCGAATTCAAAATCGACTGAGCTCCATAAAACCACGCCAGTTCCCCGGGACTCCACTCTCTATAAAGCGGAAGTTTCACATCAATTCCTTGCTCAAGCACAGACTCTAAAAGGGTTATAGAATCCATTTCAATAATACGAACAAGACACTCCTCCACAATAGAGGAATTCGATAGATTCCAACTTCCGCCTGCGTTCAACAAAGCCTCAGCAATTTCTCGGTATCCCAACCTGACTGCCAACATCATAGGAGTGCCCCCCTTTTCACTTTCGACGTTCGCATCATAACCATAACTCAGCAAACATTGAACAGATTCCAACTGTCCTTTGGATACCGCGGCGGTTATAGCATCGTTCTTAACCGCGCCAAACTGTTCATCCTTAGAATTTTCGACAAACCAACATATCGCAGCAGTATTCCCAGAAGCTATTGCGAAATCCAATGGGCGCAGCCCTCCTCGAGACACATGATCACTATTAAGATTTAACTCAGAAACTCTCTCCAATAATTCTACATCAGCATAGCCAGCCACCAAATGCATTGGAGTAAGGCCCAACTCATTCTCGAGAGTCTTCAAACTAAATTCTTCTACCAATGCCATTCCCAACCGCGGATAACCCTCTGCCAATTGATGATGAATAGCCTCTAATTTTCTTTTGGCTGTTCTATAATAAACGCTTGCTCCTTTCTTCATCAAAGCAATAGCAACATCTTCGAAATGTCTATCAATGGTATCAACAAATACTGCCGAACCAACTATAGTCAACGCGTCTAAGTTAAATGAAGCCCCTGCTGCGAAGAGTATCTCAACGATCTCATAATGCCCTCCTTGAGCAGCCAATATCAAAGCAGTTTGCGAAAAATCATTTCTCGCTTCAACTGGCCAACCAGATTCGAGTAAAGCTTCCACAACTTTAGTGCGCCCCAATTTCGCAGCTAACATCAAAGGCGTGTTGCCAATATTATTCTGAACAAACGCCTTTTTCCTCCAATTTTTACTTAAACGTAATGCTAGATCAACGTCACCATTCATTGCGGCAACATGTAACGCTGTATTTCCAAGTTCATCACGGATATGTGGTTTCAAATCAGCAAAATCCTGCTCGGACAGATTCCTTAACGCACACACATCTAGCGTACCCATTTTTTCTTTCTTCACTAACTCACCGTCTCTAATCAACCAACAAACTAGATAGGATTCCCTCAACTCCTGAGCATCAAAATCGAATTTAGATATATTACCAATTAATCCCTCTCGTTCCTTGTCCTTACACCTAAGTAAGAAAAATTCATACCCGTCCGAATTCACCCATGCGTATACAAGAATTCCCTCTTCCACATCAGACTGACTCCAAGGCATCTCATTATCTGAGCCATGAAAAAAGTACTTTGGCTTAATACGCTCACCCAATTTCTCCGACTCATAATAAGGTCTAGAAACCATTTCGAATTCATAATCGTTTAGTGCCCACGCGAATTCTGGATCGAGAGGCAACTCCCCCTCCAATTCAAAAGGAAATCCATACCCCAAATCCTTTTTCGCCTCTCCATCGGCGTCTCGTACAACAGCAGCAACTCCCGTAATCCTAACAAGCTCCAACGCCTCTTCGTCTCCGGTATACATCACTCTTACATCCGCAAAAACAAACGAACGATGAATCAAAAGAGCCACTATTAAGATTATTTTCATCCTGAAATTCATAGAACGAATACCCTACCGTCCAACCAACACCAGTATAAATACAGGTTGTCTTTAAAAAAAGAGAGCAGTCACTTCCAATCCGCTTTCCACCGAAACACAATTTAGACGACATCAATCATTATTATGTCCTGGATGCCTATTTCTCAATAGTATAGCTGAACGAACCTCTAGTCACCGTAAGCTACACACAAAGTCAAAATCTACTCTGCTCGAAAGGAGAGAGATTCCCACGCGAGCCCCTAGGCGAGTTCACCCTCTACCCTCATTGCTAAAACGGATAGCCGATCGAGAAATGAAATGTTCCCGGAGAGTCCACTTCTCTGCGATTCAAGTTATGCCCATATTCGAAACGCACGGGTCCCATAAAAGTCTTAAAACGCAAGCCAAGCCCGACGCTTGAAAGGTATTCATCGAAAGGCGAAGCTCCCGCTTCTTGAGTCTGAGCAAGACCATCGTAGAACAAGACAACCGAAAGCGATTCCGTCAGTAATTGTTCCAACTCTACATTCACCAGAGTGTAGGAACGGGCCCCCTCAAACAAGCCTTCATTGTTGATAGGAGATGCATCACCCCGCTTGTAGCCGCGAATGGAGTTCTCCCCTCCCTGATAGAAAAGCTTTCCTGTCGGCACCTGTGATTCACTTTCAGAAAGAGTCCCGATAACACCCACTGAAATTCCACCATGCCAATAAAGCCCCCGTCCTACATCGCCATGCTGGGAATATGCTAACTCCGCAAGTTGGTAATCTGCTTCCCCACCCAAAGCCTCTGCTGCCCACTCAAACGAACTTGTCGCACGGTATCCGCTTCGCGGATTAATCGGATTGTCTCTTCGATCTCGGCCCACACGCAAGCCGACACTTCCAACCAGCGAGTCATCTTCTGACTCAATCTCGGAACCAAGCTCGCTCTCTAACGTTTTAACCGACTCGAACGTATAGACTAAATCAGTATCAACGTCCAAGAACTCCAATCGTTTCGAAAGTCCCAGATCGAAACCGATCTGCTCGAGTGTATAAACATTCTCATCACGCTCCAACGCAAACGCGGTAGCAGATAAGGACGCATTGCTATTAAAAACATCCGGATATAAATAACGCCATTCGCCCAAGGCGCTTTTCAATGAAACCACACTCCGAAAACGCAAACTGTGGCCCAAGCCCCAAACGTTCATTCGCTCTGCCGTCAGCCCAGCACGCAATAACTCATAGCTTCCCCAGCCTGCCAGCACATCCAATTTCCAAGGTGTTTTCTCCTGTAATTGAAACTCAATATTACTCTCGCTTTCAGAGACTTCTTCCGTCTCATAATCGACTCGACCAAAAACTCCAATTCTCGAGACCTTTAAACGCGAAGATTCGAGTAAAATCGGGTTATACGGGTCTCCCTCTTCCAATTCCAAACGAGATCGCAAAAGCCTTTGTTTGGTTTCCTTTGCTCCCGCAAACGAAATCTCACCGACAACTCTAGGCTCGCCAGGCACGACTTCAAACACAAGTGAAACATCGACTCCTTCTGAACGTGTCGCGCTTACCTCGACATCTGGATACCCTTTAGCATAGAACTGATTACGCAAAGACTTCATAATGTCTTGAGACACGAATCGCGAATACGGCTTGTCTAAAACATCATCTAACTCCAATTCAGGTTCAAAACTCTCAGAGGTCACATTTAGGAGGACCTCACGAACAACGTACAACGGCCCCTTATCTATACTCAGAGAAACGTGTTTAGCCAGTTCACCCTCAGACTCTGGAGTTAGTTTAGCTTCGACAACCGCGTCTTGATATCCCTCCTGCTTTAACAGGGCTGCGATATTCGAGGCGCCAGTTGTCATCAAACTATTGGTAAAGGTTTGCGAATCATCGCCCTGCAACAACAATCCCTCCGAATAGAAAAAGGCTTCAATATCTTCCTGCTCTAGTCGCGAATTATTGGATACAACGACAATTTCTTTAAAGTAGGAGATTTTACCTGGCATCAGCTTAAAACTCACTTTTTGCGCCTTCGTATCACGTGGTAAAACAACAGAGAAACTCTTGTCCCAAACAACGGTCTCAACGGTCCCATCCACACGCTCTATCGTTGCCTCTGCTTCGGCATCCAGAAAACCTTGGGCCTGCAAATTAGACAGCAAAATCAACGCCGCATCTTCAATGTCCACCGCCTCAAAAAATTCCTTCTCTTCATTGAACACATTGTTCAACTGGCGCTTCAACGCAAAATTCTTGATCAGGCCCTGCCCTTTCACCTTCCAAGCCGCTGGCTTAACATTTTGCTCGGCTATAGCTTGAGATGCTCCTCCCGCAGCAACGGCCAAGCTTATCGCTATAATACTTAGCAGTTTCATTCGGAGGCCTCCTCTCCCTTTTCATCTTTGTTCATCTGTCGCAAAATCTTAAAACGCAAACCGGCGTTCCATGCATCATACTCATCGTATTCACCCACCAACTGCGTTCGATCCGTTAGCAAAAATTCCACATTCAAGGTTTCTTTGCCTTGCCGTGAAAGATTCTCGCCCGAATCTATACTCAAGCGACTGCCAATTCCCTTCGATTCCTTCCCCGAAGAGAACAGGCCTTTCGCTAAGTAGCTTCCGATTTTAGACGCCTTCTTACTATTGCCGTAGCTCCCAACGCCTTCTGGATTCTCTCCTGCCATCACCATCAACAATATTTGCTCGGAAGAAAGGGGTGGGCTAGAAGTAAACGTAACTTTGGGATCAAAGGCTTCTCCTGTAATATCAACGCTCACGTCGTATCCAAATCGCTTGGTCTCACCCAAGAGAGCGATAGTCGGTGTATAAGGATCCGAGATTGGAAACTCGATCGTTCCATCCGAAATTCCAAAAGCTGCGAAAGGGAAAACGAGGTCACCCTCATCAAAGGTAACCCTCCTCTCCAACCAAGGTTCTTCTAGTTTTCCTTTGAGCTCCATTTCCATTGATAAGACACCCGTTGCTGCAGGCGTCTGTAGCCGCATGAAGCGATCTCCCACAATATCCAAGTTTAATGACCAATCCTTCAAAGGAGGCACATCTACCGCAAAGTAAGGAGGTCTAGACTCAACAGAACGCCCTCCTCCCGAGCCTCCTACAAGAGCCGATGTATCCATCATAAATAGACCTTCTCTCAAGTTTATGATTCCTGAAACACTGGCGGACTCTCCTTCCTTTTGCTTGATATCAATATCGAGATCCGAACGGAGTAAAAGGCCGGATTGCCTCAGCAGCGCGACGTTTTCCGCATCCACAGCAAAATCGAAACTATGAGCGTGCAGGTCATACTGCCCCATCATGTTAATTGATTCTCGCCCGATCTTTCCCTCAAAAGAGGTCAACTTCGCCACGCTCTTATCAAAGTCCAACCGCGTATTGATATCTCTAAGCGACCCAAACGGAAATAGTGAACGCGTATTCACTCCGTCGACTCTCAAGTAGCCGTCTATCATATCCGCACCCTGGCCTGTCAGGTTTGCCTCCATAGAACCTCCCGGAGCTATTAGATGGGGGACCAATCGGCTAATTGGCGTTAAATCCGATTCTGGTAGATTCATCCGATAACTTGTCTCTTGCCAAGCCACCTCTGCTCCTTCCAAGAGCTTTCGAATCGCCCCGTCTGGCAACGACAAGCCACCTGATCCATCGAATCGACTCCCATCCGTAGAAAAAGTGATTTGCTCGAGGGTGATTTCTTCTCCTGCTACCTGAGATTTAAACGCAATAGATGCCGCTGGCAAACCGTGCTCGCCTTCTTCTTCAGGAATATCAATAATGAGGGAAAGCTCACCCTCCGGACTCTCGATTTGGCCTTCGAAGTCGATCAAGAACTCTACATCCTCCACCTCAAACGGAAGGTAATTAGAAAGCGTTTCCGCCAACAGCGGACTGTCATTGGACTTTCCAGACAACTGAAAATTTGAGCTAGGATCCAACTCAAGGGCCGGTGAACGATTCAAATCCAAGGAGGCATCCGCTCCACCACTTAGAGTCGCAATCGATTCGCCATCAACAAACACTTCCACCTGTTCAAGGTTCACGCTGGAAGCATTCGTATTCACTTTCCCCACGAATCGATACAAACGTTCTTCCACTGTCATTTCTACATCGAGATCAGAATTAATCTCGGCAGGCCCATCTTTCCAAACAACGTACGTTTCGATATCGCTCACCTTCACAGCCGGAACACCTTCGCCCTCCTGCACCCAAGGGTTTATCCAAGCATTCAAATCAAATTCGCTCACCGTGACATTTGCCTCCATCGAGCCCGGCCAAACGCCCTTGGCAGTCAAAGACAATGAACTGTCATCCGAACGCAAATCCAAGCCTTTAAGATCGACGTATCCATTTTCCGGCTCTGCCGAAAACTGCATCGCCTCAAGCAGCGTCAGAACACCCGCTCCCTCAGACTCTAATTCGAACTCTGTCAGAGAAAAAGCCGCCACTCCCTCTTCCCAAGATCCCGAGCTAATCAACTTCAAGACATTTTCTCCGGACCCAACTGCAACGGTCAAGTTATCTAATTCCGTACCCGAACCTTTAAACGATACATTGCCTTGCAGTGGTTTGAGCGGGCCTTGCTGCAAATTCGCAAAATCAAGAGTCCCTGAATACAATGGAGACGCGACATCTCCCTCCGCCGAAATGTTTCCTTTCAAGGAATCAAATGTTATTTCCTCTGGCACAACCCCCGCCAACGCTTCAGAGTTCAAATCAAAAGCGATGCCGGATTTTTCGATAACCTTGTTCTCCAAATCAAACCGCCCCCCAATCTCAGCAAACACCGAGTCAGTCCAATGAACCATCCCATCCGTGATCTCAAGAATCGGCCAGTCTAAGTTGCCCATTAGATCCGCTTCCTTGATTTCGATTTCCTCCCACTTCAACTCCTCGCCTTTAAGCGAGAACGACCCACTCGGATCCAGCTCTTCGTTTGCCGCAAAACGAGCCTCTCCTGAAATACGCCCTGCAAGCTCCTCGACGTTCAGCTGCTCTAGCTCAAGGTCGAGGGCCAAAAATACATCGCCCAACAATTCCTTAGACGCAAAGTCGTAATGCACGGCTTCATTCAATTGAACATTCACGCCCGGTCCGACAAGCTTCAAGGCTTCGAGAGCCACGCTTTCCAAATTCCCATCCAATCTAGCATTAAAATCGATTGCTGGCCATTCTTCAGTGAGTTCGCTCGCAAACAGCTTTCCTTCAATCGCGTTTTCATAATTCGTGCCGTCCCAAGATCCTTTCAGGTTAAAATCCAAGGTATCGTAAGCCGATTTCTCTATCTGAAAATCGCTCTTCTCCAACTGCCAAGACTCCGCTGCCCAGTTAGCGTCCACCGGATACAGAGATTCTTCTTCAAATGAGCTCTCGAAACTCAGCAAATTATCAAGGAATTCAATTGTTCCCGAGAGGGACGCGACTTCTTTCTCTAAGCCTATGATTAACCCTAGGCTAGCCTCCTTCGCGTTGTTGTCTACTGAGAGTTTCCATGGCTTTTCTGACACGTTGAGTTCGACCTCAGTCTCACTGCCTGCGATAGATTCTGCCTGCAATCGCGTAGACAACACTTTGCCTTTCCACAAAACATCGTCGATCAGAAAAATCTCTTCGCCAACCAAAGCCTTTACCTGATCCACGGAAAGGTATGGCAGCCATTTGTCTACTGTATCCAAATTATCATCTAGCAGTTGCAATGCTTCGACGAGCGAGATTGGCTCCGCAGTCTCTTCTGACTCCTCTTCAGTTTCGGCAGGTTTCAAATTCAGCACTACCTGCCCAACTTCGACAAACGGTTCCTCCTGATTACCTGCCGTCCCCCTCCAGAGCCAAGCCCCAGGATACAAAATAGCTACCCTATCGGCTTGAACAGAAGATTCCCCGAACTCGGATGCAAAGTCATGGATCACAAAACGCGTCATACCCTGACGTTCGTACTTGGAATAACTAGTGCCCTCCGGAAGTGCTACCTTCAAGGCTGAGCCAAACCAGAATGGCATCAACAAAGCAAGCACCAGTATTAAGGCAAGGATCGCCGCTAAAGCCAACAAAACCCACTTAAGGATTTTGCGGATACTAATTCGCTTTATAAATGAAGTCACGCTAAACCACTTCTTTTGAGTAATGCGATCGGGTTTGGTTTTCTTCCCATAAAGCTCACAAAGAGATCCATTGGATCCTCCGAATTCCCTTTGGAAAGAACACACTCGCGGAACGCTCTTCCAGTTTCTGGATTGCTCACTCCTTCTTTTTCAAATCGAGTAAAGGCATCGGCATCGAGCACCTCCGCCCATTTGTAACTATAGTAGCCCGCCGCATAGCCTACAGGGCTCGAGAACAGATGAGTGAAACGGTTTACGATTACACCAGAAGGAACGCTCGTCGGAATAAGACACTCCTTGATAGTCTCACGCAGCGTTTCATGCAAATCGCCTTCAATATACTTTTCCGGCTCAATATGCATCGCTAAATCCATTTTCCCAAACGAAATCTGACGCATCGTCATCATCGCCGATTCGAAATTGCGAGCAGCCACCATCTTATCAAACAAAGCATCCGGTATCCGTTCTCCCGTTTCATGATGGCGAGCAAATTGATCGAGACTATCTCGATTCCAACACCAGTTTTCCATTATCTGCGAAGGCAACTCTACGAAATCCCAAGCCACGTTTACTCCGTTCAGAGATTTTATGTCTACCTTCCCAAGCAAGTGGTGTAACAAGTGCCCAAACTCGTGAAAAACTGTTTCCACTTCGTTGTGCGTCAAAAGCGCTGGTTTGTCACCCACTGGAGCTGTCATGTTACCGCAAATCAAGCCGACGTGCGCATCGCGGCCACCTCCCGCCAATGGTCCACCCGTGTAGAGGTAATTCATCCACGCTCCGCTACGTTTCTCTTCGCGTGGGTGCCAATCAGCATAAAAATAGCCAAGTAGTTCTCCGGATTCGTCAAATAGATCGTAGACCTTCACCTCTTTATGCCATCCTCTTTCGGGACCATCATGATTTTGGATACGCAGACCGAATAGATTTTCCGCAATTCGGAACATCCCCGAAAGCACTTTATCTATGGCAAAATAAGGGCGAAGTTCTTCTTCGTCGAAATCATATTTTTCAACGCGAAGTTTTTCAGACCAATACGAAAGCGACCATGGATTGAAGGTTTCAATGTTCTTACCTGTTTTTTCTGATACGTAAGATCGAAGATCTTCAATCTCCGTTTTGAAAGCTGCCGACGCCTTACTTTGGATATCTTCGGAAAAATCCCAAGCAGCTGAGCCACTCTTTGCCATGCGACGTTGCAAGACCTGGTCAGCAAAATTTTTCTGCCCGAGAAGCTCTGCCTTTTCTTGGCGAAGCTTCAAGGTATCACGAATTAACTGCGTGTTATCGTGTTCACCCGTCTTCGCAATATTGGAAGACGCCGTCCATAATTCTTTTCGAATCGATTCATCATCCAAGTACTTCAGCACTGGCATTACAGATGGACCGTTAAGCGTAAAACGCCACACGGGAGCCTCGTCTGTTCCCTTTTCTTTTAACTTAGCGTTTTGTAACGCCGCAGCCTTAGCGGACTCTGGCAAGCCAGCCAGTTTCGATTCGTCATCGATGAGCAGTTCATAGGCGTTGGTGGAATCCAAAACATTCTCTGAATATTTCTGAGTCTTCTGAGCTAATTCTTTGTTTATCGCCTCCAAGCGAGACTTGGAATCGGCTTCCAAATCCGCTCCGGCTTGCTGAAAATCGGCAATCGTTTCATCGAAATATCGCTTTTCTACGCCCTCTAGTTTCTTGGCCTCAGGCTTTTCGGCAAAGGCTTTTAACGCTTTCCACAATTTCGAGTTGAGCGGAATGCGCGAATGAAATTCGGTCACCTTTGGTAGCATTGCATTATAGCTATCTCGCAACTCCTTCGAATCACACACTGAGGTCAAATGATCGATCCGTCCCCAACCTAGTCCTAGACTCTTGCCTGCATTTTCGAGAGCAAGAAACGTATTTTCAAACGTCGCCTCCTCGGACGTAATCCCGCAGATTTCCTCGATTTCGGCATTGGCAACCTCTAAGGCATGCGAAATTTCGGATTCAATCAGATCAGTCGTAAGCGACGACCAATCGATAAGTTTCGATTCATCTAAGAAAGCGTAAGTATCAGGCATAATCTAAAAATTGGGCTGAGTTAAAGCTCAGTCATCCGACATGCCAATAGCAAACAAGTTCTAAATTAGAAACTGTAACCACCCTCTAGAGGACTGTCTCTATCGCTAGGTTTTATATTGCCTCAATTCTCGGCCTGAATGAGTGTTCCTACGATGAATGTCACTTCAAACTCGATAATTCCAGTATTCGAAAAGCAGTTACTTGTCAGAGCTGCCCAAGATTGGCGTCCATTCTCGTACAGTGATTGGGAACAACTGGAAATCGAGATAAGTTATTCTCAAACGTTGATATGCATCGAAGGATCGGAGCACACACTCGTCGTAATCAAAGAGGAGCCACGCCATACAGGTTTCGAACTCGTAGGTCTGCGAGATCAATTGCAAACACTTGATAGCTACCATACTAGTTTAGCCGGCAAAGCTCTCCAGTACGCCTTTTGGCGGGACAACCATAGATTTTGCGGTAACTGTGGAAGCCCCACCGTCTCCCATGCGACTGAAATTGCTCTAGAATGTCCAAATTGCGAAGCGATCTATTACCCGCGGTTGAATCCATGCGTCATGGTTTTAATCACACGCGGAGATCATTGCCTACTTGCTCACAATGCGGCATTTAGAGAAGGAATGTACAGTGCCATCGCAGGCTACATCGAACCGGGTGAGGCCATCGAACAAACACTTCACCGTGAAGTGATTGAAGAAGTGAACCTCAAGGTTAAGAATATTCAATATTTTGGCAGCCAGCCATGGCCCTTCCCCTCTCAACTCATGATTGCCTATACTGCGGAATACGGCAGCGGAGAAATTCAAGTGGATGGCGTGGAAATCACTGATGCTCAGTGGTTTCATTATTCTGAACTGCCGAAAACCCCTTCGATAGAATCGATTTCAGGCAAATTGATTCGAGCGTTTGTGGAAAAATTTGAAACACATTCTCAGCATTGAGAAAGGCTCGCCCGAATAAAAAAACGCTCCAACTTTCGAAGGAGCGTTTTCAATCAAATTTGCCGCGTAGTTTTACAACTAGTACTTTACGCTACAACCGTAAGGCTTGGTGATCGCAGATTCTACCGAGCCTCCATCCAAAACGGATTCATAGGCAGCGACCACATAGTTTTTAGCTGTCGCGATGTCTGCTGTTTTCGTAGATTTAACGCTGTCGATCGCTCCATTGTAAGCAAGAACGCCCTTTTCATCGATAACAAACATATGAGGTGTCGTAACAGCTCCATAAAGCTTACCTACTTCACCCTTTTCATCGATAAGCACGTTTGCGTTTACTCCTTTGCCTTTCGCAGCATCTACCCATTCATCCGCTGTCATATGGCCTTGATTGCCTGGCGCGGAAGAACAAATGCTCAACCAAACGACGCCTTTTTCTTTGGCCGCCTCTTGCATCGCTTGCATGTGGCCTTCGTTGTAGAATTTCTTAACAAACGGGCAACCGTAATTAACCCATTCCAGTACTACGACTTGATCAGGGAAGTCACCCAATGAAACCTCCTTACCCTTAATATCCAAGAGCTTAAAGTCAGGGGCAGTTTCTCCAATTTTTGCTGCCTGAGCAGCACTGACAAACATAGCCGCAGCGGCGACTAGAATTCCTAATAGTTTTGTTATTCTCATAGTTGCGTTGATTGGTGATTGGTTTCCAAGACACTAGATTTTGTCGAGGGCGTCTAAGACAATACTCGGCTTCAAAAGTTCAGGCAATAATAGAGGTTCTCCATTTTCCGTGCCGGTATACAACACATTCAAAGGGACTCCCGAGCGTTTAAACGACTCTAAAGCGTCCGTTATGACAGGATCTCTTTTCGTCCAATCCGCTTTTACCAAAACAACCCCAAGCTCTTCGAAGCGATCTTTCACTTCCTCGGAATTAAAAACCACAGTTTTGTTGGCCTTACAGGTAAGGCACCATTTAGCCGTGAAATCGATATACACCGGCTTCCCTTCTGCCCTCAAACTCGCAACGAGCTCCGGAGAAAACGTTTCCCAAACAAGGCCATACTTATCAGCAGATTTCGCCCCACTCGTTGCTACCGTACCTTCAGTATCACTTGACTTTGGATAAAGCATCCACAATCCCGCCACCGCGATAACCAACGAAACAATCATAGAAACCCTTCGTGTCGTCGGCTTTCTGTGAGGCGCTGACCATTTACCATACGCCCAAGCAGCGATCGAAAGGATAAGCAACCCGCCAAGCACTCCCGCCAAGCCGTCGACCCCAACGTGAGCCCCCATCAACCAAACTAACCAAACACAGGTAGCGAACATTGGGAATGCCATTGCCTGCTTGAATGTCTCCATCCATGCACCTGGTCGGGGCAAGGCTTCGACTAATTTCGGATTAGCCGATAATATCAAATACGGAGCAGCCATCCCGAGTGCGAGGACGCTAAATACAGTCAGCGACTGAAGAGCGGACAAACTCAAGGCGAAGGCTAGCGCTGGTCCCATAAAAGGTCCAGTACACGGAGTCGCCACCGCGGTGGCTAGTACACCTGAGAAAAACGAACTCCCATATCCGCTGCCTTTAACCTTGCTAGCGAGTCCTATTGCCGAAGTACCAAATTCGAAAACGCCCATTAAACTCAGGCCAAAAACAAACATGATCACAAGGAGCACTGCCACGAATTCGGGCGATTGTAGCTGAAAGCCCCAACCCAATCGATCCCCGGTGGAACGCAAAGCAATCAAAGTCCCAGCAAGCGCCCAAAACGAAACGAGCACGCCTACCGTAAATGCCAAGCCGTGGGAAAATACTTTTTTCTTATCTTCACCCGACTGCTGGACAAATCCCATGATCTTAATCGAAAGAATCGGAAAAACACAGGGCATCAAATTCAATATCAGACCTCCCAGAAACGCAAAAACTAAGGCCTTGCCGAGCGTCAAATCCGATTCGTTTTCAGGGCTCGCTGATGTGGCTTCGATTGAACTGGTAGCTTCAACGATAGAGCCCGCTTCCATTTCGGAATCGACAAAAATTGCCTGAGATCCCCCTACCGCTGAAAAACCGCTTTTGTTGTAGAGAATTCCAGAAAGCTTCTCCACGCTACCGCTAAAGTACTCAGACTTTGGAAGAGAGATGATCACGGTGCTCCCATTTTGAGAATAGGTCTGTTTTTTTGCAGAATCCACAACCCCTTCTTGCTCCGCATAGAAATAAAGGTCTTCAAATGATTCCCCCTCGAGTCCCGCCCAATTGATGGATAGTGAAATGGAATTTTCTAACACTTCGAACTGCATACCGGCAGCAATCGGCTGTGCCTGCGACGCACGCGTTTCAGAAATTACATCCGACCACTTCGATTCGCTCGAATTCTCACCGCCTGTAATATCCAACTGAAGATTCGCATCTCCAGGAACGCAAATATCCGCGCAAGCCAACCAATTCGCGACTACCTGGATACGAAGCCCATTGCTGACATCCACATCCTCACCAACCGATACCTTAGACAAAAAGAATACCTCGCCCTCATAAGCGTAAGAAACAAAGGGCTCTGTTAAAATCCTCTCTGGCGTCGGAAATTCCAATTCCCCAACCGTCACTCCCTCGGGTACAATCCACTCTACGGAAGGAGGCATTCCGGTGTCGCCTGGATTTGTCCAATACAAATGCCAGTGGTCGATCATATCAAAACGCAATGCTACGTCGAACGTATCGCCTGTAGCCACTTGGTCGATTTCCGAAACCAATTCCACCCGAGCGTGCTCCCGATCCACTTCACCGGTCTCAAATTCCTGGGCAAACAAAGTGGATGCACTGCTAATTAAAAAAACTGCCGCTAGCTTGAAGAATCTGATCATAGATAACATATAGTACGTTTACGCTGTAGAGACCGAATTGGATCTGTCTACGTTGAGATTTTTTAGGAGATGGTATTTAAGACAACCAAACAGGAAAGAGTAATAATATCAACCGTCAGTCTACTGATTCTCATTGGAGTCTTAGGATTGATTTTAATTGGTTAGGCAAACGTTCGCTCCGAATAGGTGATTGCGAAGGGAAAAGGAATTGACTGGATTCATCCTTAGACTTTCTTCACAACACTGCGCAGAAACAAATAGTCATCATTTGACGACTGCACCTGACCAATCCTGAAGATTTTATGATAATTAAGCCCAAAGTAAGAGGTTTCGTTTGCGTCACAGCCCACCCGACCGGGTGCGCTGCTCATGTTAAGGAATGGATAGACTATACGAAAAATCAGCCAAAGATCGAAGCAGGTCCTAAGAATGTACTAATTATAGGAGCTTCAACAGGGTACGGCCTCGCTTCACGAATTTCAGCTGCATTTAGCAGCGGGGCCAACACATTGGGCGTTTTCTTCGAACGAGCATCAGAACGTGGACGCACCGCCACCGCAGGTTGGTATAATTCTGTTGCATTCGAAAAAGAAGCGAAAGCCGCTGGTCTTTATGCAAGCAGCATAAACGGTGACGCCTTTTCAAACGAGGTAAAAGAGCAAGCAATCGAACGCATTAAAGCCGATATGGGAAAAATCGACCTCGTCGTTTATTCCTTAGCATCTCCTCGACGCACCGATCCAGCAACAGGCATCACTCACAAATCCGCTCTCAAGCCAATCGGAAACGCTTATACGAACAAGTATCTGGACACCGATAAGAAGACAATCCAAGACGCCACTCTCGAAGCTGCAGCTGAAGAGGATATCCTCAACACCGTAAAGGTGATGGGCGGCGAAGATTGGGAACTTTGGATACAAGCGCTTGTAGATGCGGATCTCCTCGCCGAAGGCTGCAAAACCGTCGCCTATGACTACATCGGCCCAAAGGTCACTTGGCCCATCTACAAAGACGGAACAATCGGACAAGGAAAACTCGACCTTCGCCGTGCCTGCAAAGCAAACAACGAACGACTTTCTGCAATAAACGGTACCTCATTTGTTTCCGTAAACAAAGCTGTCGTTACCCAAGCAAGTTCAGCTATTCCGGGTGTAAATCTTTATATTACGGTTCTCTTCAAAATCATGAAAGAACTCGGAGGACACGAAGGCTGCATCGAACAAATCTGCCGCCTGATGACCGACCGCCTATACAACAACGGCGAAACGCCGGTGGACGAACAAGGGCTCATCCGCATGGATGACTGGGAAATGGAACCAAAAATCCAAGATCTCGTTTCCGAGATTTGGCCAAAGATCATCACAGATACAATCGATGAATACTGCGACTTCCCTGGCTACCAAGAAGACTTCCTCAAACTCTTCGGATTCGGCTTTGATAGCGTCGATTACAACGCAGAAGTAGAACCAGAAGTCGTTTTTGACTAAATAGCACCCATTTTAAACATTCACAAACCCACGAAAGTTTCGTGGGTTTTATTTTGTCCAGTTGAAAGCTTCGCTGCAGTCAAAGAAACTCTTCAGAGAATTGCCTGAGCCACGCTCGACTCAACAAACACTAAGCAACTGTGCAGTTACACACTAGAACCTAAAAGGAATGAAAGCAATCGTCCAAAGAGTTACAGAAGCCAGTGTCACCATCGACGGCACGCTTTATTCTTCTATAAAGAAGGGGTTCCTCGTTTTGTTAGGCGTCCACAGAGAAGACACTCCCGAGGATGTCGTGTGGATCACACGAAAGATAATAGGAATGCGAGTCTTCGAAGACGATAAAGGGCAAATGAATACAACACTCGCAGATGTCGATGGAGACATTCTTGTTGTCAGTCAATTCACTCTGATCGCAAGCAATCGCAAAGGCAATCGCCCTTCCTTCAACGAAGCCGCCCCACCCGAGCTTGGCAAGAAGCTATATCTGGAAACAGTTTCCGCTCTGACGCGAGCAACCGGCAAAGAAGTCGCCACCGGCATATTTGCTGCTGATATGAAAGTCTCCCTTATAAACGACGGCCCAGTTACGATAACCCTGGATACACGGAATAAAGAATAGGCAAACGCTACAAATTCAGCCTCACAAACTCAAGCGATACGCAATAGACCCAAATTGCTGCCCTCCTGATTGCTCCTCAAATTCTTTGCTTCTAAACGTATGTGAGTAACTAACTTCATGGATACCAAAGCGGAGTCCAAAGCCCCAATAGGTTTCACCAACAAACGATTCGCTTTTCACCCCGGTATCGAAATCATCAAACAAAGAACCGTCTAAGGTAATGTCGTGTGCAACCGCTGTCCCCCTCACCCCGCCTAGTAAATATAGAGACCATTTGGATGCAGATTCGTCTTCTCGTCGAAAAAGCTGATGGCTGTATGCCCGCTCAGACAACCGCGGATCCGAGAAATCTGCTGGCAAATTCCAACCTACTCGAACCAAAGCTCCCAAATGCCCATTCGTTCGAAAGTTCCCCAAAGCTAAACCGTATTCAGTAAAACCATCAATGGAGAATCCACTTGAGGTCTCGCTACCTAATCGAATTTTCCGTTTCTGCGTCAAAAATAAATTAACAGTTACTTCGTGCGGCACCTGACTATCCCAGCCGTTAAATTTATCAATATTTCTCAAGTCATGAACAAAGTCTTGAGTAGCCTCAGCCTCAGCTGCAGGGCCAACAACACCAAAGCTGAGCTCAACAGAATTCAATGCTCCCTCATCTTTCGCATGGACCGAAAACCCCAAAGAAGACCAACCCGCGTAAGGGCGCTCCCCCGCAGGTGCTACTTCAGCCTCAAGGTCTTCAGGCGTGAACATTAACTGTGTCAGCGAAAACCCATAGTTGTATTCAAGCTTTGATTGATCCTCATAACCAGAAATAAACTTAAAAAAACCAAGGCTATTTTGATCTCCTGTACCTGATGTAAGGATACGCTGAAAATCATTGAAGTCCTTCCTATTTCGATCACCCGATATCCACGTTAAACGAGCGCCGTTAGTGTAGTTCTGATCTGTTTTAGCGAAAAGATCATTATCCAAATGGAATGTCAAAAAACCATCTCCCCTATCAGGTAACATACTTTTTCCAAAAGCATTACAAACAAGGAGGCCTGCAATCCCCAAAATTATTTTATAGCGGAATTCCATATTAACTTATACTCGATCAAACCTCACAACTTAGTCGCAATCAGGCAAGTCGCAAAAGGTCACAATAAGGTTTTCCCCCACGACAAAAACCTTGTGATAAGTTTTCGCCTTCCTCTAAGGTACTTTATATAAATTAGCTACCACCCTATTATTCCTATGGAAGATTCCTCACCAACGCCTCCCCCAAGTCCGAAAGACTTTCCCATGCAATTTCATGGCTCCGCTTCGGAGTACTTTAAAATCTGGATAGTCAATCTCGCACTAACCGTCCTAACCCTCGGAATATACTACCCATGGGCGATGGTACGAACACGCCGCTACTTCTACGCGAATACTGAATTGGATAGTCATCGCTTCGACTACTTGGCCGACCCGAAAAAAATGCTAAAAGGCTATCTGCTGATTTATACGGCGATCATCCTCTATGTTCTTGGAATGAATAACATTATAAGTCCTTTCATTGGATTTATTGTTATCATGGCACTGATCGCTCTGGGGCCTTTTCTAATGGCAGCCTCTTTGAGGTTTCGACATCACAACACAAGCTACCGCAATGTACGCTTTAAGTTTTTAGGCAGAACAAGCGATGCGTATGCCGTTTATTGGGGCTATGCACTTTTGACCTACATCACGCTCGGCATAATGTTTCCTATATTTCGCCTCAAGATATATGAATACATATTCGACAATTCTTCATTGGGAAAAACGCCGTTTAGTTACAAGGGAGAAGGCGGCCCAATGTATACAATCTTTCTCTCCGCTTTGGGCTTAATGATAGCAATTGCGGCTATATTTATGACGCCTATCATCGTATTTGGAATTTTTCAGTCTGGAAATGTTGAAGAAGGAGCAGCAGCGACAGACCCAATGTTTTTTCTGATTATGGGATCAATATACCTAGTCTATTTTATTGGCTTCGCTTTCATTTCTGGATTTATAAGGGCAAAAACACTACGTTACAATCTGTCTGTTCTCACCCTAGGCTACGAAAAAGATGTTTCATTCAAATCCGATTTGAACGTGTGGAAATTCGTTTGGCTCAATTTCACAAACATATTTGCCACATTTTTCTCGCTCGGCCTGCTTTCAGCTTGGGCCAAAGTGAGAGCTACCAAAATGGTACTCTCTAGCATATCCGTCGTAAGCCAACAGGGCGACCTAGGAAGTCACGAAAGCGTAAACGAAACCGACCAAAGCGCAACGGGCGAAGCAGCCGTTGATGCAATGGACTTTGATGTAGGATTTTGACGACGATCAATGGCAAATATTACTTGGCTGGCTCGTCAGATGCTTGTCCCGCTCTTTTGAGCCTGAGCCAGGATTCTGGGGTTGAGATAACTGCCTTCGAAGAGGTACTCGAATTTCGAGAGCCTTCTTTTCGTGTTGAACCGGCACTCGGTTCAACTCCCAGAATCATTCGCTTCCACGATGGATCGATGTTCGAGACATCGGAATTCGAAAAATTCAACGCACTCGAAAAGCAATTAGGCACGACCTCATTCACCGCTTCACTAATTAAAAAGCTAGAAGAGCGATGGCGGTCAGCAATTCTCTCAGTCTTCGCAGTCATTGTTTTTTGCATACTTTTCTATCTTTATGGTATTCCACTAGCAGCCTCGAAAATCGCCGAAACGGTACCACAGTCGATGCGGGCTAAGATGTCAGAAGACACTATGGCATTGATGCAGAAGATTACGATACTTCGTGAGACCAACATCGACGACGAGCGCAGAGCCGAATTGGAAGAAATTTTCTTCGACGCGATTTCCCGAACCAATCTCCCCAAAGACGAAGGGTATGAATATAAGCTCACATTCAAAGATGCACCGGCGATCGGGAAAAACGCGTTTGCACTGCCGTCCGGAGAAATCGTAGTCACCGATGCTCTCGTGGAAGTGTGCTCCGATGATCAACTGCGAGCCATTTTGCTTCACGAGATCGGCCATGTCGAACTACAACATGGTATCCGATCTGTAATTCAAGACACCGGTATCTTGATAATTATTTCCTTAGCCATTGGCGATGCGAATGGCGTCTCGTCAATAGTAAGCGCGCTCCCCGCCCTATTAGCTGAATCTCATTACTCCCAAAAATTCGAAATCGAATCTGATACATTTTCCTGCAAACACTTACAACAACAGGGATATAATCCAGATGACCTAGCGGACGCTCTACAAATCCTCCACACCGGCACTCCTGACATGCCGTTCGAAGATCTTGTTTCGACTCACCCCTCTTTAAAACAACGTCTAGAGAATATAAAGGAAAACACTCTTAAGGTATCACCGTGATATGCGCTAAAGCGCATTCACTCATTTTTCCAAAACCAAACCTTTATGGGTCATATGTATTCGAAAATTTGCTTCGAATACATTTAGGAAAATGCTAGTCGCCGCGTTTTCTCCATTGATCGTTTCCAATTCTATCCGATTTCGGGCCTGAAACGAGCGCCCCAATAAATGCCTCAACGGTTCCAAAATTTGAACTATATCCTCATCATCTGGAGAAATATGAAATACCAACTCCTTGCCATTTTTGTGAATCTCCAAAGCCAGCTCGTCTCCTCGGTAACTCAATAACGTCGATGCGACTCGTCGCGGCAAATTCCCTTTCAATGCCTCTACTCCTAGTCCACATAGAGATGCGGGGTCATTCGCGACCATCCAATAGATGCCCTTGCTATTCGTCCCTTTTCGCAAAGACCTCACCGCCTCGTTGCTGGCAAATTGCAAACCAGGTACCCCTTGAAAGAACTGGCCACTGACGATTTCACCACTCAACTCCATTATCCTCAAAGCTTTGAATACATTTCGCCACTGAAATAGACTACTTTCTCGCTGTAACAACTCCTTGAACAAGACTCCGTATCTCTCCAGCAATAAGCGGACACGCGCCTTCGATTCCTCAAGCTCAAAGATAGGATCATTCTCATCCTCCGAATTCGGCAAAGCAAACCAATGCCCGGGATACACCGGAGCTTTCGATAATCCGGAGCGCATCCCTCTCATTCGCCTTCCCTTCACCGGCTTCACAGCCGCAAGACTTTCCTCCCGATTACCGCCAAATTTATTCAAAATTCCACGACGAAGAGCAGCAAATGTATCGTTACCAATTTTTCCACTCCAAATCAGCTCCCACAAAGCCTTCTCAAGCCGCCCCGGAGACATGCCCGTTTGAGTGGACAATGATGAAAATGAATACGATCCCCCTTCGCTCCCATCAATTTTTTCAAGAAGCTCCAATGCGTTCTCCGAAAGTGATACCGAACCACGTTCTAAAACTAAGTCCAACTCATCCTCATAGGCAAAGCCCACCTTTTCTTTTTCTGTGCCGATCCATAAAATCGACTCTTCCAACAAGCCACTATCCAACCACGAACTTCTGTAATTAGGAATTCGCGATGCGAGAATACTCTCTTCCCAAGAGTTCGCACTGGCAAAAAAACCACTCAGATTTTCAAGCGTATCCAAAATATGAGACTCATCGGCATCCCGACGCAACAAGCCCTGACGCTGTGCGAGAAAAGGAACGAGTTGAGAAAGAGGCAAAGCGGAAAACTCTGGCCGATTTCGCAGACGTTGCATGCGAAGGAGGATCTGGAAATTTTCTGACTCACAGATGAAGAAACTCGAATCGCCTTGAACGATTTCTCCCGATACCACGACCCCCTCCTCTAGCCAAGACTGAGTAGTCAAATCCAATTGGTCTTTTGAGATTCCAAATAACCCACAAATCTCCTCTTGAGATTTTGGGCCATAAAATGAAAGCCACTCCAACAAAACCGAAGCATCACACCCTTTCCCTTGAAGTTTCTTCGCTTTTTCAAGCTCTTCGCTCAATACGATTAGCTTGCTATCAATTACTTCAACTTCAAACGGAAGTGCCGTTTCTCCATCCAACCAACTAGAGCACTCACTCAGGAGCATTCCCCATTCTTCTAGCGGAATTGCTATTCGGTCCCGTAACCACTCCTTCAATTCCAACGCATCGCTGGGCGCGTATCCATCAATCAAGCGCTGTCGCCTTTTTTCAAAGTCTAAGATAACTTCCTCTAGAATCGCAGGACGCAAGCGACTGTCTTGGCTGACAGAACGAATTAAATCTTCTCGTAGATTCGACTGCTTTGTTCCCAAAGGATCGTCATTGGCATACATGTATTTGTCATTGATCTGACGCCAAGCTACAGATTTGGCAAACGGGCTCGCAACCTCGCTGTAGATCTTTGATAATTCCATCTCACCCGACTCGAATTCCAATAACACCTTTTGCAAGGAATCCATATCAAACTCGTCTCTAAGACAGGTTCGCCACGCTTCCAACAAAATTGGGAAATCCTCATACGATTGCACCGATTCCAGTAATTTCTTCGCTCGTAAACGGCTCATCCAAAGCGGCAGACGTTGTCCGGCCTTTTGTCGCGTAATGAGTAACGCCAAACCAGCCGATTCCCGGAAACGGGCTCCAAAGAAACCAGATGCGTCTAACCGCTTGCGCAGTAAAATTTCCACGTTGGACGCACGTACCAAAGAACAAATTTCATCGATATCAGCCTCCTCTGGAATTGTGACAACAACGCAATCGTTATTAACATAAATCTCAGTGCGTAAGCCAAAACGCTCCTCCCAAGCCGTATCCAAAGCAAGGGCATAAGGCCGGTTCACTCGCCCACCCCAATGAGTATGCAGCACTAACTGTTTCCCAGGAGCGCCCGTTGGGCCGGCATTAATTTTTTCAGCCAAGATGCGGTGACGATGCGGCAATCCGTCGCGGCAGACTTTTTTCTGACTCCCTAAGAAGCTTTTCAAAGCCTTCGCTGTCGTCCCGTCAAAATCATGATCATCTTGTAAGATTTCTTCGAAATCGTCCTCTACAACGCAATCGTTCGCCCATTCCAAAAAGTCTCCAATTCGCTCAGAATAATAAAAATCACGATTAAATTCCTCTGCTCGCCAGAACGGAGGCATTGGGCCTTGCGCTTTGCTCGGAACAACAAAGACGTCATTGTATGTAATTTTTGTTACTTTCCAACTTTGCGTCCCCAAAGTAAAGACATCCCCTATCGACCTCTCCCAAACGAACTCTTCATCCAGTTCGCCAATTCGAGCCCCACTCTCTTCTAAACGAAGGTGAAAATAGCCCCTATCCACGATAACTCCACCAGAGAAATAGAAAGTCAACAAAGCCCCTTTTCGCAACGTCACCGTATTTTCGCTACGATTGATTGCGACCCTTGGCTTGAGCTCACGCAAACGACTGCTCGCGTAACGGCCAGCGAGCATCTCTAGCACAAGATCAAAGTGATCACGATTAAGGTTCCGATAAGAAAAGCTACAAATAAGTTCTTTATATAGCGTATCAATTTCCATGGATCCAACGCCAAGGGTGGATACAATTATTTGTGCCAAGACATCCAATGGGCATTCAATCGGGCGAACGGGTTCAATTGCCCTTTCCTTAATAGCTTTAGAAAGAACTGCCGCCTCCAAAAAATCGCGTGAGTGAGAAGGAAACAGCGATGCTTTACTCACCGCTCCAACTTGGTGACCCGCACGTCCAACTTTTTGGATGGCTGACGAAACAAGCCCAGGACACTGGACCATAATAACACAATCCAAGGCTCCAATATCGATTCCCATTTCTAATGAGTTCGTCGCTACAATAGCCTTCAGCTCTCCTGATTTCATCCGTTGCTCTACTGCAGCTCGGATATCTTTTGAAAGTGATCCATGATGCGAATACGCGATCGGGATAGGTTCATTCCGGTTAATTTTGTAAGTGATCGATTCACACAATCGACGACTATTAACAAAAATCAAAGTGGATTGGTTTTTTGCCACAATCTCTTTGATATCCATGATGATTGGATGCCAAAAATCATCCTCGTCTGCGTCTTCATTAGCTTCATCAGGGAAACGCACTTGGATTGCGTATTCCTTCACGCTACTTGACTGAGCCAATTTAACCTCACGCGAAACGAGTTTATCTGCATCCCAGCGAAAGCCACCTACAAAACGGGCTACCTTATCCATTGGCCGCACTGTAGCAGATAGAGCCACCCGTTGAAATTCACCTGCTAGATTTGCCAATCGTTCAACTCCAGACATCAAATACACACCTCGCTTGCTACCAACCACCGAGTGTATCTCATCCAATATCAGCGACTTGACACCTAGCAATGAACGTTGGCCATCCTTATTGGTGAGCATCAAGTTCAAACTTTCCGGCGTCACAATTAGAATCTCCGGAGGGTTCCGTAGCATTTTCTTTCGATCCGATTGACTCGTATCACCGCTACGCGTCTGCACGCGAATGTCTGGCCAACCCTCTCCCTTTTCGGCGAACAATTGCTGCAATTCTTTTAGTGGACTCAATACATTGCGCTGGATATCATTGTTCAACGCTTTGAGCGGCGAAATGTATACCACTCGAGTCAGCCCAAGCTCCCATTTTCCATTAATCAATTGGTTCAGCGCCCATAGAAAAGCCGCCAAGGTCTTACCACTTCCCGTTGCTGCAGAGATCAGCGCATTTTCATCCTGCGCAATTAGCTCCCAAGCCAACTCCTGAATCTCAGTCGGTCTGCCAAATTTATTGGTGAACCAATCGGAAACGATCGGATGAAATCGGTCTAAAGTATTGGATGGCGGCATTCGCAGTTCTCTTTCAGGGGATAAACACACATCTTTGCCACGAGGATTTCGATGCTCAAGTGAGAACTGATTCCGAGTCCTCCGGGGGCTACGGAAATAAAAATGATCTTGGGAGAAAATCGTATTTGAATAATCCCTCCATGCCGTTCCATGATCGTCAAAATGACGATGCAATTTTCAATTTTGGGCAGTAGCAGTTCGGGCAATAGTGCCGTATTGATCACAGAGAAATGCAAAGTCCTTATCGATGCCGGTTTCAGCTGCAAGCAGCTCTGCATCAAATTGGAAGAACGCGGAATCGATCCTCAAGAAATCGACGCAATCTTCATCACTCATGAACATAGCGACCACACCAGCGGACTTTCTACCTTCGCTAAGAAGTTTAACCCCAAGGTTTTCGCCAATATTCTAACTGCAAAGGCATTGCAGCCGAAGCTTAAGAACAAGCCCGATTGGCATTTCTTCAACAGCGGAGCGTCTTTCGAATTTTCCGATATAAAGGTCGAAACCTTCTCCATCCCTCACGACGCACACGACCCAGTCTGCTACAAATTCACTAGCGGTACCGGCGAAGATCTATTTTCCCCCATCCGAAGCGTCGCCTGGATGACTGATCTCGGTTTCGCTCCACGAATTATGGCTCAGCACGTCCAAAATGTAGACGTGCTCGTCGTCGAAGCCAATTACGACAATCAAATGCTGGAAAACGACCCGAGACGACCCTGGTCTCTGAAGCAACGCATCAGCGGACGGCACGGCCACCTTTCGAACACCGCCGCCTGCGAATTTCTTGATTCAGTCCCCAATCCCAATTGGAAAAAAGTCTTCCTTGCCCACCTAAGCAGCGACTGTAACAGCCTCCAAGCCGTTGAAAAAACTTTTTCAGCCCTCCGCGAACGCTGCTCTTTCGATATCCATACAATCGAAGCCGGTGGCGGATCTAGCTTAGTAGCAGTGTGACCTTATCGCCCTTAGGGTGCTCTTAAATAAGCTTCGAAAATGAAGCGAATTAGGGCGTGTTCGTGAATAAACTCTTTGCTGGTTCGAGCGCAAATCGAAGCAGCGCAAGGCTGCCAAAGCCTTGCGACACGAGTGTCGGATGG
>JAKYXN010000055.1 GCA_022538095.1 Puniceicoccaceae bacterium K14 | reverse complement strand
TTGATGAGTTCAGATTGCTTGCGAACACTCAATCTACTCTTTCTTTTAAACATAAGTGCTATCCTAAACTAGTTGCTTAGCTAGGACAGCCCCTAAAATTTTCTTATTTTTTAAATTGATTTATGAATACCCTACACAAGTTACTAGTTGTTTGTTTACTCTTAACTTCCAATCTCGTTCGGGCCGCCGAAGAGGTTGGGCAAAATTTTGATCAGTGGCTGGAGGACCTCCAAACTGCCGCCGAAGAAGATAAGGAGAGATTGGTGGAGGAGTATGTTGTTAAGCTGCCCGCTGTTCCGATAGTTGAGGGAGAGAATGTGATCTTCATAACTAAAGGCGCCTCAGAAGCAGTTCCTTATTTGGAGGCTGATTTAAATGGGTATTTAGGAAACAAATTTAAAGGGGATATTAAGGAATGGGAGATGACTCGAATAGAGAGTACTACTTGGTTTTACCTCAAATGTGTGCTCAAACCTGATGCTTTGTTAAACTACCGTTTTTCTATTGGTGAAAAGCAAGTTTTGGATTCATTGAACCCATTGATGAGGAAGGTTTTTGGAAAAATCTATTCTTTTGTTGCAATGCCAGATTATGAAGTGTCTCAGGAAATTTTGACGGATCATTCTGTTAAAAAGGGAGAGCTTTTAGATGTTACGATAACAAGTGCAACCTTGAAGCAACGGCGAAATATTCAAGTGTATTTGCCTGCTGGATATGAGAAGGAATCCGGCTTGCGTTATCCCGTCGCAGTTTTTCATGACGGTTCTTATTTTATCAACGATGGTATGGCCACTGTAGTCTTGGATAACCTGATTTCGAGGGGTAAAATGCAGCCAATTATTGCTGTTTTTGAGAATCCGGTAAATCGAATTTCGGATTATTTGAAGTCACAAAAATACCGCAAGTTCGTATCTCTGGAACTGATGCCGTTTCTTAAGCTTTCGTATAATGCTGATGGAGCAGCGGAAAATAGGGCAATAATTGGGGCGTCGGGCGCTTGTTTGTCTGCTTTGCGCCTATCTCATGAGAGTGCGAACTTCGGCAAGTGCGGACTGTTTTCTCCATCGACAAGTCCGTCAACTGTGGATCGGTTGGTTGCGGAACTAGAAACGTTGGCTCATAAGCCAGCTGAGGTGTTTTTGAGCGGGTCGCTCTATGATTATTTTTCGTATCAAGATTCATTGGACCTGAAGGCCTATCTAGAACAGTCAGTGGACAAAGTCCGATACCTTGAAATATCAGAAGGACATAATTTTCCTGCCTGGAGAAGTGGATTGGACGAAATGTTGATTCAGTTTTTCCCAGCTGAGGGCTGAGTGGGCGGCTTGAGCATAAAAGAATTATCAAACGGGGCATAAACCGTGAGTTTGGGAGGCGATCTACCGTATGTAGCTTGCCTCTGATTGCTGGCACGATAAATGGTGGAGGGAAGTCGAGAGAGATTATGCCAACAGAAGATCCTAAATCCAACTCCATAAAGCGTGCCTACTTCACATCAGTTCGAAGTGGCATAATAGAGCTCGCCAAAGATTGGCGAGCAGTTCGTTTACCGCCAGTGCGCATGGAAGGGAAGCCGTTATCGGCCATGCGTTTTAAGAAAATGCTTCCAAGTGAATTTGCTCGCGAAAGCCGATACTATGTGGGTTATGATGGCAAAGCTGTATTTGTACTCGATCCCGCGAACCACGAACACATTGACTGCACCGAAAAGGATGTATATTTAGTCGGGAGTTTCAATGGGTGGCAGAAAGCAGTTGGGGATGAGGCGTGGAAACTGAGCCGTTCGACGCTTGATGGACGCTCGGTCTTCATGCTAAAAGTTGACTTAGAAGCACTTGGAGGAGACGAGGTTAGTTATTTCAAGTTTGTAACAGGCGATGGAGTTTGGTTTCCTGTAAGTAGCTCTTCGATGACGGCGGTGTCTGATGGAAATGGTAGCTGGAATTATACTTTTAATCGAAAGCAAACAGGGCGTCATCGGTTTGAGTTTGAGGTGATTGAACCAATAAAATTGAGCGAGAAATACCACCTCTTGTACCATTGTCGCTATCAAGAAGAAAGCCAACGAGCCTGCATTAAATTAGGCAGTTTTTTTTATCAATTGGGTACTGATAAGCCTTTGGGGGCTATCGTTTCCCAAAACAAGACGGTATTTAGGCTTTTCGCTCCACGTGCAAAGTGGGTGAAGGTCGGAATTTTGCATGACATAGATAATCAAGAATCCGTTGAATGGATACTGATGAATCATTGCAAAGATCATTCGTGGGAGGTCAAAATCGATCGTAACCTTGCTGGAGCGTATTATTGGTTCCGTTTGGATGGGCCAAATGATGAGTTTGGGATGTTCGATCCGTCGATAAATGTTTTGGACCCGTATGCGAAGGCGTGCGTGTCTCGTGTAGGTCCTGCTATCGTGGTGGATGAGTCACAGGTACAAGCGAAGAAGGTCCCGTTAACGAAAAATATCTGGTGGCATGATCTGGTCGTCTTGGAAGCGCATACGCGTGATTTGGTTGCGAATACCAAATTTGCGACGCCCGAGGGTAAGCCGAATGGCTTTAAGCAGCTTGCGGAATATGCGCGTTCGGATTCATTTTATCCATCAAAGTTGGGTGTGAATGCTCTTGAGTTACAACCAATCCAAGAGAACGATAGTCAATCCTATGAGGAGTACCATTGGGGGTATATGACTGCGAACTTTTTCTCTCCTGCGAGCTCGTATGCGAGCGATCCGAAGCATGGATCGCAGATAGAAGAGTTTCGCGATCTTGTATCCGCTATTCACGAACAAGAAATGGTAGTGATTTTGGATGTCGTTTACAATCACGTGGGTGAACCGGCTCACTTAATGCGGATTGATAAGATGTATTATTTTAATCTGAACGCCGAGGGCCACTTGATGAATTGGAGTGGCTGTGGCAATGATTTGAATTGTGATACGCGGATGTCTCGCAGGCTGTTGGTGGATAGTTTAAAGCATCTCGTCGAGTTTTATGGAGTGGATGGGTTTCGGTTCGATCTCGCGGATTTGGTGGGTAAGGACGCGTTGGTTGAAGTGGAGAAAGAGCTACAGGCGATCAAGCCAGACATTATCCTGATTGCAGAGCCGTGGAGCTTTAGAGGGCATATCGGAAAAGACCTTAGGGATACATCGTATTCGTCTTGGAATGACGGTTATCGTGAGGCTTTGAAAAAATATGTGCGAGGCGACTATGGCCATGATGGTATCACTTACTTTTTGAAAGGCTCGCCTGATCATTATGCGACTTGGCCGGCCCAGACCATTAATTATGTGGAGTCACACGACGATCGCGTGTGGATCGATAATATAACCGAAAGAGCAAACTACGATGGTTCGAACCCGGCTCATAATGATATTCGACGAACGCATATGATGATCTCAATGCTGATGATGTCGATCGGTATGCCCATGCTGCATGCAGGGATGGACTTTTTGGGATCGAAGCAAGGAGTTAACAATACGTACCAGGACGGTCCACGAAATGCCCTTAACTACAGCAGGCAAGGGGCTTACCCCAATACGAGCGAATATTTTAGAGCGTGGATAGAGCTGCGCTTGTCTGATGTTGGTAAACTTGTGAGGTTGTACGAGAATCCTGGCGAAGGGTATTTCGAGTTCATTTATGCTCATCACCGACACGCATTTGCGTGTGTGTACAATGCTTCTGGGGAGTTGGGGGAGCAGCGTTTGCTTTTCGCGGCAAACCCTGAGGAAATGCCCTTAAACTTGGAAATTGGAAAGTGGGCGGATTTTGATTGGACGCAAGTTGCTGATCATGAAAGGGTTTGGGGAATTAAAGGATCACCGTATTCAGTAGAAGTCGATAAGGGAATCTACCTTCCGCCATTAGCCTGTGGTCTATGGCTTACAAATTTGTAATTATTTAAGAATAACTCTTCTATACGCTTGATTTAATTTAATGTTGTTCATTTGCTGCAAGTTGCTTGACGGAAAATTTACTGTTTTCCCGGAGCAATTCAAAACATAGACGTTAATCAGCAATCAAGAAAATACAATGGCTGTAAAAGTAGCTATCAATGGGTTTGGCCGTATCGGTCGCCTAGTCTTCCGTGCAATTGTCGACCAGGGGCTCCTGGGTGACCAAGTAGAAGTTGTCGCCGTAAACGACCTCGTGCCAGCGGACAACCTTGCATACCTTCTAAAGTATGACTCAACGCAAGGCCGTTTCAACGCTTCCGTAACTAGCGAAAAGTCTAGTGCAGATGCCGCGGCTGACGACACTCTCGTTGTGAATGGCAACAAGATCGCTTGTCTCGCATTGCGTGAAGTTCCAGCAAATCTCCCTTGGAAGGACTACGATGTGGACATCGTAATCGAGTCTACAGGACTTTTTGTTGCAGGCGATAAGGCACAGGGTCACATCGACGCGGGTGCGAAGAAGGTAATTATCTCTGCTCCAGGTAAAGGTGACAACGTTAAGACAGTTGTACTTGGTGTTAATTGTGAGACTCTCACAGCTGAGGACACTATTATTTCAAATGCGTCTTGCACAACTAACTGCTTGGCTCCGATCACTAAGGTTGTATTGGACAACTTCGGTATCGAAGAAGGTCTTATGACTACAGTTCACAGCTACACTGCGACACAAAAGACAGTGGATGGTCCTTCTCCTAAGGATATGAAGGGTGGACGCGCTGCGGCGATGAACATCATCCCATCTTCTACTGGCGCTGCGAAGGCTGTTGGTCTTGTTATTCCAGAAGTTAAGGGTAAATTGACAGGAATGGCGTTTCGCGTTCCGACTCCAACGGTTTCCGTGGTTGACTTGACTGTGAAGACTTCAAAGGCGACTTCATACGAAGAAATCTGCCAGAAGATGAAGGAAGCGGCTGAGGGCCCATTGAAGGGTATTCTCGAATACACAGAAGACGAAGTAGCTTCTTCTGACTTCATCCACTGCGCGTCTTCTTCTATTTTCGACGCAGGTTCAGGGATCGGCCTCAACGAAAATTTCTTCAAGCTCGTAAGTTGGTATGACAATGAGTGGGGTTACTCTAATCGTGTAGTTGATCTTCTTAAGAAGATTGCTGCATTTGGTTAATACCTTCATGAGTTAATTGATTTTACAGTCCTTTGCTTGCGCCCGTGCGTGGGCAAGGGACTTTTTTATTTTCGCAACGTAACTGAAAACGAAAACAGTAAACACACAAGAGACCCCAGTGAATCGGGGCATTTATCGCCATGGCGACTAAAACAATCGACGATATTGACCTTAAAGGTAAGAAAGCGGTAATCCGCGTAGATTTTAACGTGCCGTTGAAAAACGGAGAGATCACAGACAAAACTCGTATTTACGGGGCGTTGCCAACGATCAAAAAAGTGATTTCCGAAGGCGGCACTGCTGTTCTGTTGAGCCACTTGGGACGCCCAAAGGGTCAGGCTAACCCAAAGTTCTCCTTGGAGCCGATTGCCAAGGCTTTGTCGGAAGAATTAGGCCAAGCAGTTGTTTTTGTTCCAGATTGCCGTGGTGAAATTGCGGAGAAGGCTGTGGCGGAGTTAGCTCCGGGGTCGGTGGCTCTCTTGGAAAATGTTCGTTTTTACGCGGGTGAAGAAAAAAATGATGCAGAGTTGGCTCAAGACTTTGCTAAGCTCGGAGATCTTTATATCAATGATGCGTTTGGAACAGCTCACCGTGCCCACGCTTCAACTGCAGGTGTAGCTGAATATTTAAAGCCAGCTGTTGCGGGTTACTTGATCGAAAAAGAACTCGCATTCTTGGGCGATAAGACGGAAAGCGCAGAAAAGCCATTTGTGGTTATTTTGGGTGGAGCGAAAGTTAGTGATAAGATCACTGTAATCAACCGATTACTCGAAAAAGCGGATACGATTTTGATAGGTGGCGCGATGGCGTATACCTTTGCTCTCGCCAAGGGGAAGACTGTGGGCGATAGTCTATGCGAGCCAGATGCGATTGAGACTGCTAAGTCTGCCCTGGCCAAGGCCGAGGAGTTGGGGGTTAAGTTCTTGCTTCCAACCGACAACGTGATCGTGGATTCTCTCGACTTCGACAACATGACCGTTGGCAACGTCGATGCGACTGGTCCTGACGGAAATATTCCTGATGGATGGGAGGGCGTCGATATAGGACCTGAAACAACTAAGGTTTACGTCGAAGAAATCTCAAAGGCGAAGACCGTTCTTATGAATGGGCCGATGGGAATTTTCGAAATCGAAGCGTGTAGTAAGGGATCGTTTGCTATTGCTAAAGCGTGTGCAGAAAACCAAGACGCGGTTACCATTATTGGTGGCGGCGATTCTGTTAAAGCGGTTAACGAAGCTGGATACGGAGACAAGGTCACATTCATCAGTACAGGTGGTGGAGCGAGTTTGGAATTCTTGGAAGGTAAGACGCTTCCAGGTGTGGCCGCTTTGGAACAAAAATAATTTTCAAAATTAGTTATTATGAGTCGCAAATATTTAATAGCAGGAAACTGGAAGATGAACTTAACTCCTTCGGAATCGGAGGAGTTGGCGAGTGGAGTTGCCAAGGCCGTGGGGAAGGATGCTTCAGTAGAAGTCGTCGTAAGCCCAACCTTTACTGCACTTGATCGTGTTTCTAAGATTATCGAAGATTCAACTGTTAAGCTAGGAGCTCAAAATATGTCTCCTAAGGCTAGTGGTGCGTATACCGGTGAAATCTCAGCAGCGATGTTGCGTGATGTATTCACGAAGTATGTGATCCTTGGGCACAGCGAGCGTCGCGAGTACTTCGGTGAAACCGACGTGTTGGTGAATGAGAAAGTGCTCTTTGCCTTGGAGAGCCAAATTAAGCCTATTCTTTGTATTGGAGAAACCTTGGAGGATCGTGAAGCAGACAAAACTCTCGAAGTGGTTAAAACACAACTCCTAGGAGGTTTGGAATCTGTAGAGGAGTCACAGCTTGTTGATGTCGTTATCGCTTACGAGCCAGTTTGGGCTATCGGTACTGGCAAAACGGCTACTCCTGAAATGGCTCAAGAGGTACACGCTTCAATTCGTTCACTATTGAGCGAAAAGTACAGTGCCTCAGCTGCTGAGAAGGTTCAGATCCTCTATGGAGGCTCAATGAAGCCGGCGAATGCAGAAGATCTCCTCGCTCAAGCGGATATCGATGGCGGTTTGATTGGAGGAGCAGCTTTGGATGCGGCTTCATTTGGAGCTTTGGTTGAGGCGGCTAAGAAGGCTCCTTGATTCGCGTTTCGTTTTTAAATCCTAAAGCCAAGCGTCGATAGTTGATGCTTGGCTTTTTTTGGGGCCTCTAAGAGTGAGACAGAAAATATAGGCTTAGGCGGCTGAATGCCTGATGTATAGACGCCTTAGAGCCCGACCGTTTTGCTCTTAAAGGCTTTTCGTTTGCGTAGTCGCGCCCAGCTTTGAAGAATCTGAGTCTTTACGACGCTGGTTGTAATTGGTTTTTCGAGATAGCCGTTCATTCCAGCGTTGCGGCATTTCTGACGTGAGTCGCAGGAGACGTTTGCTGTTACGGCGACGATTTCCGCTTTTCCGCCTTCAGTGTCTTTTAGTTTTCGAATTTCGGAAGTGGCTTCTACTCCAGACATCACTGGCATGTCCAAATCCATAAATATGTAATCGTATTTATTGCTGAGGTGCTTGGTGAGAGCTTCTTGACCGTCGGCTGCTTCTGAGGACTCGTAGCCTAGCTTACTCAACATTACACGAATGATCTTACGATTTATCGAATTATCATCTACAATTAGTATTTTGAGCGGGTGTGAAGTAGCGAAACTCTTTTGCAATACAGGCATGTAATTTGAATCGCCTTGAAATAATTCGCCAAGGTTTTGTTCAGATTGAACAGAAGAGTGAGTGGGCGATGTGGTATCGCTACTTTCGAGTTTCTTGGGAATTTTAGAATTCCACAGCTCCAATTGGGATGAGTCGCTATTGAACATTAGTAACTGGGAAAAGTAGTACGTTAACAAGCTCTGCGGTCAATCAATCATGGGTAAAAAGATTATAAAGATTTTTGAGCCTGCGAAAAAAAATAAGTCACAACTCTTTGGTGATAAGGATTTTGTCGAGAATTTGGGTGAATTTTGTTATTTTTTGTAACAAACGCTTGACTTGAAGATCGGTCTCCCTACGTTCTGCCTCCTCATCAACGAACGGGGTAGTAGCTCAGTTGGTTAGAGCGCCTGCCTGTCACGCAGGAGGCCGCGGGTTCGAGTCCCGTCTATCCCGCCATGTTGAAAAAATCGCTTAAGAAATTAAGCGATTTTTTTGTGCCCAAATATTGGATAGTTTGGGACTATGTAACGATATATAGTGTTTATCATTAAGTTGTTCGTGGATGATATTTCCTAGGCATTTAAAAATGGTCGAAAATGTCTTGGGTTACTTGAGTCTATCTCACTCTTAGGTGACGTATTGTGTCATCCGTGTTACGGAAATGGTTACAGAATTAGTTTAAAGTTACGTGAGTGTTACGCAAATTTGTCTTTCGTTACGCCGGTGTGACAACTTCGTAAACGTGATAGTTTCACGTTGATAATGCGCATTTCTATGGGGTTTTAGATGGGGTCTACAAAATCAACAAAGATATGAAAAGCACCCGTAATGCAAAGTCTCTTGGTTCGTTTATATGGAAGTCGGTAGTGATCTTCGCTAGCTTCTTCACACCCTCTCTCTATGCACAAGATACTGGATCTATTTCCGGTACCGTGTTGGATGTAGAGTATGGAGGGACCGTATATAGCGCACGTATCTCCGTGGTTGAGCTTCAGAAAAGCTCAACTGCGAATATGGATGGAAAGTTTTTCATCCCATCAGTTCCAGAAGGTGAATACACTCTAGTTGTTACCGCTGAATATTATAAAACTGCTCGAATCACTGAAGTTAAGGTAGTCTCAGGCGAGATTACTAAACTAGATGTTCCGATGTACAATGATACCTCGGATACTGTTGAGTTAGCTGAGTTCGTTGTTAAGGCAGAAGTCTTGGCTGAATCTGATCTCGGGCTTCTCAACATTCGTCAAAAGTCTGCTTCAGTTAGCGATGCTATCGGCACAGAGTCATTTGGGAGGCTGGGATTGAGTGATGCGGCAGATGCTTTAACGAAAGTGACAGGCGTTTCGATTTCAGATGGAAAATATGCGGTCGTGCGAGGTTTGTCCGATCGTTATAATAACACTACGATGAACGGTACTTCAGTTCCGAGTGCAGACCCTGATAGAAGAGCGGTGCAATTGGATCAATTTCCATCGGGGATTGTTGATACAATAACAACAGTTAAGACTTTTACTCCTGATCTAGGAGGCAATTTTACTGGAGGATATGTCGACATAAAGACGAAGTCTATACCAGATCAGTCTTTCATGCGTTTTAGCGTTGGAATCGGCTATAATGATCAGTCGTCGTTGGAGGACTTGCCGACTGCTAATAGCGGAGGTGATGATTGGTTGGGTAAAGATGATGGTTCGAGGGCAATCCCTGGTGAGTTGTTTATGGATGATGCATTTGTTTTTCCAGGGAGTGCGAACGAGGAGCAGTTGCAAGTGATCGATGACGCTGTTAGAGCTGTAGATTCTCAAATATATCCTAATCTTGAAGAGTCACCCCTAGATTATTCTTTTTCTATGTCGTATGGCAACCGATTCATTTTAACGGATGATCCAGAGAAAATGAATTTGGGTGTTGTCACGAGCTTGAATTACAAGAGGTCATTCTCTGGATACAGCGATGGGCTAGTTGGGAGATACGATGTTGTTGCAGGACAAACAGAGTTGGAAACGACTCAGGAATTTCAGGAGCAGAAAGGTGTCGATGAGGCATCTATGGGTTCTGTTGTGAATATTGGCCTGCAAATTAATGCGTCCCATGAAATTGGCTTGAACACGACCTACACGCAATCAGGGCAGAATGAAGCGATTATTCGATCAGGCTCTTTCCCTGAGACTGTTGATGACGATATTTTCCGTATTGGTAATATTCACTACACTGAGAGAACTGTTGGGATGAACCAACTTTATGGTAAGCATCGTTTGGACTTGTTCGATGGAATGACTGTAGACTGGTCTGTGGCAGATTCGAAGAGTATTCAGCAAGAGCCAGATTTTCGTCTCTTTTACGACGCTGTGTCAGAAGATGGTTCTCGTTTCATTTCTCCTGGTCGATCTAATATTTCGCGTCCAAGGCGTTATTGGAGAAGGCTGGATGAAGGTAATGAGCAGTATAAAATCGATTTTGCGATGCCGTTTTCTGGGATTATTCGAGAAGTGAAGTTCGGATACGATCTACTTGAAAACGAGCGCGATTTTTCCGAAAACGTTTTTGCCATATTTGATTTCAGACCAGAAAATTCCTATGATGGTGATCCTTCTAGTTACCTATCTGATGAAAATATTGGAATTGGTAGTGAATCTGGAGAAATACAACGTTACATTGGAGGTTTCTCATCAAGCGTTCCTCAATATAAGGGATTCCAAGAGGTCGAAGCTGTCTACCTGATGGCGGACTTTAATATTGCGGAAGATTGGCGAGTGGTTTTTGGGGGACGTCATGAGAGCACTGATATCTTGCTGCAAAGCTTTACTGCTCTCGGGAACCCTTTAGGCGATGATAGTAGTATAGTATCCGAAGATTGGTTGCCTGCCCTTAACGTTACTTATGCAGTGAACAATAAAATGAATCTCAGGTTTGCTGCAACAAAAACGCTAGCACGCCCCAATTTTCGTGAGTTGTCTCCATTTGGTTCTTTTGATAACGTAGGTGGCGAAAATTTTATTGGTAACCCGCTTCTTGAGATGTCGAACATTGATAATGTCGACTTGCGTTGGGAATGGTATCCAAAAGACGGAGAAGTTTATGCAATTTCAGCTTTTACTAAAACTATCGAGAAGCCTATTGAGCAAACCTTTGATGCTGGGCAGTTGACATATTTTAATGCGGAAGAGGCTACTGTCGAAGGAATAGAAATGGAAGCTCGGAAGAGCATCAATGCTTTATCCAGCGAAACGAGTAGAGTTGTGGTTGGAGGTAATTTAACCTTGATAGATTCGGAAATAGTAGGTGCGGATCGCCAGCTGCAGGGACAGTCACCGCTGGTAGCTAACTTTGATATTAGCTATGAGCAATTTTCCAAGGGGACGCTCTTAACTCTGGCTTATAACTATACGGATGAGCGTTTGTACTCTGTGGGAGATCGAGGTACGCCAAATGTGAATGAGGAAGCTTATTCGGAGTTAAATTTTGTCGCCTCGCAGAAGCTTCGCGAGAATCTGAAAATGAAGTTCAAGATCAGCAATCTTCTGGATGAAGATCGTAGCTTAACTCAGGAGTACGAAGGATCAATTTATACCTACAACAGTTACCAAAGAGGTAGAACATTTTCACTTAGTTTTTCTTACGATTATAAATAAGAGGCTAATGAAGAACATAATCCAGTAATAGCTAATATAATGAAACGAGTAGTTAGTATAGCGGCGCTTTTCGCTGCAACCACCTCTGCATCTTTTGCTGCAGACATTACCATTAACGATAAGATCACGTCTGATACAACTTGGACATCTGATAATACATATATCCTAGATGGTCTTATTTACGTTGAGGATGCGGTTTTAACGATTGAGCCAGGTACCGTTATCAAGGGGATTCCTGATTCTAATCCAAACGATGATGTAGATGAATTCTCGGCGTTGATAATCATGCGTGGATCAAAAATCTTCGCTGTTGGTACACCAAGTGACCCAATCATTTTCACTTCTACAGATGATGTGGATCCATTCAACTCGACTTTGGACGAGCAGGATGTGGGGCGTTGGGCTGGTGTTGTTATCTTGAGTGATGGTTTGCTGAACTCTGCTAAGGTTGCTATCGATGCAAACCCGGACACAGCGGATGTTGAGCTTCTTGAGTATCCAAATATCCTTGATCACGTTGAAGGTATCGAGCCTGTTCCTGAAACTGAATTTGGTGGCACTAGCAATGATGGCGAAGGATCTGGCATCTTCCGTTATGTTTCTATCCGTCACGGTGGTGCTGTTCTTGACCCAAACAACGAGCTTAACGGCCTTACTTTAGGTGGTGTTAATAATAACACTACAATTGAGTTTGTTGAGATTTTTGCGAATACAGACGATGGTATCGAAATTTTCGGTGGTAACGTTGACATCCGTTTTATCGCTGCAGTTTTGGGGGGTGATGATGGATTTGATTTCGATACAGGTTGGCTTGGTCGTGGTCAGTTTCTATTTGGTCTTGGTCACAGACAAAACAGCGTTGAGAGTGACCATGGTGGTGAATGGGATGGTCGTGTAACTGACTTCCCTGCGGTTGCAGACCATATGGATCCTTTCCACATTTATAATGCAACCCTTGTTGGTCCAGGTGGTAGCTCTAACACAGGTGAAGGCGCATTTGAATTCAGTGATGATCTTGGTGCACGTTTCTACAATTCTATCGTTTCAGGATTTGGTTCTCATGCTATCAACATCAAAAGTGATGCAAATGGGTTGGATCAAACTGCTGATGATGGTTTGCCACGTATCGTTGTTCAAAACAATATCTGGTATGATTTTGGATCTACTGATCTTGTGTCTGATGATCGCGATAACCCAACAACTGCAGGAGCTACTATTTTCAGCGATGCGGCAAATGCAAATACGGTTGAAGATCCAATGTTCAAGGCAATCAACTTTATGGACTTAGGCGGTGATTCAGTTATCGATGTGGCTTCTGTTATTGACCCTCGCCCGATGGCTGACAGTCCAGCGTTCTCAAATGCTCTAGCTGGTACTCCAGATGATAGCTGGTTTTTGCCGTCTGAATTCCAAGGAGCGTTTGGTGAGACAAACTGGTTGTTAGGATGGACGAAACTCTCTGAAGTTAGTTACCTTCCAGAAGCTAACGAATCTGGAGCTTCGAGCGCCATCAACATCTCTACGTTGACTGAAATCCAAGCGGGTGCCGGCGTCGTTTCTGGTTTCATTATCGAAGGTGATCTCCCGAAAGCAGTGCTTGCTAGAGCGATTGGCCTTCAACTTGCAGAAGATGATTCATTCTTCGCAGGAATTGCAGTTGAAGATCCACAGTTAGTTATCAATCAAATTGTTGACGATGTTGCTGTTGAAATCGGTACATTCGATGACTGGTCGGCAGGTGATGATGCGGATGCGATTTCTGTGATCAGCGACTATGTTGGCGCGAGTGAAATTACTAATGACGACAAGAGTGCGGCGGCGTATTTAGTGCTCAACCCAGGTATTTACACGGTTACAGCTACTGACAACACAGGTGCAGGTGGTTGGATCCAGCTCGAAGTGTATGACGCTGACAAGTAGGAATAATTTCCAAAGCCTTTAGGCTTTGTGATTACGGGGACCAGCTTCTGCATTTGCGGGAGCTGGTTTTCGCGTTTTTAGTGGGGAGTTTTAATCAATTTCATTTTTTAAACCTTTACTTGAAACTAAATAGACGTTGTCCGTTACTAAATTCTGTAACAATGAAAATAGTTTTCGCGTGCATATACCTCTTGCTCCTGGCAGAGCCTCTCTGTGCCTCCAGTCCATTTATGCGTCCGAAGGCTGAGGCTCCACCGCCACCAGTTGAAGAGGAGAAGGTGTCACAGCGGCTCGCCCGCCTAGAGTTCGCTGGGTACATGTCCATTCGGGGAAAACGAAGCGTTAATGTTTACGACCCAACAAATAAACGGAGTTACTGGATTGAGATAGATGGTAATGAAGACGGCATCGATATCGGAGATTTTGAGGAAAGCTCTGGCAGTATCATGATTCGCGTTGGAGGGGAATCGCGTCGTGTTGCCCTAAATAACATCAGTATAGTAGAAATCAAAGACTACAACCCGAAGCCCAAGAAGATCGTCATTCCAAAGTCGGATGAGGTCAAACGGCAAGAAGAGGAGGCTCGCCAAATGGTGAGCAATATTTTGGTAGAAGGAATGGAGCGCCGCAAGCAACGCAAAGCAGAACGTGAGGCAAGGCTAAAAGAGCGGCAGAAAAACTCGAGGTAATCCTTTTTAGACTAGAAAAAATGTTTGGGCGGAATCGATGTGTTCGGCTTTTTTTTTGTGTTTAGATAACATCTGTTGGGATGAGATAACTGTAAAAGTTAGCTTGAATCCCAGCTTATCCTCAATTCTTTGCTTGTATCGGCGTTAAAACATATCAATACATCGTAATATGTTGATGTTTGCCGATTCGGCAGACCTGTGAGGATAATCTTAACATCTTATATTAATGCCGAAAAACTTCGTATTCTCTTCTGAATCTGTTGCCGAAGGGCACCCCGATAAAGTTTCCGACTATATTTCCGACAGCGTTTTGGATGCTTGCTTAGAGCAAGATTCCAACAGTCGTGTTGCTTGCGAGACGCTCGTAAAGAGCAACGTAGTCGTGCTTGCAGGCGAAATTTCGACGAAGGCCAAGCTCGATTACGAAGCAATCGTTCGTCAGGCTATTCGTGAGATCGGATATGTGAACGATGATGATGTATTCCATGCTGACAAGGTGTTCATCACAAACAACCTAACGAGCCAGTCAGTAGACATCGCACAAGGCGTTGATGCCAAAAAGGCCAAAGACAAGGACACTGCTGAGCAAGGTGCGGGCGATCAGGGGATCATGTTTGGGTATGCTTCAAACGAAACGGAAGAGCTTATGCCGGCAGCTGTCATGTATGCTCACCGTATCGGTAGAAAAATTGCTCAAATCCGTCATGGAGGGCGTCAGGCAAAATGGCTTCGCCCCGATTGCAAGTCTCAGGTTTCTATTCGTTACGAAGAGGGCAAGGCTGTGGAAATTACTGCGGTCGTTATTTCGACTCAGCATACAGACGATGTGACACGTTCAGAAATCGAAACTTTTATGAAGGCGAAGGTATTGAGCAAAGTTTTGCCTAAAAAACTTTATACCAAGAATACGCAAGTTTTGGTTAATCCGACAGGGCGCTTTGTTATCGGTGGGCCTCAGGGTGATGCTGGTTTAACAGGCCGCAAGATAATCGTTGATACATATGGAGGCGCAGGGCGTCACGGAGGCGGAGCTTTTTCTGGAAAGGATCCATCTAAGGTAGATCGTTCCGCTGCATACATGTGCCGTTGGGTTGCGAAGACTATTATTGCCGCTGGTCTTGCTGAGAGAGCTGAACTTCAGGTTGCTTATGCAATCGGTTATCCAGAGCCTGTAAGTATTTCAGTGGATACGTTTGGTACTTCTAAGGTCGACGAAGAGATCATCGCTCAAGCAGTCGAGAATGTATTCAGTTTTAAGCCGGCCAACATTGTTACTGCTCTTAAGCTCAAGAAACCGATTTATCGTAGCACAACTAACTACGGTCATTTTGGAAAAGAAGAACTCCCTTGGGAGCAAGTAACAAAAGTATCCGCTTTGAAGAAAGCGGTGAAGGCTCTGTCTTAAAGCAAGCGAATAAAGTTTTTTCAAAAAAGGAGATATTTACAATGAGCAACATGGTACTTGAAGAAGGAAAAGATTATAAGGTCGCTGATATTTCGTTGGCGGATTTTGGTCGTAAGGAAATAACAATCGCTGAGCAGGAAATGCCTGGCTTGATGGGCGTGCGTAAGAAGTATGCTGCAGAAAAACCGCTCGCAGGAGTTCGTATCATGGGCTCTCTGCATATGACGATCCAAACAGCGGTTTTGATCGAAACACTCGTAGATTTGGGTGCGGATATTCGTTGGGTAAGCTGTAACATTTTCTCTACTCAAGACCATGCTGCTGCTGCGATTGCTGCTGCAGGTGTACCTGTTTTTGCTTGGAAGGGCGAAACCTTGGAAGAGTACTGGTGGTGTACAGAGCAAGCTCTCAAGTTCCCAGGCGGTCTTGGTCCACAATTGATTGTGGATGACGGTGGCGACGCTACGTTGTTAATCCACAAGGGCTATGAGCTCGAAAATGGCAGCGACTGGGTGAATGGAGACGCAGAGTCTGAAGAAGAAGGCGTGATCAAGGCCCTCCTTAAGAAGGTGCATGCTGAAGATTCAAACCGTTGGCATTCTGTGGTAGAAGCGTGGAAGGGGGTATCTGAAGAAACCACAACGGGTGTTCATAGACTCTATCACATGGAGAAAGCGGGGACACTTCTCGTTCCTAGTATTAATGTAAATGACTCAGTTACTAAGTCTAAGTTTGATAACCTTTACGGATGCCGCGAATCATTGATCGATGGTATTAAGCGTGCCACTGATGTCATGACTGGCGGTAAAGTGGCAGTTGTTTGTGGATACGGTGATGTCGGTAAGGGCTGCGCTCAAGCCCTCGTTGGAATGGGGTCTCGAGTGATTGTGACCGAAATCGATCCAATTTGCGCACTCCAAGCGGCAATGGAAGGATTCGAAGTGTGCCCAATCGAGGACACTTTAGGGCGTGCCGATATCTATGTTACTACAACAGGAAACAAGGATATTATCACGATCGATCATATGAAGGCGATGAAGGATCAGGCGATCGTTTGTAACATCGGTCACTTTGATAACGAAATTCAAGTTTCGAAGCTAGTTGAGTATCCAGGCATCAAGCATTTGAATATAAAGCCACAGGTGGATCAGTACACCTTCCCAGACGGGAACTCTATCTTTTTATTGGCGGAAGGTCGTTTAGTAAATCTTGGCTGCGCTACGGGGCACCCATCGTTCGTGATGTCGAACTCTTTTGCAAACCAGACGCTCGCTCAAATCGACCTTTGGAAAAACAAGGACACTTACAAAGTGGGCGTTTACCGTTTGCCACAGCATCTTGACGAAGAAGTGGCTCGCCTTCACTTAGAAAAAATTGGAGTGAAGTTAACCACTCTTTCCAAAGAGCAAGCTGATTACATTGGAGTCGACGTTAAGGGACCATTCAAGCCAAGCCATTACCGTTACTAGTGGCTGATTAGTTCAATCTTATTGAAGAAGCTCGTCGGAAATACTTCGGCGAGCTTATTTTTTGTTTAGATTTGAAGGAATGTATAGGTCTAGGTGGTATTCAGAGAGGGAGGTTATTCTAGACTGTTCGATAGGTTCCCAGGCGAGGCCTTCTGGACTAAAGTGACCTTCTTGAGTTATTAGTCCGTCTATCCCTTTTTCAAGTAACCATAGGCCCATGCCGGGTTCTGTCTTTGGTATTTCCTGTGAGTTCAATAGGATTATCTCAGCTTTGGAACTTGTCCTGAAAAATGGAGACAGGACGGAATTATAAGGCATAAGAACCCCGATTCGCGTTGCACTTTTGAGGCTGTGTATCGCGGATTCTATTTCACCATGGATTATTATACTAATATGAGCTTGGGGATTGATCAATGCTTTGAAGGAGCTCAATACGTCGTTCTTCAATGTCTCATAAGTATTGATAACGCTAAGTAGCAGTATAATGGCTACTATGTGGCCTTTGTACTTTCCAATGAATTGCAATCCCCAAATACAGAATACTGACACAAATGGTGTCAGGAGTATGAAGAAGCGGAAGTTCCAAGGATTAGGTGTTTGCTTAGTAAAAAAGAAAGTAAAGAACACGGTTAAGGCTACTAAAATCGAAGCGGCTTTGTGCTTATTCGGCACTTTAAGGAAAAACAAACTTATCAATGCGACTAATGTTAGAAGCACTGGGATAAAGCCAAAAGTAACTATGTCTACATATGTATGGTTTGCGCCTAGTAGCTCAACTATCATGTCGAATGATTCCGAAAAATATTCGCTAGGTGGAGCTGATTCGAGGTTTTGTTTTAATGGTTGTGAAAGGTTGTAAAGAAGTGTCTCGATCGGCCAGGGGTTGGATTGACGCTGTAGGGTCTGCCATATGTGTTGTTTTGCGATAAAAGAAGAGTACTCGGGGATCTCGTCAAGCGGTACATCAAAATGGATACGATCAATATCATTTTGAGATGCGAAGGGGTTACCAAACTCAAATGTATTGTGTATATAATTGGGGCAGCCGAGAATTGCACTCATTAGACCGATTGAAAGAAGTCCACAAATTCGCTGCGAAAGATTCGGCGTTTTTATCTTTATAGCGAACAATACCCAAGTGAAAATTCCAGGGACCCAGTATAATATGGTACTTTTAGTTCCAATAGCGAGGCCAAGAGTTAATGCTGCTGCAAACCCATAAACGAATACATTTTTTTCGAAATATCTCCAAAGAAATACTATTCCTAGGTTGAAGAAGCCGGCAGTTATTAGGTCAGTTTGTGTTGTCGAAAATTGAAGAAGAACATTTGGCATCATCAAGCAAAACGCGACCGTTGCCCACGAGTCGAATTCGCAGAATTTCAAGATTTTGCATAGTTCTTTTACTGATACTAGAAGGAGTAACCCTCCGAGAAATTGAGGTAAGGCGGTCAACGCATACCCGGTTGGGTAAAAGGATGTAGCCCAAGCCATTAAAATATCAGCATAATAGGGCATATAGTGCAACCGAGTGTCATTGCTACTGAAATACCCAAAATGACCAGCTTGAAGCCATTGGCCGATTCGACTTAATCTGTAAGAGTGTGAGTCGGCGATAGTAGGAAAATTTGCGAAAACGAATACTAAAGATAATGATAGAATTCCTGCGATTAGGAGGATAATAATATTTTTTGATTGAATTAGGTTACCTCGTTGAGGTAACCGCATTCTAAGCCCTACAAATCCCAGCAAATTCTTTCGAGTTTTTGGTATTACGATCGTTGATATAAGAATAATGAGATGAGATGCGGTATGCGACCATCCATTGAGGTGCCTAAATATTGCACCTGCTAGAAGAGTGGAAACGATTATCGTCCAAAATATTAGTATTAATCGAAGGCTTCGATTTAGGCCAAGGCTGAGTTTCGAGTTGTTTGGAAAATAGGCGTGTGAGCAAAGAGTTAGGATCACGCAATCAAAGAGAAAAAGAACAAACCCTCCTAGGGTGATCCATTCTGATCCTCTAAACACTATGCCTTCCATTGCTAGCTGTTAGGTTTTATAGGCTCAGGTGTTGCACGGCCCGCATTAAACTCTACTTTCGTCTCTTCATGATAGGCAGCATCGCTATTTACTTTCCACAGGTCGTAGGGACGGTCTGCCGAAGTCCTTGCACCTAGGTTTTTTACCGCGAGAATTGCAGTCATCATGGAATGATCTTGGTTATTGTATTTGTGCATTCCATTTCGGCCTATAACTTGTAAGTTATCTATTGTATCCAAATATTTTTTTATCTCAATTATCTTACTTGAGTAGTCTTCTGTGTATACTGGGTAAGCTTTTGGAGCTCTCACGACAAACCCCTTTTCTATAGCGTTGTCTGAGGTAAAGCCAAGTTGTGAGCACTCTTGTTTGGCGAGTTGTATTAATTCTTCGTCTTTCCAATTCCAAAAGTCGTCTGTTGTATTGCAGAAGTATTCAAGTCCTAGGCAGGAATAGCCTTCTTCGGGGATCATCCATTTACTCCAGTTTTTGTAATTTTGGATACGTCCTACTCGGACATTCGGGTCATGAATGTATATCCATTGATCCGTGAAAAGGTCCTTGTCTTTCAAAACTAAAGCGACAGTCAAAAAATCTCTATAGGTGAGATGACTAGCAGCCGCTTTGACCTTATCTGGAACATTGCCAGATAGTCCGGAAATCGTTTTGGAAAGCGGCATGGATACAAGGAAATGATCGCCTTCTATTGTAGTTGTGTTACCATCTTTATCTGAAAATGTCGCACTTCTTATTTTGTTTCCATCTTTTTGAAATTCGATGGCTTTTTGGCCCATGAGTATCGTTCCACCCTTTTGCACGATTGTGTCTGCCGTCTCTTCCCAAAGCTGGCCGGGTCCAAATCTTGGATAATTAAATTTGTTAATGAGCGTTTTGATTTTAGCGGGACCTTTTTTCTGAGGGCGGATCGCATGCAAAATGGCCTGGCTCATAGAGAGTCCTTTGATTCGTTGAGCTGCCCAATCCTTGCTAATCTTACTGCAACTGATGCCCCAAACCTTTTCAGTATAAGATTTAAAAAAGGTCTGATAGAGTTTGTTTCCGAACTGATTGATAACCCAATCCTCAAACGATTTTACATTTTTGATCGGGAAAATCCGCGATTTTAGGTAGCTTAAGAAACACATTGCGCATTGCCACAATCCGAGGTTGGCAAGCACATTTTTAAGGTCTAGCGGGTAATCGAAAAACTTGTTTTCGAAGTAAATTCGGGATTGTCGGTCTACCTTTAAGAAATCTTCTGATAGTCGTGCTTTCCACCATTTTTGGATTTCTGTATTTTTGCTAAAAAATCGATGCCCACCAATGTCGAAGCGATAGCCTTCTTTCTTAACTGTTCTGGATATGCCACCAACGTATTCTGGGTCCTGTTCGGCAACGACTACGTCGTGACCCAAGTTGATCGCTTCTAAACCGGCTGTTAACCCAGCAGGCCCAGCTCCAATTATAACGATTTTTAAGCGTTCATTCTGATTTGCAGCCATTTAAATGTTAGGTTCGTTTGATTCGGAGTGGGACTATGATAAATCGTTCGAGGTAGAACGTTTAATTCAAGAATATTGGCTAAAGGCGTTTTCTTTCTGAAGCACTTGAAATAATCAATTATATTAAAAGTAAATCTAGAGGGTTGTTCCTAATGTTGGAAGGTGTGAATTCAAGAGCTTTACGTAACGCTCAATCTTATTCCTTGCCTTCGACTAGGTGGACCTTAGTAAGAGCCGGATCATGAGTTCAGCACCAGAGCAAAAAAAACTCCACAAAAACGAGTCAATCAAGGTCAATAGTGTGAATCTGAGAGGGACGCTCTCAGAGGAATTGAATGATAATTCGACTGGTTCGATCTGTGCTGACAGTGCTCAATTGTCTAAATTCCATGGTATGTACATGCAGGACGACCGCGACATTCGAGCGGAACGTCGTAAGAAGAAGCTTGAGAAGGCGTTCAGCTTTATGCTTCGCGTTCGCATTCCAGCGGGTGTTGTTAGCTCTGAACAGTATTTGAAGCTCGATCAATTGGCAGATGATTACGCCAATGGGATGATCCGCCTGACAACGCGCCAAACGATCCAGTATCATGGTCTTTTGAAGGGGAACATCCGCAATTTGATCCGCGGGATGGACGAGGTGGGGGTCGATTCAATCGGGGCCTGTGGCGACATCAACCGCAACGTGATGGCGTATAACAATGTTTCTAACGAGAAGACTCGTTTGGAAATGCATACCTACGCTCGCAAAATCAGCGAGCAGTTCATGCCAGAGGGTAAAGCCTACTACGATCTTTTTATCGATGGTGAAAAGGTGACCACCGAAGCGGAAGTCGAACCGATCTATGGAAAGACTTACTTGCCGCGTAAGTTTAAAATCGGAATAGCGGTCCCTCCTTCGAATGATGTGGACGTATTTTCCCAGGATCTGGGGTTAATCGCAATTTACAAAGGCGACAAACTTGAAGGTTTCAACATCTCAGCTGGTGGTGGCATGGGGACAACTCACGGAAATACCAAGACTTTTGCCCGAGTGGCGGATGTCCTCGGTTTTGTTAAGCCGGAAGATGTCCATAAGGTCGCTGAGGCGATTGTTACGACTCAACGCGATTTTGGTGATCGCACAGACCGTGCTCATGCCCGCTTGAAGTATACGATTGCAGATCGCGGGGTCGAGTGGTTTATCGGCGAAGTAGAGTCGCGCAGTGGCGTGACGTTTGAGAAAGCTCGCGAATTCAAATTCGAAACGATTGTCGACGATTTTGGCTGGCACAAAGACGTGAATGGCGATTGGTACTATGGCCAGTTTATCGCAAGTGGCCGCATCAAGGATACGGCTGAGTGTCAGATGAAGAAGGCATTCCAAGAAATCGCTAAGATTCATGTCGGCGACTGGCGTATGACTGGGTCGCAAAATATGGTGATTTGTGGTGTTTCTGAAGGGAGCAAGGCTGCCATCGAAAAGATTCTCGCGGATCATGGCGTTCCGGGACCTGAAACGCTCTCTGGCCTGCGTAAGAATGCACTGGCGTGTGTGGCCTTGCCAACGTGTGGACTCGCCCTTGCTGAGAGCGAGCGAGCTTTGCCAAGCGTGATCGACGATATCGAAGATATCCTCGACGAAGTGGGGCTGCGTGAAACGGATATCAGTATACGCATGACGGGCTGTCCGAACGGTTGCGCTCGCCCATTCTTGGGCGAAATTGGATTTGTGGGCAAGGCACCAGGGAAGTACAATATGTATTTGGGTGCTAACTACGAAGGTCTTCGCTTGAATACGCTTTATGCGGAGAGCATTAAGGTGGATGAAGCTTTGGAAAAACTGAAGCCAATCATCAAGCAATATGCAGCGGAGCGTGAAGAGGGCGAACGTTTTGGCGATTTCTGTGTGCGTAAGGAAATCGTTACGATTGCGGAAAAGGATTCCGTTAAGCTTTCTTTCTAGTTCAGAATCACCGCTGAAGTGGTTTTTTCGAGACAGACCCCGGTCTTATGAAGCATCGCTCAATTGGGTACGAATATCTTTCAGGCAAAGGCGTCGAAATCGGCGCCTTTTGCGAGCCCGCACCCTTAGGGAAGCAATGTGAAGTTTCATACTTCGATGCCATTACGGCTGAAGAGGCCGCCGAGAAATTTCCCGAAATCGATCCTGCAGGACTCGTTAAAGTCGAGCTTTTGGGAGATATCGATAAGCGAGGCTTACGTGATGCAATTGCAGAAGGTTCCTTAGATTTCATCATTGCCAATCACGTGATCGAACACGTTGCCAACCCTATCGCGATGCTTGAGGATATGGTTCGAGCAGTGAAGCGTGGCGGGGTGGTGGTACTGACGGCTCCTGATAAGCGATTTACCTTCGACCACGAGCGTTCATTGACCACCTTTGACCACCTGCGTGAAGAATTCGAGGAAGAAGTGGATCATGTAACCGATGAGCACTATATGGACTTTCTAGGTCACGTTGGGAAACACGTTTTCGAAGAGCCTGGTCGTGATATTCAAAAAGACGTCGAATTTGTAAGAGGCCGCCGCGAACACGCTCATGTGTGGGATAGCCAGAGTTTTTTGAGCTTTGTGGAGGCTGCCGCAAGCTTACTTGGAATTGAGTTTGAGTTACTATACAAAAGCCTGGGCGAAGAAAACCAGATCGAGTGCTTTCTAGTGATGCGAATCGCTAAGTAGCAGATCTGCTATCCCATTGTGTATTGTCTTTGATTCAATTATCGGATTTGACTGTTTTCTGAATTGATAGAGGAAGTGGGACGAGTATTCCGAGTGCAGCCAAGGTTTCTGCGGGCATTCTCAAGTAAAACGCGTGAAATTCTCTTTTCTTAGGAGTTGCCACGGCACTGGGAATTCCAAAAATTGGCAGGCTTTATGAATATCGAAGAAACGGCATCGGCAAACTTGCAAAGTCACATCGCTTCTAATCCTTATCCGGGACGCGGCCTTATCATTGGAAAGTCCGCATCTGGGGACGCTTGGCAACAAGTTTACTGGATCATGGGGCGTAGCCCAAACAGTCGCAATCGTCAGTTCTCGAAAGAGGGCGGCGTTTTGAAAACCGAGCCCTTCGATGTGAGCAAGGTGGAGGACCCTTCGCTTATCATATATGAAGCAATGTTGGAATTGGATGGAAAATTTCTCGTAAGCAATGGCGACCAAACCCGCACACTTTATGAAGGGTTGGCTACTGGGAAAAGTATGAAAGAATCCTTGGCAACGCGTGATCGCGAACCGGACGCTCCGAACTACACACCTCGAATCACGGGGATGTTGGACTTTGGAGGTGAGACTCCGGAAATCGGTTTGAGCATTTTGAAAGCAAACAAGATCGATCCCCAATTTTCCGACCGTCATTATTATTTCCCATACGCTCCTGCGTCTGGCCTTGGGTACGGATTGACAACTTACATGGGCGATGGAAATCCCTTGCCGACGTTCACTGGCGACCCTCTGGTATTGCCATTGGCCGCGACTGCCGAGGAAACCTTGGATACGTATTGGAGTGCCTTAGATGCGGACAACAAAATCTCGCTTGCCGTTAAGACGATTGCACTCGACGGGTCATCGTCAAACATTGTAATGCGGAATAAGTATTAAGCTGTAGAATTTTTTTGTTTTGATCGCTCCTTTAATTTAGAGGAGTGCTTTTTTGTAGGGCTTCAGCTCGCTGAATCCCGAAGGTCCTAATGTCTTTCGATACACTAACAAAGGCATCCAGCAAGCTGGAGCCCTACGGATTGAAAGAACTGCTATTGCTAGATTGATGTTCAGACCGAGTATCTTTCAGAAAATTCGTAGGATATGTGGGGGTGATCGAATTAAATCACACTTTGGGGTTTTTATAATGTTTGCTTGGCATTGGCCTCATTTTTCGGGGTTGGCACATTTTCAGCTAAACTGAGCTCCGTGAATGGTTTAATCTCTCTAAAATTTCGATCTCTGATTACAGGCTTGGCTGCGTCTGCAATCGTTTTGGTTACGGGTTTCGCGGCAAGTCTGGAGGACGCACGTGGTCTTGTGGATGAATGGGTTGAGGTAGAAAAACTCTTATCCGAGGAAAGCTCCAATTGGGTGGCTGAGGAAGCCATCATCGTTGATATGATAGCCTTGCTTAAAAGCGAAAAGGCATCATTGGCGGAACGCATCGAATCCAGTACTGACGCTATGTCAGCGGCAGATACCAAACGTTCGGAGCTTGAGGAAGAGCGTTCTGAATACATTGAGGCGATGGGTTTTCTCGGCTCTAAAATCGGAGAGCTCGAAGACAAAGTTACAACACTCTATAAACGCTTCCCAAAACCACTACAGGAAGAAGTATCAGTTCCTTACGCACGAATTCCCAAGCCAGATGAAGAGACGCGGCTATCCGAGTCGCAACGCTTGCAAGCGGTCGTCGCGATTTTGAGCCAAGCAGATAAATTTAATGGTGGAGTCCAGATGATTTCTGAGATTCAAGACGTTGGGGACGGTCAAGCTGAGGTGAGTATTTTGTATTTTGGTTTGGGCGGTGCGTACTTTCAAGATGAAGCCGCCAAGTATTCGGGAATTGGTTATCCGAGCGATGACGGTTGGGTATGGGAAACTACGCCTGAACACGCTCAACAAATTTCAGATCTATTCGCAGTGTATTCAGGTTCTGCTGAAGCGGAATTCGTGCAACTGCCAGTAACTATTCAATAATATTTTGCCATTATGAAATCAGTCGCGGTTGCTATTTTATTGTCGTTTGTTCCAGCAGTTCTACTGGCTCAGAACTCGCTCGATGGAGCTATGAGTTCCGTGCAGAGTTCCCTGGATAATTCGCTGCAGGAGCTCAAAGAGTTAAGAGAAGAGGTTGCGGAGAAAAAAGTCCCCTTGGCCAAAGAACTCAATTCTTTGAATGCTGAGGTGCGTGAGTTGCGTAAGGAATTCGAAAAGACGTCTCGGACAGGCGATGCAAAAACCTTGGACATTTCGTCGCTTGAGGTGAATGTGAAGCAGCGCCAAGACGAAGTGGACTATGTCATTAGTTTGATGACGGAGTATATTTCAAATATAGAGTCTAGAGCTGATCCAAGCGAGCGTGCTTTGTATCAAGATATGATAGACGAAACGCTTAAAACTGTAGACGATCCTGAGCTCAAACGTATCGAAGTTATCACAGCGCAAGTAGATGCAATAACTAAAGGGATTGGCCGAGTCGATTCTCTCATAGGAGGACAGCTATTCGAAGGCGAAGCGGTTGTGCCGAGTGGAGATTTAGAATCAGGTTCGTTTGTACTATTTGGCCCAGTTTCATATTTTGCTTCAGGAAGTGGCTCGAGTGGTTTGGCTTTAGAGGGGAGTTCAGGGCAACCATCAGTGATCGATATCGAAGGGGAATCAGGTAGCATCGGTAGCTTGGCTTCAAGTTCTGCGGGAACGCTTCCACTGGATCCGACATTGGGTAAGGCGATTGCGATTGCCTCGACGGATGAAACAATTTCGGAACACGTACTGAAAGGAGGAGTATGGGTATTTCCAATACTTGGGTTTGCGTTTGTCTCACTCGTGATTTCCATTTACAAACTCTACGAACTGATGACGATCAAGAAGATGCCTTCAGGGTCGATCACAAAAGTTGTAAAATTGATCCGCTCAGGAAAGAAAGAGGAAGCGCTTCGTGAGGCGAAGAGCGTTCCAGGACCAATGGGAGATATGCTGCATGTGGGTACGCAAAGTAGCGAGGAGCCTAAGGAATTGTTAGAGGAAATTTTGTTAGAAAAAATGGTTTCTACACAGCCGAAAATAGAGCGTCTTCTTTCGATAATTGCGGTTACAGCAGCTACGGCCCCGCTGTTGGGGCTACTCGGAACTGTAACGGGTATGATCAATACATTTAAGTTGATTACGATATTTGGAACAGGCGATGCCAAGTCGCTTTCCGGAGGAATATCCGAAGCCTTGATTACCACTGAGTTCGGATTGATCGTGGCAATCCCGTCGTTGATCTTCCACGCATTTCTATCGAGAAAAGCCAAATCGATTATGGCATCCATGGAGCGTTCAGCGATGTCCTTCGTGAACGGGGTTAAAGCGAAGTCCGACTAAATTCAAAATTTCTGATAATGAGTAGTAGTGGGTTTGTAGGGGAAATCGTAGAGATATGGTCGGCAGGGGGAGCCTTAATGATCCCTTTGGCGATCCTGGGTCTTTTCATATACTTCACGCTTTTTGAGATTGTTGTCTATTTCTCCAATAATGATTATTACAATAGCAACTCAGATGAATGGGAGCATTGGGTAGATGCGCCTGAAGAGGCGAAAGGACCTATCGGAGACATTTTGCAGTATGCCCAACACAAGATTCAAAGCCACGAGGATGTGCGAGATCGTATGGACGAAGTACGCAATGTTCATCTTTCACGTATCGATGGAAGAATTACTTTCGCCTCTATATTGGTCGGTACGGCTCCGCTTACGGGGTTGTTGGGGACGGTTACTGGCATGTTGAGTACATTCGGTGGTCTGGCGGTTAGCTCGGCAGGGGGCAGCACTGTGGACATGGTGGCTGGCGGAATTTCTGAAGCACTGATCACTACTCAGACCGGGCTCGTTCTAGCGATTCCTGGGTATATCATGCTCAATATCGTAAAACGTAAACGTGATCAAATGGATGCGTTTTGTACCCAGGTAGAGATTCTCTCATTAAAAAAGATGGAGAAACAATTTAGATAAAATCTTATGAGTATTAAGCGAAGATTTTCCAATACCAACGAAGGCACGGATGAGATTAATATTTCGCCACTTATCGACATGGTATTCATTCTTTTGATTTTCTTTATCGTAACGACAGTGTTCGTTGAAGAAACCGGAGTGGATGTAAATAAGCCACAGGCATCATCTGCTCAAGATCTAGAAAAAAATAGTATTTTAATTGCAATTACAGCGAATGGAAAAGTTGTGTACGGTGGACGTGAGATCAGCCCAACTGGAGTGCGTTCTACCGTTAAACGCCTATCACAGAAAGAAAAAATGCCGGTTATTATCCAAGCCGATAAAACGGTGACTACGGAACTTTTGATAAGAGTGATTGACGAGGCAAAATTGGCTGGAGCGGTTTCAGTCAATGTTTCGACTGATTCCTAAAATGGCGAATTCTAAGAAAAGCGATTCGCGATTCGACGACGGGTACAAGCCGACTAAGTTCAATGTGGCTTTGGCGCGAGCGATCGCGTATGCTGGAGCCAGTGTTCTAGCGATATACGTCTTGCTGCCATTCACACAATTGATTTCAGGTTCTCAGAAAAAGGTGATTGAATATCGAGAGTTCGATATCGCACCGCCACCTCCTCCGTCTCCGCCGGATTTGGAAGAGCCACCCGAGCCGGAGGTGGAGGAAGAGCCTCCACCAGAATTGCGCGAGCCGCCACCGCCGCTTGACCTTGCTCAACTTGAGATGGCCATGAATCCAGGTATTGGAGACGCTCAAGCAGCTGGTCTTGGTTTTGGAGGATTTGAGAACCAACCGAATGCGTTGGCTGATCTACAGCTTTTTGATGTCAAAGATTTGGATGAGCGTCCTAAGCCGATTCGCCAAGTGAAAATGATTCCACCGACCGCATTTAAGAAAGAGCGTCGCGATGGGCTTGTTCGCTTGGAGGTGATGATTGATGAAAACGGGAAGACGAAAGTTTTGAATGTAGTCGAGTCCAGCGATAGGGCCCTTGAGGAATCAGCGATTGCAACAGCTGAGCAGTGGATATGGACGCCTCCTAAGAAAAACGGAGAAGCGGTGAAAGCACGGTATGTTTTCCCAATTGGGTTTAGATTTTAAAAGGAAACGCGTATTATGAAAAAGTTATTTATCTCATTGGTAGCCACCACATTTTGCAGTATTAGTACTCCCAGTTTTGCGGCTTCAGATGGTGTGTATCCATTAACGGAAAACAGTTGGGACAATCCTGAGTTTAAAAAGCGATTCCTAGGAAGTTACGGCTTCGACATGGAGATCAATCCAAAGATCACTCGTGAGGAATCTGAGATTATGCAGGAGGTTGCCGAGCTTATGAGTTCAAACCCCTCAGAGGCGATTCGCATATTGGAAAGCAGTCTTACTCCGGAAATCTCTGCTGCTTTTGATTATACGATTGGTAGTTTGTACTTACAAACGGGAGATCTTGAAAACGCCAAGAAAAATTACGAGACAGCCATTAAGAAATTTCCTAACTTCTTTAGAGCTTACCAAAACCTTTCTTTCGCACTCGTTCAAGAAGGAGAGTATGAAGAAGCGAAACCTTTGCTAACCAAAGCCATTGAAATTGGTGGAGGTAATGGAACGCTATATGGCCTACTTGGGTACAGCTACTTGAATACAGGCGTGAGTTCTCAAGCTCTTGATTCGTATCGTCAAGCCCTTCTGTTTCAACCCGATAGTGACGACTGGCGCCTGGGGAAACTTAACTCTCTTCTCGATATGGGGATGGATAGTGAAGCTATTGGAATGTTGTCGGACCTTATTGAGATGGATCCAAGCAAGGCCAATTTTTGGATGATGCAGGCAAACGCGTTCATGAATGACCGCGAGTATAATAAGGCTTTAGCGAACTTAGAGCTTGTTTCTCGTATGAACAATTTATCACCACAAGGGCTTACTCTCCTCGGCGATTTATTGCTCAATGAAGGGCTCCCTAGAAGAGCTTTGGAACGATATAAAGTAGCAATAGACAGTGGAGAATTGCCGGTATCGAAGCTACTACGGGTCGCAGAAGGACTTGCCTTACGAGGAGCGATTAAGGAGTCGGCTGAGCTTGCGGACAGTATTACGGATTCATACGGAAGCTCAGTTTCGCCGGAGGATGAGCTAGCTATCTTAAATATCAAAGCGAGCTCTGCTATGTCTGATGGCGATATGGCAAAAGCTGCTACGATTTTAGAGGATATCGTATCCAAGGATCCGCTTAATGGAAAAGCTCTGATATCTCTGGGGGATTACTATAGAGGTGCGAGCGATGTAGAGAAAGCGATGCTTCAATACGAAAGAGCTTCGAAGGTAAAGGGCTTCGAGCCGCAAGCCTTAATCGCACTGGCGCGGATGGAGGTCTCTCTTAAAAATTACCAGTCGGCGGTTAATCATTTGAAACGGGCCAATTCGCTTGATCCGAAGCCTTATTTGGATGACTACATTTCGCAGTTGGAATCTGTCTTGAAGTCGAGCTAAGATACTCCAATACTCTCCGCTCAATATGGCTCATCATTCTTTAGATAGATCTATTACATATAATCGTTGGAATCGTGCTTATGAGCCACGTGTGACGATTGAGGCGGGCGATACAATAACTCTTGCAATGAATGATGCCAGCGATGGACAAGTTCATCCTGAAATGACCGGGGAGGAGTTTGGCCGAATCGATTCGGATTTAATTCACGCCTTGACGGGGCCGGTTGCCATTGCTGGAGCCGAACCTGGGGATCAGCTTAAAATTGAAATCCAGGAATACCAACACGAAGGGTGGGCTTGGACCTGCTTACACCCAGTAAGAGGTTTATTGGAAGGATTCGTAAAAGAGCATTATTTGCACATTTGGAAATTAGAGGGCAACCAAACCAAATCCATGCCAGGACTCACACTCGATTTGCGTCCTTTCTGCGGAATTATTGGTTTGCAACGAGCGGATGAAGGCGAGTTCCGCACGCGGCCTCCTGGACCTTTCGGCGGGAATATGGATGTGAAACATCTGACCGCAGGTTCAACCTTGTTTTTGCCAGTTTCTATCCCAGGAGCGGGGTTGTGCGCGGGCGATAGCCACGCCGCCCAAGGCGATGGAGAGGTGTGTATCAATGGAATGGAGGCACCAATGTCAGTGACATTCAAGGTGGACCTGATAAAGGATACGCCATTAGCGGGACCTTACATTCAAACGCCTGGCGAACTAATATCGCCTCGCTACGCTGCAAAGCCTTTTCATGCGTTCGTTGAATCGGACGAAGATCCTCGAACGGCTTGTAAACGGGTGGTGCTTCGGGCCATTGATTATTTGATCGGCCGCGTAGGGCTAAGTCAGGAGCAAGCGTATATCACTTGCTCTGTCGTTTTGGATTTGAAGGTGAGCCAATTGGTAAATGTCCCCATGACGACGATTACCGGTTATTTACCCGAAGCGATTTTCGATTAAATCGAAAAAGGGGCTGATACTTACCGAAACTCTGAATACTCGCTCGAAAAAAATCAGAGTCGTCTATGGCTAGAATTCATAAGTCTCTTCTGCCTGAGCACTGATATAGTGCTCCGGATTAACGGAGCACTCAAAATTATAATTGCAACAATTTGTACTTCTGAGGCATCTCTATTCGAGAAGGTTCTAAGGGTGACTTATTTCAGAATTTGCACTCGCGTATTTGTTGTCAATTGTCGTGCCGGACGCGAGAATATAGGAGCATTGAATCGCATATAGGCTCGTTCCACTATTTCCTGTGACAGTACCATTGTTTATCAGTATTTGGGAATTTGCGTGGGCGTACACTCCATTGTTACCACCTCCGGTTACAGAAGAATTGGTTGCTAGTATTGTTGCTCCCCAAGCGTCTATTCCCATGTAAATGCTGTTTTTGATATCTGAGTTTGGGATTTCAATACAGGCTTCCCATTGACAAAGAACGCCCCTGTAAAATCCATTGATCACTAAATTCGATCCGATGAATGTCGCATTTTTGGTGGCGATTATGCCAGTGGAAGAACCTGGTATTGCTCCTGCGTTTAGTGTTATACCTTCCATCTTTCCAAGCACGTTCCCGTTGGTTAGCGAGATCCCATTTGTTGAGTCGGAAAAGTTTATCACTACGTTTCCAGGGTTGGATGGGTTTCCAATTATGTGTACTTGTTTTCCATACGTGAGATCGATTACTATGGTTTGGTAGTTGTTGTAGGTGCCATCTTCTATTTGTATGTCGACTATCGCTTTGTTTGATATGGTTCTCGCGTCGATCCAATCTAAAGCTTCTTGAATAGTGGCGAAATCCGAAGGCACGCTAAGTGTAATGTCTTCGGTGATAATTCCTCCTATCGGTTGGTCGGCTGATGCAGCAAAAACGCAAGTCAGAATTGAAGTTAATAGTAGAATGAATTTTGCTTTATGTATCATTTTTTATTTTAGGTTATATTTGAAAATCAAGTTACTGTGTTAATAACTAAGTATTGATGCTTAATTTTTGTTTAAGTGCCATCTTTGAATAAGTATTAACACTTATTTTAATAATGGTAAATTTCTAAGTAAAAGCCTGATTCAGTACTTTTTGTAAATGGAGAATTCGTTTATTTGGTAAACGTGATAACATCTAATTCTAGATGAAATAGATCGAAAGCCAGACAGAGCGAAGTCTGATGTCTTTGGGCCACGGCGTTTCCCAAGTGAATCGAGTATTGCTTGGTTTTTATATATGAGGTGGCCCTGAATTTTGTTTTGATTTCGTATTTGAATATATACTACGAAATTGGAATGATTGATCTATCGTTGTCTCAAGCTTGGGTCTTGCGAGTATTGCAAGCTCCTGAGCCGTAAGAGTCTCCCACTTGAAGGATAATCGAAATGTTATTCCACCGACTTTAGCTAGAAATCCTATTCCCTCGCGTAACTCTCTGTGCTTGCCAGTGGATGTGGGGTTACGCGCAAATCGAAAAATGCACCCCTCAGCCCGAATTTTGATTGTCGAAGACGAACCTTCTATCGTGGATAATATTGCTTTTGGTTTGAAGCAGGAGGGCTTTGCGTGTGAGTGGGTGTCGGCCGGGGGAGAAGGCTTTACAGTCGCTGGAGTCAAAGGACTATTCGTTGATTATTCTCGATGTCGGATTACCCGATTTCCTCGCGATTCGTACTGTGTAAGCAAATTCGAAAAGTATCCGAAATTTCGATTATCTTTCTCACCGCTCGAGACGAAGAAATCGATAGAATCTTGTGGGTGAGATTGGCAGAGACGATAGCCGTGTGGTACAAGGGAGCGGAGAGGTATGTATCAATGGAATGGAACTCGATCACTTGTTGGGGGAATGGGTACTGAGCTCTCGGTCGAGATTGGCAACACCTATTTTGTAGCGGCGGTAGACGCGGCTGTTTAGCCCTAAGATACGCAGCCCAACTGCGGGAATTATCGTTTTCCAATAAAAGCGCTTGAGAGCAGTAAATCCTTTTGGGGTAGAAAAGAATGGATTTCCCAAAAGATGTGTCGACCAGGTTTGGTAGGTTTCTACTTCTTTTGTATCCAAACATTCATCTCGATAGGCCCGCAATGTGCGCAACTCAAAGCAGTCGTCTGGAAGCCCTATCACTTCGCACACCGCCGTGCTAATCGTGCAACCGGCCGCTGGCTTAATTTTGGCCTCGCCATTTTCGTGGGCCGTTTGGTGAGCTTTGAGTTCGGCCCCAATACCGGCTAAAATTTCATTGATAGAGCGTATGGGGATAGTGCGAATGGGAGCCAGTCTTTCAAATTTTTCAGCTCGCACGCGGTTGAATTGCAGCGAGATTTTTGAGGCGTTTTGTAGAGACGATTTGCGAAGGGACGTGGTTGTGTAGATTCCGTGGCTATCGACCCCGCTCGGTGATTTTTTCCCATATTCGGAAAAGGCTAACTGCTGAGTGGGAGAAGTAGTTTCCGTGGCGTCTTCGATATGGATTTCGCCTAATTCCATCCGGTATTCGCCGTCAGGTAGATTCCGCTCAGCAGAAATATCGTCTTCAATGATCTTTTTGATGAGGTACTTATCCCGTTCGAATAAGGCGTCCGTATCTTCTCGCAAAACGCCCACAGTTGCGTAGGGAATTCTGATTTTACCGAGTTCGTTTGGCAAGTCCCATACTCCTTGGTTGTCGACAAGGTTAAAGGCTAGCGTCACGCACGGATTGTCTTTCCTGAGTGCACTGACCAAAGAACGGATTGCCACATCTCGATAAGCTCCAGAGGAGTTGTCTGGCCCGAGCCAGCGAATTTCAGTGATGAAGCCTGAAATGAGATCGGGGAATGGTATTGAAATTTCGACCGAAATTTTGGTGAGAGTTGAGGCTCCTCCACTTGTTTTGGCTTCTGTGGAAATCTTAAGTATGGAGTCTCCCTCTTTGGTAGAAAACCGTTTTTCCGAGGAGTAGATATAGGTTAGATCAGTTTCGCTCTGGCCTAAAATTCGCTTTGGAGCAATGCCGATTCCGAGGGCAGAGGCGAGTGCAAGAAAACGGCGACGGGAGTGTTTAAGCGCAGGCATAATCTTTTTTTGTAGAAGAGAGGTGGGCATGCCAAGCTCGAACAAAAATTTATTTCTATTATAGCGATAGACTGAATGTAAGCCAGTTAGTAAACGTACCCATGACGACGATCACGGGTTATCTGCTGGAAGCGATTATCGACCAAATCGAGACCTAAGCGATTAGGCCCGAAAAATTGCAATATTCGACTTAAACGAAATTCGATTCCGATGTGTAGTGTTATATAATTACAACGGGTTGGTCGATTAGGCCAAAATATTGAGCCATTCTATTGTCTGAACTAATACTTTGAATCTTTTGCTGATAAAAGAGAGAGAATCAGAGCCATTATCGCGGGAACGGATTGCGCCACGAAAACAGTGGGTTTAACTGTGATAGCGCCAAATATCCCTGCAACGATTACGCAAAGGAGAAAAAATAGGATGACATCCTTTTTCTGAGCTACCAGTCCCCATAGTAAACCGATGGATAAGAAACCGTTATAAAGGCCCTGGTTTGCCGCCATGAAACCCGATTCAGCAGCGAGTTCAGGCGATACTCCAAATACTTTTTGAACGAAGGGCGTCTGCCAAAAAAACATCTCCATAATGAGAAAGCCCAAATGTTCTAATGATACAAAAATGATCAGTGCCGTTGCTATTTTCCGCATAGTCGAGAGAGGAGTGATCATCTTTTTCGGACTTTGTGCAAGCGAAAGAGGCTATAGGATACCAATATGGTCAATATTCGGAACGCTCGACTCGATAAAAGTCTGAGTCTGGATTGTATTGAAAAATTGTGACCCGTTGTGTTTGCAAACTATCACTGAGGAGAGGGGACCCACTGTTAGTCCACCTTACGAGGTCTGAAGAATGCTGGAGTTGGTATTGGTAGCCCTCTTGCGTCTTAAAACTGATTTCGAAATTATTGTTTTGTTCCGATATTTGAATACTCGTGGGTACGAGTAAGAGCTCTGCGATGGTTACTTTCGTAGGGTCGAAACTTAGATGAGTGATGTACTCTTCGCCGAAATCGATATCGACAATTTCGTCCGTGGCGGGATTGACTCCTTCAGAGTTATTTGCGTTTTGCAGGATTCCCGTTCCATTGGAGAATAGTTGAAAGAAAACGGGGTGGTAGCGTCCTGTCCCTCTTTCTCGACCGTTGAAATGAAAAACAACCCCGGAGCCAATTCCAGCGGAAGAATTTTCCGGAAGTTCTTCTAGAGCAACTTTCTTTAAAATAGTCGCATTTTAATAGCGCTTTTTCTCAAAAAGCAGTTAGGGTGCCTCTTCCATGAAACCGTTAAGCATG
>JAKYXN010000054.1 GCA_022538095.1 Puniceicoccaceae bacterium K14 | reverse complement strand
ATACGCTGGGATCCGGCTAGAATGCGAGCAATCGACGTACCCGAAGCAGATCCATTCATCCGCCCTGAACGCAATCAATACGCATGGAAACCCAGCTCCAAAGATGCAAAGCACTTACCAGACTAACAAAAATAGAGCTAAGCGAACATTTGACGCCTCTCAGTGTATAAAAATAAAAACCGAACGCGTCGCGCGTGAAAAAGTAATCAGCGACCGTTAGCCACTGAAACCTTAGAAATAAGGTAAATCGGAAGCAAAAGCGCTAAGCTAAAAAGGGGAAACGCCCAGAAGGAGCCCATCTAGAAATAGATCAGGCTTCGCAGCAACGGGCCAAATACAGTGCCTAAATCACTCCGACAGCGAAAATTTCCAAGTACCTGCCCTTGGACGTTTGCTGGACTCTTTTGAACAACCAACACAAACTGAGTCCCTACCCATTAGACAAACCCAGCATCGAACTTAAAGCCCCCGCTCGATTCGTCCTCGGAAAAAGCTTGAGCACTGTCGAAGAATTTCGCACCGCCTACAAAGCCGCAGAACCCGCCGAATTTACTATAACTATAGAGAAACTAGGTAATCCGTTTGAGAGAGCCTCAATACTTCATTTTTTAAGCAAAAGCCTTTCAGTTGCCAATATTTCTGGCAATCGATTTGTAACCCTTTGATACTTAAAAAATTTTCGAGGCTCATAACCTGAAGGTCCTTGGTTCAAATCCAAGCCCTGCACCCATGAAGTCCGGACTCCGATTAGGATTCCGGCCTTCTCCATGCCTAGGGCCGCTACAGGAGCTAACCTGTACATTCTATTTCTCACACGTTACGCATCCCCCCCTTTGTCGCTCCCCCAAAATAATCATAGGGAGACACGGCATACCTTTGATCGAACTCTCACAAAAGTCGCACTAATCTCAAGTTTGACCGCACTAGACTGTATAAAAGACTCCAAATTCATCTAAATAAACGAAAGGATAACACTTCATCTACAGTGCTCAAATTCTCGGGACGATTCAAAACGTACCTCAATCTACGAGATCGGACCGACTAAAGTAGCTTACACTTAACCATCACAGGTAGTCCAGATCGAATCAAAGGTATTGAAGAGTAGCAAATCCGCTGTTTCAATACACTCCTAATAGCATTTCATTGAAACTAAAAGTCGAGCTCTAGATATCCTTGTTTGCAACAGCCACCTTTTCGATACAACGGACAAATCGCTATACGGACTTTTTCGGAATCTCAAATTTCCTTAATTATCTTTTTCATGGGGGGTAGTAAAAAGCGGCCGCTCGTGAAGCCTGCCGGCAAAAAACAGACGTATTAACAACGTAGAGTCCAATAACATAACAGACTCTGCAATTTCCGACACCATCCTACGAGATAATGCCGACACTTCGGTTTCAAATTCGTAAACGTTTATATCACTCCTATTCTCCGATATAGCACCCGATAGCTCGGGTCTCTCGAAACGCAAGGATTTCTCCATCTAATAAAGCGTCCAAGACCTCTTCCAATTCCTTTTTATTAGGCTCTCGGCGCCACTTCCCAAAATCTTGATACTGATCATCAATTCGACCCAGGTAAACTAGTTCGTATAATCCGCTCTCACTTCGATTATAAACAGCAGCTTCCGGCGTCACCTTGACTCCCGTTTTCGCGACCAACCATTTATCGACATCCCTCAAAACAGGCATTTCTAGAGAATAATCTTTCTGGTGTTTTTGGATACGCTCAACTGATAATTTCTCATCCGCGTAGACCGCCCTGAATGACACGCCACCTGCACCATACTTTGCGGCATAGCGGTTTAAACGAGGAACATAGCGATTCGCGATCGGACACTCCTCCGCAAGGAATACGAACACGATCACTTTAGCGCTGGAAGCTTCAAAGGGATCAATAGCTCGCCCTTCCAAGTCCTCAGGTAACGCTCTATCGCTCGCCCACAATTGCGAGATTGATAGACACAAAACCAACACTAAAAATCGCGTCCAAGCCATACAGGAGAATTCATGCGATTCCACATCAGATCAACCAAAAATGCTTGTAGGCTAGCTATTCGCTCAAAATTCAACTTACAAAAGCGCTCACAGATCAACACCTTTGCTTCTATAGATATAGGGTAGGCTCAAACAAAGGTGAGTTAAGGCATCACACCTAACCCCAAAGATGCCAGCCACGCAAATTCTTTGCGCCCAAGTCAGATAAATCACTTTAAGAAATGCGAATACTAACTCGCAATCGAACGCAATAACTGGACTCACTTTCGTATAACGGAATTTCAATGACGAACCTACATGAATGCCTTAGCTCATTACTCAACCCTCTCACGATGATAGATCACACTTTACAAGAAACTATCATGCCCCAACGTATCGGAATTCTTATATCACTCATCAATGGCTCTGTAGGACCGTTTCCAAATTCTCAGCTAAGATCCCGATAAGTACCCCGCAAACGCATACGAAAATCACGAAGTGCCTCACCATAAGTACGCTTGAACCGACCTGATAAGCTATCAACATTTGGAAACCCACATGAAGAGGCCAGCTCCTTGATCGTCTTACTCGGGTCTGCGACCAGTAATTCCCTAGCTCTTTCCAGTCGCAAATCTAACCAATACGCCATTGGCGACGAATAACCTTTTGTAGAAAACTCTCTCTCCAAACGTCGTCTACTCACACACAAATTTCGGCAAAGCCAATCAAGGTTACCACGCACCGAAAGCTCGGAACGCATAATCGAAATAGCTTTTTCCACCAAGCCACTACTACAATTTATTCGCTGGGTCGACTCTCTAGCCCGCACACCGGTTGGCTCAACTTGAATACGGTGAGTACACTCTGAACCATTTATCATTCGCAAAACCAACTGTCCAGCCTCCTGCCCAATCCTCACCCAAGGAATACACACTTGGCTAAGTGCAGGGGAGATAAGGCCGCTCATAACTGAAGCATCTTCAGACGTGATTAAACCGATTTGCTCCGGGATTTCGATTCTCAAATCACGACAGGCCTCAACCACTGTTCGCGCCGCCACATCACTAGACGCAAAAATGCCTAGTCCCGGAGGCAACCTCTCCAGCCATCTCACACAGCTCCTCGAAAGAGTACCAGTAAACTCGTTATTCCGCGCATACGATCTCCCAGTCAAACCCCATACTGAACATTTAATACCAGCTTTGCTAAATACCGAACAAAAGGAATCCCGCCACAACACTTCCATCGGATCATCATGCCCAACGAATGCTGCACCCGCATACCCTCTTTCCAACAAATGCTCCGCCGCAAGGGAACCAATCGCTCGCTCATCTACAGAAACGCAACCGAACCCCTCCACCACCAACTCACCAGGTGCAAAGACCAATGGCTTTCCAAGCGAAACCACAGATTCCATAAGCACCGGATCAGCTTCCGCAATAATCCCATCAGGATTCCACCGCTCCAAATCTCGCAACACTCTGAACTCATCCTGATGGGTATTTATATGCCAGAACTCACACAACGGACCTACCAAACCTCTCAATCCTGGAGCCAAACGTTGCAGATTCAACGGAGATAACAGCAATGCAATTCGCTTTCGCTCTATATTTACCTGATACTCTGGCATGTCGTATTTTCATGTATAATCAGACGGTTTTTACGATATAAATCACATCGACTAACGCATAATTTCTGCTCCAAAGTACACCCATATTATGGCAACCGTAACTCTCAACGCACTCTCCAAAGAATATTCTGGGACAAAAAATAGCCCCTCGTTTCATGCCGTAAAAGGTATCGACCTCGAGATAAAAGATAAGGAATTCATGGTTCTCGTTGGACCTTCTGGCTGCGGCAAGTCGACTACATTGAGAATGATCGCGGGACTTGAGGAAGTCACTGACGGAACAATTTCTATCGGACAAAACGTAGTGAATAACAAATTACCCAAAGACCGAGACATCGCCATGGTCTTCCAAAATTACGCTCTTTATCCACACATGTCCGTCTTCGACAATATGGCCTTCGGCCTAAAAATTCGAAAACACAAAAAAGCAGACATCGCGCAAAGAGTCAATGAAGCTGCTGCGATGTTGGGACTCGAGGACCTACTCGACCGTAAGCCAATGGCGCTCTCTGGCGGGCAACGCCAGCGCGTCGCCCTAGGCCGCGCCATCGTACGCAAACCCAAAGTATTCCTCTTCGACGAACCCCTATCCAACCTAGATGCAAAAATGCGCGTATCAACTCGTACTGAGATCGCCAAGCTGCACGAACGCCTGGATGCGACGATGATCTACGTCACGCACGACCAAATCGAAGCGATGACCATGGGTGATCGTATCTGCGTCATGAAAGACGGCGTTATTCAACAAGTAGCCAAACCACTCACTCTCTACAATTCACCTATCAATCTATTCGTTGCAGGTTTCATTGGGACTCCACCAATGAACCTAATCCACGGCCACATCGAAGAGAAAGGTACCGACCTTCGCTTTGTCGAAGATACTGCTAACGGCGGCACACTTTCTTTCAAATTAAATGATAGTCTCGAAAAACTCGCTAGATCGCAGATAGGCAAACCCACCGTCTTCGGTATACGCCCTGAACACATCATGGAAGTCACGGATACAACTGAAGCCTCAACCTCCGAGCAAATTCACAGTCTAAATGTCGAAATCTCCGAGCCCATGGGTTCAGAAACCAATATTTTCTTAAACACTGGACGCCATCAATTAGTTGCACGCTTCTCCTCCACTAGCCTATACGAATCTGGAACCACTGCCCGCGTTCGGTTCAATTTCGACAACGCTCACCTATTCGACGAAGTTTCCCAAAAACGCCTTACTACAGCCTAGTCGATATTCTCTGATTCCGCTCTATCAGTGATAGACAAAATGCTCAGGCCACTTCCTTCAAGCAAGTGTATTTAGCTTACCTATACAATCTCCAAGATTTCTGAATACGCTAACAATCGCTCGCAAGTCCACCCGATCACTAGCAAGTTAATATTTTTGTTAATTTTTAACTTATTTGTTTGCAATATTCTCCAGCCAGCAATGATCAGAGGTAAAGAAACTACCTCTATCAATGAATATTAACACTAACCTAAACTCCTGGGATTGGGTCGTAATCTGCTTTTACTTCGCCTTCATAATAGGAATTGGCTTCCTATTTAGACGAATCAACCGGAATTCTAGCGACTATTTCCGCGGTGGCGGAAACATGCTTTGGTGGATCGCAGGCATGTCCGCAATAATATCAAGCATAAGCACCTGGAGCTTTACGGCTGCCTCAGCAAAAGTTTACCAAAGTGGCTTTCTTCTCCCTTTAACATGGTTGATTGGCGGACTGATTTCAGTCTCCATACTTTGGTTTATGGCTCCACGATTTCGCCAAATGCGAGTCATAACCACAATCGAAGCGGTGGCCCAGCGTTTCGGCGTTGGGACCGAGCAGTTCTTCGTCTACCTTATTTTGCCAATGGGCTTATTCTGGGGAGGCGTAGGGGCCAACGCAGCTGCTGTTTTCTTCGCAGGCGCCTTAGGCATCAACGTACCCATCACATTGATTGGAATCGTCTCCATCGTCACGATTATGTCCCTCTTCGGCGGGCAATGGGCGGTCGCTGCAAGCGACTTTGTACAAGGGCTATTGATGTTTTTGACCGTACTCGTCGTTGTCTTCTTCACACTCCGCCTATCAGACATTGGTGGAATCTCTAATTTAAAAAACGTTCTTCCAGATCGACACTTCGATTTCACTTTGGACCTTCGCCCGAGCATCCTAATCATGTGGATACTCGTCATGCAGATGAGCAACGCATTCCAAACCCTGAACCTGAACGGAGAAGGCGGAAAATATTTGCTAGTAAAAGATGGAAAACAGGCGCGGGGCACAATCGCCATGCGCTTTATGATAACCATTATTCCGATCACTCTAATCATGCAGCTCCCTGCCATGTGTGCCGCGAATATCATTCCAGATATGAGCGCAATATTCCCTGATATGAAAATCCCGGAAGAAGGCGCTTTCCTCGCCATGGCCTTCCTTACGCTCCCACAAGGGATGATGGGACTGTTGATCTGCGGGATGTTCGCAGCAGCCATGTCCTCCATGGACTCAGCCCTCAATCGAAATGCCGGCTATTTCGTGCGCAATGTATATATAAAATATATTTCCACCGAAGCGACTGAGAGCAAACAACTCTTCATGGGACGAATATTCACCCTCGTATTCGGTTTCATAACACTCATCATAGGGCTCGCTTTCAATGAACTCCGCTCAATGAACCTGTTCGAGATCTTCCAGGTTCTCAACTCGATGGTTCTAGTACCTTCCATCACTCCGATTGCTCTGGGCGTCATCTACAAACGCACTCCCGGGTGGTCTGGCTGGAGCACTGTCCTAGTCGGTCTACTCGCAGGCGCGCTAGCCAAGGCGAGCCTTTCGGATTCGCTTCTTGAGAATCTATTTGGCGGCGGCAGCCCCCTCAACAAGCTCGAAGCATCAGACGCGGAATTCATTTATATCTCCGTTATCGTATTTGCCGTATCCATCGCTTGGTTTTTCTTCACTTCAGTCTTCTACGAAAAGACAAGCCCGGACTACCGCAAACAGGTCGACCACTTTTTCGAGAAGATGAACACGCCCATCGATCACGAAAAAGAAGACGTAATCGACCATGACGAAATGCAATACCGCACTGTCGGGATAATATGCTTAATATTCGGAACATTCGCTTTGCTGGGTATGCTTATCCCCAACCCCATCGAGGGTCGCCTTTGCTTTCTATTTGTCGGCGGAATCATCTTTGGCATCGGAGCGATGCTCTATCGAATCTATTTGAAAAAACGCAAGAGCCTCCCCACCGGGTTATATGAGTAAAATAAAAACCGTAATCATGGCCGATGACGTCTCTTTTCACCAAGGGGACATTGTCGAATTCGTCTACGGAGCTGATCGTTGCGAACACATCGCTAAACAAACCGACCTGCATCCTACTCGAATCACGTCCAAAAACATTGAAGACGAGATAGATAATCTTGGCCAAGTAGAAGCAATTTTTTCCTGTTGGGGCATGCCTTCGCTTGACGCGAAAATGATCGAAAAAATGCCTTCTTTAAAGGCCGTCTTTTATGCAGGTGGGTCAGTCGACCACTTTGCAAGGCCATTTCTGGACAAAGGCATCAAAGTAATAAATGCGATCGAGGCCAATGCCATTCCAGTCGCAGAGTTTTGCCTTGCTCAGATTCTTCTTTCACTAAAAGGCGCCTACCGAAACATGCGGCTCTGCAAAACAGGACCGTGGATACAGAGCGATATGCCTGTTGGCAAAGGAGCGTACGGCGAGACTATCGGCCTCATTGGAGTCGGCTTTGTGAGTCGTCACCTACTTAGCTTGCTGAAGCCTCTCAACCTACGCGTGATCGCAGTGAGCCCCGAACTAAGCGAAAACCCAGGCGATGCTCATACATTGGGAATCCACGAATTGGTGAGCATCGAGGAGGTATTCGCTCAATCATACGTCATCAGTAACCACCTTTGTGAGACAAAAGAAAATTATAAGATACTCAAGGAATCCCACTTCAAATCGATGAGACAAGACGCCACATTCATAAACACAGGGCGAGGTACCCAGGTAGATGAAGAAGGGCTCGTCAAAACACTCAAACAACGCCCTGATTTAAACGCGCTATTAGACGTCCAACACCCAGAGCCCCCTCCGATAGGAAGTCCATTTTATCAACTGGAAAACGTCTATATGACGAGCCACATAGCTGGCAGTTCGAACGACGAAATACAACGAATGGCAGACTTCATAATCGAAGATTTCGAACGATGGAGAGCGGGCCGCCCTCTTCGTAACAAAGTAGTTTCATAATGATCAAAGCCGGAATTTGCACTATCACACTCGCTCGCTACTCTCCAGAAAGCATCATTGCATTCGCTAGCGAAACCGGCCTCCAAGGTATGGAATGGTGGGGCGGCGAACACGTACCACCCGGTGATATTTCAACTGCTCAAAAAGTCGGAAACCTCACTCGATCAACTGGTCTCGAAGTCGCGTCTTATGGCGCCTACTATCGAGCTGGCATCAGCGAGTCAGAAGGGCTGTCGTTCAACGACATCTTGGCGTCCGCAAGCGCCCTAGGAGCCCCTGCGATAAGGGTTTGGGCTGGAGACAAAGATACCTCTCAAGCCGATTCTTCCTATATCCAAAAAGTAGTCGATGACACTCATCGGATTGCCGACATGGCCGCCGCGCAAGACATCTCAATTACCTTCGAATTTCACGGCGGGTCACTCACTGACAACAGCGCGAACGCAGTCGCCTTTTCGAAACGAGTCCCCCACCCCAACGTCTTTTTTTCGTGGCAACCCCCTCATGGATACGATTTGCTACACAAACTTCACGGTCTCATCGGCCTCATTGACCGCTTAAGCACATTGCACACCTATCATTGGACAATCGGCTCTTACGAAGCGAACACCCTTAACGAAACAATTCGCCCGCTTGTGTATCCAGACGACTTTCACAGGCATCCCCTCAGTGACGGTGAGAATCACTGGAAAAAGTACTTCAAAATCGCCTCTCAAACGAGACGAGACCACTTTGCCCTACTCGAGTTTGTTAAGAACGATACCCTAGCTCAAGCAAGAGAAGACGCAGCCACTCTAATCAGGCTAACAAACGGATTCTGAACGCCCAAGAGGGTCCCCTAATTGAGTTTGCCATTCAAACATCGCCTGAGTGAGCCTTTCAATAATCGCCCTAGCTATCGCCTCTTCCGATCGATCACAGGTTTCATAAGGATCATTTTCTAAATCAAAGAGCTGCTGGCGCACGCACTGGTGGCCATTCGAGCTAGGCTCGAAATATCGTATCAATTTCCAACGACCATCCGTCACAGTTGCTTGCTTGTCGCAATAATGCGTATACAAAGTCTCACGAGGACGATACGAATCCCCACTGAGTGCCGAGAAAAAGCTCTCCGCTTCAATGGTTGATGAGTGATCCAATCCACACATATCCAACAAAGTCGGGTGGATGTCGTAGCTGTATATCAATTCAGAACGCTTTTGACCCTCTTTTATTCCCGGCCCTTTTACAATGAGGGGCACACGAATACTATGATCATAAACATTTTGCTTCCCCATCAAACCATGCTGCCCCACCGCCAGACCATGGTCCGCCATATAAACGATGATCGTGTTATCTTCTAAGCCCATCGCCTCCAAAGCAGCATTAACTCGCGAGAGGTTACGGTCATGATGCGTAATCATCGCATAGTAATCCGAGATATGCTTTTTAATCTCCGATTCGCTCCTTGGATGCGCTGCCAGACACTCGTCGCGCACCGCCAACTCGCCATTGTCAAATGGATGCTCCAGCGTGAAGTTGGATGGCAAATCGATAGACTCAGCCGGGTACAAGCTATGATATTCAGTGGGAGCGGTTCTGGGATCATGAGGCGAAGTTAACGCCAGGTAAGCAAAAAAGGGGGTCCCCTTATCCTGTTGTACTATAAAATCAATTGCAGCATCGCAGAAAATTTCCGTCGAGTGCTTAGATTCCTTACGCGAACTCTCCATGCCATACTCGCCCGTCGGATCATAATCCCAAAGCGGTGTATCAAAGTGATCCGCCATTCCGCCAAAAAAAATGGCCTTACCAGAATCGAAGGAACGGTTAAAGCTAGCCCGATCATTGTGCCATTTTCCGGTGGCAAATGTACGATAACCAGACTTCTGGAAAACTTCCGCCAGCAACGGCAGCTCCGGGCGAAGAGCCATACCCGGCATATCATTATCGAGCGGAGCATTCTTGAAATGATTTACTCCAGTATGAATCGAAGCGCGAGTAGGTATGCAGACAGCTCCTTGACATGAACCTATAATACGAGCGCCGCTCATCGCTGTCCCTTGGCTCATCAGTTCGTCGATGAAAGGAGTCGCAACCGACTCCCGACCGAGAGCTTCAATAGCGCTGAACCTATGATCGTCAGCAATTACAAATAGGACATTGGGCGAACTCATAATGTTAAAGAACTCATCAGTTAAAAAAATCAACCAAAACCAAATTCTGGAAAATACTAAAACTTAACAGACCATGCGACATCGCCGGTCTCCAATGCATCTATACAAAGTTCTACAATTCCATTCGATCCATCGACAACTTGAAGCTGGCAATCAGCCCCTCCAGCCCAGGACTGAGTAGGAGTCCCTCCATTGAGTGCAATAACGACCTTGTAAGTTTCTCCACCCACGACCTTAGATACTCCGCTGAGAGTTCGATTCACTTCATTCCATTCCGGATAGCGGGCCATATCAACATAGCCTTGCATGATATGCCGGTTAGTAGAAATGAACTGAGGATGCTGCTCGACAGCGTGAATGGCCATCATGCGAGTTTCACCCGGTCGCAGACTTTGGCTAAGTTTCGACGAGCCCTGATATTTCCCAATAAAACATTGGTTCCAGAAATCATAAACATAGTAACTACGGCTCCCATCCAAACCTAATCCTCCGTCCTGATCTTCATCTTCCAAAGAGACGGAAATAGTCGAAGCTACCGGAACGGTTAAGGCCGGCTCTCGAATTCCGGGACGCTGCTTAGGCCAATTTGTCAGAGCGTCAGGTTCTACATCTTCTAAATTCGCATTCGACTCTCTGGGTATCGATTTCCACGAAAGCTTCGCTTTCTCAACATCTTTTTCTACTTCAGTATTGTAGAAAACAACCAAGCGCCACGAATCGCTAATCTTGTATTCAAATATTTGAGGATACTCGCCCCCCGTAAAGGCATCGACCGGTTTCGCGCTCCTCTCCCCTTCATACAATGGAATCACTCGCGTAAGATCTTTACGCATTTCATCACTCATGTCTTCGATATATTTACCAATCTCAACCCGACCATTGGTCAAATAGCTCATGGTAAACATAGTCCGCCAGCCATCGCTATTATGCGGGAAAGCGTGCTCAGGATTTATGACATCGTTTACATACTTAACGACTGTCCGGTTCTTATACCAACGCAGTCCACATTTCATGGCCATTGAGGGGTAGAATCGATCTGTATCCGGCTCAGTACGGTGAGTGCTCACAACGCCGAGACATACGTCTCCATGCAGCGGCAATCGCTCATGAATATCCGAGTTCCAACCCAAACCATGGTGGGCGAGCTCAAAAATAGCGCGATAGGCTGAAGTCGTTGTAGCATACGGATCGCAAAATCCTCCTTCATAAGCCCATCCCGTATCAGGGTAATCAAATTTCATACCTCGAACACCTGACTTATTAAGATTCTCGTACACCTTCTTCATGTGCTCAAGAAACTCAGGTGAAGTGAAGTCGTAATTCCAATACGTCTCGTCGTACCAGTAGATCTTTCCTAGTTTGCGAGGAGTAAGCGTACCGCCGAATAACATATGATCTGGATACGCATCGGCGTAATCTTGAGATCGTCTTGCAGTTTGGCAGTACATCAGGGGAACGCCTCCCTTGTCATAAATGGCTTTGCCCCATTTCTCCATGGTCTCGTATGGCTCGAGCAACTGCCCCCCTTCATACATTCGCCAATGCTCGTCATCCCACCATCCTTGTTGGTTATTTGGCTCGGCATAATCATCTGGCTCAAGTCTGACACACAAGGGTGAATACTCTAAAAAGCCGGTCGCCTCTGCCTCCCGCAATGCTTCCAAGGTTCCAGTAGAATTATTGCGGAACTTCCCGCCACCCCACTCGGGAGTCGAGCAATACCAGAAATTCAACCCAGGAGCTGTCATGTTATCGAGTTTTACATGATTAGCCAACTTGAGGGCTTCGCCGTATTTCTCGAGTGCTTCAAACGGATTCTCAGTAGTAAAATCTATATAGAATCGATCGCGATCCATTAGATACACAGCCCCCTCATCGACACGTTTTCCAATCGGATCATCTGCCCAAGCTGCAATTTCCAAATGTGCCTCTTTTCTCACGACTTCAGCATGCTTCACAAACTCTGCATAACTCAAACCGCCGAAAACAATCGACTGTCGATCCTTGCCCTTACCACCAAAAGTCGCCATTACGTTATTGAGCGACTCACGCGTATCCGCAGAAGAAACACTGGTTAGGTCTTCACCATTTTCTCCATCAAGCGTCTTAAAATCGACAAAACTAGCATTGCTAAAAGCGTGGCCGATCAGCGGTGAAAACTTCATTATACGCATTGCTTCATTCGCCTTCACTCCGCAGCCCAAAGCAATTTCGCCCTTACCGGCGTACACAGTAACTGCTAAGATAATGTCCGCTGAACCTTTTCTACTTCCAGTTACAGTAAGAACAGAGCCTGATCCCAATTTTTCTACTACGGAACTGTAAGCAGCTTTGAAGTGATAACCATCAGTAGATTTATCGTCATTTACACTGAAATAGACCTTCTCGATGCAATTAGCAGAGTTTTCAATATCGGAAGCTGAGTAAGCTCCTGTCTTTAGATCAAATTCGAAACGAACGTGACTATTCTCTAGCACTGCGACTTGTTGGGAGACGAATCCCTTAACAGCTACCAAGTCGGTATTTTCTGAGCACACAGCTCCCTTAGATGTATTTGATTTTTTCATTCTTTCGCTCAAAGAGCAACATTATCGATCGCCGCAATCGCAGCGCTCTCGTTAATTTTTTAGTGGATCCGTCCAATTGAATTAGTTTATTTCAACAACTCCGGCAGTTTCTCCTTCAAAATTCGCGCGAGGTTCAACCCCATCCGAATATGCCCATAGTCGCAGGGGTGCAGCAAATCGACATAAAGACCCGTGAAGCGATCAAGAACATCGAAGCCCTCAATCAAGAAGACACCCTCTCCTGCTCTCTCCGCTGCCAACTTTCGAAGCACATCGCTGTAATGAGCTTGATGACGTGGCCCGATTGCCTGCATGTCTTTAAAGTAGTGATTGTCGTTAGGAAACAAGGTAATGAGTCCAATGGGCTTCCCCGGATGAGAAGTGGAAAATTGATCAAGCAAGTAGTTTACTCGATCTTCGAACTGGTCTGCTAGCAATTGATCGCCTCGCATATTCACCCCAAGCTCGCAGGTTGCGAAGTCCCATTCCACCTGCGTAAATTGGTCCACAATCTCCTGCTCGACCCGACAAGCGCCGCTCATGCCTTTATTGGCTATCTGCACTCCTAATTCCCGAGCCGCTTGATGAGGATAGCCCTTGCCGGTCGAATTTGTAATGGATGATCCATAGGCCAACCACGTCAATTGAGGTAATTCGCTATCGCTTGGAGCTCGATGCGACGAACCGAATGTATCAAGCCCATGAAAGATCGCTGATCCTTTCTGTATGACTATTCTCCATACTGACGAATCATAGGCGCCATCAACAATTTCCTTATCGATCAAAGCTAATTGCTCTGACGCCGCAATATGAGTGGTGACAATTTGACCCCCAGGAATTTTGAAAGTCGTATGCTCAAGCTCCCCGCAATAGACCACAAAAGTGAGCTCAGGGTCTGGAGTTGAGAGAGTTATTCGAAAATCTCGAGCATCTGTGACAAACTGAATTTCCACACCAATGGAACACATACCAACGAACTGGCCGCGAGGACTGAGTCGATCTCGAAATTCTTTCTTTATACGCGGCAACAGATAGCCAGTTGATTCCTCTCGTTCTTCCAATACTTCCGTATTAAAGAATCGGATTCCATTTTGAATAATCGCCATAAATCTATTTGTCCAAGATAACTACTTTGATTGATCTATTTCGCGCACCCATGGAAGCATTTCCTTAGGATCCAAATTCCAAAGCCTTCCTTTGGCCCAATCCTTCGCCTCAGGAGCTGAATCAAAATTTAGCCGAATCACTGGGAAAAGCTCAGTTGGCTGCAACAAAGGAAGTCCCTTTATATAAACCGCATCTTCTCTGTTTTCCACTTCCAGCGACTGTCCGGTCGTTAACAAGGTAGCGGACTTAACCGGAGTAGCCAATTCAGCGATACGTTCTGCTGATTCCTGAGACCAAAAACGATAGATCAGATACAAGGAATTTCCGCGACGGGTTTGCCACCCTTTAGTCGTAAACTCAGTAAGATCACCTCGCCGGGTACCATATATCGCTTCGCCATGCACTGCAAGCCAGCGTCCAATCGCCGCACTCCGTTCAATAAACTCTGCAGGCAAACGACCATCAGGCTGCGGGCCAGCATTCAGCAGGAGATTGCCTCCTTGGCTAGCGGACTGGCAAAGAAAGTCTAACAAAAGGTCAGTCGGCCTCCAACGCTCGCCGCGACAATAGCCCCAAAGTCGCCAAGTACTCGTTTGGCAACTCTCCCAGATACGGCTCTCGTCGGCAGTGATATGGTGTTCAGGCGTTCCAAAATCGCCCATTGTTCTGGACTCCCCAGCAAACTCAACCGCTCCCTGCGATTTCGTAAACGGCGAATCTGCATCTAAACGATTATTTACCAATATATCAGGCTGCAATTCGCGCATGCGATCAAGCAATCCCTGACTGTCCCACTTAAGGGCGGGATGAGGCCAACTACCGTCAAACCAAAAGACGTCTACTTTTCCATAGTTCGTCAGCAGCTCTTCCACTTGATTGTGCGTCATATCACGAAGAGCAGACCATTCCTCCGGATGTTCGTCAGGATCAGACCAATACGCTTTTGAAGTCCAATCCGCCCACGAGTAATAAAGCCCAATCTTCAATCCGGCTTCCCTAAATGCATCTACATATTCTCGTACAAAATCTCGCTTGGGAGCACATTTCATCGAATTATAATTCGAATATTTCGTATCCCATAGAGCGTACGAATCATGATGCCGCGTAGTCAAAACCGCATACTTAAAGCCAGCCTCTCGAGCAGTCTTCGCCCATGACTTCGCATCAAACTCCTCTGGGTTCCAGGCCCGAGCCTTCGCTTCATAGTCATCCTGATCCAGATGTTCACGAAAGAGAACCTGCTCGCCACGCCCATATAACGAATACGGACCCCAATGTAAGAAAAGACCAAATCTAGATTCGGGAAACCACTTCTGATTTTCAGATATTGCCATAACTATTTTATCGATTGTGTGCTACTGAATTTGAAATCTCACTACTCTTTAACTCCGCCTAATTGGATGCCTTTAACAAAATACTTCTGGGCGAACGGATAAACAATAAGCATAGGAAGGACGGTTATTATCACAGTTGCTGCTTTGATCGTATCGGAGGCCAACGACTCGATCCCCCCTCCCACGAATCCCTTGTCAGCCAGCTCGACACTGTTATCGATAACGATTCGGCGGAGAAAAGTCTGCATCACCTGCTTGTTTTCATCCGTGATGTAGATCATCGCGTCAAACCACATATTCCAATGCATCACCGCTGTCCACAGCCCAACTGTAGCCAATACAGGTTTCGACAGAGGAATATAAACTCCAAACAAAATCCGGAATTCGCCTGCCCCATCAATCTTCGCCGCCTCCGAATAGCTATCGGGCAATTGCTCAAAGAAGCTTTTCACAATAATGACGTTAAACCCAGTGATGAGCACGGGCCAAATATAGACCCATCTACTGTCCAACAAACCGACTCCTTTTATTAGCAAATAGGTTGGAACCACCCCTCCAGAAAACAGCATCGTAAACACGATAAAAAGCGTAATCCCCCTACGATAAGGCATATACTTTCTAGACAGCGGATACGCGCACAGACAAGTCATCAGCAAAGTAAGAACCGTCCCAACGACTGTACGGAAAATAGTGTTCATGTACCCAAAGACCATATCTGGATTTCCAATAATCATCTTATAGGCCTCAAAACTCACCTCTCTTGGATACAGATGAAGACCTGAACGATAAGCCTCACCCGGCGTACTCAGCGATATGGATAGAGTATATATAAATGGATATAAAGCTAAAAAACCGAACACAGCAAGAAACAGCGTGTTAAGTAGCGTGAAAATCCTCTCTCCAATTCCCTCTTTCATCCTAATTCCTTTTTTTCGTTTAACTGGAGAACTCACCACAGACCGGACCCTCCACCTTGCCATCGTCGAGCAAGCTTATTTGCAAACATCACCATCATGAACCCGACCACCGACTTAAACAATCCCGCCGCCGTCGCCAAACTGAAATCCATAGTCAGCAAACGCCTCAGAACATAAGTATCCACTACGTCAGCCACATCGTAGACACTCGGATTGTATAAATTATAAATCTGGTCGAATCCCGCATTCAGAATGTAGCCAATTTGCAATACGAACAGTACAATGATCGTAGGTCGCAGCATCGGAAGCGTCACATGAATGATTTTCCGGAAACGCCCTGCGCCATCGATATCAGCGGCCTCGTAAAGCCCCGGATCAATGCCCGCCAATGCGGCAAGATAGATAACTGCGGTGTACCCCGCCGTCTGCCATATCGCTGTAACAACGAGCGTAATGACAAACCAAACATCATCTGTAAGAAAAGGAATTGCCTGCCCTCCTAACGAAATCAGCAAACTATTAATCGGCCCACTCTCAGCTAAAAGCATCTGAAATATTCCACCCAAAACGACCCAAGAAAAAAGGTAAGGCAAATACGTCAGCGTTTGCACGCTGCGGCCAAACCACTTCAAACGAACCTCATTGAGTAAAATCGCAAAAAAGATGGGAGCGACAAACCCGACGGTCAGCCTAAGGCCGCTTATTATAATCGTATTTCTAAGCGCGAGTGGAAAATCCGAGCTGCTGAAAAGCTTCTTAAAGGTATCCACTCCATTCCAAGGACTATCGAGTATTCCAAGACTCAATCTAAAATCCTTGAACGCCACAATCAAGCCGCCCATCGGAATGTATAGAAAAACGAATACAAGCAAGAGACAAGGGGCCAACATCAAGAATAGCTCCTGATTCTTGCGAAACGGACTATCGCTAAGCTTTTTCATCTCTGCCCTCCTTCCTCATTTTCGATTCCCAAAGATGCAAAAATTTCGTTCTTCCGCAGCATCACTCCTTGCGCCTCCTCGGTCATCTCAGCACCGCCACGCAGCAACCACTCCTCGGCGAACTCATCAAAGTACTCTATCGGAAAATTGCCTCGTATAATTTCGGTGTATACATTCATCTGCCATGCCCGCAAGTCTTCGAGATAGAGCTGAGCAGACGGAACCATTTCCGGTCGTCCAATCGCATTGAAGAGGCAGTGCTTGGGGTTTCGAAACTTTTCGTTAAACGCAGATTCAGCAGCAGCGTGGCTCTTTTCATGATACACAGGATGCTCCGTAGTCCAGACAGATAAAACCTTCTGCTGAAAGCTTCGTTCCTCAACAAAGGGAGCTAAACGAGTGATGCCCTCAGAAGGGTTCCCATTTGCATAATCCCAATGAGTCCCCCGCTTCCCATACATAGACTCCAAATAGACATCCATGCCATTGCCCACCTGATACTCCATCATTTTCAAAGTGCGGATCAACTTCAGTGGTTCTGCCACAACACCAGGACCAGCCACATAAGTATTGGAAGCTCGCCCCCAATTTCGAACACCCCTTTGACCATCAGGCCCTACCGGGAGCTTAGCAGGCACAGCAACGGCCTCGGGATTCAGTCCTTCCAGCACACTAACAAGACTCTTCGGAGAACTCGTATCAAACTCATTAAACACAGCCATCCCGTACGCATAGCCGACACGGCCGTTCATCAATTTTTCCTTCAGTCTCCGCTTTTCACCGAGACCATCCGTAATCCACTCTGGATCTAAAACCCCCTCGGCATTCCAACGCTGCAAGAGCGCAAGAACTTCTTTGGCCTCAGATGTAATTCCTCCCCATACAATTGATCCGTCACGCTCAACCCAATCGAACGGCAACACTCCATAGGCTCCGAAAAACTCCGAAAACATCAGGTGCCATCCGATAGTCGTATTCGTAAGGCCGTACGTATCATTTTTTCCATTACCATCTGGATCATCGAAAGCAAATCTGCGAAAAGCTTCCTCAAATTCAGCAAGCGTTTCAGGTTCTTTTTCGATTCCAACCGCCTCCAGCCAATCCTTCCGCCAAACACCCGGCGTCGGCAATCCTCCATCCGCCCAAATCACGGGCAGTCCCCAATTCTCACCAGCGTAATCAGCATACAACCAGCCCATTGGGGCAAAATCCGAGATGAGCTTGAAATAATTCGGAGCGTATTTCTTGATCAAATCAATAGGGATCGGTCGAATACATCCGTGATATATATCCTTCTGCACGTCGCTCGGATTACCGTCCCAAACAATGTCTGGAATGTCACCCGCGGCAAACATAAGCGGCTTACGTTGAGGATAACCTGGCTTGTCTAAAAGAATCGGCTGAATATCTACATTGAAACGTTTCTCGAGAACCACCTCCCCATACGCCCCTTCCAGCCCATTCGGGTATCGGGGCAAGGGCATCCAGCTGATCTCGATTAGACGTTCCGGATCATCTTCAATCGACAGCCAATCCACACTCTCTGGATTCGCAATCGCTGCGGCCGCATCCGCCGCAGAAAGAGCCCTATGATCCAACCAAGCAAAGATCGCATAGGCCGACAGCGCAACAAGACTTCCTGTAATTAAATAGACCCGATTCAACATGGCACATTCCCTAGACCTATTTCACGCTTAGACTCAATAGCCACAGAAGCCAAGCCGAGCAAACTTCTCGCAAAAATACCAGCAACAGGATTACTCTCGGTACGTCCTGCCAAATCCACTTGGCAAACAATCACTGAGCCAGAGCCGACCCGTTTTTCACCAACAGCGAGCACCGAGCGCCACTTCCCTCCTTCGGTGTTCCCCGATGTCAGTATCGGATCGAAGCCAGGAGAAGTAAACGTCGCTTCGAGCAAATGAGAAATCCGATCCAATGAAGGATCATACCAGTATCCAAAATCCTTTTCCTTAAACCCTTCAACATACTCACTACCGGTTTTGCGCGACGCGAAATAGATTGGATTGAAATCACTCAACTTTACGCGAACTTGCTCCCCCCCGATTTCATATTCTCCCGGCTCGAGAGCAAGGAATACAACACGCGCTCCTTTAGCCACGCACTCATCGATCGATGAACGATTCAAATTGTATTCAGAATAATCATCAATGACAATGGTCGCGGCCTCGTCGAAATCCGTCAAATCGGCCCCCAACTCTCTCGCAAGTCGCACAGCTGGCCCATCAACAATTCCCACGACAGCAAGCCTCTCACCCTTTTCGCATTCTATTGCAGGAAAGACTTCGACCTTCAGCTCACAGTCATTCAACACATTTTCTGCCGCATCGACCACGGCGAGATGGCACGACAACTGAGAACGTTCGCTCACAATTGGAGCGTCGATAGACAGGAACCCCTGAAACGTAGGGTGGCAAACTGGAGCATTGGCGGGCAAACGGCCAGATCCAAGCACACGCTTCCCCAACTTCCAATAATACTTTAATTCAAGATTCGAAACGCTCTCATTCAAGTCATTGCAAACCCAAGCCTCCAAACGAACAGCGCTTCCCGAAGCATAAGTCATCCGATCGGACCTCAGACTAGGCAACAAAGGAGCTAAAGCATCTCTGTATGCAAAAAAGGCTGCCTTCGGACGGCGACGACAATCCATGATCGTCTTCATCCACCCCGCAGGAAATGCATCGATAAACAGATGAATGGCAAATGTCACCATTCGCTCGTCGCGACGAAAGGCCTCCGTCATAATTCGCGTACCAAAGGCCTGATGCTCTTGGCTAGCCAAGATCCATTCATCCAGAGTATCCTGAGTATCGAAAAAGAAGTAGTGATAGTTCCCCGTTTGAGCCCAAAGAATATCAGATGGACTCCAGCCAGCCCCAGACTGATCCGCCCCCTTGAGCCACTCTTCGGGATAGCATTCTCGCATCAGATCGGCAGACTCCAGACCTTCCGCTCCGAACTCGCCACAACCATAATACCAACCGCTCTTCGTCGGTTGCCAATACCCCCGATGAAGTTTACCTATATCCATTCCGTGCCCGTTATACCACAACGGGTAACAGTGCCGATCTTGGATGCCTGGAGACGGAGGATCGTAGTCCCCATCGCACGGCTTCACCACACGCTCTGGATTTAGTTGGTGTACAATATCAGTCGCCGCAGAAAATAATTGCTCCATCTCATCCCTTTGAATGTGGCGATGGGGGCGATTATCCGCATTGCGCGTCGGCTCGTTAATATAAGTCACCATAATATTGCAGGGATGGGATCGCACAAGCCGCTCCATCTCTTCAACCTGACGCAAGACTTCGCAATACTTGTTTCGACGTATCACCCCAAACAGCGGCAAATCCGTCTGAGCCATAAGACCCAGCATATCGCAAAACGTATAAACCTCCTCCTGAACCGGACGCTGGGTAAAGCGCAAGAAATTCATATTGCAGATCTTCGCCAACAACAAATCATCACGCAATTGATCCCAATCCTCATCCATAACGCAACGCTGCTCATGCCCCATCGTGTTAGCCCCACGCAGACGAATAGGAGACCCATTCAAAAATAGCCCCCCTTTCATTTCCGCTTCCTCGTCCATAACGAAGGAACGCATCCCAAAGTGCTGCTCCGCGCGGTCCAATACCACGCCATTGCTATCTAAAAGCTCAACCTTGCATTGATATAGCCAAGGTGATTCCAAGCTCCACAACCGATACTCCTCCATGGAAATCGACATACGCAAATAGTTCACCCCGCGTTCCATCTTCAGCGGAACCGCTTTTTGATACTTGTTCTCCGCCTTCGCCTTCGCGATCTGAAAGGTATCTCCCAGCCCGCAATCGTGCACAACTTCGGGATTAAGTATCTGGCCTTCAACTACCGTTTCACGAAAGTTTCGCCCAAAGATCGACACGCTCGCCTTGATCCCAGCGTCTTCCATAGTCGTGTTTTCAACCTCCAACCAAACTTCCACTCGATTCTCTCCCAACAGGGGTCGAACGAAAATATCGCCGACATGCACAGTCGGACGGTATTCGATAAATACTTTCTGATAAATCCCCATACCCGGCGGACAATGATGCCAACCAAACTCCGGGTCATCATAGCCCGGGCCCGTCGCAGCATAGATTTTGTCGCCAGAGTAGTTTTGCCCCCAAGCTCGATTGCCATTAAAGACTGCGTCGTTCTCGACTCGGACAACAACGACATTCGCACCTACCTTAAGCAGCGAAGAAACATCAAATTCGAATGGAGCAAAAAACCCTTCATGGGACCCCACAAAGTATCCATTAACAAATACATTAGCCTTATAGTCGACTCCATTAAAGCACAGCAACGCAGCGCCAATACCCAACTGCTCGGGCGTCACATCAATCTCAGTCCGATACAACGCCGTCGCCTTACCGAGAGGGCCCTCAAAATGAGGGATCCGCACACGAGTCCACTCGCCTCCTCCCGCCTGCGCCAGATGCGGATCGCAGCGATCTCCCTCTCCCTCCATTCTCCAATCGAATGTATCCAGATACACGCGGTCGCGAAGCGTTTCAAGAGGAGCATCTAACCTTTGCATAAAAGGCATGTACCGATCGCGCACCCTCGCCAACTCTTCATCAAGTTCGTCTCCACTCGCCAACCGCTTAACCGGATCAAACACGCCAGCGTCACTTTCAATTTCAACAGGAAGGTCTACATCCGGGAGCAGCTGCGGCTGCGGCTCTATCAAACCGCCTTCCCGATAAAGAATATCTTGGGCAGCGATATCAGCGAAGAAATCGCTTCTCTCGTCATTCGACTTCAGGGCATTTGTGTTCTCAGACATGACAGGTCAGATCTCGTCGCTCAACAGCAGGCAACGACTCAAGAGAAAAACCACTGTCACCACGCAACAAACAGGTCAAGTATTAACCTATAAATTAACTTTTAAAGTAAAAACCTTTCGCCGTCGTTTTCAAAACCTAAACAAACACCTGCCCTAAAGGCACTTAACTAACAACAACTTAGCCATTCATCACCTCTAACATTAAGCTTGCAGTTAGATATCAATAACGCTTCAGTCAACAGGCTGAGCGCTAGATCCGCTTAACTTAAAAAACTAGAAAAATAAACTAGAGAGAGCAACGCTCCAAAAACACAAAAGAGTCAAATGGCCTCAAAGAAACTAAACCAGAAGGATATCGCCGAAAAACTAAACATTTCGCCGGCCACCGTCTCGCTTGTATTGCGTTCCCCAGAAACCAGTCGAGCCTCCAAGGAAACAAAAAAGCGTATTCTAGAACTTGCATCCAGCATGCGCCAAAACGCTAATTCAGCAGACACTGTTCTTTTCCTAACGGATGAAAGCATACTCCGTTTCCACTACGGCAACAGCATGCTCAGCGGAGCTCAGGCAAGAGCGGCTGAACTAGGATTGAAATTCGAAATCATCACCCCCGCCCAAGATCTTTCGACGTTGCTAGCTACTCGAAAAGCCCGCGGACTTCTAGTCTCCTCTTTTACACTACTCGACCCGAGAAATACTAAAAAAAACCTTAACCTACCACTACGAATTGCGACTCTCAATATCGAACGCAGAGCCCCATTCTCAGGGATCGCTATAGCCTCCGACCACTTCGAAGGCATGCACAAAGCCATTACGCGATTCATTGAAATGGGTCATAAGAGAATTGCCTTCGTTGGTTACAAGTCGCTTACCTCAGACACATCCGCTTCTCGCACACGAGAACGCACAACAATTTTCCATGAAGCGCTCGAAGCCTGCGGCATCAACCCAAGCGATAGCATTGTTCATCTAATACGCGATCCCAAACAAGAGACCGAAGATCGGAGCGAAGAAATTCGAGATTTTCTCCGCAGCTTCACAAAGCGAAAACGCCCAACGGCAATCATCGCATTCAACGATTTACTCGCTTTCAAGATCATCAATGTCGCCCTCCGCGAAGGCATTAATGTACCAGCCGATTTGAGCATCATCGGAATAGACAATGAGCCATTATGTGAAAATTCGCTCCCAACTATTTCATCGATATCTCCCGAATTCAGCAAAATGGGGCGTGTCGCAGTGAACGTAATTAACGACGATAACCTCTGGACAGCCGAAGACCGCCCTTCCCGAATCGTCATATCCTCTAACCTTATAGAAAGAGAGAGTATCGCGGAAACAAAGTAAGAGGCCTCCAAAAAAAGCCAGGTGGCTCGAACGCTCCCCTCAAAGTTCGCCAATCATCGCTCAGCCCCCTCCTACGGACGGGGCTTTTTTTTGGCACAGCCCCAACAAGTTAATATGATAGCTAATTCTTGACTTTATTAATTAACTCCAAAATAGTCCTTTGAAAATTCGTCCAAAACCAAGCACGTTCCACAACCACGGCTCGAATCAATCATCGCTCCAAAAAATGAAACTCACGATTCCCCTAATCGCCACGATACTCGCGCTACTTTCCACCTCCTGCATGGCGGAAAACAGAAAAGCCGTCCCGCATACGAGTCGAAATGGGCTAGCCAATACTTTCGAAAAGCTTGAAGCGGGAGAATCGGTACGCATCGGCTATCTTGGAGGAAGTATCACCAAACAAGAAGGCTGGCGCGTCCTTACTCAAAGCTGGATACAAGCGTCCTACCCACAATCTCAACATGTAGAAATTGAAGCGGGTGTCGGAGGCACACCATCCGCGTTGGGAGCATTCCGAGTACAGCAGGACGTACTCCAATACGCTCCAGACCTCATTTTCATTGAATTCGCAGTCAACGACGCTAACACCGCCAAACAGAGCCTCCGCGAATCGATGGAAGGCATCGTCCGCCAAATCAGAAAAGCCGACCCTCGGACCGACATCTGTTTCGTCTACTCCATCTCCGAACCCTACCTCGACCAAACTCAAGGCGGAACACTATTGGCAAACGCAGCCAATGCCATGGAGGAAGTAGCCGACTACTATGGGATTCCATCCATTTACATGGGATACGAAATTCCAATATTAGCAGAAAGCGGCAGCCTCTTGATGAAAGCAGCCAAGCCAACCACGGAAGAACAACTCAACAATCTGGCTGGCAAAATCCTCTTCGCGCCCGATGGCGTCCACCCTTACCCGGACACAGGGCACCCTCTCTACTTCAAACAGATCCGACGAGCCCTACCCGTCTTTTTCAAAGCAAGCCCCATTGGCGAACACCCGCTTCCAGCGCCACTCGAGGCAAATAACTTCGAAGACGCCAAAATGATTCCGCTAAGCAAACTTACGCTCGAAGGAAAATGGCAACGTCTCGACCCAAGCGACAACTCAATCGCTAAAAAGGTTAGCGATCGCATAGACGAACTCTGGTGTGCCTCCTCACCCAAGGACTATCTCTCCTTCGCCTTCAAAGGGACCTACATCGGCGTTTACGGCATTGCCGCTCCGAACTCTGGAACTTTCGACTACACCATAGATGGAACGACACGCAGTAAAACCATGTTCGACAAATACTGCAGTTTCGCCCGCCTAAATTCGAGCATACTATCCACCAACCTGCAGGACACCACTCACACCATACACATCAATCCTTCCAATACACTGCCCAACAAAGAGTCCATCATGGCGGAAGGAAAAAGCTTCAGCGATTTCAAAGAAAACCCAGAAAAGTACGAACAACACAATCTCTACCTAAACGCGCTCTTAATCCGAGGGGAGCTCATCGAAAACGAAAAATAAAGAAAACGAATGACGGAATAAGCCGATCGCCAAAAATCGTATTCACCTCTCGAACACAAAGAATACGACAGATGTCCAGTTCCGGAAGAAATCCCCATATAAACGGGTACTCCCTATTTTTAACCAACCTATTTCCAACCAATGAGAATCCCAATACTGCTAGCTACCGTGCTGGCTCATTTTCAACTATCCGCCGCGCCTCTACTCCTCAAGGTACATACCAGAGGCGATGAAACCCAACAGGGCGGCTTCACGACCATCGAGGCCGCTCGCGATGAAATACGAAACATCAAATCCAATTCCTCCTACCCAGAAGACGGAGTCATTGTCGAAATAGCTCCCGGCCTCTACCCTCTCGCAAATGCAATTCGTTTCGAGGCAGCAGACTCCGGACTTCCCAACGCTCCGGCAATCTACCGAGGGTCAGACTGCCTAAAAACGATTCTTTCGGCGGGGATCCAAATTTCAAAGCTTCAAGAAATAAAAGACGATGCCGTCTTAAATAAAATCCCTCTCTCCGCGAGAGACCACGTCCAACAATTCGACCTCTCTTCACTCACCTCAGGACCCCTTGAAGGCTTCAGCTCGGGCGGAGCAGGATTCCAAGGAGACAAACAGAATCCCGTCCAACTCTACCAAAACAACACTCGCCTCCCAATCGCTCGCTGGCCGAACAAAGGCTACGCAAAGACAGGCGAAATCATAGGCAAAGTCGAACAATTCCGCGACCGCAAGGACATCCTGACCTCCTATTCTGGCGTATTCAAACATGAAGACACTGAACGCTTACGCAGGTGGAAAACTGAAACCGACCTCTGGTTCGACGGCAAATGGTTTCACCATTGGGCCGACCAGCGCATGCCTCTAAAGAGCATTGATCTCATCGAACAAACAGTAGCTCTGCAAAATCCGGAAACCCACGCTTATGGATTCCGCGAAAATCGAGACTTCTACGTATTCAACGCTATTTCCGAACTAGACACGCCCGGCGAATGGGCCATCGACCGCAAAAACCAAATACTCTATATCTGGCCGATTGCTCCTCCTAGCGAAGCTCCGCTCAGCCTCTCGATGAATCAACACGTTATCGATGCAAACAACGCAAAACATCTTAGAATAGAAAAACTAACAGCCGCGAACTCCACCGGAAGCGCAATCAACCTCACCAACTGCGAAAACATAACAATCATCGGATCAACCATCCGACAAACCGGAGGATGGGCAGTCGATATAAACGGCGGTTGGAACTGCCAAGTTCTAAGCAGCGACCTTCACCACCTTGGAGAAGGAGGATGCGAGCTGCACGGAGGCGACAGAGCCACCCTAACTCCTAGCGGTCACCGAGTCGAAAACTGCCACATCCACGACATTGCCCAAACCGTAAGCACCTATCGCCCCGGCGTATCCCTCAACGGAACAGGGGCAAGCGCTCGACACAACCTGATATATAATACGCCTCACACCGCCCTCACGTTCGACGGAAACGACCATATAATTGAATACAATATCATTCATGATGTCGCCCTTCACGCGAGCGACACAGGAGCAATATATTCCTGCACACGAGACTGGAGTAAACGCGGAACAATCATCCGTCACAATCTCGTTCACGCCCTCGGATCACCCCTGGATGGAGCCGGTTGCCGCGCCTACTACTTCGACGATCACACTAGCGGAGTCACCGTCCACGGCAACATCGCAACCATGGCCTCCATCGGGATTCACATTGGTGGCGGCAAAGACAATTCGGTAACCAATAACATGATACTCAACTGTGATACTTCTATCGATTACGCAAGCCGAGGCACAGACAGCTTCAAAGCTCAAGCCGCGCAAAACGGAGCCAGAGACGGTACTTACATCGCAACGAAGCAAGCTCCTTGGAATACGGAAATCTGGCGCTCTCGATACCCTGAGATTCCCCCGATTTTCGACTTGGATCCCGTTGAAGCTCACTTTGCCTCCGGGAACGAGATTGAGAATAACCTAATCGCAGGAAGTGGCGGAATTCGTGTGCAAAACCGAGCCTACGTTATGAAAACCTCCACAATTGCAGGAAACGCGATCGTAGACGGTGACCCCGGTCTCAGTGACATCGATTCATTAGATTTCAGTACGAGCGATTTATCATCCATTGAGGACCTAGGTGACTACACCCCAATTCCATATACAAAAATGGGTCTGTATCCAGACCCATGGCGTCCCTCCCCCGCATTCAAATACGGCCCAGACGTCACCCCACTCTCCGACATTGCTTCCGCCGCCGACCTAAGAGGCGCACGGAAGTCGGCAGTCATTCAAAGCATTGAAGAAGGCGCTATCCAAATCGATGGACAAGCCAGCTCCGGCGAATGGAGCGAAAATGCAAAACATAAGACACATTGCCAAATCGCCATTGCAGGCAACTACTGTGACAAAATTGGATACAGCCAAGTCGGCTACGACGGCCAAGCGTTTTTCCTATTTGCAAAGGTCGTCCACGAAACGTCCAAACCCCTCGTAATGAAAGGCAAATGGGGAAAACGCGACGGGCTCGAAATCGTCATTCGAGATCCACGCACCGGGACGAGTCCAACATTCCTCCTACACTGCTACCCAGACAATTCCTTTGAAGTAATCCCAGTTGGCAACACCACTGAAAGGCAAGCATCGCGCGTACAGGAAGCCATCACCTTCGCTTCAAAAACAAATCCACAAGATTGGACTCTTGAATTGCGACTCCCATTGGACGCCATGGATATGTCCACCGCAGAGCTGGATCGAATCGCTTATAATATAAACATCCGTCGCATGGCAGACGAATCCTGGATGGCCTGGGCACGCCCTGGCGGCAGCTTCTGGGAAACCCACGAAGCTGGGTTTCTTCAAATGCCCGGTTTCGCGTCCGACGAATAGTGAAAATCAGAGAACACGATACCCTTCTCTTCATCGGCGATTCCATCACGGAGACCGGACGAGACGAAACAGGCGAGCCCACCCCTTGGAATCGAAACACCGGCCTCGGCCAAGGCTACGTGGAGCTCTTCAACGCTATCTTCGCAAATGAACACCCATCCTGTCGAATCCGCGTAATCAATCGTGGCATCGGAGGAAACACCGTCCGCAATCTAGAAGACCGCTGGACGCAGGACGTACTCAACCTCAAGCCGCAATGGCTCTTCGTTTCCATCGGAATCAACGATGTCTGGAGACAATTCGATAGCCCGATGAAGACCGACGAGCATATCGATGCGTCTGTATTCAAAAGTACCTACCAGCGAATCATCAAAAAAGCTCGAGAAACACCTGAACTCAAGGGGATCTATCTCCTCGCTCCATTCCTACTCGAAAAGGACCCAACTGATCCGTTCCTCAATCGGATGAACGAATACGGACGCATCGTCCAGGACATCGCCGCAGAAAACGATGCTCGATTCATCGATTGCCAAGCCGAGATGGACAAACTCATGACCTACCAGCACCCATGCGAGATTGCATGGGATCGTATCCACATAAACGCTACTGGACACTATGCTCTCGCCCGATCGGTGATGAACGCCCTAAATTTATGAAAAACTTAGCCATCATTGACAATCGCGAATCCCGCTCAATAAGCCCCGAAAATTTCGACGGCAAAAAAGGTCGAGGAGGCATGGCAACCGAAGGAACTGGAAAAAAGCCGGCTCGTGAACTTGGCCAAGGCTGGAAGGTCTCCCCCTCTGTTCATATTGAAGCAGGTCAAGAATTTGAAATCGCCAACATCGATGGCCCCGGACTCATTGAGCAAATTTGGATGACCCCCACCGGAAACTGGCGATTCAGCATCCTTCGCATATACTGGGACGGCCAAGAACACCCATCAGTAGAATGTCCGGTCGGCGACTTCTTTGCCTGCGGCTGGGGCGAATTCGCGCAAGTCACCTCAACTGCTGTCTGCGTTAATCCCGGCAGCTCCTTCAATTGCTACTGGCAAATGCCTTTCAGAAATCAGTGCCGTATTACTCTCTCAAATACATCGGACGAGCAAATGACGCTCTACTACCAAATCAACCATTCGCTCGGTCCGGTCGACAAGGGGGCCGGCTACTTCCACGCCCAGTTCCGCCGCGTCAATCCCCTCCCCTACAAAAGCGTCTACACGATCCTCGACGGCATCGAAGGGCACGGGCGCTACGTCGGCACCTACATGGCCTGGGGCGTCAACAACTCAAACTGGTGGGGCGAAGGTGAGATCAAGTTCTACCTCGATGGTGACCGGGAGTTCCCCACCATTTGCGGCACCGGCACGGAGGACTACTTTTGCGGTTCCTACAATTTCGAGAACCAGCAGACCAAGCAGTATCAGGAATACAATACACCTTACGCCGGCATGCCTCAGGTCCTGCGTCCCGACGGAGTCTACCGCTCCCAAACCCGCTTCAGCCTCTACCGGTGGCATATAACTGACCCAATTCGATTCTCTCGTGACCTCAAAGTCACCATGCAAGCGCTTGGCTGGAGATCAGGCAAACGATACCTCCCGCTTCAAGACGATATCGCTTCGGTTGCATTCTGGTACCAAACCCTTCCCTCTGCGAAATTCCCTAAATTGCCCAACCGCGACAGCTTGGAAATAATCTAAGCAATCGATTAACCGGAATTCGCGTATCTTCAGTTTTACCCGAAAGGGCTAAGCCTTTCGGCTTAACCTCACTGTGCGTAACAGGCGCACTCCAAGCGCCAATAACACTCTCAATAAAGTAAAAACGAGAGCATCAAAACATCGATTTACACTGATCCTAATCCGAAAAAACCAATGATTAATCATGAAGGTTAATTATTTGATTAATTATTTACTTGTAATATATCTGAATTGAATTTTCATTCTATTAAATCTCCTGATTCGCCTGTCGTTCGATTTCTATTTAAGCGATGGCGCCAGAGAAAAAGTGTCACAAGAAAAACACCCATCTCCCCCCTTACCCACCCTACAGCCACAATCGGTTGAGTTATGACCACGTTGAATCCCAACAATAGACCATAATTGCTATAACTACGAAAATATGAAAGAACCCCAAAACAATCTAACACGCCAAACAAGTCGCGTCTTCAAAGCCTCTGTGAGCCTTGCAACAATCGCTTCCACCGGACTATTTGCGCAGGATGAGACAACTGAACCCAAGGAAGTCTACGAACTCTCACCGTTCACCATACAAGCGGACCAGTCAGAAGGCTACTTCGTGAGCGACACTTTGGCCGCAAATCGCCTAAACTCCAATTCAGAGGACGTAGCGGCAGCACTCACTCTCGTCTCAAAGACATTCATGGATGACCTGGGCGTCTCTAATATCCAGGACCTTGCGAAATTCCTGCCCAGTACCGAACCGGAATCGACTCAAACAGCGGCTCAGGGCGAAAATGACGTATTCTTCGCCACCGCGATCAGAATCCGCGGATTGCCTACTCAATCAGTTGCTCGTAATTTTTTCTCGGCTCCAAAAGGCGAATACATGCCTCAAGCAGATGGATACAATATGGACCGAGCAACCCTTTCTGCGGGAGCTAACGCGATCCTATTCGGCATCGCAAATCCGGCTGGGGTCGTCAATACACAACTCAGCCCAGCAAACACCAATCGCAATACAAATCAAATAAGAAATCGCATTGACGATAACGGCTCGAACCGCTTAGAATTAGCATTCAACCGCGTCCTCGTAGAGGACAAGCTGGGCGTTAGGTTTAACTACCTCAATGACAAGCACGAGTATTTCCGCGATCCTCAATACTTCGATCAACGCCGCTTCTACGGCGCCGTAGCATGGAAACCTTTTCAGAACACAACCATTAATGCTAATCTCGAATTCGGAGAATCCATCCGCAATACTGCTGGACCCAATGTCATCACAAACATGGTTACAAACTGGCTAGACGCCGGAAAACCAACCATAGTCGTAGACGGTATCCTTAACCCCGGCGATACACCAGAAGGTGAGCTCGATCAGGTAAATCGCATCACCGGTGTAGACAATACTCGTATCATGTTTGGCTCACTCGACCCAGACCCAAACAACAGAGTCCAAAGTTGGAAAAACTACGCAGTATCCGGATGGAACCCCATAGGAATTGAAAGAAAACACTCACAGCCTACACCATTCGATCTCTACGATCATACAATAAACTTAGGAAATCAGCGGACAGACTCTCGAGACTTCATGATCGGTGACATTTCCATCGAACAAAAAATCAATGAGAACTTCTACGTTCAATTAGCCTACTTCCAAAATGAACACAACAAGGATGTAAGATGGGCAAGTGGATACAGCCTCTATGGTGACGCCAGCGAAACACTCAACGATGGAGTCACTCCGAACTTGAATGCAGGTAGCCTACTTACTTTCGCCAACTCCGTTTGGTACACACCAACCGCATACACAAACGAGAATGTACGGTTAACCGCCTCTTACAAACTCGACCTACGAGATAAAGGAAAGCTACTCGGACGACACATGTTCTCCGCCATGTTTTCAGAAGAATCTGGCACGCTCGCAGTCGATATCGGCCGCCTTTACAACGTCACGCCCTTGGAAGGCTACAACGCAAATATACTACACAGTGAAAACCTAATCGCTCCCGTCTTTTACCAAGATCTCGAAAGCGGAGATCGAACACCGGCCGAAGATCTAAAACTAGAAAACTGGCCTACGCAATTGTCCAAGCTTCCAGGCATAAAAGCGGAATACTTAAATTTCGTTCCCGGATACGATACGGAGACTGAACAAACGGCCATACTCTTCGCAGGGCAAAGTCACCTTTTCAACGAAAAGCTAATAGCCACTTACGGTATCCGCCGTGATACGCAAGACGCTTACGAAGTTGACAGAGCAAACTGGGTACAAAACAGTGACGGATCCTGGGCATCCTTCAAAGAAAGCCTCACACCCCTAACCCTGAACGAGGCTGTCTCCGGAATCTCCGAAGAAACCTATTCTTACGGTGTAGTATACAAGCTCATACAAAGCGATGGAATCTTAAACAATTTCTCCCTTACCTACAATCGAGCAAACAACTTCGAGCCAGCTACCGTAGCGAAAAACTTCCAAGGTTTCACTAGCCCGAACTCCCAGGGACAAACGATCGACTATGGATTCAAGTTCGCTATGTTTGAAGACAAACTGCAGGCAAAAATCTCTTGGTTCGAAGGAGGGCAACGAAATGCCCGTCTAGGCGGAGGTACACCCGGCAGCATATCTAAGAAGTTCGATGCTATTTGGGAAGAACTTGGCATGTCAGAAAAAATCCTTACATCTGTCACCGACACCGTCGATCTCGACGTAGAAGGAATAGAATTCTCAGCTTCTTACAACCCAACCAAGCGATGGAGAATCTCATTGATGGGAAGTCGAAACGAAGCAGTACGCAGCAACAGCCTTCCTTCTGGAAGCAAATACTACACTGAAAACGAAGCTGCTCTACGGGAATTCTCCGACCTGCAAGTCGCTGCAAGCAACAACATCACGGTCGGTGAATTGCTAGACGAAATGAAGCGAGACATTGCCAACCTTAAGCGTCAAGACGGCACACCACAAACCGAATTGCGTGAATGGAAGTTCAGCCTCGTATCCAATTATGATTTCGCATGGGACGGCGCACTCAAAGGCGTCGCTATCGGCGGATACTTAAACTGGCAGGATAAACCCGTCATCGGTCATGCCCTAGACGAAACGAACCTCATAGATCTCGACAAGCCGTACTATGGCTCCGACAAGTTGGATACCGGTCTTCACATTCGTTACAGCCGAAAACTAATGAACGACAAGGTAAACTGGAGCATCCAATTGAACATTCGAAACGTTTTGGATGATCAAGAATACACTGCTAGTCGGGCAATTGAGAGAGCTGAAGCTGACGACCTCCCTGTTTACTACAACTACAGGATCCCACAACCAAGGTCCTATATGTTAACAAACACTATCTCCTGGTAGAAAGACGTTTCCATAATTTTGAAATACTTCAAGCGAGCCATCAGCAATGGGGGCTCGCTTTTTCATACCTTCACGAGTGTCCATTTCACACTCAGAGCTTGAGATACTCCAAAGCATAATAAGTTAATTTTTGAGTTATCCAATAGACTTATTAATTAATCTTATAGCCGAATCTTAACCCCTAATTCTATCCGACACCCAGACTCTGAAAATACGCTCAGGGTCGCAATAAATCGAAAGATAAAACAATGAACAAAACGTATCATATATTGAAATACCTAATCGTGCGCGCTTCAGCCATTCTAGCAGTCGCCTGCACTCTCTCTTCCACACAAGCCTACGACATCACCAAAGAAAGACTAACAGAACGGGTCTTTTACTCTACAACAGACCTCGACTTCAGTTCGAATGATGCACCGGGGTACGAAAATAATACAACCCCAGCCGTCACTCACAATGGCAACACCTATTTAATACGGTTAGACGTCAATTTTCGCCCCCAAGTCGTCAAAATAACCCCACAGGAAACGACCGAAGTTCAACTCGAACCAGACGACTACACCATCAGACTCGATGCTCACCATGGTTTCACAATGGGTATCGATAAAGATGGATACATACATATAGTCGGCGACAACCACAACTTCGACCCAATCCGCCAGCCAACTTACCTCAGTCGATTCGACGACGCCAATATAATGTATTGGGTATCGGACTCGCCAGAGGATATTAGTAGTTTTAGCTTCATGGGCAACAAGACTGGAAACCCACGCAAGATACCGATTTACGGCCCCTCCTACACAAAATTTTATACAGATCGATTAGGCGAGCTCTACATGGTATGCCGGTCGAACTTAACAGATAGTTACACGGTCGGTGCGTATGCCGTTGGCCTTTATGTCTATGACACTGAAACGCAAACGTGGACCGCACGTGGTGGAGCCGCACCGAGTGTTGCTTTCACCCCATTCTATCCTTCGATTCTCTGGGAGAACAACGGTCACTTCAACACCGTCACAGGTGTAGAAGAAGCCTATCAAGGCTTCATGGTCACACTCTACTTCGATATGTATAACCGCATGCATTTCGCGGCATCCATCAACAACAACGGGGCTGTAAATGGATCAACTGACATCGTCTATGCCTATTCGAATGATGGAGGCATCACATTCAACCGAGCCGACGATACCCCAATAGCCGGACTCCCAATGCGAGCCGAAGCAGGGCCCAACCAAGCCAGTATCGTTGCCCAACGCCCGTCAGATGATTTTTTCTGGAGCTTTGCCGGAGTTTACACCGACGGAAAAGGAAATCCTTCTGTATCCTATTTTCAGTTTAAATCCCGCGAATGCTGGGTAAATACTTGGGACGCTGAGACCCAATCATGGGGTGATCAATACGCCTCTCCTGTAGCGGCTAGTAACACAAAGGTTATCCACCTCCCGGACGCCAACGGAATAATGACCTACATGTCTGACCTAAGATGGGGACAAATGACTCGCCGCCTAGACCCAACAGCTGCCCCACACGTCATCTGGCCAATGCAAGTCACCTATTCCGGTGTCGACCAAAAATTCCTGCGAGAGACCGGGATTTACCGTATGGTAGGTGTCTCACAAGACCGAACTACTCTTTCATTGCATGACGTCTCCTTAACAAATAAAGGAAGCTTTACGCATGAACTTTGGAGCGGAATCGAAGGCGACGGCTTAGCAGCTTTATCGGAAGCTCCAAACTTCCCCTACGCCCCTGAATTTCAAGAAGAAGTCGAAGGCAGTCTTGAGAGCTTCATAAGCTGGGGCGAAGATTATGGCAGCCGTATGCGCGGAATGATTCACGCACCTACCAGCGGTGAATACACCTTTTACATAGCAGGCGATGACAACTGTGAATTTTGGCTAAGCTCTGATGCAACGCTGGAAAAAGCGAAACTCATAGCAAAGACGACACAGCCTGGAGCCAGTTACGATTGGCTCGCTACCCCAGAGCAAAAATCAGCCACCGTAACACTCGATAGCGCCAATCGCTACTACTTCGAAGTCCTCCACAAAGAAAGCGATGGCATTGATCACGTTGCAGTCGCCTGGGCGGCTCCTAATACCGGCATTCCCTCTTTGATTCCCGCAACTGCCTTAAGCCCGTGGTTCGGCATCCCGGAAGGCGCTTACTTCGTCGGACAAGCGGAAAACACAGACAACCTTGCAACACAGGGTATTGGAATATTCGGCACTACGAACAAAACCGACGGTACTCCAGGCAAGGTACTTCTTACCGGCGCCATAAACGACGAAGATACAGAATCGTTCGACTATTCTAATCGCACAGTCAATCTGGCATATGCCGGTATCGTCTGGGCAAAGCCTCAGGACAACATCTGCAAGGTCGATCTGACTCACTACTATTCCCACAACGGAGGATGGTTTGACAGTTCAGATGATTCAGGCTCTGCTCCCGCAGCCCCACAGATTCAATACACAACCGAAGTCGATGGTCACTGGATCGATGTCACAAACCTCGAAAGCAACTACACTGACGTCATCGTCCTTCCAACACCCGACACCTGCCCAACTGGCCCCCAACCAATTGTGAACTTTGTTTTCGATTCAATAAACGACGTGCACGGCATTCGCATCATTGGCTCAGGCACAGAACGCGGTACAAAGAAGAACGGGACACCTAAGAAAGAACGCATCGGTATCGCAGAAATTGCAGTATACGGCGTGGCCCAATAATCATTCACCTTTAAACCGATAAACCCGCTTTAAAGCGGACACTTATGGCCACCTACTCGATGTTATCTAGTAGGTGGTTTTTAAATCATCCTCACCTCCGAACTATGCAAACCGTCGATTGGCTCATCGTCATTCTCTACGTCCTCTCAGCTCTCGCAATAGGAGTATATTTTTCTGGAAAAGCGAATCGAAGCTCAACCGACTTCTTTGTGGCCGGTCGAAGCCTCCATTGGTTCGTCGCCGGTACCTCGATGGTTGCAACCACCTTCTCCTCTGGCACCCCATTGCTTGTCGCTGGCATCACACGCTCAGAAGGCATAAACGGAAACTGGTTTTGGTGGTCATCTGCAACCGGCATCATGGCCTCCGTTTTCTTCTTCGCTCGTTTATGGCGTCGTACTGAAGCAGTCACCGAAGTTGAATTCGTTGCCTTAAGGTATGGAGAAGATAAACTAAGCAATATTTTGCGAATATTCAAAGCGTTATTCGACGGCATACTGATTAACGCAGTTATCATGGCATCCGTAACTCTCGCCATGTCAAAAATTATAGTATCGATACTCGATCTTTCCAGTGAACCACTCTTTTCCTTCCCGATCATAGGAGAAATCACTCCGACGATTACAATTCTCTTAGGATTGGCAATTGCAGCCTTCGGATACACTATAATCTCTGGGCTTTACGGGGTAGTATACACAGATTTAGGCCGTACGGACAAATTACATTTTCACCCAATCGCTTATTGCAGCGATAGTTACAAATCCTAGGTAAGTTTCCGGCAATTTTTCGTATCTAG
>JAKYXN010000053.1 GCA_022538095.1 Puniceicoccaceae bacterium K14 | reverse complement strand
TTTAGTGTGGTTGCCGAAACAATGAGCTGCCAATCAGCTATTTGCAAAACTCTATCCGCTATTTGGATACATTTTTATGAAACTGGTGAGTTAACTCTAGATGTTACAGGCGTGAACACCGTCATAGGTGAGTTTGAGTCTATACAAGATGCGTTGTCTTGGCTAGATCTGAAGGTCATTTCAAATACAGCCACAGTCACTATTAAACTCTCTTCTCAGGGTGTATACACTAATTACGACACGATTGAAGTGGACCATCCAAATGGAAATCGAATACATATAGGTGGTAATGGAAAGACTGTTACATTTTCTGAAGGTGAGACAGGCTTACAGTTGAAAGATGGTAACCGCTTGGGGTCGATTCGTAATATCGTCTTAGATGGAAATTATCTCAGTGCTCATTGGGGCGTTCACCTAATTCGTTCCAGTTCTATTCATATTCGAGAAAACGTAGAAATTAGAGGTTTTAAGTACGATGGTATTTATGCCGCTAATGGATCTAGCGTTGATTGCGCCCCGTCCTTATATGTCCACCACAATGGCCGGGAAGGAATTCAAGCTGTTTTCGGCTCATACGTGTATGCTGGATGGAATGACGGTTCGAACGGATCTAGTGTGGAAAGTAGCCATAATGTAGGTGGAGGATTTGTGACTCATTCCAGTTCGGGCATTTTTGCGGATCGAGCTCTCGCTCAAAATAATGGAGGCGATGGTTTCATAGCTTATGGGGTTTCTTCAATCGAAGCGAATAATACGATAAGGAATGGAAATGGGGGGTATGGATACCATGCATTCGACGGGGGAATGATCCGAGGAAGTGGATCTAGCAGCTCTCAGGCGAATACAGATGGCTTTTCCCGTGGAGATGCGGCGACAGGCGGACACTTTGTTGACTGATCTTAAGTGATTATTTTGCTCGGAGGCGAAGCACGATCTATTTCTGGGTCGTGCTTTTCGCTTTAGGACCCAATCGGTTATGCTATTTTGCATCTATCAGATTGATAGGGGGTCAGTCCTAGCTTCTCCTTTAGCTCGCTATTACCTGGTATCGAGTATTTGCCTCGTCGAATTGATAGTCTACTAAGTCGATTTCAGTGCTGGGCGGAGTCGTGTCTATGAGTATCGTGGGGAGTTTTTTGCTTCTTGGCGTATAGAAGGATGCTGCTGGTAAATATGGATGAACCAATAGTAACCAAAGGAAGAGCTTCATAGAAGTGAATTAAACGGAGTTCACCGAAATAGCAAATAGGCCGTCTCTGTCTGTTACTGAGCGCATTGGTTAAACACTTTCTTCGAGAATCATGGACACTCTAAAAATACTTGAAGATGGAAGGACCATTTATGAAGGTTTCTTCAATGAGCAAAACATACAGGTTGCAGGTTGTTACTAAGTTGGGATCTCAAATGGAAAGGACAATCGTAGCGGATGATGAAGCCGCAGCGATCAAAGCGATGAACGTTAAGTTCCCAATGGCGGAAACGATTTCGGTGCTAGGTGATCGTTTGGTAGAAGAGCTTGAGAATGTATCAGATATGAAGGAGTATTTGTATTTTGATCCCGAGAAAGAGACGGAGAAGCTGTGCCAGGAAGGTCGCAACAAAATGATTATCGGTGGACTGTTTATGCTTTTTGGTCTTGGTATTCTTCTACTAATGTTGATTGGTAGTGTTGGGCTGCACCCCGTATTCTTAATACTGTATTTGGTGCCGGGTTACGGAGCTATTGATTTCCGCAGAGGTTATATTCTTTGGAAAATGAATAACCCAGATGAGAGAGCTATAGAAAAACTAAGAAACGAGGTGTAAGTAGTGACTAGTGAGCCTCCTTCGCTCTTTGAATTTCAATCTCTGATGATTCGTTGATGGACTATGGGGAGTTCATCGTGTTGCTTCGAAGTGGGGGCGATAAGTGAGGAATGAAGTGGCAAGGCGTTTTGTACCGATGGACCTATTGTCAGGGTCTCGCTTCACGAGACAAAGGTTGGCCTACGGCCAAATAGGTTTTTGAAAATGCTTATGTCTGTTTATGGCGTTTATTGGCGGTGTTCAGAAGGTTAAATAGTATCGTGTAGAACAGTTTTATATATGTAATAATTCTCAATTACAATGATTTGGGGCTGATCCCTTTTTTCGATTCGGTATTTGGAAAATGAAAACTGGTCGTCGATGGCTTTGATTAGAGCGAGAGTCATGGGTATTTTGGAAAAACAAATTTTTCGATGCGAGTGATTTGCTACTTTCTTAATCCTACATATGTAAGAATAATGAACGTTTTGCTTAAATTGGGGATAGCAGTGTGTATGCTTGGAGCCTTATCTGGAAGCCCGATAATAGATGAAAAACTAGTTGGAAAGTGGAAAACGGTTTCGGACCTTTCAGAAAACGGATTTTTAGATTCTGTCGGGTGGGAAATAGAGTTTCGCTCGGACGGTTCGCTCGAGCGATTGTCGGATAGGGGAATGGCGATCCAGAATTTGAGCGAGGGAACGTTTATGGTTTTGGGAAATGAATTTTCTTTAGAACTCAGCGATTTTAATAGTCCGTTAGTGTTTGGATACGAATTATCGGGTGATTCGCTATCGCTTAAATCCGAATTGTTTGACTTTGAATTCGTTCGTTCGGAGGAGCCACATGTGGAATTGAGGAGACTTCCCAAAATGCCAAGATCTTTGGATGAAGCGGTTGATTTGCTTATTTCGGAAATGTCGGAGGAAAATAAAAACTACACTGAGACGAGGCAAAAGGATGATCTGATCCAGTTTCACTTAGGGTGGGGTATGGGAATCCGGAATGGTTTTGGACTTTGGTCTGGCAATAAAGAACTGCTAAGTTCGTGTGGGAATCGTTGGATGCATCCGGATACCGCTTCTGGCGTAATTATCGAAGCCGTTTGGGCGCGTTTAAGGAGTGGGTTAGATCCCGATTTTTTGGCGGGTCTTGATTCTGTGCATGCCAGCAGCAAAACAATAACATTTTCGGGGAAAGCTATAAGCGACAAAACATTTAGTGAGTTAATCAGTCTTTTTGAATTAGCGGTCAGAGAAATGTATCCGGATAAAAATGATGACGACTATTTTGAGCTCGTAGTCGAGGTGGAAGAAGAGCGAGACCACTGGACAGCGAGATTGGAGATGGGGGATGATGAAATATGCGCTTTACCCGATGTCTTGCGATGGATGTCGTTTCGTTGGCGTATCGATGTCGAGTATGAGCCTAGGCGATTGGCTATCGTAGACGACACTATGTAGCTCTATGTCTCAAGGAGGGCTGGAATGGGGGCTGAGTATTCTATCTTTTCCACGAAAATTAATGGTATTAAATGTAGCTATTTTTTAATACTAGAAATTCAATAATTAAGGACCGACCCTTTTTTCTCATTCTGCTAGTGAACGCCAGCGGTGTTGGCGAATTCTTTTACTCGTTAAAGAGTATACAGATCGGAGTGGGGACGTTAATTGAGGATTTACGCTGAAAAGTCAGTTCGCCGGAGTCTGAGTCGATCTCGAAAACGCTAATAGTGTTAGAATCTTGCCCAGCCGCTAATAGCCATCGCCCACTTGCATCCAAGTTTATGTTACGAGGAAAAGCACCTCTAATTGGTTCTATCTCAACAACGGATAGTTCGCCTGTTTTAGGGTTTGCTCGATAGACTGTAACAGTATCATGGCCGCGATTGCCCGAGTAAACGAAACGTCCGTTGGGATGGACCAGGATTTCGGAACTGGAGTTGAATACTTCCTTGGCTTTTTGTTCTTCTGTTAAGCCGGGCGCGGTCGTAAGAGTCTCTAGCTTTCCGTTTTCTGAGTCCCAGCCGAAAGTAGTAACTGATAAGGTGAATTCGTTTAAGAGGTAAACGAATTTTCCGTCGACGGAGAAACGCATGTGGCGTGGGCCAACTCCTGGAATTGCCTCTCCGTATCCGATGTTTTTGATAGAAGGGCCGTCGAGGTCTACTTGATAGACCACGATCTTATCTAGGCCCAAATCTGGAATGAGCGCGAAGCGTCCGTCGGGCGAGAAGCCTGCCCAATGGGGGTGAGGGCTATTTTGGCGATTGGGAACGACCCCGGAACCTCCTTCATGTTCGATAACTGTTTCGCGAGCTTTTAAGCTTCCATCTTTATTAAGGGAGAATAGGGCGATTGAACCGCCTCTGTATTGGGCGGTGATCAAGAACTTTCCCGAAGGATGGACCCCTAGGTGTGAAGCGGATCCATCGGTAATTTCTATCATATTCAAAAAACTAATACTCCCATCGTTTTTAATCCGATAGGCTGCTACGCATGGTTTGTTGTCTAGGCTTCCTGCGGCGTATAGCGTTTTGAGGTTTGGGGATTGTGCCAAGAAGCCTGGCGATTGTATTTCTGCAGCTAAGGTGGGTTTTGTTAGCTTGCCGTTTTCCGTGTCGAATTTCGCTTGATAGATTCCTTTGGATTCTTTTCCGCTGGTGCCGAAATAGACGTCGACGGATTTGCCAATGAGAGAGGTTGTGAGTGAGAGTATTGAGAGGATTAAAACGAGATATTTCATAGGAACTAACCCAATGAATTAAGGCTGAGAATACTCAAAGAAAAAATAATTACCCCGCCGTCTTAGAAGAGTGTTATTCAAGGACATGTTCTTTCAAATACTGATTCTGCTTTTGGTAGGGCGTGATGAATGGAATTGTTGTTACGGCTGGCATTGTAGCGTGCGAGCTGGTCAGGCCCTGCATTTTGGTAATACTAACTTATAGGTCAGCAGAAGCCAATATTTGGAGGACAGTGAAGGCGAGATCGCCTTCCGACGAGTTTGCGTTTTCGTGGAGTGTCGAGGCCGGCGGCAACGAGTGGTACGGGGACGCCGCCTTCGTAGAGGGTATCCTTTGAGTGAGCGTTGGAGTACGGGTTCTCGATGACGTTGCCAGAGGCTCGTTGTCGCCTATAAAATCACGTTGGGGTGTTGAGATCGACCGTGGTCATAAGGCGTCCAATTGTAGTATATTGAGCCGTTTGATTGTGGCCTTCTTTGAATACGGTGATGCTGTGCTCAATGATTGCTGCGAAGAGGAGGTTTCAAGGGAATGCGCTGCCTCGTTGTTGGGTAGCAAAGGAGTGAGTAGTAAAGAAGGTGATCCGTGCTTTGCTTTGTGGGCTTCAGCCTTCGCTAAAAGCTACGGTTGACAGGACGGCGGACTGTGGGAGTGTGGTGACGAAACATCTATTAATTAAGATCGTGTGCTTTGCGCACTGGATCCTCGCTAGACGAGGGCATGGTCCCAGCTAGAGCTGGGGCAGGTTTTTACGAATGGCGAATGTTAAATCGTGGATGTTGTATAGAGGAATGTAATGACCTGACCGATCAGGAGACCGGTAATGTTTAGGGCTCAGGAGGTGGGTGACTCTTACACTGACTCTTTCGGGCTGGAGATAGATGGTTAAGCGTGAGTGGGTTGTCGGATTTAACGGAAAGGCCTGGAGTGAACAAATGATTAATGTATCCAAAAAATAATTATACTCACCTCATCGAAAAATTCCACTTCATCGCTTCGTCGGATTCTTTTCGATGCTGGTCTTTCATGGTTTTTCTTCCGTCTTGACTTGGGTTGGAGGCGGGTTGTCATGAGCATATGATTAAAGGAATCCGCCCTGTACGACTTTGGAATAAGACTCTAGCTTGCTTAGTTGGCATTCTAGGGATCGCTCCAGCTTTTACCCAAGTTCATTATAATTGGGACCGATTTGAACACAATTTGAGTGATGATTTCATTCAGTCTCATAGTTTGCCTGGCTACTTTCGTTTTGCGTACCTCGAGGAGCATCTCGATTATGCAGTTGGGGTTCAGCAGGTTTTAAGCGTTGCGCAATTTGAGAGCATCACTCCGGATCCTTTGGTCGAAAAGCGGTATCTGCTTGATCGTTTCCAAGTCGACGGCTTTGCCGGACAACAAGTCATTGAGCTCTCTGCTTCACCAGACAACCGATTCTTATTGGCGTTCTGTTTGCAAAGCAGTGAAGGGGGATTGGTTTCCTCGTGTGGAAATGCAGAATTTGTGGACCTCAACCTGTTTTTTTATGATTTGGATTCAAGAAATAAGATAGCGTTTTTCAACGAGCATAGGTTTGCCGGAATCGACAAGCAGAACGTTGATTCGAGTTTGTTCGATACATATATTGCAGATGGGATAGCGGCCGCTGCCTTTCCTGGGGAGGAAGAGTATTGGAATGCTTTAGACTATCGAGTGCGAACTGAGGGAGCTATCTGTGATTTTCCAAGATGGACGTGGAATTCGGATGGTTCTATAACTGTTGAGTACTTGCTTGAGGTCGAGGTGTTTGATCCACAGGATCCGGTTTATGTGGTTGAATATCTAGGGCAAGAATGGTTTGCTGCGACGATAGAAATTCCTGGGTCTACTGAAATTCTGGGGGAACGGAGGACTCCACACTCGGCGTTGAACTACATTTCTTTAACTCCAAAACAGGGGCCCGAGGAATCGATAAAAATCGAAGGAAATGACGTGTTTTTCCGAATACAGGCGCCTAGATTTTACGGTAAACGGAAGGTCCCATTTTACGAAGTCGTCCCTGCTGTGATGGTTGAAGGAAAAATACCGTGGGCAGTTTTTAAACCTTTCTATTATTTTCAGAATCCTTAGAATGTTTTTCGTCTAGCCTAAGGCGGGACAAAGAGTTATGTTTGCGGCTCTCTTTACGAGTTACGCAGAGTTTCAGTGCTCAGGTAATGTCTCAAGTGCTAAAAAACGCGTGAAGGCAACCCCTTGGATATTAGATTGTGGATATTGTTCTTTGTATGATGAGAAGGGGACTGGTCCGAGCAAGTTGAACAGCCTAGGATAATAGAATCCTCGGTGCCTATGAGGTTTTTATAATTGTCAGGGTCTCGCTCCGCGAGACACAGGTATTGCTATGCAATGACAGGTTTTAGAATCTAAATTTAGGAAAGCACAGTAGTTTCAAATATGCTCAGTCTGTTGTCGCAAAGCGAAACGCGTCCCCCGATTCGTCCGCTGTATTGGAGAAGGTCGGATGAGTGCCTGACGACGTTTGAGCATAAGGGAAACAAGGGTTTTTCTAATCTGTGTCTATGGAGTGCACTGCCTTGAGGTCTCCGTTTGGTTGACGGAGAACAATAAAGATCTCGCCTGAGGCGGGGTAGGTTCCGATTAGGGCGGTGATGTTAACTTGGTGGGTAACTAGGAGGGTTGGCGTGGATAGGTCTTGTTCGCTGATCCATTCTATGGTCTCACGGGTTTGTGGGGTGCGGTTTGCAAAGTTGCGAAAGAAGGAGTTGATTATGGGGAGCTCTTCGACTGGGCCGAGGTTGAGGAGTTTTGCCGTTTCAAGGCAGCGGCACCATTGGCTTGAGTAGACCTGAGCACTTTCGATTCCATTTGCCTTTAACTTTTCGCCTACTTGCTTGGCTTGGTTGCGGCCGTCTTGGGAAAGGTTCCGTTGGCTGCTGCAGTCGTCGAGTTGGAAATTGTCGGGATCGCCCGTGCCGGGGGCGAGGGCGTGTCGCATGATGGCGAAGTGCTCGCCATCATGTAGAAGCTTATAAAGGTTTTCTTTATCATCAGCACTAGTGATAAAAAGTATCAAAAATATGGATGCAAATGACGCTAAGAATCGAATTCCTTTGAGGGTTGAATGTGAACTGGAATGCATGTGATGAGGGGAATTGTGGAAAGTTGATTGAGAGAATACGGGTATTCATCGGAGAATCAATTCAACTTTCAATTGTTCTGTTGCTTTGAAGGTAAGTTTGAACAGGGTTGGCTCCGTGGAAATGGGTGATAAGGCTGAAATACGGCCAATGAACGAAAAATACTGGGATTTGGTCTCAGCGAATTATGAAAAAGAAATAACAAGTGTGTTCTTTCGTGATAAGGAAGGATTGGTTCGAGAGCGAATTAACGCAGGGCGGAAATTGGGTGCGAGTGTTCGTGCGGCTGATTTGGGTTGTGGTGTGGGGAATTTTGTCCCGCTACTTTCGGAGACGTTTGGTCATGTGGATGCCTGTGATTGGTCAGAGGTTGGATTGAACCAGGCTCGAGAAAATTGTATCTCGTTTGAAAATACTAAATTTCATAAAATAAATTTGTGCAACGATCGGTTACCTTTTGACCTCGTTGATTTTGCTTTGTGCGTGAACGTGTTGATCATGCCTGACTTAGGCGATCGCTTATTGGCCTGGCGAGCGGTGACGAATCAAGTGAAAGGCGCAGGAACCTTACTGTTAGTTGTGCCTTCGCATGAATCTGCTCAGATGGAACTTTATAATGGATTGGAGCAATGTTTGAGTGATGGGGAAAGCTGTTCTGATAGTATAATAGCGACGCAGCATGCGGAAGCTGATTCGAGTGATTTGCAGTTAGGTGTGTATTCAGTTAATGGTACGCGTACGAAGCATTATTTAAAGCAGGAGCTTCGTATGATGCTGGCATCGCACCAGTTTGAGGTTTTGGAGATTACTCGAATTGTTTATCCCAAAGACGTAGAGAATCCCGTTTCGGATTCGTGGGACTGGATGGTTGTGGCTAAGAGACGACTATCGTGAAGAGGTTCTTAGTAGGGTGAGTAGAGCATCGTGAAATGATAGCTTGATTTTGATAAATGTAGGGAAATGAGAAATATTTCTTTACAAAACCACAAATGTGGTATTATTAACCACAATTGTAATGAGTAAGGATTCGTTAAAATTGTCACGACTTGAGATGCGAGTGCTCCGAGCTTTTTGGAAAGATGAGGCTTTCTCGATCCGTGAGGCTCACGATTCGATTGAAAGTGGCAAAGACAAGCCAGAGTACACTACGTTTCAAACGGTTGTTGGGCGTTTGGAAGCGAAAGGGGGATTGGAGCGAGTGCGGAAGATCGGGAACACGTGGCTTTACCGTGCGGTTATTTCGCGAAAATCTTTAGTTTCTAATTTGGTGGATGACATAGTTGGTCTTCTGGATGGGGTGGCAAGTCCGATTGTGTCACACTTACTTGAGAGTGGGAAACTGAGTAAGGAAGATTTGGATTCACTTGAGAAGTTGATCGATAGTGATGATGATGAAGGGTCCAATAAGTCGAAGTAGGGAAAGGAATGAAGCAAGTAATTGAAATACTGGGGCTTCATTTGATCGAGTCGACTATCGTTGGATCTATTATTATCCTACTGCTTTTACTTTTTCGTATAAAGCGTCCCTCTTTTCGCTCAAGGTTGCTTCGATTGGTTTTTTTGAAGTTTTTGTTCCCGGTTGGCCTTGTTCTTAGTTTTTGGGATACGGGTCAGTTTGCGGAGCCTTCTCTGATTGGGGTGTCGTTGAATAGTTGGGTTAATCAATCTGCAATCTTGGTAGCAGAAGAAAAGGGGGTCTCGATTTTCGTTATTGGACTATTTATGTGGGCGGTTGGTTTCTGTATTCTTGCGATTGCGTATTCTGTCGAGTGGGTGCGAAGTGAGAAGTTATTAGGAGAGTCTCTAAAGGGAGAATCGCTAAAAAGAATTCGGAGGGTGTTGCGGGAACTAGAGGCGGATAGGTTTTGCGAATTTATCCGTATTGAAAAAACGAATGCGACGCCCATTTTAATTATTGGAATTTTTCGACCCAGAATCGTAATAAACAATGCGTTTTTCAATGCATTAACTGATAATGAACTAAGGCCGGTTTTGCGGCATGAACTCGAGCATTGGAATCGCAAGGACAATCTTTGGCGAGCGATTCAAGTGTTTGTGTTGTGTCTCTTCTGGTTTCATCCCTTGCTTTGGTATGCGTATTTTCGCTCTAGTCTTGAGAGTGAGTGTGCCTGCGACGAGGCAGCGATGAACGGCGGTGAGGAGAGAAAAGCGTACGCTAGTTGCTTGTTGAAAGCGACACGATTTTTTTCTGAACCCAAGCTGTTGTGGAGTTCTATGCTTACAGGTAAACCGTTGAAAAGGCGTATTGAAGAAATTGTTAACTTCAAAAATGAAAAGGATTCTAAAATGAAATTATTAAGTATATGGACACTTGTGGCATCGCTTGCTGTGGGCTCAAGTTTGCTGGCAGTTGATTACCAATCGAGCTTAAGTTGGTCTGAGCAATCTGAGAATGAGGTTCGAAATATTAATGAATTGGATACTATACCGAAGGCCGTTTATCAGGTTGCTCCTACCTATCCGGATGAATTGTTAGAGAGTAAAATTGAAGGGCATGCTGATGTCGTATTTGTCATAGATCAAAGTGGCGACGTTCGAGATGTGGATGTGATCCAGTCTTCCGCGGTCGAATTCGAATATCCTGCTGTAGAGGCGATTAACGTATCTAAATGGGAGCCTGGAAAAATTGATGGTGTGGCTGTGAATGTCCGAGTGAGGCAGCGAATCCTATTCAAACTTCCTGAGTAGTACCCGCTTTCTGGGTCGAATCAGTGGCACAAGACCGTGCTGCTTTTTCACCGGCGACTGGCCTTTGGGTCAGTCGTTTTTTTTGTTTAGGAATGCGTGATTGGCTTAAATGGGCTCAGCGGTTTGCCGAGCCGACACACTCTACCTTGTTATCTTATCGAAACCTTGCGAGTTTATCAGGGTTTCGATGGATATAAAAACCATGTATTTGGTTTTCGGAAACGAGTAGATTGATGGCGGAGACGGGGATGTCGTTTTCGTAAATAAGGAGCCCGGGCGAACCGTTGTACCAAGTGGGGCGGTATTCGTAGGTGTTTTCGGATTGGGCTGCTTGTCTGGAGGTGGTGATAAAGAATTTTCCGATGGTTGGGATGCCGTGTAAAATCTTGCGGGCTGCGAACGCTTTGCCTCCGCCGTCGGAGACAAGAGTGACATCGGTGGCTAGTATTTCTTCGAGGGTTGCGAGGTTGCCTTCTTTGATGGCTGCGAGAAAGGATTGGATGAGTTTCTGATGGGTGCTTGGGTTGGTTTCAAAGCGTGGCTTTTCTTCTTTGGCCTGAGTTCGAGCACGGGATGCTAGTTTGCGGCACGCTTGAGGGGATTTTTCTAGGATTTTGGATATTTCGTCGAAGCTGTATCCAAAAACATCGTGTAAGAGAAAGGCAGCGCGTTCGCCGGGTGATAACCTTTCGAGAGTGTAGAGGAGGGCGGTGGAAATAGAGTCGTCTATTTGGGCGTGATCGGCGGGGCTTTCTTCAGTGGTGAGCCAGGGTTCGGGGAGCCAGGGGCCGACGTAGGTTTCACGTTGACGTTGGGCGGATTTGAGGCGATCGAGGGAGAGACGACTACAGACAGTTACGAGCCAGGATCTGAGATTGTTTATCTCGTCTTTGTTTTGCTTGGAGAATTTGATGTAGGTCTCCTGTACGATATCTTCGGCTTCGGATACTGAGCCTAACATACGGTAAGCGATGCCCTGGAGGAGGGAGCGGTAGGATTGGAAGTCAGATGTGTCCACGAAATGGGAGTGCGTGTTATCGAGGTGTTTATGAGTCACTATACTTCTGACGATCCAGGGGGTGAGTGTGTGACAAGAGTATCTTTTTTAAAGCGGTTGGGATTAGCTGTAGAGTTGCGCGGCGTGTTTGATTGTCATGGCCTGAAGCTTTGGCTATTTTTCGCCTCGGAGCGCTTTGAGGCGGTGACCTACGTCTGCTATGGCTTCGATGGCGGGTTTTAGTTCTAGGCCTAACTGGGTGAGGCTGTATTCGACGGTTGGCGGGGAACTTGGAATAACCTTTCGGTTCACGATGAGATCCGCTTCCAAACGTTTGAGTCGCTGGGTGAGCATCTTCGCGGAGATGCCAGGGATATCGCTCTTTAGCTCGCTGAAGCGGCGTGGTTGTTTGCTTAAATACCAAATGATATTAGGGGTCCAAGCACCTCCTATAATCGATAGGCAAACTGTGAGGGCGCATTTCTCGGGTGGCTCTTCTACTTTGTTTTTTCTACGTGGTACCATTCTATTTTTATTAGTTACCAAATGGAAACTTCATTGTTTAGTTACGTCAAGGAATTAGGTTTACTTTAGTAACTAATGGATTTCTTTGGGCAGCGATGAAAGCACAAGAAACGATAATCTCTGAGAATAACGAGACTGCTAGTAAGCTAGTAGCTCCTGACTTGACGAAGCGTCCTCCGCGTAGCTTGCGAGTCGAATTGGGTGGCTTCGCTATATTGCCGCGATTGCTGGACAAGTGTCGGGCAACGCTGGCGAGCACAAATGGCGAGTATCACTTCAATTGCCCGCTTGATCAACTGTTCTTGCAATTTGTCGGTCTGAATCCTGAGGCTCTTCAAGAGCAAGTCGCTACAGGAAAAAATGACGGAGAAATGCTTGAGTGGGTACAAAAAAACAGCTCGATTAAACGTGGTGTGTGGGAAATCGATGCGTGGACTGAGTATCAGGGGCGGCGATCGCCTCATCCGAACACTGACCTCTTTGAGTATTACGTTTCGACATTAAAGGAGATCGGTCCGAGTAGGACGGATACGCAAAGTTGGGCCGAATTGCTGGATTTGGATGACTATTGTAGCTTCGGTGGAGCTGCTTAGAGAGGGGATTTATTATGTGGAAAGATAGCGTAGTGGCCTCCCGTTTGGGCATTGCATGGCCGATTATACAAGGCCCGTTTGGCGGTGGACTTTCCACCGTGCGTTTGACGACGGCTGTATCTAACAAAGGTGGGCTCGGTTCGTTCGGAGCGCACATGCTGAAGCCCTCCGAGATTGAGGAATTGGTGGGGAGCATTCGTTCTAAGACGTCTAATCCGTTCGCAATCAATCTTTGGGTAGATGATAGTGATTCTGAAATGTCACGCTTGACACGCGATGCGTTTGAAATGCGTCGGGCAGACTATTCTCATTTGTATGAGAAGCTAGGAGTTACCCCGCCAGCTTTTCTTGAGGAACCGGGTAACGGCTTCGAATCTCAAATCGAAGCAGTGTTGGAGTCGCGTCCGGATGTCTTGAGCTTCGTTTTTGGCATCCCATCGAAATCGATTTTGGAGACGTGTCGTGAGCGTGGCATTACAACGATTGGCGCTGCGACAACGGTAGAGGAAGCGTTGGCGATTGAGGCTGCAGGCGTGGATATGGTTTTGGCTACTGGCTTTGAAGCGGGTGGTCATCGGCCTTCGTTCATAGACCGTTCGGACGAATCTTTGATGGGGACTGTGGCTCTCATTCCTCTCGTTCGTGATGCGCTGAAGATACCGGTCATTGCAGCCGGCGGTATTGGAGATGGTCGAGGTTTGTCTGCGGCTTTTTCTCTGGGAGCGGATGCCGTTCAATTGGGATCTGCTTTTCTAGCGTGTGAAGAATCGGGTGCAAGTGAACTTCATCGAGGGAAATTGCTGGCGAAGGAGCACGAGCGAACGGTTTTGTCGCGGGCGTTTTCGGGAAGGCTGGCTCGTTTTCTACCAAATGGCTTCATCAAAGAATTTGATGAACAAGGTAAGGAAGCGCTTCCTTACCCGGCTCAGAGTTGGTTAGTGTCCGCGTTAAAAAAAGGAGCCCTTGAGACTGGAAACGAAGATTATATGGCTCTGTATTCAAGTCAGGTGGCTCCAATCTTAAAGCATAGGAATGTTGATAATCTGATGGATGAGCTGATTGCCTCGATGGAATGATACGGAAAAGGCAGCCAAGTTTAATTGGCTGCCTTTTTGTGGACGTTTGAATTTTGATTTATGCGGTAGCAGGTTCTGCCATGGCGATGAATTCTGGGTTGGGCTTGGCTCCTGTGAAGTGGTTGGAGTAGTTAGTCAAGGTCTTCATGGAGATTCCGAGAATAACCTCGAAGACTTGAGCTTGGGTGTATCCAGCTTCTAAAAACTTGAGAAGTTCTTCTTCGGATACATGCCCTTTGTTTTCAACAACGACTCGGGTGAAATCGCGAAGCGTAGTTTGCTTTGCATCCGGAAGTGGGGCAAAGGCTATAGTTGCTTGCAAGGTTTCATCGTCTAGATCTGCTTTGCGGCTAAGAGCTGTGTGCGCTGTTTTGCAATAAGTACAGCCGTTCATCAAGCTAACGGTGAGTTGAATGATTTGTTGTTCGTGCTCCGTGAAGGATGACGCATCAAACGCTTGAGCGAGGCTCATTAATGAACCGAGAGCTGCAGGCGACTCTGCAAGATAGGCCGCTAGGTTTGGTATGAAACCGTAGCGTTCTTCTACTTTTTCGAGTATTTCAGATGATCCTTTAGGAGCAGTTGATGTGGTGTGTTTTGTGAATGTTGTCATTTTTTGTATTGGTTTATTAAATTTCTTATGGACGGCGGGTTGAGAACCACATTTGGCGGGTCTCAAGATTGAAAATGGAATCGCGTGTCGGAATGTTTACCTTGTAAAGAGGGTCGTTCATAAGGTCGGAGAACTTTGATTTGTCTTCGATTTTCCAGACAGCGATCATTCGTTTTGTATCACTCTCAGGCTTACTACTTTTGACTCGGTAGGAGTCGATTGGGAAGAAACCGTGACTGGCAGTTATCGCTTGGATGGTGTCGAAGTAGTTCCAGGCCTTTTCGATCGATGCATCTTCTTTAAGATCGAGTACCTCGATCATGAAAAGGGTCTCGTTTTCGGCGAGTGCCCTGCTTGTGGATCCGAATAGGATCAGAGTGAATGCGGCGAATAGAATTCGAGCATGTGGTTTTAGGTTGTATGTTTTTTTCATTGTAATAAAATGATCATTTTAAAACGAGGCAAATTTTTTTTTAATTTTTCAAGGTTGCGAAAATTTGATCGAAGATTCCTGGCATGTTGCGTTGGCGTTCTTCCATGCGAGCGTAGAGAACGAGTCCGTGGACGAAGCATAGAATGAAGTTGGCGGTATGTTTGGCGTCCTTTTCTTTGGAAAATTCTCCGTCATGTTGACCTTGAATGAGGCAGCCTTCTATGAGTTCTTCCAGTCGAGAACAGAGTTCACTGACGCAACTCATAGTGCGGTCACTGGCAGTGTTTCGTTCGGCAAGGTTGTTCATGATCAAGCATCCTTGGAACTCTGACGAACGGGCGTATTCTCGAAGATTCTCAAGGTAAGACGTGAGTGAAGCCATGCATGGCTTGGCTTCCATTTGCTTGATAAGCTCTTTAATATGGCTCATCCGGTATTTGCCGAGGACTTCCTCGAAAAGGCCATCCTTGCTCCCGAACTCTTTATACATGCTGGCGGTGTTCAGGCCAGTTGCCTCAACGAGGTCCGACATGGACGTGCACTCGAAACCTTTTCGACTAAAAACGTCGGAGGCTCGGTCTAGTACAACTTGTCTGTCGTATTCTCTGGGTCGTGGCATGCATTGGTTAGAAAACGATCGTTTTAAAACGTCAAGCATGCATTCCAATTATGACAAATAGAATACCGCGGATCGGGAGAGGGATCCACGGCAGCTTAGCAGGCTTATGCCAGCTCGAGGTTGCAGCCGACGGCTTTGCCGAGGCCTCGTTTAAGGACTGGGTAGACTGTGGCGGTTGCGAGAGTGATCGCGAGTTCGGCGACTGCCGATTCTCCGAATTGTTCGATCATCGCTGTGTGCAAATCTGGATCGAGAGCTTGATCCTTTAGAACAGCAATAGCGAAGCTTCGAACAAGTTTGAGCTCATCTGGGAGCACGTCTCCATTGGATAATGTCGACTGAATTATTTCATCAGATAAGCCCGATTCGATTGCCATTTTTTTGACTAACTCTAGGCAAGGGCCACAGTCGGCCGACTGGGTAGCGATGAGGTGGGCTATGGATATTGCCTCCGCAGAGGCTGCCTCTCTGTGTTGAGAAAGCGGCATAAAGCCCACAAATTTCTCAAATCCACTGGGACTGGCTTTCAATAGGTCAAATAGGTAAGACGCGTCGTAGTTGTAGTGTGATTCAAATTGCTTAAGTTGCTGTACAGCTGATTCTTGTGAATATGTCATTTAGAATATTTTCGTTGAATGTGTGAATGTGAATTCAATCGGTATGACGATATCACTGTCTCAGTTGTGACTGTATGGTGGCTTTTTTTCACAAAAAAATGCACGGGGGTTTGCCGTGCGTTTTGAGATTAAACTGAAACTCGCAATTTATAATCTAAAGCTATTCATTTTTCTCTGGGGTCGTCGCAGTCAGTAAGGGTTGGTGTGAAAAAAATTTCATTTAGAGACCTTGCAGTGTGAAGGTGGCTTGATAGAGCTTTTTATCCGTGAGCAAGCGTACTGCTAAAAGATCGGCAAAACAGAAAAAGACTGCGAATGAAGCTCGTTCTCAAGCTATTGAATTGAGCAACGGGAAGAGTGCGGGAGAGCTGGCGGAAAAGAAGCTCCGCAAGTATCTCAAGGAACTAGGAACCGCGGAGCGTAGCTTGGATCGTTTCGAGAAAAATGATTTACTGGAGTTTGAACAGTGGCAAAGGGAACGGTTTGGAAAGGACCTTGACGCCCTTCATGAGTTAGAAGGTGAATTGTACGAGAAGGCGACATTTGTTGATGAAGTTGAGTCGATGTATTACGTTTCAGATTTGAGTTATCGAGAGTGCTATGAAGAGGTAATGCTCGATTTGGAAGATCTGGAAGAGCGCGGGAATGCCGAGGATGATAACTTTGCTGAGGAGGAATTTTCCGAAGGAAATGTTGGGAGTGATCCTGATGGGGCCCATTCGGAAATGGATGCCATGAAAGAGGGGATCCGTCAGGCATTCTCTGAAATGTTTGGGTATGAAGTGGACGCGGATGACCCCGTCTTCGAGGCGGAATTCGAGAAGTTTAAGCAGGGGTTTGGAATTGGTTCGGGCGTTGAGCAGGCAAGTTCTCCCAAGCCGGATACGGATAAGCCTGGCCTGAAAAAAGTCTATAGATCTTTGGTGCGAAAACTTCACCCCGATCAGCGAAAGGAGATCGCTGCGTTTGATGAGGAAAGCCTCGACCAGTTGTGGCACGAAACTCAGGAGGCCTATTCTATTGGCGATGTAGAAGAACTGCAGCGTATCGAGGCGATCATTGATATTGAGATCAATGGTTTGGATACGTCGACGGATATCGACAGAATAAATCAAGCTGCAGAGCGCCATCGGCTAAAGCTTCGCGAGGTGCAGAGGAAGATTCGCCAAGCACGCAAGCATCCTGCGTGGATGTTTTCTAAAAAGCCTGACGTGAAGGTCGTACTTGAATATGAGATTTCCGAAGAGTTGGCCTTCCGAAAGGAATCGGTTAAATCTGAAATCAGCTTTTTGAAGAGCCGAATTGCTTCTTGGAAGCGAGCAGCTGAGAAACATAGAAAACGCAGGGAAGGGAAGGACCTTGGCGATGATGCTAGATCTCCTGTTGCTAAGGATAAAAAAGTGAATGCGTCCTTATCAATACAAGGTGAGCTCGAGTTTTAGTCCAAGCTTCAAGAGCGAGAAAATTTTTAACGTGTGGGAAGTGGCCGATTGAATCGATTTACGAGTAGAATCCGCTTCCAAGGAGCATAAAAAAACGCGCAGTGTTAAGCTGCGCGTTCTAAAAAATCGTTTTGTCCCCTTATTTCTTCGAGAGAACGATAAATGCGTGGATGATGCCTCCGATGCCTAGGAGGAGGATCCAGAGGATTAGATTGATGATCAAATCCTTACCTGCTCCTTTTCTGAGAAAAACAGCAACAGGTGGGATGAATATGGCGAGAATGATTTCAAGGATGCTCATAACTCAAAGGTTTAGGGTGTGAACCTCAGGACGTCAAGATTTGGATTTGACCAAGTTTTTACAAATGAGCCACTGCCTTGCGGGTATTTGTCCTCTTTTTAGTTCCTCGTTAAATGCGGCCTGAATTTTCCTTGTTTATAGATCGCGTTCGAACTTGCCGAATTGGACCTTCCTCTAGAAGTGAGCACTGGAAAAAGAGGAATCGTTTACTAGTGATTAAACAATAATGGCTGAGAGTGAAGCGCCTGTGTATCGCGAAAAAAGGAATCCTAATAATGAAGGAGCAAATGCTATCACATCTGCTCCTTTATAACGCTAAACGGATGACCACTACGCTTTCGTTTCGATATCTATATCCACCTGCGTTCCGTTTCGTAGGACATCAAGAACCGGCGACTTCGAAATTAAGTCCATCAAACGCTTTTCATCTGCCGATGTCTTTGCCTTAACTTTAACTGAGATTCGATTGAAGCCTTCGCGTACGTCGGGATCAATTCCCATAAATCCTTTCACGTCGATTGCCCCTTCCAGTTCCGATGTTAGCTCTTCTATTTTCTCACCGCTTGCAGCTGCGTGGTAGACGGCTGTCGTAGCGATACAACTACTCAGTGCGGCTAAAAGGTTCTCCACAGGATTTGGCGCCGTATCCTGGCCTAAAATCAAAGCCGGTTGGTCTGCCTTCATCAAATGAGTTTGGCGTCGCTCATGTTCCTCGCCTAGTGCGTGAAAGGTATTTATTGAAGCTTCGTTACGGCTTCCATCAATCCATTCGTTACGAGCTCTAAAAGCGAAGTTTGCTAAATCTGGATTTTCTCCCAGGTATGCAATTGTTTCTCTTAAAGCGTCTGCATCCACTCCGTTGCAAGTGGATGGTTTTGGTTCTTTTGTCTCTACGTTCATCTTATTGTGTTATGGTTTGTTTGTTGACTGACTAGTTAGTAAAATAACTAGCCAAAAAAAGAGGTTACGGCTTGAGCAATATTTCAATGCCCGCAATCGCTCGTTCGATAGGCCAGTCCTGACGGCATTCTTGGCAGGTGCTAATTGCTCCAGAGATAAGCAGATAATACGCATCTGCCACAGCCTTGACGTCCAAGTGCGCGTATTCCGGCGACGAGTCTTTGAGTTCCTGAACGACTGACACTATCATCGACCGATTTGCATCGATGTATTTCCTGGAAAGGGCGACAATCGGACTCTCCGAATCTGAGATCTCTGCCAGCATGTTCATGAATCCGCACCCTCGATACTCCCACGATTTTATGCGATCCCGTACATGTCGGATAATTGCTGAATAGCGTTCCCTAGGAGTTTTCAAATTTTGGAACGATTTATCCATTAATTCAAACTCTCGACGAGTCCTTTCTTCCAAGTACCCGACGCATAGATCCTCTTTACAAGGAAAGTAATTGTACACGGTTGGCTTCGAAACCTTGGACTCTGCAATGATCTGATCCACCGACGTCGAATGATACCCCTGTTTGTAAAACAGTTCGCAGGCTGCATTTATGATACGATCACGCGCATCTGATTTCGGTCGAGGACTCATCTTCAATAAGCTAAATAATTAACTTACTAGTTAGTCAATAAATAAATTTCCCTCTCATTTCGCTTATCTGGCGAGATGCGCCTTTGCTGAGTAAGAAAAGGAATGCTGCCGGCCAAGCAATAGCTTAGAGAATATCGCAGAAATTTGAGGGTTGATTCCGGGTCTTTCGTTCTTTGCTACGCATAAACTACCTGCTTCGCAGGCAACCATGCGGTCAGGTTAGGCTATTGAACTAGCCTTGTTAATTGCTCACTTGAAGATGTTTAAGTCCGTAGTTAGACGTCCAAAATAGGTGAAACTCATCGTCTATTGATAAAACCCGAGGGTGGCTTGGTGAACTGTTGGGCGTATCAATGACTTGCGGAGAACTCCAGAAAGCACCTTGGTTATTGGATGTTGAATACATTAATGTGGACCCTTTGGCATCTGTTTCTACCCAAGTGGCTAGAAGTTGATCAGAGTCGTTGATAGCTATGTCGGCTGCTTTTGCGTTATCGCTTCCTAGTTGAAGTGGGGATGACCAGTCTAGATCAGATGCGTTTGCTTTAAGATAATGGAGTCCAGCATGATCATCTTGGCCTGTCCATACAAGTGCATGCAGTATGGCTTCTGAGCTTGCATCTTCGATTGCGAGTCCGCCTCCGGCATGCGGGCAGCCGATAAACTGCCAGTCAAAGGCACCTACCGAGGAAAGGCGGTCCCAGGTTTTACCATTGTCGACTGATCTTGCTAGGGCCATGTCCCGGGGTTCTGTGTCGCGATAAAGCGCGTACAGAACGCCAGTGGAATCAGACTTGAGAGTGTTCCAGCAGCATTCGCATGTTTTGGAATCGATCGAAACGTTAGATTCCCATGTCTCTCCATGGTCGTTCGAGGTGGCGAGGTAGAGGCCTTTGCCATCTCCGCTTCGTGTGTCGAGCCAAACGGTGTGGAATGCACCGTTGGGAGTTGCTGTCACGTCAATGAAGGCGTGATCGTCGTTGGTTCTGTCATCTGCAGGCGTAGGGATTGTTGACCATGTTTTGCCTTCGTCAGTGGAGCGTGCAGCGACTAATGGTCCTCTCTCGCCAAAACCAGTCCCTTTGGTGAGCCATACTGCTGTGATTGCTTCATCTGTGACTGCGAGGTGAAAGTCGGTTCCGCGACCACGTGCATGGGGGACTTGCTTCCCTTCGTCAACGCGCGTTGATTTGCTCCACGATTTTCCACTGTCTTTGGAGTTCTGATACTCGATTATATTTTGGGCGGACGCTTCGTCGTACCTAGATGTTAGAATATGAATGGTTTGGCGATGAACGTATACATCGAGGCTTAGGATCTGTTCGTTCCAGGGAAACGGGTCTTCTGGGATTGTGCAGCAGGGAAGGGCTGCGCTTAGATGTGAGCTAAAGAGGAGAAGGAATGGGAAAAAATATTTCATGATTTGTATTCTTGGTGGAAAATTAGTGGGCGAGCAGACGAGCTGCCCGCCATTGATTTCCTGGATCAAAATTTTAGCGTACTCTCAACGAAGAATGTGCGTTGTGGATACGGGTGCGATACGTAGTATTCCTCGTCGAAAAGATTGTCGATGCCGAGGGAAACGCTGGAGTTTTTGTTTTCTCCAAAACGATAGCTAAGACGAGTGTCGAAAACGAGAAACTTGCTGATAGAGCCGTAATTGTTGCCAAAGTCATCGTTTTCCAGATTATTAAAACTATGACTCTGGTGACGGCCACCGAGGGATAGGTCCCAGTTATCGCTTAAGTTGTATGTAGCGTGAAGATTGATACGCCACTTGGGGATTCTTGGGAACAGGTTCCCTTCGAAGCTCGTGTTCGCTGAGTTTTTTTCGATCGTCGATTCCGTGTAGCTTGCGTTAAAACGAAGATCGAGCGCTTCGACGAGGAAGGCGCGTTGATCGAAGACGAATTCGATTCCTTCAGTTTTGACTTCGTCTATGTTGAGGAACCAGCTGAAGGTATTGCTCGAGTTTGTTACATCGAGAAGATTGAATATAGCATCCTTTACTTCATCGTGGAAGAGAGTGAAACGAATCTGACCATTCTCAGTTAAGTGAGTTAAGCTTAATTCTACGTTTTCTGAATCCTCGGGTAAAAGATCAGGGTTGTTGCGTTCTAAGCCGCTGTTGCCGATTCGTCCTTGAAAAAGTTCAGGGACGAGCGGAAAGCGGTAAGCTTTTGCGAGGTTGAGTGTCGCTTTCCAGCTTTCGTTTGGTTGGTACTCCAATGAGAGCTTTGGAGAAAACTCTGATTGATCTCTGCCGTCTAGCGACTCCGTTACGGTGCTATTTTGCAAGTATCCATTTTTTGTTTCCCATTTTTCATAGCGACCGCCAGCGATTAGGCGCCAGTTTTCGTTTAACTTAGCTCCGGCTTGTATGAAAACCGCGTTCATTTGCGACTCGCCCCCATTGTTGTTTTGGATGGCGTCACGAGTCCCGTTTTCCCAATCGTCGGAAGATGATTGGAGAAGATCTAAACTGTAGTCTGAAAAATGATATCCTGCGAATAGGCTGATGTTTTCATTTCCGAGGAATTGGTTGGAGCCGATCTTGCCATCGAGTGTTAGCCAGCTAGTGTCGTCAAACCAGGTGACGCGGCCCGAGCCGTCGTAGTCTGGGTCGAGCGGATTGAGACTAGATGAGCGGTTTTCGTCTTTGATCACATCGAAGTAGGAGAGGGTGACATCGAATTCCCAATCTTCTGCGAGAGTGCCTCCAAGGGTGAGCCCAGCGAGGATGTCTTCGCGTTGGCGTTGGTTTACTGAGAAGTCTGATCCTTTTACGGTGAATTCGTAACCATTTGTTTGGTAGGTTCCAGACCAAAGAGTGTTTCCTTCTTCGTCGGTAATGTAACTGTCTTTGTCTGTTTGCTCGGAGTCGTTTTTCCAATACGTAGCTGAAAATTGGACTTGGATATCTTCGGTGAGTTCGTAGCGGGCTTTGAGTTTGAATTGATCGTGTTCGAGTTCGTCTGGTCCATATGAACTGTAGATGGCTCGGTTGTTTCCTTCTGGGTCGATGTCAAAGTAGGTGCCGATTGCGATTGGAGCATCGCTGTCGGTGACTTCGGTAGCGGTGGCATCACCGTAGGATTGGGGGTGGCTTTCGTTTTCTAAGTGATTGTAGAAGGCGTAGAGGCTGAGTTTTCCGACACGTTCTGCGTAGGATGCGAATAGCTTGTATCCGTCATAGGAATCATCTGTGCCGTATAAGCTAAAGTCCTGAGAAAAATAGCTTAGTTTAAGCGTTCCTTCTTTTTCTTGCGGCATTCGTGTGACCAGGTTGATTGACCCGCCAAGGGAGTTGCCACTCTTAAACGCTGAGTAAGGGCCGTACTCAATTTCTGCATACTCGACTTCGTCTACGGAGACAGCGGACCATCTAGGTGAGCCGGACCACCGAGTTTGTAGAAAATTGCTGAGCAATATTCCATCAACTGTGACGAGAGAACGTCCGGTCATCCAGGTGTTTTGTCCTCGAATGGAAGTAACGCCGTTGGTGTCTCCAATGTAGCGTTTGCGAATATTGAGATTGGGGAGGTACTTTATGGTGTCTTCAACGTTAATTGCGTTGATGTTTTCCAGTTCGCTCGATGTGACGAAAGAAGTGTTGCCTACCAGCGGAGTATCAATGAAAGGACCGTCGTCGCCTTTGACTGAAAAGGGTTCTAATTCGACGGATTCTTGGGCCGTAGAGGTGACTGCTGATGCGAGATAAAAGGCGCCCGCGACGCCTATGGAAAGTATGTGTTTCATGCTTAAATTCGTTTTTATATGTGTCGTTTCGTCTGCGATCTCTAGAGATGGCAGTTCTGGTGATCTTTTGTAATAGATCTTGATTAGTCCTTAGGTAAGGGCCTTAACGACAGCGTAGGGCATGCGTAACTACATGCTCGAATTGTGGCCTGAATTGGAAAAGCGATGTTCCTCGCTTCAGTTAAAGCGCAGGAATTCGTCTTGTTTGCCTAGTAAATATGCCGTCGTTAAGCCGGAAGGGCTCGAGGCGGCGGGGAACTATTTGGAGGCGGGATAGCTTTGAGTGCATGTTGAAAGCTTTCCGCGTAGGGGGCTCGACTATGCATGGGCGCTTTGACTCGCGCCGTTCCGTTTGGAAGCGGAATCAAAAACTGAGTGTTGGAGCCATGGTAGGAGTCAAGCGTCTCGTCCATATCCTCTTGGATTTCGTCTGCGACGAGACAAATGCCACAAATTTCATTTCCAGAGAAGGTGAGTTCGAGGGAGTCCGAAAAGGAAGCTACTTGGCTGTACTCGCTGAACATGCTTGTCCATGCGATTAGCTGCATGATGACAACAAGAAGCCCGCTTGATAAAGCGATGGAGATGATGGCGATGGCTGCCGTCAATCTTTGGGTTCCTGTGTTTTTTGAGGTCATTGCTAGCTTACGATTGGTTGAATGGCCCAGAGGGGAATTGCAAGTCGCTTTTTTTGCAGGCTTGCTAAGCGCTCAATGTAGAGCGAATCACTCATTCCTCTCATATGGGCACGGAAACTGCACTTTTTGTGTTTTTAACTAAAAAGATGTCCCAACTATGAAACGACGCGATTGGATTAAAAATTCCTCTCTCGCCATTGGCGCTACGTACCTATCCCGTGCTTCCTTTGGTAACGAGGCTTCTGCGGAAAAGGCGAGTTTTGAGAGCTCTCATGGCTTCACAAATCTTTCTATAAACGAGAATCAATTTGGTCCTTCGCCTTTAGCGGTCAAAGCGATCAAGGATAGTTCCCAGTATGCTCAAGAATACCCATTGGGAGGACAAGCTCGGCTGAAATCTACGATTGCGCGACATGAAGGCGTATCGGTGGATCAAGTAATTTTAGGCGCCGGGTCTTCGGATATTATTATGGGCGCATCCTCTGTTTTTGGACTGGGAGGCGGTAATATTGTGAGTTCGGATCCTTCGTTTGGCCCGCTTATGATGTGGGCTAAAAAATTTGGAATAGAGCATGTTAAGATTCCTTGGACTAGCAATCACGGGATCGATTTAGAAGGTATAGAAAAAGCAATTACGAGTGAAACGCAGGTTGTCTATATTTGTAATCCTGAAAATCCAGTTGGTACGATGGCGGGAACTTCGGAGCTTTACGAGTTTTGCAAGCGTGTGTCTCAGCGGTGCCCAATTCTGATTGATGAAGCTTATTTGGATTTTGCGGGCGATGTGGACAAACTGACAATGATGAGATGCGTGCGTGAGGGAATGCCGGTAATTGTGCTTCGAACTTTCTCGAAAGCGTACGGTCTCGGTGGTATGCGTGTGGGCTATGCAGTGTGTCAAAAGGAATTAGCTGCCGAATTGAGTGATTATTATGTTACCGGTATTGGATGTGGGTGTTCCCATGTTTCACTGGAGGCAGCGTTGGCAGCGTATCACGATCAGGATTACCTGAAGAGCGTACGAGAGAGAACTGCAGAAATGAGAAGTCAAACGATTAGCTCATTGAAGGAAAAGGGGTATGAACCGATTCCCTCGGTTACGACATTTGTATTGGTTCCTATCGAAAAAGACTCCAAAGCAGTAGCGGATGCCATCTTTGGTGGATTTGGGGTGAAGGTTAGTCCGCGATTCTATTACGAGCAGAATTTTCTACGAATCAGCATGGGGCGACCTGATCAAATGGCGAAACTCGATAAAGCATTGAAAATAATCTTATAAGTTATGAGTATACGAAATATAGTTACAGTTTTACTTGTGGTCGTGACTACTTTTAGTGCGAAAGCGTCAGAAACGAAAAAAGCATTGTCCGATTTAGGAATTGAGCTACCTGAGATGAATGCTCCGGTGGCGAATTACGTGCCCGCAGTTCGAACCGGGAATCTGGTATTCCTTGCGGGAGCGATTGCTAAGGATGCCGACGGTAAATTTGCCAAAGGCAAATTAGGTGAGGACCTATCTGTGGAGGAAGGCTATGAAGTTGCTCGCAAAGTCGGTGTCTCTTTGCTCGCTGCTCTGTTGGCCGAGATCGGTGACTTGGATAAGGTTGTGCAGTTCGTTAAAGTTGAGGGTTTTGTGAATTGTATCGATGGCTTTGAAAAGCAGTCTTTGGTTATTAATGGCGCGAGCGACCTTTTTGTTCAAGTTTTTGGAGACAAGGGGAAACATGCCCGCTTTGCCGTAGGTGTGAATGCTTTGCCTTTTGGGGCACCTGTGGAAATCTCTGCAGTGGTTGAGGTGGCGGACGAAGAATAGTAATAGCCTATTCTTCTGCTGTTGTGGTATTGTAGTGCACTGGGCTGTTACTTCTAACTAGATATTGTAAGGTCCTAAAGGGTATTTGCTGCATCTTCGACGGCTTCGATAAAGAGGTGGAGGTGTCGAAGCGAAGTTGGCAATCCAGGTGTGACGCGTACGCCCTTTACTATTGAGTGGCCTGAAATTCCGACTGTGAGTATAGAATATTTGTTGTAGAAAAACTCTGCGATTTTTTGTGGTTCGACACCTCGGATGCCCACATTCGCGATGGCTCCATGGCGATTTGGGTCCACTGGTGTGTTAATGTAGACTCTGTCGTGATTTCGGAAATGTTGTGTCCAATAAGTATTCAAATAGCGGAGTCGTTCTTGTTTGGTTTTGGAGCCGATTGCATCGTGGTAGCGAATCGCGTTTCGAAGCCCTCTCATATGATTATAAGGGCGTGTTCCAATTCTCTCCAATTTTCGAATGTCATCTTCGGGCCGAATAACATCGCCCATAAGTCCCCATACTTTTGGTATCTTTTCTTTTTTAACATAGAGAAGCCCAAGACCTACGGGTGAGCATGTCCACTTGTGGAGGCTGGTGCCTAAGTAGTCGCAGTTTAGCTCGGAGATCTTGAAATCAATGTGGGAAAAGGCGTGGGCTGAATCGAGTACGACTTCGACCTCACGGGCGTGCGCCATGTCGCAAATCTTACGAACGGGTAAAACGTGACCCGTAAGGTTTATCATGTGGGTGACGTGAAGAAGTTTTGTTTTATTTGTTATCGCATTTTCAAATACTGCGACAATTTCCTCGTCGCTCTTTGGGTGGAGAGGGATGGAGACTTCTTTTAATACGACACCGAAGCGTTTAGCCTTTTGCTTCATGGCTTGAACCATGCTGCCATAGTCTTGATTGGAGTAGACTATTTCATCGCCCGGATCCATATCGATGCCTTGTATGATGGTATTGAGTGACTCTGTTGTATTTCGGGTTATGCAGAGTTCTTCTGGTGATGTTCCCGCAAGTTTAGCTAGTTCAGTGCGAGTATCTTCGAGGTCTTGGGTGCGGGTTCGTCGCATGTAGAAAGATGCTCGAGAGTTTATTTCTCTTCCTCCAGCGATTTCCTCTTCGAGGGTTGCGAGTGTCGCGGGGCAAAAGTATCCATATTCTAAGTTTACGAAATCAGGAGCTGGCCCAAAATCGCGTCTGACTCGTTTCCAGAAGGCTTCGTCTTGCGCTATTTGCGAGGGCGATTGGCCCTCGCGATTGTAACTCTCAATTTGAGTAGCTGCACTTGTTTTCGGTATCGTTCCGCTAATAGTCATTGCTGCCCCAGCGGCGATCCCTGTTTTTAAAAAATCCCTCCTAATCATGAAAAAAGAGGGAGCACAATGCAGGCCATACGAATGGTATGGCTCATTGTGATTAAAATTTATTTTTTATACTAAACGAAGAGGATCAATCCGGCTTGGCGAAGCATACCGTTTCGTGTTTCTCGCGGTGGTTTGTCCAAAAATGAGTCCCGTCAAACGTAAGCGAACGGGCCTTGAATGGAATGAGGGCGATATCCTCGGCTTTGGGTTCCGTTTGACTCAGATCGTAACGACTCAAGTAGTACTCGTCAGTTTCTTCGTCGTTAGTATTGGCAAGATATAGAACATTTCCGATGAAGACTTGTCCGCATATTCCACGTGGAGAGAGATGAGTTCGCTTTACTTGGCCTTCTTGCCCTATGGCATGAATTTGTTGGTTGTACCATTGGCTCACGTGAAGTTCGTTGCGGTGGTAACTGAGCTGAGAGCCTGTATCATCGGGGCACGGGATGCAAAATTGAGTGTCGAATCCATGATCTGGGATTAATCTCCGAATAAACCGATTGTCTTCTGAGGTTTCTCCGCAGAGCACTCGGAGTTCTCCTTGATTCCAAACCATACCGTAGGGAGTCCCGGGAGCGGGGATGCTCCAGATTGATTTCCATGAATCCGTATCGATTTTGTGAATTTCTTTCGTTTCCATCGACCCCATCCATAAATTGACTCCATCCCAAGTAAGAGCTTGGGGGAGGAGCGCTGGAGATGGGAGGCGTTTTAGTTCTTTGATTGAATTCATAGGTTTTATGCGCAACCGCATTGAATTGATTGTTTACCGGGAGTTCCGTTTTGGCCTTCTGTTGCGTAACCATCTCGTATCCACCAATCGAGGCCACCCATGAGTTCTTTTACTTGGAATCCTAGCTCGCTCATTTTTAGGGCGCCTTTGGTCGATGCATTGCATCCGATTCCATCGCAGTAAGTGACGTATAGTATTTCTTTGCTAAGGTTCGAGGTTGTCGTTTCGGACATTTCTCGGTGGGGGAGGTTGATTGCTCCTGGGATATGGGAAGCCTTAAAAGCATCCTTGGCACGGGCGTCGATTACGGTGATTGGCTGTCCCTGATCTTTTGAAGAATATAGATCCCAAGAATCTATTTCATATCTTAACTTGTCTTGGTAGTGTTTGATTTGATCGTTCATTTTAGAGATTATGAATTTCGCAGGTTGCGTCGGTAAATGCCTTTATGGCTCGATCGTTACGTCGTTTGCTCAAGCAGATGAGATGTTGTTCGAGAGTCCCTCGGTAGGCTTTCCAAGCAATTAGCTCGCCATTTTTCAACTCTGTAGAAATGAGTGACATATTTGTAAGGGAAATTGCGATACCATTCCGAACGAAATGGAGAGAGGTAGTTTCGTCATCGATAGTGAAGCGTTTATTTAGCGTAAGCTCGTTTGCCTGGCATATCCGTAGAATTTCGCTATGGTAGCTGCATTCTGGCGAGTTGAATACCCAGGGTAGCTTTTCTAGGCTGCTCCAGTTTGATGATTCGAAGGTTTCTTTGTAGTCCCTTGATCCGACAATGCGCACTTCTGCACTGCCGATTTTTAATCCTGAAATGAGCGGGGATTCAATCAGTCCTTCAAAGAATCCAATGTCTAAGTCGTCATTTAGGATGGCTTTGTGTATGTTGCCACTGCCGGCATGCATAATATCCAGTTGGATCTCTGGGTAGCGCTGTTGCAGTGCTTGAGCGATTTTTCCGAGCTTGAGATCGTTGCTACCGCTATTGATCCCCACCCTAAGGACACCGTTTGGTTGTGCTTGGAGCTCTCTGGCCAGTTCGTTGAGTTCCTTTACATTTCCAAGGATTTGTTGGGAATGTTCTAGCAACTTTTGGCCATCTTCGGTGATTTCCATCCCTCTTGCTGTACGGGCGAACAGAGTGACGCCCAGCTCTGCTTCAAGCGATTTTATGTGAGCGCTCACTGCAGGTTGGCTTGTGAAAAGGCGTTCTGCGGCTCGAGTCAGCTTCTTTTCCTCGGCGACAGCTACGAATGATTTGAGTTGGTAAATTTCCATAAGATTTCTGGTCGGACTATTTGATACAAATAATTCGTCCGTTGATCCAGATTTTTACACCCTTTTGAGACATTGCATGTGGAGTATTGGAGATCTTCGTACAATTGGCATATTTTGTGGGTGTAAGAAGTGAAATAAGTTTTTGGGCTATCGTGACAATTGGCTTCCTTTTCATGTCACTTAGTATGTCAAATTTTTTGCCCGGCGTCCAATCGTAGATTCGGAACACTAGTATCAAAATTTCTGATAGATAGGCTGAATATAATTCAATAAAAGTGTAGCGATCTGAGCTAAATAGGGCGTTGATGAGGCTAATATTAAGCATAATTGTAAAAATAGGTTGATAGATTTTTGGAGGATACTTGCTTTCCTCTTGTCGGCATTGATTTTGCTGCTGGAGCGAAGTGCAAATGAGCATTAGCAAGGAACTGAATTTAATAATAGATGATATTGAGAAGTCGGCGAAAACAGCTCGCATGATCTCTCTAAATGCGGGCGTGATAGCTGTTCGTACTCGTAGTGAAACGAATGAGTCGTATGCGTTTGAAGCAGTGGCAGACCAGATAAATAGGATAAGTGAAGAGTCCGTGGGACGTCTCACCTCGCTGCGAAGTGCATTGGACGACTTGCATGACCTAACTCGGACAATAAATATTGCTGGCAGGCAGCGAATGATTTCCCAGCGGATAATGAAGCTGTATTTCATTGAGTACTTAGAAGAGTCAATGTGTACGGTTTCTCGGAATGAGCGGCAAAAACTCCAAAATTTATTCGAGAAAACTTTGTCTGACTTAAGGGGGTCAAGGTTATGTAACCGTGAAATCGAAAAGCAGCTTAATAAGGTTGAGGTAATTTGGCAGCGCTTCACCAAATCAATGGAGCAAGGAAATATGGGGGCCTGTATACCTCTTAATGATGAGGTTCTCGCCGAGATGAATAAGGCGGTTGTGATGTTTGAGGCATTGGGTGGTTAAGGGCGGTGTAAGCTGGCTGTTGCAACTCCACCAAGAAAGTTAGAATACTTTCTTTATTCGAATAGTGTTGAGGCTTAATCGACTGCAGGAGAGCCTATTGAGCAGTCATGCTCGGCAACCGTTTAAGCGTTAATTGGTATTAGAATAGCCAAGTAAGAGTACTTTTGGAATTGAATAGGCGAATCTACTAATTAGCTTACTCAAATGAATAGGGTATTTGGGAGAACGACCCTGGTGGTCTTGATTGTGTTGGGTACTGTTTTTTTTGTCAGAAGAGGATATTTCGATAGGCCGAGCGGCGTTGTAAGCATGGGTGCAGCTGATGTTTCAAATAATGAGATAGAGCCCGACTTTACCGAGTCAATCGACACGATTTCGGTAAGTGGAAAAGAGGAAGTTTCGCTGAACGAACTTGAAGCGATCGCGAATTTCGAAGAAACGCCGCTCGATTTTGGCCAAAATGATCACAACCATAAGCTAAATGAGTGGGTCGTTGAATTTAGGCCGTCGCTTAAGGAGTTATCGATCGGATGGGTAGAGGATGATAGCAAAACGAGAATATTGGATGTTCGCGGCCTTCTTGGCGATACGGTCGAGCTCACCAGGTATGAGAGTGTTGGAGACGGGCGCGGCGTGTTTTATGGTAAGCTCGCCGGGAAAGAGAATAGCTCAGTTGTCTTAGGTTTAGTCAATGAGGCAGTCTCTGGCAGTATTAAGGAAGGGCCGGGCGGATCCACTTACGAATTACGAAATGCCGGGAACAGCAAGATGTATATAGCGGAAATAGATGTCGCTAGCCTCGGCACTTGCGCAGCCTGTTCAGAAGGTGAAAGATAACTCCTTTTTTTATGATTCTAACAAATTTTTCTAGTGGAAATTTGGGGTTGGTCCTCCAGCGACTGCTCATTTCGATTGCTTTGGCTAGCACCGTAATTACAAGTAGAGCGGCAGAGGATATCGATATCCTAATTTGCTACACTGATAATTCAGAGGCGTATTATGGTGGCAAGGACGGAATGGAGGCCCATGTACTGGCGACAATGGCTAGCGCGAATGAAGGCCTGGAGAATAGTCGTATAGAATTGCGGTTAAATTTAATGGGAATTGAAAAAATTGACTATGTCGAAGATCCGGAAGACATGGGAAATGATTTGGAAGCTATCACCTATCAAGATGGAGTTGCCGACGAAATATTCGAACTAAGAGACCGCTATGGAGCTGATTTGGTTTGTCTTTTTCGCGATGCTTCGGATCCGGATACTAGCGGTATTGCTTGGATTCTTGAATCTGAAGAAGGTGAAGTAGACTTTGGGTTTAGTGTCGTTGAGGCCAGAGCTTCTATTTCAGGATATGTTTTTTTGCATGAAATTGGGCACAACTTGGGAGCTGCTCATGACCGCGAAAATGCTGAAGGCGGGGGATTGTACCCCTATTCTTATGGGTATAGGTTTGAGGCGAATAGAAATGAATTTCGAACTGTCATGGCGTACTGGCCAGGGTGGGAGTTAAACTATTTTTCTAATCCTGATGTTTCTTTTAATGGGGAGCCTATGGGAATAAGTGAGTCTAATGAAAACTCCGCAGACAATGCGAAAACTCTAAATAAGACATCACCAATAGTCGCCTCGTATCGAAACCATAATTCAGTTGTTGCTGTTTATGGAGGCTCTAAGGTTTTTCTTGATTCCTATAACGATGGAAGTGAATCTATTCTATTGGATGGAAGCTCTTCTTTTGGAGAAGAAAATATAGTGTCCTGGATATGGAGCTGGAGTGGAGGGAGCTCAATAGGGGAAAAAGTAGACGTAGTATTTCCATTGGGTGAAACTGAAGTGGAGCTAAGAGTTGAAGGTGGATCGGGTGCAATCAGTATTCATAAATTCGTGATATCTATTAAAGCGGTATCGAAGATCGTGGATATCGAAGGAGGAAGCTTTACTTGTTTTCTATTGGATGAAGACGGAGCGTTATGGGCCAGTGGTTCCAATGAATATGGTCAACTCGGGTTGGGGCACTATAAGAGATCTGTTTCTCAATTTACTCAGGTTTTGGATTCTGGAGTTATACAAGTTTCAGCAGGGGACGCTCATACACTTGTCCTGAAAACTGACGGTTCAGTATGGGGGATGGGTTTGAACGAGTATGGTGAATTGGGTATTGAAGGTCTGGATCGAAGTTCGGTTCCTGTTAAAATAATCGAATCTGGTGGAATGCATGTTTCGGCAGGAGATATTTGTAGTTTTATTGTCAAGACTGATGGATCGTTGCTAGCCTTTGGTTATAATGGAGCTGACAAGCTTGGTTTGGGTCAAGTTGACTCTGCAAGTACACCGCAAGTCGTGATTCCCTCCGGTGTTTCGAAGGCGTATGCAGGTGGAACCGGTAGTCTTGTCGTAAAGGGTGATGGGTCTTTGTGGAAGGCTGGCGAAATTAATTGGGATAGGTCTTCGGGATTTGAAAAAATAATAGATTCGGGTGTGGTATCTTGTAGTGAAGGGGAGGATAGTTACCTTATCGTAAAGTCAGATGGGTCTCTTTGGGGTTATGGTGAAAACAATGGGTATCAACTTGGAAAGATTAGTTCAGACCTTGGTTTGAGTATTTCAGATGGCGTTACATCGGCTGTCTCTGGAGAGAACAAAAATTACTATATCGGTCGGGATCAATCGCTTTGGAGGCTAGGTAAGTATTCAATAGGGTTTCTGGAAGAGGGAGCATCTGGATACGCGACTTTGATAACAGAGGTGTTTGCTAGCCGTGTCCTTGATATTGTCTCGGGCTATTATTATGAGATTGTACTTAAAGACGATGGTTCTATCTGGGCAAGAGGACGTGGATCAAGTGGTGTGTTCGGCATGGATCTCGATGGCGATTTCGAGTCGTATACTAAGATTCGTGAACCCTTTGAGAAAACTGATAATGAGCGCCCAGAAGCTGAGCTTCTTAACCTGACGTATGAGGATTATGATAACGATGGAGTTGAAGCGGTACAACTTGATGCTTCGTCGAGTAGTGACGATTGGTTAGTTGTCGAGTGGAAATGGTTAATTGAAGAAAAAGTATACTATGGTGAAACTATTGATACAGAGTTGGCAGTAGGCGAACATAGAGTAGAACTGACTGTGGTTGACGATGAGGGGGGGCTTGGCATTGAGGAGTTTATGGTGAAGGTTGTGCCGCCCACTCCAGTCAAGAGTATTGAAGCTGGATTGCGTAATAGCTTCTTGCTAAAGGAATCAGGCTTGTTGTTGGCAGCTGGTTTTAATGATAGTGGTTCATTGGGGGATGGAACGACTGAGAGTAGGTTTGATTTGGCTCCGGTTTTTTTAAGCGGAGTTAAGGCAGTGTCAGTAAATGGTGCTACGTCGCTTGTTCTTATGGAAGGAGGAAAACTTTATGGTTTTGGCTCGAACGACGATAGTCAGTTGGTTCCTGGTTCAGACCGATATTTCCTAAGCCCCCAACTAATACTTGCTGAAGGTGTTTCTCAAATTTCCGCGGGTGGAACGCTGACAACTTTCCTGAAAGAAGACGGCACTTTATGGGCATTGGGGGACAATCGATACGGTAATTTAACGGAAGAAGGAACAGACATATATTTCCCAATACAAATAGACTCGAATGTTATTAAGGCATCAGCTGGAGGAAGGCATCTTATTTACATAAAACATGACGGTTCTTTGTGGGGAAGAGGAAATAATGAACAAGGCCAGTTAGGAAGAGGTAATACGAGTAACTTTTCGGATTCTGTAGAGATTGTCGATGGGGGAGTAGTTGATATTTCTTCTAACTGGAGCCACAGTTTGTTTTTAAAGGATGACGGTTCGCTTTGGGGAATGGGATCAAGCGATGAGTTTGAGCTAGGAAGCGAAAATCGACATAATATTGTAAGTCGTCCCATTGAGTTAGTATCCTCTGGAGTTGTATCCATCGAAGCTGGTAATGACCGTTCGTTTTTTATCATGGAAGATGCCTCTTTGTGGGGGATGGGTAACAATGATGAGTGGGCGCTGGGGAGGCACATTTTCAATGGCAGTTTGAGGAAGATTGTATTGAATGGAGTAGAGGAAGTGTCGGGCGGCATAACCCATACGTTGGTAAGGTTGCGGAACGGTTCAGTGTTCACACTAGGTGAAAATCATTTTAAAGAAAATAGGCCGGAGGAATTTTGGCTCACTGAGGTCACTTCGAATGGTGTTAAAGCGCCAGTGATGGAAGATTGGCTTAAGCAGTATTTCACTGCTGAAGAAATTGTAGGCTTTGGTCTCGGGCATTATTGGGAAGATGCGGACGCGGACGGGATGAGTAATGAAATTGAGGAGGAACTTGGCTTTGATCCTTCAGACGCGAGTTCGAGATTGTCATATGACATATACGAGGAAGGTGGACGAGTCGTCTATGAAGTCTTTCCTTACAGCCCGCTTATAAATTACAACATCGAAAAATCATACGATTTACATGAGTGGAGTGAGTGGGACTGGCAGGAATCTCAAATTGATCCTGATAGTATGAAGTTGGATTTGTCTGACGAGGGTGCCGTATTTTTGCGCAGTCTCAATGAAGTCGAACTGCAAAAATAACCACTAGGTTAAATAAAAGTTGACCTCTTACGATTGTTCTGAAGATTAACCGTATGGTTAACTTAAGCGAGGAGCAGACAAATCGAATTTTTCATGCTTTGTCGGATTCGACTCGTAGAAGCATGTTGGAACGAATTGCTCAGGCAGATGTGTCTGTAGCGGAGTTGAAAGAGCCTTTCCCGGTCTCTGGTCCTGCAATATCGAAGCATCTTAAGGTCTTGGAACAAGCGGGATTAATTACGCGACGAGTCGATGGGAAACAACGTCGTTTTGCGATGAATACGGAACCTCTAAAGAATGCCCAGCTTGTTATAAATCAGCTTACGAGCTTCTGGATGAAGCGCCTCGCTAACTTGGATGAATTTCTTAAAAACGATATTGCTGACCCAAAGAAAAAATGAAGGAAGACTCAACTTTTTCCCTTTTAGAAATAGAGCGTACGCTATCGGCCTCACCGGAGGCTGTATTCGCAGCTTTGACACAGCCAGAAAAAATGAACGAATGGTTCTTTGGCATGGAGCGTGGTTGTGCCCAAGTAGAGCAGGACTTTCGGGTGGGCGGCGCTTATACTATAAATATGATTGGCCCTGAGGGGGGAGCGAGTACATGCGATGGGCAAGAGCGCTATGCTCCTCACGGTGAGTATTTGGAAATCGACCCCCCGCATCGTTTGGTATTTACTTGGGTTTCGGAGGGGTTCGTAGACGATAGTACAGTGACGATCAATTTGAAAGCGGTGGATGCTGGAACAAAGTTAGTACTGAAGCATGAGCTGCCTGCTAACGTAGTGGAGCCGCACACGCAGGGGTGGAATGCGTGCTTGGATCATTTAGTCGAATTTATGGCCTAAATTACTCTTTGCTCAGGGAGTGGGCTCAGATTGCCGAATGATTTGATTGTATGTTTCTGAGTAACGTATTGAGGAACTTCGAAAACGCATAGTTTGTGTGGTGTTGTCACTATGGACGGTTTCAAAGTTAAAATTGAAAAGAGGCGATACTTGGTAGAGAGAAGCTTTTTCTGCATGGGGATCCAGGTGCACGGGGTAGGTCTGTCGACTGGTTGAACTGTTGAGGTTATATTCGACAAAATCGTCGGCCCCATTCCATCCGTCGATTCGATAGGAGATTCCGGGAATGGAGTGCCAAGAGATCAGTGAGGTGGGTCCTAGTTCTTCTTGATTATATGTGTATGATACGGAGCCTATCCTATCTGGGCTGGCGTAGTGAAGGTTGTATGCATTTTCATCATTTGAAGGCAATTCTGCTGCGGATGTGGTTTTGAGAAATCTTTGAAACGCAGCCCTTTCTTGGCTTTCAATAAGTGTTAGGTTTTCGGGAGATTCGAAATGCATTCCCATGATTACCGATACGATCGCTGAATCGCCGTTGTCTAAAAATGCTTTGACTGATCCGTCTTCACTAATCGCATATCTTGCGATTGATGGGAGTTGATCTTTTGCGGTTGATTCAATCCGGTTGAGCGCTTCTTGCTGGTTTTGAGGCAGAGTGGAGTGAATTAAGTCGATCCACTCTGATACTGGAAAGTCCGCAGAAAAATCAGAGGTAATGTCGTATAGGATTTCTTCTGTGAATGATCTGTAGGGTTGTCCACTTGTTTGAGTTTTGGGCTGTAGACCATGTGGGTACTTCTCGCTATTAGGGAAAAGTGTAGTGTAGATATCTTTACCAATTGCCTCTGCGATTTCATCGTAGTAATCATGAACAAGAGCTGGTGTTTCGAATTGTATTGTTGAAGTGGTTAGATTGGAGACACGCGAAGGCGCTAGACGTATGGAATCTGGGTGTCCGTATAGAATCTGATTTAGGCTGAAATAAATCCTTTCTCTGTTGTAAGTGTTTAACTTGGCAGCCGCATCCATAACTTTGTTAATTAGTTCGAGTGTTTCTAGGCCGAAGGCGTGCCATCCTTTTATGGATTCGATTATACCGGGTTCGGTTTCCGAGTAGTAAATCTGCCCAATTTCGTAATCATATGGTTGCTCGGGTTCGCCGAGGTAATCGAATCGAATGATCGGTTTGTTTTGCACAAGAGGGACGAGCTCTAGCTCTGTTTCGTAGTCGGCATAGAATGGGTTTGATCCAATAGGAACAGTGATTGAGAGAAAAGTTTCGGAGTGACCAAGAGACTCCCAGGAACCGTCTTCGTGTAAACGAAGCTCATGTTCGAAATACCCTCCGGATTTGCCCATTATATGGTATCCATCATTTGTTACAAGGAGTCCATTTTCGTCGAGGCCGATCCGAACTCGTTTTGATACTTGCTGTTCCTTGCTTAGCGGATCTTCGAGAAGGAACCAACCGTCTTGATCAAATTTGAGGCTAGGGCTACTGTTGCTTGCTCCTTCATAGTGCATTTCGATGGCTCCCTGTTGAATCGTTCCGGTTGAGTAGGGGGTCGTTTTTGAGCCATTGTTGCTGTTTATGATTTGAGATAGCCCCTCGAATTGAAAATGCCCATCTCCTAAGCGAACGAGGTGATCTTGAAATGCTACTCTCGCGAGAGGAATTTGAGCGACTTGTAATTGAATTCCATCTTTAAGAAACGCGGTTACGAAGCCTTCTGTATCGATAGAGGTTCTTAGAGCAATTTTCTTTAAAATAGTCGCATTTTAATAGCGCTTTTTCTCAAAAAGCAGTTAGGGTGCCTCTTCCATGAAACCGTTAAGCATGGAT
>JAKYXN010000052.1 GCA_022538095.1 Puniceicoccaceae bacterium K14 | reverse complement strand
TTTAGTGTGGTTGCCGAAACAATGAGCTGCCAATCAGCTATTTGCAAAACTCTATCCGCTATTTGGATACATTTTTATGAAACTGGTGAGTTAATACTCCTTTCGTTATTGAGCCTGCTGAATGAGTAGGCTCAAGTTGAGATTTCCTCTGAGTTGTATTCGCTTAGAGGATGTTGGGTTTCTTATTCAATCGCCGAAAAGAGAAGGCAAATAATGGCGAAATTGGCGCTTTGGGAGAACGTGCGGCGGAGCGTTTGCTGAAGCGAAAAGGATTCCGTATACTGCATCGCAATTGGCGGAGCGGTAAGGACGAAATAGATATTGTTTGCTCTACGGAATCGATTTTGGTGTTTGTAGAAGTGAAAACTCGGAAGGTTGGAGCATTGGTTTCCGGTTATGAAGCGGTGGATGGTAGGAAAAAGAAGGCCTTGCTTCGAGTGTGTCGTTCTTACTTGTACAAGTTGAAGGGAGAGGCACGTTCTCCTCGCTTCGATATTGTAGAGATAGAGCACGATGAGGGGAGGCTTGTGGGCGAGCGTCATTTTGAGAATGTACCTCTTTTTCCTAAGTCCGTATCTCGTGGATCTAAATAGCCTATAAAAATTGTCGAATTAATATAACGAGCTGGTTATGCCGGCGTTTTTTTGTAATATACCCTATTGTTTATGCCGATCCGAAGAACGTATCTCAGACTGACCGTACTCATGCTTGTTGGAGCGTTTACCCTCTCATTGAATGCTGAGAATGAAGAGCAGAGAGCTGTCCCCGGCAACCCGTTGAAAGGGGCGAAAAAAGGAGTGGATGAACTGGGGCGTTACTTTGACAACCTATTTGCTACTGAGTTGCCGTTTATTGGGCCAAACACAGTCTGGGAATTTGATATTAGTCCGAAGTTTGGCGATGTCATTGATGATCCTTATATTCGATTGCCGCTTGAAGCCACCTATGGTTTTTCTGAAACGTTAGAAGCAAGCTTGGGCTATACGCCATATCTTGAGAATCCTTTTGATTCTGATCCGGTCCACAGTGATGGGTACCTTTCCTTGGGCTTTAAAAAGCGTTTTGCTGAACTATTCGGCGAAAAATCGAATTTAGCGGTCGGAGCGAGTGTCAGAGAACCGCTCGATGATATTCCAGAACAGAATATTCGGGCGAACTATTTATTGTTCCGTCCCTTCGTTGTATATTCATTGCAGTTGGGCGATACAGATCGGTGGACGGCGTATTGGAATGTTAATTATGACTTAATAGGCGATCATATCGACGATACGCCCCCACCTGGGAGGGTTCCGGATTCTTTGTTTTCGTTGAAGCAGGGTGTTATTTATAAAATCGAGGGGGAATGGCGCTGTTCGTTGGAGTTAGAATATCAAACGACTCGAATGGATGGTGAAGAAGATGACCAATGGGTGATACGCCCGGGCGTTACATGGTTTCCGTCGGAAAAGAGGCGGGAGGCTTGGTTTATTCCTGGCGACTATAGTGTAGGGGTCACTTTTGGAATAGCTCTAGATCAGTTGAATGAACATCGAGACCGTAGCGATTTCCGCACGAGCGTTCGTTTTCGTTGGAGGTTCCGAGCAAAGTGATCTTTCAATGAGGCGGTTTAATCCTGGGCGATTAATTGATTCATGTTCGAATATTGAATGAGGCGATAATCTCATTGCATTGGCTAATCACCTTTACAAGAAGCCTTTCAGACTGCAACCTGCCTGACATATTATGTCAGAAGAATCGCGACATCCCTTTCTTAAAGGTTTGAGCAAGCACCGAGGGGCTCAACCGACTATTATTACTATTTTTGGCGCATCTGGAGATTTGTGCGCTAGAAAATTGGTTCCAGCAATTTACAACTTGGCGGTTGATAATTTATTGCCGGCGGATTTTTACCTGATTGGATATGGGCGAAAGCCGATTCCTGATGAGGAGTTTCGCGAGGTTTGCACAGAGGCTATATCGAAGTTTTCTCGTAGAAAGCTAGATAAAGATATTTGGAAACGAATAGAAGAGCATACCTATTATTGTAGTGGTGGATACGATGAGCTCGCTGCCTTTGAAAAACTTAAGGCCAAGATTGACTCGATCGAAAAGGATTTGGGACGAGCTGCTCAGAGTGTTTGTTATGTATCCACGCCCCCATCGGTTTTTGAGCCAATTATCAAAAACCTTGGAGCGTGTGGCTTGGCCACTAAGTACCAAGAAACTGACAAGCATACTAAGGTTGTCGTGGAAAAACCTTTTGGTAAGGATTTGGCATCTGCGCAAAACTTGAATCGCGTGATTCAGGGTGTTTTCCAAGAGCGACAAGTCTATCGGATCGATCATTATCTTGGTAAAGAAACGGTTCAGGATTTGCTTGTGCAGCGTTTTGCAAACTCGATTTTCGAGCCACTATGGAATCGCCAATACGTGGAAAATGTACAGATCACGGTGGCAGAATCACTCGGAGTTGGAACGCGAGGCGGGTATTACGAACAAAGTGGAGCGACGCGCGATATGATCCAAAATCATACCATGCAGCTTCTGGCTTTGATGGCTATGGAGCCGCCGTCTTCATTGAATGCGGAGTCGATTCGCGACGAAAAAGTAAAGCTTTTGAAGGCGATTGAGCCGCTGAATACAGATTATGCTAACCCAGACGTCATTCGGGCTCAATATGATGAAGGTCTCGTTGATGGTTTGAAGGTTCCTGGCTATCGCCAGGAGCAAGGAGTTTCTACTGAATCTGAAACGGAAACTTACTGTGCTTTGCGTTTGAATATCAATAACTGGCGCTGGCAAGGCGTTCCGTTCTATCTCCGCTCTGGCAAGAGAATGTCACGACGTGTCACCGAGATTGCGATACAGTTCAAGCGTCCACCTTCAACTTTGTTTAGTAAAAACGAATCGCTGAGCTTGGCATCGAATACATTGGTGTACCAGATTCAACCAGACGAAGGATCTACAGTTTTGCTTAATGCTAAGATTCCAGGTTTGCAAACGCGTACGCAGCCAGTTAAGATGCACTTTAAGTATAGCACAACCTTTGGGTCGAATACTCCCGAAGCGTACGAGCGTTTGGTTTTGGATGCGATGATTGGCGATGGTACGCTTTTCATTCGTGGTGACGAAACTGAAGCTTCTTGGAATTTGATTACTCCTTTGCACGAGTTTTGGGCTTCAGAAGGACGACGCGGTATGGAGGCCTACACGTCAGGTTCTTGGGGGCCAAGAGCCGCTGACCGTATGCTTTGGGCGAACAACGACGAATGGCGTAGGCCGTAGTTTAAAACGAGGTAATTGCCTGTATGGCTAAAAGCGAAATTTATAATACTTTACCTGGTTTTGAGGTTCCCGTCGGGAAGGCGCTCTCTGAGTTGTCTAAGATGTGGGAAGCTCCGGCTGGTAGCGATGCAAAAGCTCCTTCTGAGTATCGGGCATCGCGCATGAACTTGATATTGCATATGGGCTTCGAGTGCTCGGTTGAGCAAGGGGAGAGTACCTTCCAGACCGCGCTTGAGTTCTCAAGACGCTACCCGTGTCGGGTGATCATACTGTGTGCCCAGCCGGATTCATGGAATGATAACAGCGATATGGTCTGCAAAATTTACTCGCATTGCGATATCGGGCAGGCTGGAGATGGAATGAGTTGCTGTGAAGTATTGACTTTAGGTTATACTTTAAGCGATCGGAGATTTCTGGAGAATCAAGTATCCATTTTCCTAGAAGCGGATTTACCTACCTATTACTGGCCGGTGAGTTTCGGTTCAGCGCAAAGATTATCTGATTATCAGTTCTTTTTTAAGGAATCGCAACGAGTTGTTTTGGATGCGGCCTGTGATGAAGATCTTCTTAAAGAAGTTGAAATTCCTTACAGCGGCAAGATTCATGATTTGGCGTATTCAAGGTTGCTATCAATTCGTCAATCTATCGGCCAATTCATGAGCTCGTATGCTATCGAGTCGATTCTTGACGGCTTACAAGGGGTTGAAATGAAAGTACCAACCTCATTTTCGGCGGAAGGTAAGGCTTTGCTCGGTTGGATACAAACTGTTATCGATTCCTGCCAAAGCGATACCGAGGTCTCTTTTTCTCGCGAAGTAAACGACAAAGTGGAGATTCCATTTTTGTCGTTTTCATACAACAATAAGAATTCTCTTACCTGCGAACTTAACTTGTCTGCTGGCCAAGGAAAAATCGATGCAGTATTCTCTGGAGAAGGACATTCGATGACCGCAGGGATTCGGTTGCTTGATCCTACTGAGACCTTGGCTGAGGCCATGTTTTTTGCCTAGCATTTTTTCAGGAATGGCTTGGTTTCCAACGCGAAACCGAGCCTTTTCCTTTAAGGGATAGTCAAATAAGCAATACGTTAGTTGCCTTAGGCATAAAGTTTGTTCTAGTCTTCGGTATGGAAGAAGAAGAATCAACTAGTACCTCATTTATCGATATCGATTCAATCCTGCAGAATCTTACAGAGATTGTATCTACGTATGGTATCAAAATATTGGCTGCATTAGCCATCTTTATCATTGGTCGCATTGTCGCCAATTTGTTGACGAAGGCGTTTCGCAAGACGCTTGAATCCCGTAAGGTCGAGCCGTCGTTAGTTGGGTTTGCATCCTCGTTAGCCCATGCTGCTTTGTTGGCATTTGTTATCATTGCGGCTTTAGGGAAATTAGGCATACAGACGACTTCGTTCGTTGCTATCTTGGGTGCTGCTGGTTTAGCAATTGGCTTAGCCCTTCAAGGTTCTTTGTCAAATTTCGCAGCGGGCGTTTTGATTCTCATCTTTAAGCCATACAAAGTCGGCGATTATGTCGTTGCAGGTGGCGCTGAAGGTTCAGTGACGGAAATTGGGATATTCACAACTACAGTCGTTACATTGGACAATCGGACTCAAATCGTGCCGAATGCAATCGCGACTGGAGGGGTTATCGAAAATTATACTAAAATTGGTACACGTCGGCTGGATCTTGTTGCAGGCGTCAGTTATGGCGATGACGTATTCAAGGTTAAGAAGATCCTTCAAGAAATCTTGGACAATGAGCCGCGTATTCTGAAAGATCCTACTCCGACTATCGGTTTGATGGAAATGGCTGATAGCTCTATCAATTTTGCATTCCGTCCGTGGGTAAAAGTGGAAGACTACTGGGATTTGTTTTTTGATCTGCAAGAACGAATTAAAGTACGCTTCGATGAAGAGGGTATTACGATCCCATTCCCTCAGCGCGACGTTCATATGATCAAAGACGCATAAGTTTCGTCTTTTACATCAATATTTTCCAGAAAGCCCGAGCGAATTGCTCGGGCTTTTTTGCTTGGGAGATGAGATAAGCTTAATCGCTTGCTCCTCTCTCAAGATGGTCGTACGCATTTGTGACTGATTGTTATGCAGAATAAAAGTGTGATCCCGGGCCGTATTGCTGCGGCACTTAGTAAGTTTCCGCCTTTCTCTATGATGTCTCAATACGATACCGCTGTTCTAGCCGAAGAAGCAGAGGTACTTGTAATGGCACAGGATGATTTCGTCTGGCAGCAAGGAGACGCGCCTGGCTCCAAATTACATTTTTTGGCCAAAGGGCGCGTAGAGTACTTGTGGAAGCAGGATGGACGAGAGGAGCTTGTCGATGTACGAGATGAAGGTGATTTACTGGGCTTAACGGCAATGATAGAATCCGAACCGTTTCGGGTGTCGGCAAAAGTAGCCGAGTATTGTATTTTTTATACTTTGGATTGGCAGCAGTTGGATTCTATTTTGCAGCGCAATGACCAAGCTCGAGCCTATACCCGTCGGCACCTTTTTTGGTCAACGCGTGTCGGGCGTTCTGTCTCGTTGCCGGCACCCTTGGAATCGCAAAAAGAGAACAGCATTTTGCAGGCTCACCTTGCAGGGGTGCAACGTTTGCGATTGAGGCCCAAGGAAAGGCTTTTGTGGTGCTCTCCGGATACGGCTATTTTTGAGGCGGCTGAGGAAATGGTTTCGCGTAAGCTTCCCTCTATTTTGGTTTTGGACGATGATAGAAAGCCTTTGGGAATTGTTTCTCATAGCAACATTGTGAGGAATGTTGTGGTAGGCAGTATTAGTAAAACGCAACCGGTCTCTGATATAATGACATCGCCCGTTGTTACGGTAGAGCCGTATTCAAATTCTACTGAAGTTATTTTGCTAATGCTGCGGAAGAAAATCGGGCAGGTGTGTATCACGGAAGATGGGACGATTAATGCCGAAGTATTGGATGTGTGTACAGACAAGGACCTTCTGTCGCAAAGTGGTCATAACCCAGCTGGTTTGATGAGCGAAATACGCAACATTCGCTCCTTTAAACGATTCAGAGAAATCTGTGATGATGTGGAGCAGATCGCGATCAGTTATTTGGACGCAGGTATATCGGCCTCATTCTTAGGACGTATTTGCGCAGAGATATACGATGCATTGGCAATGCGATTTACTCAGATCGCTATAGATGAGCTTAAAGAACAGGGTGAACCTTGCCCAGACGTTCCGTGGTCTTGGATATCAGTTGGAAGTGACGGTCGCCGTGAGCAAGTACTTCGTACTGATATGGATAATGCTCTCGTTTTCCGGTCATTAGGAGATCGCGACCAAGATGAGACTCATCGATCTTTCTTTTTACGGTTGGCTACACGAGTGATCGATCTCTTCGTCAGTTGTGGGTTCTCTCGTTGTCAGGGTGGGGTGATGGCGATGAACCCAAAATGGTGTCGAACAGATACAGAATGGATTGAAGAGTTGGGGTCGATTGAGCCAATGAGTTCAGGGGAGCGAGTATTGAGGGCGCTTGTACTGTATGATATGCGTTTTGTTTGTGGCGACAGTTCCTTGGTGGAGAATTTACGCGATGTTATTTTCAAAGTTGTTAGCGAACGAGAGAGCTGGCAGCGGGTTATGGCTGAGCAGGTTGTAGAAACAGCAGTGCCATTGAACTTTTTTGGTAAATTCGTAGTTGAAAAACGAGGAGACCACGAAGGGCGATTTGATTTGAAATCGAGAGGTATCGCGCCTTTGCGGGATGCAGCTCGCTTGTTGGTTTTGAAACATAATCTAAAACGCCGCTACTCGACTGAAGGGCGTTGGGATGACCTGAAAAATATCGAGAAGTATGATAAGCTGGCGAAACTCGCCCAGGAAAGCTGCGACTTTATGCTCCGGTTACGCCTTCAGAATGGCATAAAGCAAAAGGACTCCGGCAAGTTTATTGAACCAAAGGAACTAACGAAGCTAGAGAAAACCCAACTAGCAAATGCGTTTGATGTGGTGCGGATGGTGCAAGGTGCGATTCGCTTGGAATTCGCATTGGATTTGAAATAGATCTATGAAGTTCCCTTGGACAAAAGCAAAGTCGACGGATCCAATTGTTTCTGAATATGAGGAGAAGTCACGACTGCGTCGTATGAACCGAAAGGCTCCGTTGTCTTCCGTTCGTTTTGTCGTTTTAGACGCTGAGACATCAGGTTTTGATAAGCGAAATGATAGAATGCTCTCGTTGGCTGCGTTTGAAGTAACTGATAATCGCATTTCTATACAGAACATGTGCTCTTGGACTATTTTTCAGTCCAATGCGTCTTTGACAGAGGCAGTCAAGGTTCACGGAATCCTACCTGATGAGACAATGCAGGGGCAGCAGGAATATGTTGTTATGCGGGAACTGATTCCTTTTCTCACAGGCGCTGTAGTGGTCGGCCATCATATCGGTTTCGATGCCATGATGATCGATATGGGCTTACAGCGGCATTTCGGAATTAGTTTTTGTAATCCAATTGTGGACACGGCAGATTTGGCAATGCGAGCATTAGATGCCTTTGCTCAAACTGGATATGCTAACCAACGACCCCCTTCTCTAGATGAAGTGTGCTCGCAGTGTGATATTGAAATGTGGTTGAGGCATACAGCCGAAGGAGATGCGTTTACTACGGCAGAGTTGTTTCTATACTTGTGCGCTAAAAGAAGAAAGCTCCTCGGAAAGGAGCTTCTTCTAAAAGATTTACCTATTCGGAAATATTAGTTCCTAAGTGAGTAGGTGATCCAGGCGGTACGCGGTGCGCTTATAGAAACGAGTCCACCGGTTGTTATGCCGGCTTCTATAGTAGCGTCTGTAGCGTTTTCAACCCGTAGCGAGATCCTAGAGGAATCGTTTACTGCCCAATTGAGGCCAAGATCAATCGAGTATCCAGAATCTAGATTGCGTGTGTTGCCTAGGTCGTCAAATTGATCGTCCCAGACTGAAGTTGATACCCACGCTTGGGTGTTGTTGGTGACTTGCCAATTGAGTTCTGCATAGAGTCGATTGTCGGGGCTCTGAGGAAATGCATTTCCTACAACGTTGTCGCTTTGATTGCTTTCTTCTACTTTTGTCGGAGCGTAGGTGTAGTTGACGGTTGCTGCTAAAGATTCGGTTAGGTTGGCGTTGAGTTCGATTTCAAAACCAGTGACTGTACTTTCGTCAATATTCATGCGCTGGCTGCCTGAGCCTCCTTCGGGAATGAATCCGAATAGCGGGTCGAAGCCGACATCGGTTGTTACGAGCACATTGGCGATCATGTCGTTCAACTGGTAATGGAAACCTCTGACTCCAATAGATACTGAATTGTTTATAACCGCATCGTATGATAGCTGGAAGCCAATCTGTTCTTCATTCACGAGATCTGTGTTGGCTTCGACGATGTCATTTTTTACACGAAACGGGCGATAGAGTTCGTTGAGAGTTGGAGCTCGGAAGCCACGGAAAACCGTTGCGGAGATCGATTGAGTTTCATTGAGGTAGTGGGTAAGTGAGGCGTTTATGGATACTTCTGTATCGTCGCGATCTTCAAAAACGTCGTCTCTTAGAACTTCCTTTGAATCGGAATCAATTTCGACCCGCATGCCGTCAGTTTGATCAATATGGTCAACGCGAGTGGAAATACTTGCTTCGGTAGAATCAGAAAATTTGTACTGAGCCGCTGCGAATATACCGAGGAAAAATTGTTCGCCGCCGGCTTGTCTCTGTCGTGTTAAACCAGCTCCCAAGTTACGGTATCTTTCATTGACTTCGCCATCGATCGCTCGGGCATCCACACCCGTCAGAAAGGAATATCTTTCACTAACGGTCTTTGCGTATGTGATGCTGGATCCGTAAGCCGTTGCTGGAACATCAAACTGATCGAGCGCTACGATCTCTGAGGCTCGTTCGTCATCTACCGATGTGAATTGGTTTTCGTAGCTACGATCCTGATAGTATGCGGTGATGTTGAGTTGACTTGAATCGTCGATGATTTTTCCGGCACTAAAAGCGATGTCGAGTGCCTCAGTCTCATTATTTGCGAGCGGCGTTCCGTTATTTCGTTCTTCTTGGAAGTAGTCGATTGCACCACTAATTGCCCAACCGGATTTTGTATCCAAATTGTACTGAGCGCGGATTGCTTGGGATTCTGATTTAGCTTCTTGATCGAGCGAACCTTGTTGGTCTGGATGGATTACTTCGAAACCTCCAGAGTCAAAGATACGAGCGTCGATATCGATATTCGAGGACTCGTTTAACTTTACATTGCGGCCGAGCGCGAAGGAATAAGATGAGTCTGATCCGACGCTAGCAGACAGTGATTGGCGACCCAGCTGGCTTTCGCTTGGGTTGAGTGTAATTAATCCTCCAGCTCCAAGATTGCCCCAAAGCTCATTATCGCCCGTTGCGGATATGTTAACTGAGTCGATCGCATCGATATGATAGCGATTCCAAAAAATCCAGCCGCCAAAAGGGTCATTTTGCGGTACGCCACTGAGGAGTACGAGTGCTCTGGAAGTTGCGCTTACTCCAGTATTGCGGAAACAGAGGCCTTGAGTTGTGGGGTGAGCCGATTTCGCTGCAGTGCGTCGGTAGGCTCGCATTGACGGAGTGGTCGTCAGTACTTGGCTCAAATCCTGTAAATTGTAGGATAGAATTGCGTCGGCGTTAATTGAATAGTTCCCACCCTCGTTACTTACGCCGTTGAATGATCTTTGGCTAGTGACTTGAAAATCGTCTAGTTGAATAGTGGAGTCCTTGGCAGCTAGGGATAAGGGAAGGCTGAGCACAAGCGACTTTGCGATGAATGGTAGTTTCATAAGTTTTAGATTGGGTTTCAAAAAGGGGTGTTGAAGGGGGGCAACGTAGGTGTCGTGAATTTATGAGCAAGTTAATATGCGGACATGACATACTCTGTGTACGCTTTCTGTGGTAAACTGGATTCTTCAAAAGAATAAGGGGAGTTGATTTGTTTTCGCTGACAGTAAAAATACCCCACAATTTTTTCACTATGTCTAACCAGTTAGAGAGCTTGCATTTTATATTCTAAGAATAATGCGATTCTCTGGACAGTCTGTGCTCTTTGCGCTTGAAGATAGGTCAATATTCGGTTTGTTATTAGCCGAGTTATTTTAAGAAGTATCGATAAATAAGAAAATCTAATCATAGAATATTATGCCAGTCGCAACTCCTAAGCAATATGAAGCGATGTTGGATGCAGCCCAAAAAGGTGGCTATGCGTATCCTGCAGTAAATGTTACGTCGATCGTAACGATTAACGCTGCTCTTAAGGCATTCGCGGATGCAAAGTCAGATGGTATCATCCAAGTATCTACTGGAGGCGGTCAATTCGCTTCGGGTCTAAATAACAGTGACGCGGCTTTTGGTGCGATCGTATTGGCGGAAGCTACGCACACATTGGCGGAAAAGTACGATGTACTTGTTGCTCTCCATACGGACCACTGTCATCCGGCAAAGGTTGATGGGTTTCTCCGTCCATTGCTAGAAGCATCTCGTAAGCGAATCGCAGAAGGAAAAGGGCCTCTTTTCAATTCCCATATGTACGATGGTTCTGAACTACCGTTGGAAGAAAACTTGGCGATGTCGAAGTCTCTTTTAGAAGAGTGCGCTTCTTTGGATATCATTCTTGAAATTGAAGCAGGTGTTGTTGGTGGCGAAGAAGACGGTCATGATACATCTGGGCTTCCTGCAGAAAAATTGTATACAACTCCTGAGGACATGTTGGCTGTATACGAAAATCTAAATGGAATTGGTCGTTTCTTGTTCGCGGCAACATTTGGAAACGTTCACGGAGCTTACAAACCAGGCGCTGTTCAGCTAAAGCCGACTATCCTTCGTGATGGGCAAAAGGCGGTAACAGACAAGTATGGCGCAGAAGCTGAAATGGACCTTGTTTTCCACGGTGGTTCCGGTTCTGACTTAAGCGATATTCGTGAGACTCTTGGTTATGGTGTCGTTAAGATGAACATCGATACAGATACTCAGTACTCTTTTACTCGTCCTATCGTGACTCACATTTGCGAAAGCATCGAAGGTGTTCTTAAGATTGATGGTGAAGTGGGTAACAAGAAGCAATACGATCCACGTTCTTACTTGAAGAAAGCGGAGAAGAGTATGGCAGATCGCTTGATCGTTGCAGCGGAAGATCTTCTTTCCAATGGTAAGTCCATCTACGGAACAGTATAAGAAAATCCTATAATTTGAATACAAAGCCGATCTTTTGAGGTCGGCTTTTTTGTGTCTTCATTAGGATAGGCTACTTGACGGGGACCTCTATTATATGAACGTTGTGGCTAATGCCTGTGTAATTTATTACGTGGTGTATGCCTTGAACGTCTGAGTGTTTTGTGGAGCCGCTGAGTGTTTTTTGATCGACGGCGATTCCTGTGGTCGTGTTTTTGGCTGCCCAGTCTGTATTGAGAAGCGAGATACTGACTGCTTCACCAATCGCGTCAGGTTGTGAGTAGTCCGGGTGTCCAATCGGCCCAAAATAAATGGAACCGGTACTTAAGCCTGCTTTTAGGGGCTCGTTGACGAGTTTGCAGGCTGATAGCGCGGTGTCTATTGCTCGAGCTTGGTGTTCGTTTCCAGAGAAAAAACAGAGTAGCCCAGCTCCGCGATTCTTGATCGGAACACCTCCGTATCGGAGAACTGTTTCGGTGAGTTGGAAGCAAACGCCATTGGTCCAAGATGCAAAATCTCTTGGTTCTAGTTGCTCGGATTTTTCGCGTGCGTTTCGAGCACGAGCGGCTAATACGGTGGCTTCGAACACATCTTTGTCGACACTCTGGCAGCCCAGTAGCCATTCAATTGATACGCCGAGAAGCTGTGCTAGGCTAGAGAGGCAGCTAATGTCTGGGGCGTTTTCACCGCGTTCCCATTTGGAAACAGCTTGTGGGCTCACTTGAACAGCGTTGGCTATGTCGGTTTGAGTGAGTCCGTATTTTTTCCTGCGGTGCCGAATTCTATCTCCTAGATCTTGCAGATTCATTTGTTGGGATTGTGTCTAAAAGGTTGAATGTTACGAAGGAGGTGAGCGGTGACAAATAGATTCGTCGATTTGTTTTCGTTTTGCGTACGAGCGATAATTGGAATTAGGATCGTTTTATGAGTTCAGAGAGTATTGCTTTTATTGGGACTGGAGTGATGGGGCGTAGCATGGCGTCTCATTTGATGGATGCGGGTTATTCGGTGGCTGTGTACAATCGTACCCGATCTAAGGCAGAGGAGCTCTTGGAGAAAGGTGCTCTTTGGCGAGATTCTCCCGCCGCGGCTGCCGAGGATGCGTCCGTGGTCATAACGATCGTTGGCTACCCTGAGGACGTGGCTGAAACTTATTTGGGTGATAAGGGCGTTTTCTCTACTTTGCCAAAAGGTGGGCTTGCGATTGATATGACCACATCTAAACCAAAATTGGCTGAATTACTTTGGGAAAGGGGGCGAGAATTGGGCATCTCCGTTATGGATGCGCCAGTCTCCGGTGGCGACTTAGGTGCGAGAGAGGCAAGATTGTCGATAATGGTTGGTGGAGATGAGGAAGCATTTTTCCGTGCCAAACCTTTGTTCGAAATTATGGGTGGAATAGTCGTTCACCAAGGAGAGGCTGGGGCAGGCCAGAAAACAAAGATGTGTAACCAGATTGCGATTGCAGGGGGCATGATCGGCCTAGCTGAGTCACTCAGTTATGCCAAAAAGGCAGGCTTAAGACCGGAAACAGTTTTGCAGAGCATTCAAAGTGGGGCTGCTGGGAGTTGGTCTATGACTAATTTGGTCCCGAGAGCTTTTAGAGATGACTATGCACCTGGTTTTTTCGTGAAGCACTTTTTGAAGGATCTGAAAATTGCTTTGGAATCGGCCGATGAACTGAAGCTGGACCTCCCCGGTACTGAGTTAGCAGCCAGGCTTTACGAGAAGCTTGTTTCCTTAGGGTTTGAGGATTTGGGAACTCAAGCGTTGTTTCGTAACTACGAGGAGCTTTTGTAGCCTTTGGTTATCGCGAATCGAGCGAGTGCTCCGCCGCACAGTCCCCCAGCGATTGGACCTATGACGTAAACGCTAAACCAACCGGTGCCATTGGCTGAAAATGGGATTGTGCCCCAGCCAACGAGCGAAGAGAAGAGTCGTGGAGCTAAATCACGTGCTGGGTTGAAACCTCCTTGTGATAAAGGAGCTAACAACGAAATCAGAATAAAAATAGTCATCCCAATAAAGATCGGGGGAAAGCTTTTGGGGATGTTTGAATTGTTAGGATTAGTCACGCAATAGATGACTATCATTAATATGGCGGTTCCGATGAACTCTGCAAGAAAGGCGTTCCAAGGGGTGATATGAGAAGGCGCTTGTTCAGAAAGCGGTCGGCCTCCAGGATTTGGGAAAAATTCTCCGAATGTCATCGCGGAAGCTTCGCTGCCTATCTCACCTCTTGTTATATCGTTCGCGCTTTCGTATGCTTCTATGGATCCGTTGTATGTCGCGTACATGAGAGCGGCTGCGATAAAGGCTCCAATGAATTGCGCTATAATGTATCCAGGAACTCGTTTCCATGGAAAATCCCCAAAGGTTGCTAAGGAGAGTGTGACTGCTGGGTTTAAGTGGGCGTTACTCAGTTGACCGCTAATTAGAATGGCAAGTGTGACACCGAATCCCCACACGCTTGCGACGTGGAAAAGGCTCAGCTGACCGTCTGATGTGACAGCAACAGCGACAGTGGAGCAACCGATGAATACAAGGACGAAGGTGCCGATGACTTCGCCAACGAGCCATTTGAGAGTGGTGTTCATGAGGAAATAAAGCGTTTTTGTCCGATTAAGGAACAAGTCCAGCGTATAAGTAGGTACGCGGAGATATTTATTTAGAGAATGTCTAAGAAATCCAATTCCTTCGCCCTATTCGATCGCTCAAAGGCGATTTATTGGACGCGCTCTTGGATTTGGGTGTCCGTTGGGGTATTCAAAGACTCAAGTTTTTTCAGATCATTTGCTAAAACAGGCTGTTGGCAAGCGTACCTTTCCAAGGCTTGAAGATTTGCTTCGAGCATCGGATGAGCGTTGAAAGCAATGTGATATAAGTTGCAATTCATTTTGCGCTGGGAGGTGAGAAGTCCCCGCTTCTTCATATATCCCAAGTGTTTCGACATCTTCACCTGTGGCTCCTCGAGTACTTTTTGTAACTTCCAGACGGGTTGAGGGCCGTGTCGTAAGACGTTTACGATACGGAGGCGTGTGGGATCGCTAAGCGACTTGTACAGCAGGACCAGATCCATGATGCCTTTGTTTACAGGCAGGTCACAGGGTCAAACGAATATGCGTTTGTCAGAATAATGTAACATTACTCTCTTAATACAGAGGCACTTATCTGCTTTTGATTTCTTTTGCGCGTGTACTTCGATTAATAGCTGCGCTTTGAGCACGTTCCATTGTTTTGCGTAGTGTTTCTAGTAACACGGGCTTGCTTAAGAAATCATCCATGCCTGCTTCGAATGCTTTGTTCATATCACCCCTCATGGCACCTGCCGTCACCGCGACGATCCAAGGTTTGTAGTCGAGATTTGCTGCGCGAATTTGCTTAGTGGCTTCTCTTCCATCCATGACCGGCATTTGCACGTCCATCAAAATTATGTCGAAACGGTTGCTTCTTACGGCGTTGACGGCGTCTTGTCCGTTTACCACTTCAGTGGGGCTGTAGCCTAACTTGTGCAGCAACATTCGACCGACTTTACGGTTCGTTTCATTGTCGTCTACAAGTAAGATATTCAGGTCATTTTCCGAGGCTCGGGCTTCGGTTAAACGTTTTTCTTCGCCTCCCAATTCTGACCCTTGGTTTTCCTTTGGCTGAGCGACAATTTTTGATATGCAGCTGAACAGAAATCTTGGCTTGATGGGCTTTGGAATATTCATCGCAAAGGCGCCGTTTGCGTCTAGGCTATTGTTGGAAATCGCGAGGAAGCCGGTGTTGTGGAATGCTGGAAGGTGTGAAAGTTCTGTTGCCAGCTCTTCGCCGTTGATTTCGGGGAGAGCAAGGTCGATGAGTGCGACATCGAAGGGTTCTAATGTGTTGTGGGCAATTTCCAGGGCGTCTTTGAATGAAGCTGCAGATTCGAACTCGACTCCCCAAACGCGAGAATAGTGCTCCAAGATTCTTCTCTGTAAGAAGGAGTTCTGCACGATAAATATTTTCTTTCCTCTAAGCTCTTCGCTAGGTTGTGCGATGGGGATGTCTTTTTCTAGTTTGAGAGGAATTTTGAATACAAATTGCGATCCTTTGGATTCTTGGCTCTCAACCTTTATTTCGCCACCCATTATTTCGACCAAACGTTTGCTAATTGCCAAACCGAGACCTGTTCCGCCGAACTGTTGATCTCGATTTGTGTCTACTTGGCTGAAAGAGCGAAAGAGCAGATCTAGCTTATCTGCTGGGATCCCAATTCCGGTATCCTCTACCGTAAATTCAACTATGGCGTCATCGTTCGTAATTTTAGCCAGTGCCACATTGACGAAGATATGGCCCGAATCGGTGAATTTAATAGCATTACCGATTAGGTTGACCAGAACCTGGCGGATTCTAGAGCTATCACCGATAGCGATGGCGGGAACGTCTTCTTGAATCAGATACGCAATTTCGATGTTCTTTTTGGAGACGGGTTCGATGAATAGATCCATCGCGAGCTCCACAGTCTCTATGAGGCTGAAGGTGGTATACTCGAGTTCGATTTTGCCGGCCTCGATTTTCGAGTAGTCCAGGATGTCATTGATAATGTTCACCACGTTCTCACCACTGTTCTCGATGATATTTACCAATTCGATTTGGTCACTGGTGAGTTCGGTTTGTTTTAGTAGGCTAGTCATTCCGATAACGCCATTTAGAGGCGTTCGGATTTCGTGACTCATGGAGGCGAGGAAGACGCTTTTGGCTCGATTGGCCGCTTCGGCTCGCTTCGCGGTTTCGGATAATTTGTCGTTAGTCTTTCTGAGCTCGTTTGTGCGATCACCGACAATTGACTGAAGACGCATATTTTCTCTCTGGGCGGCACTTGAGAATTTTGCTCCGATAAAAATCACGAGCCCACAAAAAGACACTGCGTAAAATATGTAAGAGAGTGGTGAGCGATAGAAGGGTGGTTCGATGGAGAAAGAGATGGCGTCGATGGGGTTGATCACCTCATCTCCAAATAGAACTCGAGTGCGCAGTGTGTAATCGCCTTCATGTAAGTTCGCTATAATGAATACATTTGATTGGTCTATGTGAGTCCAGTTTTGTGAGAAGCCATCGAGAAACGCTTGGTGATCGATAGTTATGGCTTCCGCTGTCGTGGGGGTCGTTAAGTGAAAAACGAGACTGTTATCTTCGTAAGGAAGAGTGAGTTTTTTAAGGTCGTTGCCGCTGAGCGAATGGTAAATTATGCGTTGTTCGTCGCTGAGGGTAATCTTATCTATGTGAGTCTGCCAATTTTTATGAGTTGCTAAACCGAATTTGGGATCGATGCGGATAACCTCATTTGGGCCAATTGCCCAAACGACTCCGTCGACATCGGCATGAAATTCTTGGATGTCGAATGGGTTGGTTTTGGCTGAAGATTTGTCATCCAGAATGTAGCCATTTTTTCCATCTGGTTTTAAGATGAGATTTTTAGAGGCAGCTGGTATCCAAATATTGGAAAAACTATCTTCAGTTCCGCGTTTGATTTTTTTTGTATTTTCGGGCAGTAGTGCAGTAATTTCGTATGCTTCTTCGAAAAAATTGGAGCGTTCATTGTATCGCCAAACAACGTCGTGTTGAGAAAAGTATACACTGTTTTCACTTTTCCATGCTTGGATGCTGTGCTCGTTGAGCCCGTATTCTTGAGAAAGGATTTGGAGGTCTAGGAGGTTGTTGTTAATAGTGAGTTTTCCGATACGTCCGGCATCGAGTTCTACCCAGATGTTGCCATTTGAATCCTCCGTTAGATGACAATCCAATTGCTGGATTTCAATTATTTGCCCGCTTCGTTGCCACGTGTTTGCGTTACGCTGCAACATGCCGATTTCTGAATTGTTAGCCCAGATGATTGTGTCGGGATGTTTTTCGAGCTGTAGGAGAAACTCTGCTTGGGTATCTCGAGCGATGATGCTCGGAGCTCTCTTATCCATGAGAATGATATCGTGATCGGTAGCAACTAGGAGACCATAGTCAGAGGATAGAGCGTAATGGGAATTGATGGGGACGGAGCCCGCTGGAATTCCAAAATCTTTGGGAAATGGCGTGTACTGAAATTTCTTGTCGACGAGGTCATTGTCGAAAAGCGTATCCCCCGAGCTGATCCACAATTCGTTATCGTGTCTTGTGAAAGAGAAGTTGTTTAATGGAACATCGAGGATTTGCGAGAAATAGGTGTAAGACGATGGGTATTCTATGCGAATGATCGCGTCTCCGATCGTTGCCCAAAGCGCACCGTTTGAAGAATTAAGGTTAGAGGCTTGGTTGAAGCGCCGGTCGATCTTGTGATCGAAGCGTTGCAAGATCCTTCCTGATGTATCGAAAATTATGATTCCTTCCCCTTCGACAATCGCAGCGATGTGGCGGTCGTCTAGCTTGCAAATGTCTTCAATACGGCGTTCAAGCTCTTGGTCACCTTGCAAACGAAACGGCAAAATCGTTTCCCCGTTGTAGGTAAAAAAACCTTTGCCTGCGGTTAGAAACAGTGCGGTGGATTCGTTCAATTCGACAGCGTCGAGCACGGTCATATCTCGAGCAAGCTGTGAGCCGAGCTTGGGGTACTCGAAGTAGCCTTTGGTCGCTCGCATCAATCCGTCTGACCAACTTGAAACGAACAGATCTCCTTGGAATTCGAAGATTGCAACGAGTCCTCCCACAGGTGACCATTGTGTGGCGAATCCGTTCTCATCGTAGGAGGATAGGATTGATTCGGAATGGATGTAGAGGCTGTCATCCAAAACATATATTCCTTTTGCGTTAGAGGCGTTAAGCTTGTTGGAAAGGCTTTGATGTCCGATTGGAATCAGTTGATAGTCACCTTCTTCGTTGATGGAAAGGTGTCCGATATTTTCTTCGGTAACTGCCAGTAGCTTCCCATCTTTGCTTGGGCTGAGAAACTTAATCGCCTTTTCGGTCTCAGTGGCAGATTGATGAATATTGGTCCATTTTTGTCCGTCGTAAACCGATAAGATGTCTTCAGAACCTACGATTAGCCGACCTAGTTTGTCAAATGTGATGGCTCCAATGTTTTGATGGGTTCCGATCTTATCCTGTTCGTATATCTCGAACTTCGGTAAGCCTTCCTCAATCGGGGTAGTTGTTGAACCTTCAATTTCGCCAAAATTGCAAAGCAAAACGACCGATAGCAGCAACCGCTTCAGTGGATGCTTTTTCCGTGAATTTCTCGAATGTCTTGTTGTAATGCTGTGGTGGCTGGAAACCAATGTAGGATTTAAGGAATTGTGAAAAAGGTGAGTGTTTTTACTCAGGCACAATTCAGTCATAACCTCAGCTGATTACAATCGAGTGATTTTATGAATCGAATTTTAATGAATATTTTAAATTTGTTCACCGAATTTCACGTGCTATTTCTGAATCGGGAGTAGGAGATTCTTTCATATTTAGCTAAGGTTTTGAATGGGTCTCACTAAATCTAAGATTTGGGGGCGGATTATCGAACTTGGCTTTTGCTCCGAAATGTTTTCATTTTGCAAATTACATGGCGATGCTAGGCTATATACGATTCCCCGATTGAATAGATGGATTTAGAAGAAAAAGAAGCGTCGATGATGATGCCGAATTGGCTTTTCGAGCAGGATTACCTTGTTTTCGTAGCTTTCGTCGGGTGGACGCTCTTGGGGATGTTGGCGTGGACAAAGCCTTTGGAAAATCGATCGTGGGATCGATTGCCTTGGCTTTGGTTTGGCTATTTTGGATTCGCTCAAGCAATTGCTGAATTCATTCGAATCCTCTCTTTCTCCGACCCCTTTTTCTTTCGATCGTTTGCGGTATCGCCGGCGTTTGAGATGTTGGGTTTTGGCGTATTGCTCGATTTCGTAATTCGTGTATCGCCACGTTTCAGAAGAAAGTCGCTTTTCCCTTATGGCGCAGTCAGTGGGTTTCTGCTCGGTTTTTCAATTGATTCGGAGCCGTCGCCTTATTCTCTAACGATAGCGATTTTACTAGCCTCATTCGCAATCGTAACCGCTGGCTACCATTTCTTCAAGCAGGGCCGAAAATTCAATCGGCCGGAGCTTTATTTTCTCGGTGCAGGCCTTGCATTGACCTTTGCATCATGGGCGTTGAACCCTGATTTATTAGTCTCCTCAAAAGAAGCCAATACGGGAGCGTTTCCTCATTTTCCTGATTACGGTTTTGGCTACCTTATGGTACGGATTTTAGCCGCTTGGCTAACTTTAGGAGCGTTTTGGGCTTATCGAGTAAATGCGCGTATTGTCGAGGTGACACCCAAAATTGGGAGTCAGTTGAAGGTGCTCGGATTTCGAGTAATGCCTGGAAGCCTTTTAGGGATAGTATTCATCTGTTATTTACTCACCTCTTGGAATGGGAATCGAATTAAGGAGTCAATGGAGCAAGACTATGTTTTTCGTTCCCAGACAGCTGCATTAGCGATGGATCCCCAACTCCCGCTATTTGCTTTGTTACGAGAGGATGAGGCAGCAGTCGTTCGACGCCAAGGTTTGGAAAGCCAGCTTCTTGCGATCCAAAACATCGGTACAAATATTTTAAGTGTGTATCTATGGCAAGGAGACGACGATCGGATTGTTTCGATATCAAATGATTCAGACGCCGATGAAGGGCCAAAGGTGGTTTCAGTCGTACATGAAGAGCTTTTGCGAACTCGGGATTATATTAAAAATGAATCATTTATGGTCGGTCCCATTGCGATGGGGAATCGTTCAATTTTGAATATAAGTTCGCCTATATTGGATGCTGATTCCGGTGAAGCAGCGTATTGGTTGGGGATTGATATCGCTGCTGATTCGTGGGTGATAAACATATCGATGGGTCGTCTCCAGATTATAATTATAGCAGGTCTATTAACTGCCCTCGCAGTTTTCTTTATATACTTTCAAGTTGAGCATGAATCGGAGGCGGATCTTTTGCTTGAGATGGAGCGTTCAAAGGCGGGAGATCAGGCAAAGAGCGAATTTTTGGCAGTTATCAGTCATGAGATTCGAACACCACTTCAAAGTGTGTTAGGTTACAGTGATCTTTTGCGGTCGACACCTTTGAATGATAAACAGAGGTCTTGTTTGGATACGATTCAATCAGAAGGAAAAATCCTTTTGCGTATTGTCCAGGATATCCTCGATTTTAGTAATCTGCGTAAGGTGAATTTTGAGCTTAAAGATGGCAAAGTTTATTTGCGAAGGATTATTGAAGAGACGTTTAGGACGATCAAGCCAATGGCGGAGAAGCGAGACCTTACTGCTGAGCTAGTAATCGATGACGATCTGCCTAACTTTGTCGAAGCGGATGGTGTTCGATTGCGTCAAGTCTTGCTGAATCTTTTTGGGAATTCGGTGAAATACACGGAGCGTGGCTTAGTTCGATTGCGTGTTGAGTGCGCTACTACAAATAGTATTATAGATAGCGAAGGAGAACATCCTAGAAAAGCGGTTCAGTTTATAATCGAAGATACCGGAATTGGGATTAAAGAGGAAGACTTGGAACGTCTCTTTGAGCCGTTTATCCAATTAGAGCATTCGGACCACTTGCCACGGGAAGGAGCTGGCTTAGGTTTAGCGATTGTCAATCGTATCATCGAACTCATGGGTGGTAAGATCGTCGTTAAGAGCGTGATTGGAGAAGGGTCTACTTTTATTGTGTCGTTCAATTTTCCGTTGCTGGAGGATGAGGAGTTTGAGCCAAGCCTGCCAATGGTAGAAGAACCTAGTGAAGCTGTGGATACAACGGCGCTGGGAGAACGGTTCCCTATGAAGGTCCTCGTGGCTGACGACAACCCAATGGTACGGAAACTAGTTGTTCAGTATCTGAATTCGTTGGGATATGAAGTAGATGCGGTTGATGGTGGAGTTCCTGCCTCCGAGGTTGGAGCGTCGTATGATTTGGTTGTTATTGACCTTAGAATGCCTGAAGTGGATGGGCCGCAGGCAGCGAGCAATATTCGCGATAAGTCTGGTTTGGCGGAAAAGCCTTGGATTATTGGAGTCTCTGCGACTTTGGCGGAAAAAGAGATCGAACGAGCTCTTTCGATGGGGATTAATAGCTTTTTAGGCAAGCCTTTCACTGCTGAGGCTCTTGCAGAGCAGATCGCAAAGATTCCTTGGATTTTCGATTGTGAATCTTCTGACGACGAAGAATTTGCAGAAGAATTGGAACTAGAAGAGGAATTGGAAATACCTCCTCCGGAAGAATCTGTTACCGGTGGTGGTATGGGGGTCTTTTCGAACGAATTAATTGATGCCGCAGCAAAGGAAGTCCTGGAGTTGCATAACGAAATGAAAAAAGCCCATGAGTCCGATGACTATGAATACATACAGGACAAAGCGCATTATTTAGCCAATACGGCGATGGCGATTGGCATCGATGACTTATATCACGATTCCAAAGCGTTGGAGAAGAGCGCTGAAGAAAAAGCGAAGTCAGAGGTAGATCAAAAACTCGTTCGTTTGCGGGACAATTTCGTTCAGTGGAACGAGTCGCGCTAAGATTTTTTTGGGCGAAATGCTGGCATGATTTCCGAATCAGTTTTGAAGTAACACCCGCCGATCAAATCAATACAATAGGGGATTGCTGGAAAAACTGCAGATAAGTTCTCTTCGATTGCTTTGGGCTTTCCGGGAAGATTGAGAATCAAGCTTTGACCTCGAATACCTGCTGTTTGCCGTGAAAGGATTGCAGTGGCAACGAATTTGAGAGATTCAGCACGCATCTGCTCCCCAAATCCTGGAAGCATTTTTTGGCAAACGGCTTCGGTCGCTTCGGGAGTGACATCTCGGGGAGCAGGGCCGGTCCCGCCGGTGGTGACGATTAAGCTACACTCTTTCAAATCAGCGAATTCAATGAGGGTGGACTCGATGACTGCTTGTTCGTCTGGAATGATGGCGTACTCCACAGAGAAGGTTGATATCAGCCATTTTCTCAGAAGTTCGACGCAGGCCTTTCCGGGAATATCTTCGTAAATGCCCTTTGAGGCGCGGTCTGAAATGTTTATAACGCCAATTTTCGCTTCTTTCGCCATGAATCGAACATCATGAAAATCGTTTGCTTTTGTCGAGTGGCTTCTTTCCGGCTTTGCAGTGTTGACAGGGGGTCTCGCTATGAATGAGGGTAATAAGGCTATAGCGTATGCGTTGCATACGATTTGGAATTACCCGCAAAGTATTTGCTGTCGATGAAAGAGCACGATTTTATGGAAGTTGTTAATCTCATTCTCAAGGAGGATGATCGTTACGGAAAGAGTGCTTATACTTTCTTGCGAAAAGCCTTGGACCACACGATCGAAAAAGAGCGCAAAAGTCAGGGGAAAGCCGTCAGCCGTCCCCGTCACGTTTCTGGGCAGGAACTATTGGAAGGGGTTCGCGAATATGCATTGGATCAATTTGGTCCGATGGCTTTTACTGTTTTAACCACTTGGGGTATTACACGTTGCGAGGATTTTGGCGAAATGGTTTTCAACCTGATCGAGTATGGCGTTTTTAGTAAAAACGAAGATGACTGTAAGGAAGATTTTTCTGCAATATACACTTTTGAGGATGCGTTCGTTAAACCATTTCAGCCTGACCAACGTCGCTTGAAATATCCAAGATACCGAGTGATTCAATCTCTCTGAGCCATTAGTGCCCAGGCGTTCTCTTAATTTCTGGGAAAATCTAGCTCAAACTATTATGTCAGACCTGTCTGAAAATCGCTCACTCGAATCGAGTCGGTCAATGATTGCTCCGCTGTTGCGGGAGCCTATTTCTCGCTACGTACTTCCAAATGGGCTTACTGTTTTGCTAAAGCAAACAAACGCGACTGCCCTTTGTTCGGTCCAGGCTTGGGTGAAGACGGGCAGTATTCACGAGGGCGAATTATCAGGTGCGGGCTTGTCTCACTTTGTGGAGCATATGCTGTTTAAGGGTACGGCTCGTCGAGACGGTCGAGAAATATCTCAAGAAGTGCAAGCCGCTGGTGGATACATAAATGCATACACGACTTTTGATCGAACGGTGTATTACATTGACCTTCCGTCCGAGGGAATCGGGAAAGCTGTCGATGTTTTGAATGACTGTCTGTTTCATTCTACGATGCCATCTGAGGAAATCGAAAAGGAGCGAGAGGTGATAATGCGAGAAATCGCAATGGGTGATGACGATCCGGATAGTAGATTGATTCAGACCCTATTCGAAACCGTATTTCGTCAGCACTCTTACAGATATCCTATTATTGGGTACAAAGATATATTCTCTGAAGTCACTCGCGATCAGTTGTGGGATTATTATAAATCTCGGTATGTGCCAAACAATGTGGTTCTTGTGATTGCTGGTGACTTCGAGGAAACGAGCGCGCGCGCGCTAATAGACGAAAGTTTTGGCTTAGTAAAGCGAGCGGCCTTGGCGCCAATTTTTCTTCCTGAGGAGCCGCTTCAACTTGCGGAGCGAAGTTCTTACCAAAAAGAAGACGTTCAAATAACCAGAATCGCTCTCGGCTTTCAGGTTCCGGGGCTGACGGATGAGGATACTCCTGTATTGGACGCTTTAGCCATGATTCTAGGCAATGGGAATAGTTCATTGTTGAACCTTCGGTTACGTGAAGAAAAAAAGCTTATCCATTATGTGGATGCGAGTAACTGGACTCCAGGTACTGTCGGTATTTTCTATATAGCAATGATTTGCGATGTAGACAAGCGGGATGCTGTATTGGAAGAGCTTAAATTCTATTTCTCGAGCCTTACCATCGATGACTTTTCAACGGAAATGGTGAGTAAGGCTGTGCGGCAAATTTTGTCCTCAGAAATTAATTCGCGAAAAACTGTAAGCGGCCAGGCATCGCGTCTTGGCTCCGCAGAAGTCGTTGTTGGAGACGTTGGGTACGCTCGCAATTATTTGGAACGAGTTTCTGAAATAAGTTCGGGAGATGTTTTTCGTGTATTTAAGAAATGGATGGTTTGGAATCGATTGAGCACAGTTTGTATTGATCCAAAGGTTGAGCAGGGGACTGTGACTTCTGCCAAAATAGAAGGTTCGAAGGTGTCGCCTCGCTTTGAAAACTATCCACAGTCAAACGGCAGTTCGCTCTTGCTGCGCCATGATGCCCGCCTTCCGAATTTACACTTTCGGGTGGTGTTTCAAGCAGGGGCTCTCTTTGAAGAGGAACAGTGCCAGGGTGCTACGAATTTACTGTCGACGCTTCTAACGAAAGGAACGGAAAAGAGGACATCCGAGGAAGTCGCCATGGCGATTGAAAGCGTGGGCGGAAGTTTCTATGAGTTTTCTGGCAATAATAGTTTGGGGCTCGCTCTCGAAGTGATGCCACAGGACGCTGACCTTGCGATTGATTTATTGGAGCAGTCGTTGTTGCACACGAAATTTGACGCTGAGACCTTTGAAATCGAAAAAGAATCTCAAATAGCGACTATCAAAGAAAACCAGGATGATATTGTTTCGGCAGGACGTGATTTGTTGAGGCAGAAGTTTTTTGGAGCACACCCATTTTGTATCAGCGAGAATGGCACATTAGACACTCTGGAGAATATTGATTTAAAGCTTCTCTCCCATTTTTGGCAGAAATTGAGGGTTGCTGGGAATGTGAGTGTTGCCGTGTCCGGGGATTTTCAAAAGGAAGAGCTTCAGCCAAAGCTCGAGCGTCTGTTGGCCTCATTGCCTGAAGGGAATTTAGTTGAATCTAATACGGCTTTCGACGGTCCGGCTGAAGTTGGGAAACATCGGGAAAGAATGGATCGTCAGCAAGCAGTTGTGTTTCACGCGTATCCGTGCCCTGGGCTCAAGAAGGAGGATTTTTATGTTTCGGAAGTTGCTGACGAGATCTTTAGTGGGATGTCGAGCAAGTTGTTTGAGCGTGTTCGCGAGGAGCTCAGCTTAGCGTATTTCGTGCGCTCGAGTCGAATCGTCGGCTTGGATAGCGCGATGTTCTACTTTTATGCGGGTACCTCAGCAGAAAGATATGAAGAAGTGATCACCGAACTCGATCGGGAGGTTAGTCGAATGATGGACGGTGAGATCGAGGATTCTGAACTTAAGGATTGTAAGACGCGGTTAAAAGCTTCGCGTCGAATGGGGATGCAGTCGAATTCGTCGTGCGCGAGCCAGGCGGCTATGAATGTTGCGTATGGTTTGCCAGCGAATGATTGGGAAAACTACGATAGTCGCGTTGATTCCGTATCGGTAGATTCTTTACAGAATTTTGCTCGAACGTACCTTTCTCAGGTTAATCGTGTAGAGCTTGTTATTGGCCCGATCGAAGTATAAAACTCGTCCCTTGTTGTATTCCAAAAAAACGCCAGGCCGTCTGGATGGGAGGGAATCTCTATATTGTTGTTTGTAAGCTAGTTGGTCACTCGTTTGAATTCAAGTTTTTGTTGCGCGAAGTGTTCGATTTTCTAGGCGAATGGGTGCAGTGATACTGTAATATTGGTTTTTTTGAATTCGAATAGTAGTTACTCTCCAAAAGGTTTAGGAGAATCCTGCGCGATCAAGTTCGAATCGTGACAGAAAAGGCATGTGTCTCCCCGGGAGTGACGGTGTGCAAGCCGATTTTGTTCTCTGGAGCGCTGGGCGGCCCCATCCACGGTTCGATACAGTAAAATGGAGATTTATCTGTCTCGGTCCATGTGACCAAGGCGTATTCAGAGTTTGGGAGCTTGTTTGTTCCGATTTCGATATTGATAGTCGAACCGTCTCTTTTATTACGACAAACAACATTAGGGCTAGTCAGGTGGTAGTGAATCCGGTCAACCAGATTCTTGTTTGAAATAAGCTCAGTTGATTTGGCTTTGGGGACGGCGTTTAGGCTGCCATCTGGATTTTGCCGACAGGCTTTTTTGGCGGGGATCTCTATCTCGTAATCTTTGCGAGAGGTATCATCTGTCCAGGGTAAGTTAAAATAGAAGTGGTGTCCGGCTGACCAAGGGATTGGTTGGGTATCTAGATTTTTAAGCCGAAGTTCTACGGTGACACTGTCTTGGCTGAATCGATAAATAACCTCGAAGTCGTATTCATAGGGGTAGGCTTCTTTGGATTCGTCAGTCTTTTTGAGACTACAAGCAAACCCTGTCTTATCGATACGAGTGATCTCAAATTCGCCTTGCCTAGCGAAGCCATGCATCGGCATTGGCCTACGAATGCCTTTGAGGTCTTTCCAAAAGCCGATTTCTCCGCTTTCGAACGTTCGAGCGCTGAATGGGAATAGGATGGGGTTGCCACCGCGAGCTTTGACAAATTTGTCCAAGGAATCCAATTCGGGCCAATGGATGAGATTGCGAAATCCACCATCTGGGAAATCAATGCTCCAATTCATTAAGCGAGCCCCCATTTCTGGGGCTGCCAAAAATGTGGATGATCCGATTTTCCAACGCCTGATTTTAGTCCCCAAATATTCTATTTCCTCCATAGCATTAACAATTCAAAGCAATTTCTTCCTTAAGGCGAAGCGAAATTTGTGAAAACCTTAATCTCCTCTAAATCAGCGAATAAGCTCGTTGCATAGAATCGGGTTCAATTAGTGTGACAGCTTTTCGAATCTTTTCGATTTATAGTGCTTTTACCAGAAATCGTTTCTATAAATTGACAATCGTTAGCTCTCAATATCCGTTTAAATGAACTGTATGAAACCCACCTTGGGTTTAGTTATAAGCCAACCCGCCATGACCGTTATTAGAAAGATTTTATCTTTTGTTTTTTTGAGTCTGTTGCCCGCTATCAACTTGCATTCTGAAGGTAATGAAAACGACGAGGTCGTGCCGGAGAATGAATCAATGGCATCGGAAATTTACGTTATACCGGTTAAAGGGCCAATTGCTCAGCCCGCACTCTTCGCAATTAGGACTGGAGTGAAGGAGGCTATCGAAAATAACATCAATCATTTGATCTTAAATATGGATACTCCGGGAGGTCGCTTGGATGTTACTTTGGAGATTCTCGAAGTGCTCGACCGTTATCCAGGTAAAACTTACACCTTCGTAAATACGGAAGCTACCTCTGCCGGGGCAATAATTGCTTCGGTGACAGATAAGATCTATTTCGAACCCAAGGGAACCATGGGGAGTGCCGAAGCTGTGAGTGGGCAAGGTGAAGATATTCAGGAGTCGATGAAGCGGAAGATTTCCTCATTTCTAAACTCCAAATTGGAAGCGTATACGGAGGATTATCCGTATCGCAGTGAGGTGATCATAGCAATGATGGACCCGGACTATGAATTTAAGATCGGCGAAGAGGTTATAAAAGAGAAGGGCGAGTTGCTGAACCTCAATGCAAAGCGAGCTCACAAGGAATATGGCGAGCCCCCTCAATCAATTTTAGGTTCAGGAGTTTTCGATGATTTGGACGCTCTTTTGGATAGCCTAGCGAAACCCGGTGAAAGGAATGTCACTTATTTTGAAGAAACGTGGTCGTTGGATTTGGCCAATTTTTTGGTTAAGCTTTCACCCGTCTTATTGGGTATTGGGATTTTGGGTATTTATTTGGAAATTCAAACTCCAGGGTTTGGCATCCCAGGCATTTTAGGGGCTGCCTGTTTCTTAGTCGCTTTGTTTGGGCACCAGGTGGCTGGACTTTCAGGGAATGAGGCCATGCTCATCTTTATATTCGGCGCTGTGTTATTGTTTTTAGAGATCATCCTGATGCCGGGAGCATTGATTTTGGCGATACCGGGCTTGTTGCTCATGTTCGGAAGCCTCGTTTGGGGGATGGCGGATGTTTGGCCTGAGAATACTCCGGACTACAATTGGAGCATTGCAATGTTAGAAAAGCCCTTTGTGAACGTAATGCTAGGCTTGATCCTTGGGGTCGGACTCATCTTAGCTTTTATGCGGTTTATGCCGCGATCGATGGTTTGGAATAGGTTAGTGATTTCTGAGCAAATTTCTGGAGATGCTCGCAATGCGGAAACGATTAAGGAAGAGATTTCTTTGGTTGGATGCTCGGGCGTTGCAGTCACTGACTTATATCCAAGTGGAGAGGTCGAAATCGAGGGTGAGCGCCACCAAGCCCATTTGGTGACGGGGTCCTTGAAGAGCGGTCAGGCGGTTCGAGTCGTGGCTCGTTCTCAGTTCAGCCTGGAAGTTGAGGCCATAGAGGAGGATCCAGCATGAATATCGTGATTCTTTTGTATCTTGTCGGCGCGATCTTACTTGGCGTAGAGATTCTCGTTCCGGGCGGAATTATCGGAGCGATAGGTGGGGCATTGATGATTGGTGGCATAGCGATATTATTTTCCGAATACGGCCTGGAAGTCGGATTGTTGGGTGTTGTTGTCGCGTTGGTGCTCGTAATTATTACCTTTGTGATCGAGGTTAAAATTTTGCCTAAGACTGCCTTTGGAAAACGATTTTTCCTGGATGCTAAAATTGAAGGCAATAGCCAGGTGGAACCCGTTGAGAATTTCTCTGTCGGTCAAGAGTGCAAGACTGTCACTGCTCTTGCTCCTTCAGGTTTTATTTTTCTAGACGGCAAAAAAGTCGATGCAACTTCGCGTTCAGGCTTTATAGAAGCTAACGAAACAGTAAAAGTAGTTGGCAAAGATAAATTTCGAATATTAGTATCCAAATAACAGTAACTTCCTCCAAATAAATATAAGATATGGACTTCACTACTATCATGCTCATCGGCGTTGCCATCGTTGGTATAATCGTCGCATTTATTTTCTTTTCGTTCATCAGTGTCTGGATAAAGGCAGCTCTTTCTGGAGCATATGTGGGAATCACCAATTTGGTTGCCATGCGCCTGAGAGGTGTGCCTTACAGCATTGTTGTTGATGCTCGTATCACTGCAGTAAAGGCAGGGATTGAGCTTTCTGTGGATGAGATCGAAGCTCACTTCTTGGCTGGAGGGAATTTGATTCCTACTGTACAAGCGATTATCGCTGCGATGAAAGCGGGTATAGAGCTTAATTGGAATCGAGCTTGCGCTATTGATTTGGCGACAAAGGGATCTGGAAAGTCTGTGGTTGAGGCGGTGAGAACGTCTGTAGATCCGAAGGTGATCGATTGTCCGAGCGTGGAAGGATCTAAGAAGACGATCGATGGTGTTGCAAAGGATGGTATCCAAGTGAAAGCTCGCGCTCGAGTGACCGTAAGAACGAATTTGGACCGCTTCGTGGGTGGAGCGAAAGAAGAAACCGTTATCGCTCGTGTGGGCGAAGGTATTGTTACCACTATTGGTTCTGCTGAATCATATAAAGTCGTATTGGAATCTCCTGACTCTATTTCTAAAGTAGTGCTTGAGCGTGGGCTCGATGTAGGAACTGCTTTCGAAATTCTTTCAATCGACATTGCTGACGTGGATGTTGGCGAAAACGTCGGCGCGGCGTTGCAGGAAGCTCAAGCAGAAGCCAACAAGAACATGGCTCAAGCGAAAGCGGAAATGCGACGTGCTGCGGCGGTAGCAGCTGAGCAGGAAATGAAGGCTCGGGTAGAAGAGATGAGAGCCAAGGTTGTGGAAGCGGAAGCTCAAGTCCCTCTAGCGATGGCGGAAGCATTCCGTAGTGGAAATCTTGGTATCATGGATTATTACAAGATGAAGAATATCGAGTCTGATACTTCGATGCGTCAATCGATTGCGGATGGCGACGAAGACGGTTCTGAAAAGAAGGACTAATCGGTATGGATTGGTTGTTTGATAACCTAGGGAAATTCGTCCCGCTATTAATCGGCCTCTTTTATTTTATTTCGTCCTTGAATAAGGACAAATCAGAAGAAGAGGCTGAGCAATCACCCGAAGCACAAGAAAGAGCGCGGCGGATACAGGAGGAAATCCGTCGCAAAATCTTGGAGCGTCAGGGCGATGCAAAGCAGCAATCGGGCGGCCCACTTGAGGAGGCTATGGAAGAAAAGCCTCCGATCGTGTTTTATGAAGAAGAGCGGTATGACCCAATGGTGCCTGAGCTTCCAAGAGAGGCTGTTCCGGCTCCGACTCCAGAATTTATTCCTGAATACGAAGCTCCAAGTCAATTGGATCGCTATGAAGAGCAGCGTCGTGAGGTTGCTCAAAAATTGGAAGACGCACGTAGGCTCAAAGAAAAACTTGCGAATCAAAAAGCGAGTAGGGTGGGTAAAAATATAAATCGGAGTGGGAAATTAAATACCCCTTTGACCTTGAGAGAATCGCTTTACGAGAAGCAATCGCTGCGCAATGCGATCATCTTGAAAGAGGTTTTAGGAGAGCCAGTGGGAATGCGTCGGTTCTAACTACCATAAGGATTACTCTATGAGAATTGAGGTGTTTGCGTTGTGCGATGCGGCCACGGACTATAATGGTCGCTTAAACATATTAGGAGCCTTCGAGGGCGTCTCTGGACCAGTTTTACCGGTCATTCGAGAGCGATGTTCGGTGGTGGCGCGTATGCGATTTGAGACGGATGAATCGGGACCGCATACTGTGTCCGTTCGTTTTCAAACCGAGAAAGGCGAGAAGGTGATGCCGGAGTTAAAAGCTGATTTTGCAGTCGCATTTCCTGCTCACCGAGACTCGGTAGCGATCAACTTAGTGATGAATATCGGCCGTTTGAAACTAAACGCTTTTGGAAAACATGAAGTCCTTTTGAAATTCGACGGCACTGAGTTTTCCAAGCTACCGCTTTATGTGATGAAAGACAATCGTGCTTCGCCGCGTAATCGTATGAATAATTAAACTACCCAAGGAGATCGGGCAGTTTACTCTTCACTCGTTCTAAGTCGTCGCTTTTGTACGCTTTGCCTTCGAGGACAAGTAGCAAGCTCATCAAGTCTTCACCGCTGAAAGTGTAATTATCGTTTGGATTCTTGATAATAGTTTTCCCGAGTCTGCTTTTGGCACTGCGGAAATTGAGTGGCTTTTTAGGCTTGGGCGCTGCTGGTTTGGAGAGTTCTTCGATCGCGTCAGCTGCGGCTTGATCTTCTTTTCCTGCGGGTGATTTTATGAGTTTTTGGCAGGCTGCTTTTGCACGATTCCATGAGGTCTCCCCTTTGTCCAATAGTTGGTAAATCTTAGGAGGCATAACGGGGACATAGCGTAGGATGTCTTCGACCCAGCTAGTCGATTTATCGAGAAAGTCTGCAATGCGTTGATTGGACCAATTGACATTGTTTAAGTAGATGACTGTGTCAAAATAGTCGGTGACTTTTGTATCCACCCTATCTGCATTGAGTTTTAAGTTTAGAGCCCGCATTTCGTCGGCGGTCCCGGACACAACGCGAACGTCTACGTTATCAAAATAGTCGCCATGATCTTGACGAATTCTGTGGATCGCGGTGAGACGGTGAAAACCACCGATGAGGTAGTATTCTCCGTGAGATTTTTCCCAAACCACGAGAGGCTCCAAAAGCCCATTCGCGAGTATGTCTTTCGCGTAGTGCTTTACTTTGGCTTCATTCAGATTTCGGTGGTTTACCACCGTTGGATGCTTCTGAATATGGTTGATTGAAATATAGTCGAAACGCTTTGTCGTGATCATGTGCTACTGAAGAAGTTACGAACTTAGTGAATAACGACTAATGTGGGAAGGCCCAAGAACAAACTGAGTAACGAGAAAATAATTAGTAATTCTGTTTGCTTAGCCTATTCGAGAATAAAGCCAGCGTGGCAAAGACTGCAGCAGCATGCCGATTAGGCGCCAGCGTCGGGAGACGTAGGCAACTTCTTTTTTCGCTTCGACGATGTTTATAATTTGACTGGCTGCTTTTTCCGGAGAGACAACCCAGAAGGGCTTGTCTGCTTTCATCATCGCTGTATCGACAAACCCAGGTCGAATTTCAGTTACTGAAACGGACGGGTGTTTTTGTCTCATTCGGCAGCGAAGTCCTTCTAGAAGAATTCGTTGGTAGGCTTTGCTCGCATTGTACAGTGGCGCAGCGGAACTGCCGCGAAGCGACGCGACTGATGTGATTCCGATAAGGTGGCCGCTGCCTTTTTGGATGAAGTAATTTGCAAAAATGTAAGCGGCTTTGGCTAAGCCGTCGCAATTGATCGATAGGGTGTCACTGATTTGAGTAGGAGCGAGATTTTCTTCGAGGTCTCCAATTCCAGAAACGATATAAGCTCGGGTGATTTTGCTTTCTCCCGATAGGGCATTTTTTAGGGAGGGCTCAATCTGAAGAGGTTGTTGCAGGTCGAGTGGAACGACCTCTACAAGTGTTTGATTGGCTTCCGTGTTTTGGCGAACGCGATCGGGATCGTGAGTGAATACGATTACGGGTAGAGAGTTCTCAATATGGAATTTAACGAGAGCTTCGCCAATGCCGGAAGATCCGCCAACGATTGCGATCTTCTCTGTCATTGATTTAAGTTAGATGACTCCGTAAGCGTTAATAGCATGGGCGACACGAATGAAACCTGCGATATTCGCTCCGAATAGGTAATCGTCTGGTCTATTGTACTTTTTTCCATATTGCCTACAGTCGTTGTGAATGCTGGCCATGATTTGTTTTAGGCGCTCATCGACTTGTTTGAAAGTCCAATTTTCCAAGGATGCGTTTTGTTGCATTTCCAAAGCGGATACAGCGACCCCTCCCGCATTCGCTGCTTTACCAGGGGCAAAAAGAGCGCCTCGACTTTGTAATTCTTCGACTGCTTCAGGCGTTGTTGGCATGTTGGCTCCTTCAACGACTACTTGACAACCGTTGTCTAGCAGAGTTTTCGCGTCTTCTAAATCTAGCTCGTTTTGCGTGGCACAGGGGAAAGCTAGATCGCAAGCATGCCTCCACACCTTTTCGCCTGGTAAGAAACGAGCTTGTGGGCGGTGTTTTTCGTATTCATCGATTCGAGCTCGATTGATTTCTTTTATAGAGCGAATGATATCGATGTCGATTCCTTGCGGGTCGTGAATGGAACCGCTTGAGTCTGACATGGCAATGACTTTGGCGCCCAGGTCTTGAAGCTTCTTGGCGCAGTAGATTGCCACGTTGCCGGACCCAGATACCAGGCAAGTTTTTCCTTCCAGCGAGTCGTCTCGCGTCTTTAACATTTCTTGGGCAAAGTATACGGCGCCAAATCCGGTTGCTTCTTTCCGAACGAGAGATCCGCCGAGACCGACTTGTTTACCTGTAAGAACTCCGTGTTCAAAGCGTTTGGTAAGGCGTTTGTATTGTCCAAACAAATAGCCGATTTCGCGAGCGCCCACGCCTATGTCACCCGCAGGGACATCTTGGTCTGCTCCGAGGAAATGGTAAAGCTCACTCATGAATGCTTGGCAAAAGCGCATGATTTCCGCATCGGATTTGCCTTTTGGGTCGAAATCGGATCCACCTTTGCCCCCGCCGATGGAAAGGCCTGTTAAGCTATTTTTGAATATCTGCTCAAATGCGAGAAATTTAATAGTATCCAAACTTACACTCGGGTGAAAGCGGAGCCCGCCTTTGTAGGGGCCAAGCACGCTATTAAAACCGACGCGGTATCCGCGATTGACGTGGACGTTACCGGAATCGTCCATCCAACTGACTCGAAACATAATTTGTCGTTCGGGCTCAAGAATCCGTTCGAGGACGGAACGTGCTTGGATTTCTGGCGTTTCATTGATCACCGGGGCGAGGGATTCAAGCACTTCTTTTGTTGCTTGTAAGAACAAATCTTGTCCCGGATTTCTTTTTTGAGCGAGTTGAAGGCAATCTGCTATATAAGTATTCATAAATTTTTGAGGTGTGTCAGTATATGTCCAAGGATACTAAATCGCAAGGTAGGGTATAAGTTGTTTGGAGTTACGTTTGAGTGGGTGTTAGGATTTCAGGAATTTGAGCTTTGTAGGATATCATAATTCTTGCGTCGCATGGCAGATTCGATGAGTTTTGGTTCTGTTTTAACTCATTTGGGAGCAATGAATTAGTAGGTTGAATGTCGGTCCTTAAATCCAACACACATTCTAGTTTGCAAAGAACTCGGAAAAGGGACTATTCCGTGTTTGGTCTCAGTGCGTTGTTGTTACTCTGCGGTTGCTATCAGATGGCAAATAGCGGTGGGTTTGAGGACTCTGCAAGTGTATCCGCTTTTTTGATTGGGGCATTAGTTGCCTGCTGCGGTTATGCTTTATCTTGGACATGCTCCAAGTGTTGGGGGGCAGCGATGCTGCTAATAGCACTGGTTGCTCGCATGATTATGTTACCTATGGGGTCTGGGACTGAATTTGAAAGACTTGTTTGGGATAGCGAAACCTTGCAGATTGGGTTGAATCCGTATGAGGAAGCTCCGGTGCTAGGACGTTTTGGGACACCCGATGAAGTTGAGTGGGAGGATATGGAGTTCTCGGCTCAGTCCACTCGTTTTTCGCCACTTATGTTATGGCTTTGCAATATTTTGGGGTTTGAGGACGGGAGTCTACAATGGGCTAAATTTGTATTCATTATTCTTGATATGAGTTTGTGCCTCGCTCTCTTTATTCGTTTTGGGGCTGCGGCGACGAGTCAATATGCGTGGAGCCCTTTGGCGATTATGAGCGTTGGAGGCATGGCAAATTCTGATATTTTGTTTCTCTTTCCGATGGGGCTTGGTTTGGTACTGTGGAGCCAATGGGTCGAAAAAAGCGGGGGAGGCTCGATGATCAATTCCAAAGGCGGTATCGGTGGTGGTGTTGGACAGATTGTCTGTTTTGTCGCCTTTCTGTTAGGTGTTTCTGTGGCGTTGAATTTATTAATGATTCCGGTATTGGTGTGGCTAGTACTTTGGGTTCTACGCAAGGCCGGTTTGAAAGCAGGTTTGATTGCCTTAGTTGTTGGAGCGGCGCCTTTGGTTTTGTCGTTTTTGTGGCTATCTATTACATTGGAGGAGCACGCCGCTACGTTTATTCCGATTAAATTCGCTCTGAAGGTGGAATTGTTTTCATTCCTACCATCGATTATCGATTGGATGGCTGGTTATTGGTTGCATGCAAATTCTGTCGTGTTCGTCGCTCTCGTTTGCTTTGCGGTATATGCCTTAGTTGTAAACGGAAGTATCGGTCGAATGGGGACGATTTATATTAGCACTGTGATAATGCTCTCGCCTCTGATACAACCATGGTACTTTTTGTGGTTAGCTCCGTTCGCCATTGTTATGGGGCATTATGGCCTTCGCGTAGCGAGTGTTTTCGCGTTTGTATGTTTTCTTCCGTTGCGCTCGGAACTAACTCTTCTAACTGAGATAGAGCTAAGTCTATTTGAGAGTTGGATGCTGTGGGCTCCCTTTGTCTTTTGCTCGATTTGGTTCACTATTAAAAATCCAGCTCGGACGAGTGGATTCTATGTTCGCTCGTTTTAGGTTTCTTCATTTTGCCTAGGCACGTACCCAAACTATAGAGCTAGCTTGCTAGTAATCAGTTGAGAGGGGGTGGGTTCATAATTGATGATGGTTGATACAAAAAAAACGCAGTCCTTGAGGACTGCGTTTTGAGAAAAAATGGAGGTCGAAGTATTCCGACTAGTCGACTTGGCGTAACTGAACGCTATCAATTACGCGGTCTGCTGCGAGTATGTCAGAGACAACTACGATCTTTTCGCCACCGATAATGAATCCTTCGCTTTTAAGGAACTTAATCGCATTTTCCACAGTCGACGCTGGTTCACCGTCGAAGTCAGCCACGAATGGAATGACACCGTGGTTGATGCGAAGGTGCTTCAGGATTGTGTCGGAGTTTGTGAAGGCAAAGATTGGCGAGGATTGCGGTCGTAGAGCAGCAACGCCCTCGGCCATTGAACCTGTACGAGTGAAGCAAATGATTGCTGCGGCTTCGAACTGGTTGGCCATAGTTACAGCTGAATGCTGTAGCTTTTGCTTGTCGGTTGTGAGTTCGACGAAAGAAGCGAAGTCAGACTTCGTTCCAGTTGTATCCACGCTTTTGGAAATTTTACGTAATGCATCTACACATTCTACTGGGTATTTCCCAACAGTCGTTTCGCCGGAGAGCATCACGCAATCGGCTTGCTCGAGAACCGCATTGGCAACGTCTGTAACTTCGGCGCGAGTTGGCATCGGGTTTGAAATCATCGACTCGAGCATATGCGTCGCGATGATAACTGGGGTGCGCTGACGGATACATTCCTTAACTGCGCGACGTTGAATCAATGGAAGTGTTTCAAACGGGCACTCGATTCCTAGATCTCCACGAGCAACCATAAGGGCGTCACACTCTACAACGATTTCTTCCAAATTTCTGATCGCTTGCTGATCTTCGATTTTAGCAATCATGCGAGCATCTGGGGCATTGTTATCGTCGAGGAATTTGCGAAGTATCTTCAGATCGTTTCCTTCACGAACGAAGGAAAGAGCATAAAAGTCTACACCTGCTTCAATACCTACTAAAGTATCTCCTTCGTCCTTCTTTGTGAGGGCGGGGAGGTTTACTTTTACTCCGGGAAGGTTGATGTGACGACGGCTCGTGAGTTCGCCGGCGATGATAACCTTACAGCGAATGAGGGTTTCACGTTTCTCGAGAACTTCGAGGCGGATGAGACCATTGTCTACGAGAACGACACTGCCGACTTCGACGTCGTTGACTAACTCCGCATAGTTGACAGCGACTGAACGAATTTCTTCTTCGCGTTCGATGTCGCCGCTTGGCTTAATAGTAAAATCGAAAATTTCTCCTGGCTGGAGTTCGATTGGAGCATCCACGTCGCCGGTACGTACTTCCGGTCCTTTGACGTCCATCATTACTGCGATTTCACGACCCACTTCGGCGCTTACTTTGCGAACTCGCTTAACGATCGTGCGTACATAGTCGTGACTGGCGTGTGCCATATTGATACGACAAATGTCAACGTAGTGATCGCGAATTAGGCTGCGGAGCATTTCTTCGCTATCGGTTGCGGGCCCGATGGTGAAGATGATTTTCGTGCGTCTTAAATTTCTTGTTGGAGAGATTTCCATAAGATTCGTCTATTTGTGGCGACTCTATGAGTGTCGCCTGTTGGTTTGAATGTGGCGTTTAGCTAAGCTTTCAGGGTGATAAAATTAAAATTACCAGACCTAATCGGTAGCCAATTCGCTGCATGTGAATGATCAGAATCTAATGGGGTCGTCAACATCTACCTTGCTCACTCGGAGGAAACTTTTACGCAATTAGACTTCCTAAAGGCTTGGGATCTAAAATTTTAATGCAGATTGCTAGGGCGTGTTCGTGAATAAACTCAAAGCTGGCAGGAGCCCATTTTCGAAGGAACAAGGCGGCCAATTGGCGGCTGGGCTACAGCCCAGTCCCA